>JBGCCY010000074.1:0-45471 GCA_045104975.1 Saprospiraceae bacterium
TGGGGATTTGCTCCAGAAGAAATGAAATTTGAGGATGCACCAGGTTTTATAAAATTCGCTTTAGGGGAGAATGTAAAAAAATCTCGTTCAAGTACTAACAATAGATTCCCGGATACACGAATGGGAGTGGAGCAAGTTTACCGAGATTATTTTACTCGAGCTAAAGAATACAAAATAGCTAGCCAACGAAAAGAAGCAGGCTTCCGAAGAGATTTGGATTTGGAAACTGTAGTTGAAATTTTGGATGGAAAAAGACATATCTCTTGCCACTCTTATGTGCAATCTGAAATCAATATGTTGATGCACGTAGCAGATGAAATGGATTTTAAAGTGAACACTTTTACTCATATTTTGGAAGGTTATAAAGTAGCTGATAAAATGGCAAAACATGGCGCAGGTGGTTCGACTTTCTCTGATTGGTGGGCATACAAATATGAAGTAGTTGATGCGATACCTTATAATGCAGCATTGATGCATGAGCAAGGGGTGACGACTGCGATCAATTCTGATGATGCGGAAATGGCTCGACGATTGAATCAAGAAGCTGCCAAAGCGGTCATGTACGGAGGAGTGTCAGAAGAGGATGCTTGGAAATTTGTCACGTTGAATCCTGCAAAATTATTGCACATCGATCATAAAGTAGGAAGTATCAAAGAAGGAAAAGATGCGGATTTAGTTTTATGGAATGATAATCCACTTTCCGTTTATGCAAGAGCCGAAATGACTTTCGTTGATGGTCTAAAACTTTTTGATCGAAAACAAGATGTAGAAATTCGAAAAGAAATCGCAGCAGAAAGAAATCGCTTAATTCAAAAAATGTTAGCCGATAAAAAAGGTGGTGGAAAAACTCGTCCTGCTAGAGGAAAGAAATCTCGACACTATCATTGTGATGATTCGGAAGATGAAATGATTGACTAATTTTTTTGAATTTGAAGTATTGGAAAACTTCCAATAAATTTTAAAACCTTTTTAGATGTAATTTTTGGATGATTCAAAAAAAAAATTGCGACTAAAAATCAACTAAGTTTAAATGAAAATATTTAATATAATTTTATTCATGTGCATTGCTTGGAGTTTAGCAGCTCAACCTGCTCCCGCTCCACCACAAAAAGGAAAAATTGCCATCCTTGGAGCAACCGCACATGTAGGAAATGGAAAAGTGATTGCGAATAGTTTAATCACTTTTGAAAATGGAAAATTATTGGCAGTCGAAGATGCAACTGGAATTCGCTTAGATCGAAATTCTTTTGCGAAAGTAATTGATGCCAATGGGAAGCATGCTTACCCAGGATTTATTGCACCCAATACTTCTCTTGGATTGGTCGAAGTAGAAGCAGTTCGTGCCACTCGTGATGATGACGAAATTGGAAATATGAACCCACACATTCGGGCAATTATTGCTTATAGCACAGACTCTAAAGTAACTCCGACGATTCGTGCGAATGGAATGTTGATGGCTCAAATCAAACCAGAAGGTGGTCGATTAGATGGTCAATCAAGTGTCGTTCAATTGGACGCTTGGAACTGGGAAGATGCCGCTTATAAAATGGACGAAGGAATTTATGTGTCTTATCCTTCAATGGTTAGTTGGAGTTGGAGAACTCGATCTATCACGAAAAACAAAGATTACGAAAAACAATTGCAAGAGTTAGAAGATTATTTTACAGAAGCGCATGCCTATGCAAAAAATAAAAAATTGACTTCTAAAAATTTGAAATTCGAAGCAATGCGAGGATTGTTTGATGGAAGCAAAAATTTATATGTTAAAACGAATGCTGCCAAATCAATCATGGAATCGGTTTTACTATTTAAAAAATTCAATATCACACCAGTCATCGTTGGAGGAAGTGAATCTTGGATGGTTGCTGATTTTTTGAAGAAAAATAACACACCAGTCATGTTATCAAAAGTACATGACTTGCCAGATCATGATGATTCAGATATTGACCAGCCATTTAAAACGCCTCGAATGTTGCAAGAAGCTGGAGTACTTTGGTGCTTTCAAATGAATGAAGTAGCACAATCTCGAAACCTTCCTTTCCAAGCTGGTCATGCAGTTGGTTTTGGTTTGAAAAAAGAAGATGCCGTTGCTGGATTGACTTTGAATACTGCGAAAATTTTGGGTATCGACAAAACTGCTGGTTCGCTAGAAGTGGGAAAAGATGCGACGCTTTTTATTAGTTCAGGAGATGCATTGGATATGCGAACGAATCAGGTGGAGACTGCTTTTATTCAAGGGAGAGAAATCAGTTTGAGTACAAAGCAAAAAGATTTGTACCAAAAATTTAAAACGAAATACGAGAATCAAAAATAGTTTTAAAAAATAAACTGTGATGATTAGAAGAGGCATTTTGGATTAAGTTCTAAAATGCCTTTTTTAATAAAAAAACGATACGTCATACTTCAATAAATTCTCATCTTAGAAGTAAAAGCCATCCAGATGCGATTAGATTTACTGCAATCCAAAATTTTTATTTTTTCTTTGCTGCTAGTTTTGGTCAATGATTTTATTTTAAAATATAATTCCCCCAGTTGGTTGACTGGGAAGTTATCGGACTTTGCAGGACTCTTTGTTTTTGCTGTTTTTTGGATGGCCTTTTTTCCAAAAAAAAGAAATACGATAGTGTGGGCGACGGCCATTATTTTTACTTGGTGGAAATCTCCCTTGTCACAACCATTGATTGAATACTGGAATGAAATCGTTTTTTATTCTATTGATCGAGTTATTGATTATTCAGATTTGATGGCTTTGTTGGTTTTGCCTTTTGCTATTGTTTTTTGTAAAAGTGATAGCGTTGCAAGATTGCGAGTGTCGCCTGTTTTGACGACTCTAGTTTCATTTTTCATTTTTTGTTCAACCTCCGCAATAGAGCCTGTACTATATGAATATCCTAATCCTCAAATATTTGTATTTAAATGCGAGGTTGATTCATCAGCTGTTTTCGAAAAGGAATTAAGTATGGGAGACTTTGAAAAAGATTCTACAGACTGGATGAGATATAAATATAAAGACAAATTATTTTTTCATCAGAATTCTTATATGAATCAACAGTATCGAATAGAATCAATAGGTGACAGTATTTTGCTAGTGAAAAAAATGACTGAGGATTATTATGATGAATATGTTCATATGAAAAGCAATGCAGGCAAGGTTCGTTTTTTAGATAGAATAAAGCAGCTAAAGCAAGATTACCTTAAAGGTATTTCAAATGATAAATTTGAAAAGCTTGCTGAATATCCTGAATTCCCATATGTCGAAAACCTTCAAGGATGGAAAATACCTAAGTTTAAATTTTTTCCAATTTCCAAAAGAATCATTGATTCTCCTTTTCAAATTAGCACTAATCAATTTGGAAAGGAAGAATTACTTAGTTTTAAAAATTCCTTGTTGGATGGAAAATACACTCAATTTTGGAATTCAAAAACAGTAAAAATTAATGGAATGTATGAAGCGGGAATTGAAAAGGGGACATGGGAATTTTTTGATTCGCTAGGAGTGAAGATTAAGGAAGAAATATATATAGATGGAGAACTTGCCAAAACCAAAGAGTTTTTAAGTGATGGTGAGGTCTTAAATAAAAACGTAGCCACAAAAAAGCAAGTAATTCGAGCACATTGGATTGTCCTCATGATTTTTATTACTCTCTTATTCGTTAGTTTTTATTATTATAAAAAATGGTATAAATCCAATACTCCTGATGAAGAGATAAAAATGGTGGATCATTTATTGAGGTTAGTTTATAGCATTGCAGGAGGGTTTGTATCGGCTGTTTTTCTATTTTATTTTTTATTAATGATTGGTTCAGCTATGAAAATATTTTATTGGGATTTACCTTTAGACCTAGAAGATGTTTTATTTCCTGCTTTATTTTCTCCCATATTTATAGGTTTGTATATACTGCTTACCAATAGAGTCAAAGATTTTTTATGGTTGATACTTTGGGTGGTTTTGCTTCTTCTAATTTATAAGGAATACGAATATCTCTATTCATTTTAAGGAATAGGTCACGTTAAATATTAATTAAAATTAACCCCAAAACGATACTTTGTTACTTTTCATTCGTTTAAATAAAGACGATTTAGCTGAATATGTTTTTGAAAAATAGCTTAAATTGAAAGAAAATATTAATTAGAAATATGAAACGAATTACATTAATACTTTTGACATTTTCCATAGTAAGTTTGCAAGCGCAAGCACAAATGGATGAGGAGAAGACTGAAAAAGTGACGATCAACGGATATGTCTTCGATGCAATTATCCAAGGAACGGATACTATAATCATGGCGGATCTGGATGATATTTCCATATCCTCACCCAAAGAATTTAAAAATAGAGAGGATTACCGAACTTATCGAAAGTATAGATATTACGCTTCCAAAGTTTTTCCTTATGCTCAAAAAGCAATTAAGATTTTTAAAGAAATCGAAGATTCGACAGAAACGATGAGCAAGCGGAAGCGGAAAAAATTTGTCAAACGAAAATACAAGCAACTAAAAAAAGAGTTTAAAACTCCTTTGAAAAATTTGACTAAAACGCAAGGAAAGATTTTAATCAAAATGATTGAAAAAGAATTAGATACACCTTTTTATACATTGATGAAAGATATGAAAGGTGGTTGGACAGCAGGCTATTGGCATCAGATGGGGAAATTTTTCAACTATGATTTGAAGGAAGGATATCACGAAGGAGACGATCCGATTTTGGATATTGTGATTAACGATTTTGATATTTCTTATAAAAATTATTAAACAGTTATTTAAGTTTTTTGTTAAAAAATAAACGCCACACTTGCGCAAGTGTGGCGTTTATTTTTTCCATGAAATTGAATTACTTTTGTTCTCTAATTTCAGCACTTCCAGCTTTTTAAGACATGGAAGTACTAAGTTTTGATTCAAATAATAAATCACGAATATGACCGACTACGTCAACCCAAAATTAATTTTAGAAAAAGAAAATATCACTTCTGGACGCATTGCTTGGCGCAGTCCATCCAATTTAGCTTTAGTAAAATATTGGGGAAAATATGGAAGACAACTCCCTCGGAATCCATCCATTAGTTTTACACTTAACAATGCTTTTACAGAAACAATTTTGGAATATCGACCAAAGGATTCCGATAGTCAAAATATTGAATTAGATTTCTTTTTTGAGAAAAAAGAGAACGAGGCATTTCGAAGTAAAATGCTGAAATTTTTGGAAAGCATCATCGATGTATTTCCATTTTTGACTCAAATACATTTGACAGTTCATTCCTATAATTCATTTCCACACTCAACTGGAATTGCTTCTTCAGCTTCTGCAATGAGTGCTTTGGCAACTTGCCTTTGTTCGTTAGAAAAGGAATTTTTTGGAACCCTTGAAAGTGAAGAAGAATTTTTACAAAAATCATCATTTATCGCTCGACTTGGATCAGGAAGTGCGAGTCGTTCGGTGTATCCACATTTAGCAATTTGGGGAGAGTCAGAAGCGGCTAATGGGTCTTCCAACTTGTTTGCGATTCCTTGGGGTGATCGAGTGCATCCTGTGTTTAAAACTTTTCATGATACTATTTTGATTGCTGATCGAAAAGAAAAAAGTGTGAGTAGTCGAGCAGGACATGGATTGATGGAAGGAAATATTTTTGCCCAAAATCGCTATGATCAAGCCAATGAGAGATTTGCAAAATTATTAAAAGCATTAGAGGAAGGTGACCTAAAAACCTTTGGAGAAATTACCGAGAATGAAGCGCTAACACTTCATGCCCTCATGATGACTTCCGAGCCATCCTACATTTTGATTCGCCCAAATACCTTGGTGATGATTGAAAAAATCAGAGCTTATCGAGCAGCAACGAATCAACCACTTTACTTTAGTTTGGATGCTGGACCCAATATTCATTTGCTTTTTCCAGATGAAATCAAAGACGATGTTTTTGATTTTATCAAAAAAGAAATGGAACCACTTTGCGAAGATGGAGAATGGATTGCTGATCGAGTAGGAGAGGGGGCAGAGCAGTTTTCAGTAAGTAGTTAACTTACTGAAAACTGCCTACTGATTAATATATCCACCGTAAGTTTTATTGTCAAGCAGAGCTTTCATCCAATCATCAAAAAGAAAATATTGAATTAGATCTACGAAGTTATCTTCTGGGTAAATCTTGACTTTGCCTCGAAGCTGTTTGACGCATTTTTTTACATTATTTTTAGGATCTAAAATTTGGGAAAAGAACTTTAAGATTTCTTTGTAGAAAGGTGTTCCATAAGATGGATTTCGTTTAATTTTTCTCTTTTTAGAAATGAGTAGATTTTGTAAAGTATCAAAGTCGCCAGTCTCATAATGACTAATCATATTGACGATTTCAAAGAAATAATTAAGCGTATCACTTTTTATAGGATATTTAAATAGCCGTCTCAAATAAAATTGAACTTTCGAATGATCTTCAAGAGAAAGATAAGTCATCATCAAGGAAATCGATGAAAAAATAATACTCTCTTCTTTCCCAATTCCATACAATTCTATCAGCTTTAAAACTTCGGGTTCTATTTCATTAATAATTGTTGTAAAATTTTTTTGCTTTCTATGGCGAGCTAATTCTATAACAGAAATCAATATTCTTTTACGGATAAAAGAAGGGCATTTTTTAGTATATGATTTAAGTGGTTCAATCGTTTTATCAAAATTAATATAATCATCATTTCGTAAATAACAGATCGCAAGATTGAAGTAAACATTCCAGTATTTATGTGGATTACTTTCTATGAAATGTGGATTGGTTTGGAAAAAATCAACCGCCATTATTCTAAATTCTAATTCTTTCTTTGGATCTTTTTTACTATGATAAATATGTGCTAATCCAGTAATAGAATAATATTTCTTCTTTAACAACTTTTTGGTTTTGAGATTTTCTTTTAGTGAAGTCTCAATTGATTTTATTTTGTTGGTCGAAATTTTTTCTGAGGTAAGTTTTCTCGCATCTAATTTTAATTCATGGTTTAATCTTTTCAATTCAAAGATCTCCGAAATAATACTGTTGGTATGAATAACTTCATCAAGTAAACTAAAAGCATCAGCATCAGAAATAGGGATTTCATAAAAATCTTTAAATTGGTATTCTAGGTTAATGATAGGAATCAGCTGATCGAATTCTTCATGTTTGTAGCAGAGTTGTTTTGTCTTTTGAAGTTTCTTGATTGATTGGGCATATAGTTTTTTCTCAGCAAGGATTTCTACTTCCTCTAAGTTTTGTCTTATAATGCTATTGATAGATTTTTTGTATCGAAAGGAAGAGAGGGATTTGAGTAAAAGTTCACTTAACATGATTTTGTAAACCTTTAAGTTTTTACTCAATTTAGATTTTTTAAAATGCTTTTTAACTTCGTCCTCATTATATGTTTTCATAGAATTGAGAATATTAAAAAGCTTGGTTACCAAACTTTTCTCAGAAGAAAAATGGATTTTCAAATATCTTTTTTTTTTTTTTGTTATTGATTGGATCAACTGAAATATGTCGTCAGAAGGTGTTTTCATGAAAGGGTTTGTGTTGTTATTTCCAAATAGTGAAATTCATGATATTGTTTTTAAGGACTGCTTAGGAATATGATTAAGTACACATAGGCAAAAGTATCTTGAATTCTCAGATCAACTAATACGGAATGTATAATTAATTTCATTTGCTCAGCTTGCCATAAACAAAAGCATAATGATGTAGTACAGAAGTATTACTACTACGATAAAAGTTTTATAAATTAAATACGGTGAAGAAAAACAGAATACTTAAAATAGGCAAACCTATTTAAGTCTATACAATTTTATTTTCTTTGGAGTGGGGTAGCTTTCGCTATTCAAATGTAGAGAAAAATAGAGAAAAACAGCTATTAAGTAGAACAAAAATTGTTAATGGCTTCTGCTTTAACAATTTTTGATAAAATACCTTTTGGATACATTTTTAAGAGCCTGTTTAAATTTTCAGGATAGTAAAAATTTAAACAGGCTTTAAGGTGGTGGCATGGTTTACTTTTACCTAAGGAATGCAATTGCGAAAACGAGTACGGAAATAATTAATCCATACATGAAAATGCTATAACAATATCGAAGGTATTTATATTTTTTGGCCAAAACTATTCCTAAAAAATAAAGATCACGAGTCATCGTACTATACAAAAAATCAGAGTCTTTGATCATTTCCATCATACCCCAATCAAAATCTTTTAAATCCATATTATAAAAATTCCCAAAGAATAAAAGATTACTTTTTCGTTTGATAATATCTTCACGAGTTACTTTTCCTTCTGTAATTTTTGGACGAGTAGATAATGTGGCAAAAATGATAGAACCTAAGCAGACGGCAAGTAAAACGATAGTAGGAATTTGTAATTTCTCATTAGTCTCAAAACTTGGAACTAAGGTGGAAATCGAAATCGAAATAATAATCGCATTGATACTCAACATGATATTAGCCTTGTTGTCTGCAATGGAACTTAAGTTGACATGAGTTCGATAAGCTGTTCTGTACATGGTTTCTACTCCTCGACCAAGCTTTAATTGACTGATCTCTTCGATGTTGTGAATCGCAATTTCTTCTACATTTTTGCCAGTACCTTTTATTGATTTAGGTTTCCTTTTATTTTTTTTCTTTTCATTTTTAGCAACCTTCTCTACATTTATAACTTCTTTTGGATGAAGTCGCGCATTTAATTTTTTTAATTGACGAATGTGCTTTCGTTTTCGTTTTTCAAAAAGATGGTTAGCTAAAGCAGTATGATATTTATGATTGACAATAAACTTTAATTCAAAATCAATCCACTCAGGTTCTGACATGGTGGTGTTTTTGGTCAAGGTTAATTCTTGACGAATTCTACCACATCGTTCCCAATAGGTTTTTTTGCCTAAGTGGCTCATGTCTGCGTCACACAAAATTTTCTCAAATAAAGTATTTGGACTTTGTGGCATTTTGGTAGCCATGATACAATTTTGAATAAGTTTAATATCAGCTTCTTCAAAATCATATTTTTCTAGAAATGCTTTGGCGTAATTACAACTTCGTTCTTCATGTCCAAGAGGGCCTTCATCATAGCCAATATCATGAAACCAAGCGGCAATCAAAAGTAGTTCTAACTCTTTCGAATGTAGGTTGTGTGCAGCACTTAATTGCTTGGTAGCATTAACTACATCATGCGTATGCTGAATATTATGATAGGCAAATTTTTTATCAACTTGCTCGGTGATAAAATTAGTCACATATGCTTCCACATCCATCAAAAGAGAGTTGACTACTTCCATATTTTATAGGTTCGTTAAATGAGCGTGTAAAATATGAATTTTTTTTAAAATGGAAGTAGTGAATAAAGGTGGTTTTAGGTTATGGTTGATTAATAAACTTCATCATCTAGAATATCCTCCAACATTTTGATTTTTGGGAGCTGTTTTTTCTCCAATAACTCTCCAGAAACTTGTCGCTCAAGATTAAAAAACCAAATGCCAAAAGTCAAAGTTGCGCTGTAACCAATCGCAAAGTAGATTCCTTCTTCTTCAACTCCTTTGGGATGATGAAAAATCAACATAAATAAAGCAAAAGTCAAAGCAACGCCAATAAAATTGATGATTACTTTTTTCTCCATTTTGGAAAATTGAGCATTATTGACTTTCGAAACAGCAATTAAGAAAATCAAATAATTTGGGATGGAAAATAATATTCCAAAGGGAATAGCTAAACCAATAATCATTGGTAATTCCATTGATCCTCTATTAAATATTGCCATGAAAAATCCAAAAATACAAGGTGTCAAAATTGCACTTGTCAGCCAAACGTTACTCGTATATTTAAAATGATTAGAATTTGATTGCATGATAGCTGGATTAATTTTTTTAAAAAACGTGATCGTCGAGAATATTTCCCATCCAAGTAATTTCAGGGACTACATTTTTTAGATGATAAAAATGAATGCCAACTGAAACGGTAAAAGCATAAAATAAAGCGGCCCACCACATGATTGGAAATTGTGAAAAAACAATCAAAAAATAAAATAGGAGCAAGGTTAAACTGATAGAAATGATCGATAATATATTTTTTATTTGTCTAACACTTTTTCCTTTTCTGCTGAGTTGCCAAGTGGCGATGATTAATAAAATCCAATTAGGAATTGATAATCCGCCTCCAAAAACTATCATGGTAAAAATGATTTCAATTGGATCTTTCCAAATTTCCGAAACGGGAGGAAGCATTGGATCGAATAATAGAAAAAAGAACGGAGTGATGATTGAGCTCGTCAACCAAACTTTTGTAGAAAAGAAAAAATGACTGAATCGTTTTAGCATGATTTTATATTTTTTAATTAAAAAAAATTACCGTTCACTTTGCGTTAAAGTGTTGAGGGTAAAATATCCCAACAACAAAAAAGCAGACAAAACAATCGCCAAACCAAGTGTATGTGGTTGTGCTAAAATGTTTAGAATATCTGCAAAAAGCGAAAATGGTTGCGTAACAATATCCCAGCTATTCCATCGCTGAAATCGACCTAAGTAAATTCCAAAGCCACAAAGTAAAAGCGCAGCGATACTTCCAATATTGACTATCATTTTTGAGAAAAAGTTGAGTAGGAAAGTTTGAACTTCCAATAATGAAACATAACCTAGAATTAAGCCTGTCCAGGCAAAAGACATAAATAACATTAAATCATACCAGAGCGGAATCCCCATTCTTTTTTTCAAATGCAAAAAATCAGTTACGATATAAGGAGCATTTGGGAAAAATAACAACCAACATAACAATGCTCCTGCAATAATTATTTTGGAGTTAAATTTTCGATGAAGAAAAGGAAGCGACAAAGCAATCAAGTACGGAATCCAAGCCAGAAATAGATTCCAATTCAAAAAGAAAAATGTCTGTGTCCCTCGATAAAAACAGAGATCGCTAACACTTTGGATTTTGGAATAATCAAAATCTAGATATTCTAAGCGGAATGCAAAAAGGGAAAAATTAAAGAGTGTGCTTAAGCTCAATAGGAAGAATAGAGATCGTTTAAAATGCCTGTCCCCTAAAGGAGAGTTAGAGTGTTTCGCATTTTCTATTTTAGAAGTATTCATATTTTTTAATTTTTTTTGGCGAACTAAAAATTGAACTTTTTTTTTAAAAGCACCCATTAAAAGTTGAAGAAATATCTAACTCCCCTTTAGGGGGCAGGGGGTTAAAGAACGCCGCCTCTCCAGCTTTCTGGAGAGAGCGACATTTCCTGCACGTTCAACATTCTTGGTCCTTTGCTTTCTAAAAATGGATTTAGAAAGTCAAAGGCATATTTTGGTTAGGTCGTCGGAAGATCATTTTTCGCAACGACCTTGTAGGTTCATTTAATAAAAATTCAAAGTTCCATTTGGCAATTGAAATAGCTTTTCTTCCCTTTTGAAATTCTTTGATAAATGAGCGAATTTGTTCAGGATAAAAAATGAGCGCAATCAGGTTAGTACCTATGATATACAATGAATATTTTCGATTACCCATGAGAAAAAATTGCATTCGAGCTTCATCGACTACGGTAGTCTTATATTTTAATAAAACATGATAGACATCGTGACTTTCGAATTTTGGCATCAAAGACAATCCTTCATTTTCTAAAAAATGAGCTAGGTCGCCTCCTAAAGTTTTGGGCGGAAATGTTTTTAATTTTTCCAGACCAATCTTCCAAGGTGTTTTTGATTTTTGAAAAAATTGACCATACCATGGTTTTGTCCACTCCACCAAATTGATGAGCAATTTTTCTCTAAAGGTTAATGTAGTTTTCATAACTTTATGTTTTAATTAAAAGTACTTTGTTTTTCAAAGTAAAAAAAAAAAAAAAAAGGCAAAATTTATTGTCACCTCCGTCTCAATAATGCTTCTAAGGCATCCAAGTGGTCATTAAAAGCTTTCTTCCCGACCTTAGTTACCGCATAAGAAGTTTGTGGTTTTTTACCTACAAATTGCTTTTTCACTTGCAGGTATTTTTCAGCCTCCAAGGTTTTAATATGACTTGCGAGATTACCATCACTCACACCCAACATTTCTTTAAATGTTTTGAATTCTACCCACTCATTGACCATCAACAAAGACATGATGCCCAGTCGAGTTTTATTGTCAAACTTTTTATTGAGTTTGGTAATGATTTCTTTCATAAATATTTTCTTACGCGTCTTTTAGAATTTTACATTTTTTAGATGGATGATTCTTTACCGTTTTTTTATTTCTCATATTTAAAATACATAATTGTACCATAAATAATATGTAGAACGCCAAATCCAAGTGCCCAAAATTCTAAACCATAACCGATATTAAACAAGGCAATCAAGCCCAATGCAATTTCTGATAACCCTAAATAATGAATATCACTCAAAGTATATTTGCCTCCATTCACTAAAGCTAATCCATAGAATACTAACGTAGCAGGTGCAACTAATCCGAACTCTCCATGCTTCATCAAAGCTAAGCAGAAAATACCTCCAGTAACTAATGGAATTAATAAATTGAGTAAAAGTTTTTGAGTTAATTTATCCCAAATTTTTTGTCCTTTTTGTTTTGCTTTCCGTGTGGTAAAAAAAATACCTCCAGCGACTGCAAATATAAAAACCAACGCCGCATCTAAAAAGAAAAAGGTGAGGTAATCTATTCCCCATCTTTTTTCAGCTGCAACAACATCTGCATAGTAAACCAAATGTTCATCAAATGGAGAAATATCAAAATAAACATAAACTGCTGCTGCACCAATCAATGCAAAAATACCTGCAGCAACTCCTGACAATCCACTCAATGAAATAAATCGAGAAGATCGTTCCATCAGAGATCTGATTTCGCTGAGGTGTTCGAGTTGTTCGTTTCTTTTATCCATTACCATATGTCAATTTGTTGATCGTTAAAAGTACTTTGAATTACAAAGTTAGTTAGTTTGTTTTTCTTTTGCAAGTGTTTTTGACTTTTTTTTGCCGTTGATTGAATTGATGATTATGAATGATATGATTTTCGCCAAAAAAATAAACTTATAAATCTAAAAGATGGAATCACAAAAGTCATAAAAAACATCCTCAGGGGCGAAAAAAAATTAGAACGCATAGCCTAACTTCAAATTAGTATTAAATCGATTATTGAAAAAGTCGTACTCAGTCGTGAGGGAGAGTGGACCAAATTGTCGTACTAACATTCCAAATTCAACTCCAACGCCAGCCATATTTTCTTTCTGCCCAGGCTTGGTCAGCACTTGTCCTTCTTGCACGAGATCAAATGATTTTAACTCAAAAGCACCATAGCTAGCGAGTAATGAAACAAAATATCCCAAAGATGGCTCCCATTGTAATTTCAAACCAGAGAAGGCATATTGATTGGCCAACTGATCCATGTAGTCAAATCCGACAACATCAATAAAACGATCTTGTGTTGCAATGGTATTTCCCAAATAAAAAAGATTGATATAATTGCTTTGTCTTAATCGTGAAAAACCTGCTTGATTGAACCAATGCAAAGAAGCTTTTTTGCCTAAGTGAAAAATCTGTCTGTATTCTAATTGAGCATAATAATTTTCTGAAGTAGATTGGTCTAGGACTTCTTCCACTCGATTTCGAAGCTTCCCACCGAGGACATATTTTCCATTCAGATCAATTTTATAACCAGAGTTCGGGAAGTATTTTCGATTTAATTTATCTCGTGAATATTTTGCAAATAAATAGTGTTGGGTCAAATTAACTGCTTCAAATTGGTCAAGAGAAAAAACTTGTTTTTGCACAAAAATCTCCGTTCCCCAACCTAACCAAATAGAGGAATGTGTACTGATACCAGAGTACAAACCAATTTGATCCTTAGCATGCTGCATGATAAATCCATCTGCCAAATTATTATTTTCATAATAATCACCCGGGTAGAAATTCCATTTTCCATCTATTCGGAGACCAACATTTGGGCGAGAATTAGTATGAATTAAATAGTCGAAAAAAACTCCCGGTGTTTCAGAAATTCGCAAATCAACCGAAAGATTAGACCCTTTTAATAATAGATTTTTGAAGGAGGCATTGATTAGAATTGCAGCGTTCACATTGGTATCATAAAACCCTCCAAATTTTAAATACACATTGCTACTTTCTCTCGTCCTAACCAATAATTTATAACCACCATCTTCAGGAAGTAATCGATAATCAACATAAGTAAAAAAACCGCTAGCATAAACTCCAGTTAGTTTTTCGATTAATTCTTTTTGGGTTAAAACTTGAGGAGGTTTAATTTTTATCAATCTACGAAGTGTTCGGAAATTAGATTTTTCTCCGCCTTCAAAATCGATCGAAGTAATATTCACTTCAGTTGGAATGGAGAAATTGCGAGCTCGTTTGGATGGAGATTGATTTTGAAGATTCAATTCTTTTTTCAATGCTCTAATTTGAGGAAGCATACTTCGAGCAGCCTGTTCACCTCTTGCAATTAAAGTATCGACATTACTAAAATCTAAAGAGCCCATATTTTTAAGTCTAGGCATAATGAGTACATCTGCTTTTTTTTGTTGCTCTTCCGTTGATTTTACCATTCCAAATGAAGTGGTCTGTCCCAAAACTCCTACGAAAGAAGTTAATTCATCCAAGGTGGATAACGGTGCTCCTACATCAATAGCGATGGTTTTGGTAGCACCCATATCGATGCAATCTTGAACAGGTAAATTTCGAACGAACATTCCATCTATCAATGTTTGATCTCCTATGACTCTTGGTTCAAAAACAGTAGGAATACAGGAACTCGAACACATAGCATCAGGCAAAAATCCTTTGTCAAAAATGTATCCTTCTCCAGTTACTAAATCAGTTGCTACGCATCTAAAGGGAATAAAAAAATCATCAAAATTTTCGGTTTGATGAACAGGTAGAGTAAGTTGAGAAAGTAGCATGGACATTTTTGCCCCTTGAATAAATCCTTTGGGGAATTGAATTTTGCCACCTACAATAGGGAAAGAAAATTGATAACGTTCACTTGCTTCTTTCGCCTCGATAGGCTGTGAATTTCTCGAAACCTCATCATCAAAATATTCTAACCAAGGAACATCGTGAGCTACTTTTTCCAAATCTGCGGCAGTATATCCGATAGCATAAAGTCCTCCGATAATACTTCCCATACTCGTGCCTGTGATGAATTGGGGTTCTATCCCTTCTTCTTCCAAAACTTTAAGAACGCCAATATGAGCTAATCCTTTTGCACCACCACCACTCAGCACTAAACCTAGTTTTTCAGGTTTAGCAGGAGTTTGTGAATGTATTGTTAAAGAAAAAAGGAATAAAAGAAATAGCGTAATTGATTGTCTCATTGAATGCTGTTTTTGATAAAAAGTATAGATCAAAGATAGTTAATTCCTATCTACTCACAAGGTGACTTGAAGTCGAATGTCGTCAATTTAAGAAACGGAATAATGTAAATCAACAGAGGATTAAATCCACTACTTTCCAATATCAATAAGAGAAGAGAGGATTTAATCCTCGGCATTTTCTCCACAAGATTCTTAAGTTAATGACATTCGACTTCAAGTCACCTTGTGAGTAATAATTAGGTTGATTTCTAATCATAAACCTCAACAATCATCTCAATTTCCACCGCTAAATTTTTAGGTAAAGAACTCATTCCAACAGCTGACCTTGCATGTTTTCCTCTTTCTCCAAAAACAGCTACCATTAAATCTGAAAATCCATTGATCACTTGAGAATGTTCTGTGAAATCGGGAGTCGCATTGACCATCCCTAAAACTTTGACAATTCGTTTCACTTTGTTCAAATCACCCAGCTCTGCTTGGAGAGCGGCCAATAATCGAATACCTGCAAGTCGAGCTGCTTCCTGCCCTTGTTCGATAGTCAAATCATCACCCAATTTGCCAGTGTACAAACTTCCGTCGAGATTGGCAGAACCTTTCCCCGCAGTAAAAACCAAGTTGCCTGTTCGAACTGTGTGGACATAATTGGCTAAAGGTTTATTTAACGTAGGAAGTGAAATATTGAGTGATTTAAGATTTTTAGCAATATTTACTTTTGGAAAATTATCTTTCTCTTGAATCTTATTTGGATTAGACGAGTTAGAAGTATTGCAGGCAAAAAACACTAAAAGGCATAGAAATATAGGAAATTTTCGCATGATAAAAATTATATTTTGTTTTTATTGAAAATAGAAGACTTTAAGAAATAAAGATGAATCAAGTTCTAGATTTTAAAAATTAAAAACTTTAAAGAGAAGGTTCACCTTTTTTATTATCAAGATTAAATAGTCGGAACACAGATATATTATAAAACAATTACCCTCAGTTTTCTCATAGTTTTAATAATGTTCTTATTCCGAATGAATCAAGGTTATAATATAGTATTTTAAGCTACTCAACATTTTCGTTTTTTAAAGTAAAAACAAGAAAATGCTTAAAAGAAGTCTTAAAAACTAACTTTAACTAATTTTTAAATTTAGCTCTATTGAGAAGAAATATTACATTTACACTATGAAAAATTTAGATTTAATTGAAAAATATTTGAACGAAGAATTAAGCGCAAACGAGCGCTCTAAATTCGAACAACTCCAAAAGTCTGATACAGATTTTGCAGAGGAGGTTCAAGTTGCGGTAACTATCAATGCCGATTTTAATGTCAAGCAAAAAATGCGTTGGCAAAACTTATTGAACGAACAAGGAAATGTTGTCAAAGAAACACCTGTTCGAACATTAGCTCCACGAAGATCTATTGGTTGGATCCGAAGCATTGCAGCTGTTTTCATCTTAGGAATAGGATTGTCTTTGGCTTGGTTGATGTTTTCAACTCCAGATGCTGGTACTTTAGCTGAGAATGAATTGATGGAAATATATGAGGAACCAACTGTATTAAAGAGTCAAGGAGTAGGTGTAGTGACAGATACAAATTGGGAGAATGCAATAAGTGCTTACCGAGATGGACAATTTTCAGTAGCTGTTGCAGCTATCGAAAGTTCAATGGATAAAAATTCAGAGAAATTGGATGAGAAGCATTTTTACTTAGGATTAAGTTACCTCTACGAAGATGTTCCAAATTATGAAAAAGCAATTAATCACCTTGCGACTAGTAAAGAATTAAATTCATCTGCTCTTTTTGCTCCAAAAGCAAATTGGTTTATGGCTTTGGCTTACTTAAAGCAAGGAAAGATAAAAGAAGCTAAAACTTTGCTTCAATTAGTAATCAATGAAAATGCTACTAATTGGAAAAAAGCAGAAGCTACTGCCTTACTGAATAAAATCTAAACAGTTCAAAAGACCTCATTTATTTGAGGCAAAAGTTGATTTTCGTTTTATGCTTTACATACATTAATGACCGAATAACGTTAGTTGTTCGGTCATTTCTTTTGTCTAGCTTTCGATTCTCAGCGGGAAGATTTTTGAGCAATGCAAGAGTTCGTAAAGCGGTTTTAGTAATAAATCAATTTCTAAGTAATTTGATTTACAATTTTATTTTTCAAAAAATACACTTTACGAACTCTTGCCCTGCCACTGTTTCTTCCCTCGGAGGTCGCAAAGCTAAGTTACACTTCCTTCTTCACCAACCTTTTCCAACCTAACCTCCCGAGAAAAAGGGTTAACATAAACATTCCGAGAGCGGCAAATAATGTCCAATTTTTTGATAATGTAGAAGGTGCATAAAGTGGAGCCATATCTCCAATCGGTACAAATCCAGCCCAGAAAAGTGGATGATGTCGATCAGGTGGAACATTGGAATCAGTCAAGTATTTTAGTTTTGCTTTTCGCAGAGCGATGTCCTTGGTTGTTCCATTCTTAAGCTGTTTGAAAAAACTATTGGTGATCGTAGCAGTCTCATCATCAGGCACACTCCACAAACTCATAATAATACTTGGACAACCTGCATAAGCAAATGCTCGAGACAAACTCATGATCCCTTCACCTCTATTTATTTTTCCATAACCAGAATTACAGGCTCCGATGAAAACCAATTCCGTATGCATATCCATATTGTATAACTCAGTAGCAGATAGGTGATTATCTTCATTTGGATCTTCCAATTGAGTGAAGGCAAGATGTGAGTTCAATGGATTTTTATCATCATAAATTCCGTGCATGGCTAGATGTAAAATGTCAAAGTAATTCGAAGTATCTTTAAAAATAGCTTCCGTTGCTTGCTCGCCGATGAAGGCACTTCCATCCAATAAGTTGGCAATATATTCTACCCCTTTTCTTGAAGCGGGTAAGTCAATATATCTACCACTTTTGAAATATTGATAACTCGTGGGAGAACTAGCATCTGATATTTTACCTGAACTATAAACAGGTGCAAAACCTCCATATTTTAATTTTCTTGTCAAAATTGGAGATCCTTTTTGTTGAACCAACATGGTACTTGAGAATGCATAACTGATTGAATATTGATGCAACAGATAATCAAGTGAAGCATAATTGATTTGTTCTGTATTTGGTTTTTCTTTGATCAAAATTTCAAACGGAATATAACCCAACATACCATCAGGAATAATGATTAATTTTTGGAAAGCTCTTTGGGGGAAATGGCTTAAAGGCTCTTTTAACAAAAGTTCATAAAAGTCATGAGCATGTTTCGTATAAGTTTTCCAAGCATGCTCAATGGAATCACGATGAGTGATATAGCCAATATCTGTAATTGATTTTCGAAAAGAAAAAATAGATTTATTGTAGTCTTTAGGTTTGGTGATGTGGTCAATGTGAACGTCATTTGAATTGATGGTGAAAACGAATAATTGTTTTTCTCCAGCGAAAAATTCAATTAAAGTTGTCCCTGTTTTAAGATCATTTTGTACTTCTTCAAGAGTCGTAACAGAGTTGTCGTATTTGAGTTGATAATAGTGAGGGTAGTCATTTTCTAATTGTAAAACAAATTGATTATAAGTTCCTTTGGCTTCGAGTAATCGTTCTTGAGCGACGATAGTTTGTAGGCTATCTTTCGCTTGCAAGGCATCAGTCAATTGTTTTTGAATAACAGAAATTGAAATTTTCAAACTGACTTCTTGTGCTTCAAGAGAGTCAGGTAAATCTGCAAAGACCAAAGCTTTGTCATTTGAGAATGATTGCAATAAAGCATTTGATTTACTTTTTTCGGAAAAGTAAAATGCTTGTTCCCCATATTTTTGTTCATCGGTTTGATTCTTTAAAACCAAACAATTATAAATGGCTTCCTCGTAAACTTGAGAGGCAATTCGATTAAAAATTAATTGATCATTATACTCAATAAATGATCTTCGGATTTCATCAATTAATTGATCACAGAGTGCAAAATTTTGGTAAGCCAACTCAAGATGAATGATTTTTTTATTGGTTAAGAAGAGTTTAGTTTGTGTTTGAGCCTTGAGTGTAAGAGTAGAAAGAAAAAGATTTTTATCTAAAGCTTTTTCCTCTGGAGGATTTTTTGAAATGTCAAAATTTTCATATTGAAAAGGAACATTAGCATTGAGTGAATTTTGGAAATGTTCTAAAGCTATCTTTAGTCCACCTTTTTTCAAATATGTTTTTCCTATTTGTTGTTCCACTTTGGCCAATGCCATATGTCCACTTTGATAGGTGTCCTGGTATTTTGTAAAAGCATTGTTATAGAAGGCTAATGCTTGGTCATACATCTTTAATTCAAAATAAACATCACCAATGTTTCCCCAACTTTCTGCTACATTTGGATGCGACTCATCAAATACTTTTTCATTAATTTTTAATGCTTTTTTGTAATAAACCAAAGCTGAATCTAACTCGCCATGAGCTCGAAAGACTGCAGCAATATTATTATTACTTTCTGCCAAATCAGGATGCAAAGCTCCTTTGTGAAATTCCACTAAATCCAAAGCTTGGTGATAAAAATCCAAAGCTTGCGAGTAGTTACCACTTTGGGTTTTTATTTTTCCAATATTATTTAAAAAAGGAGCACGGGAAGGATGTTCAATTCCTTTGAGTCCTTCGAGAATCGTCAAACCTCTTTGGGTATTCATCAAACCTAAATCATAATTGCCTTTGTTGACAAATGCCTTTCCCAATTGAAAATAAAGTTCCACAACAATATTTTGTTCCTCGCTATTTTCTTTTTTAAAAATGTCAATGGCTTTTTGAATGGTTTCAGTAGCTCGATCATCTTCCCCTTGAATGGAATAAATAGTTCCTAAATTACCTAATGTTTCAGCTGTTGCCGGATGCTCTTCTCCGAATGCTATATTGTTGATATTAAGTGCCGTATGAATATTTTCAAAAGCCAAATCAATCTGTCCCAACTGACTTTGAGTGATGCCGATGGCTTGCAATGATTGGGCAATGTCAGGATGATTTTCAGGTAATTTTTCTTTTTGAATGGCCAATGCTTTTTCAAAATAATTGAGTGCTTCTTTGAAGTGAGCATCATTGAATTCCACTTTTCCCAAAAGGTGAAAAGCACTTGCGGCAAGGGTATCTTTTCGAGAAGTTAATTGGAGGATGGTACCTGCTAATTTTTTAGCTTCGTAATTTTCGTCAGCGAGGAAGAGAATTTCAGTTACTTCGATTAATGCTTTGATGCGTTGAGTTTGTTGTCCATTATATCTATATCGATTGGCAGCTTTTGTGGTTATCTTGATAGCGTCTTTATATTCTCTTTTTTGTGACAAAACACGTCCTTCTTCCAACCAAGTTTTTGCTTGACTAGTTTGTGATAGGACGGGGAAAGTTGCCATAAAAAATAAAAATATCACCAATGCTATTCGCATGTATTCTCTTTTTTTTGTACTCAAAACATAAAATTGAAATGTGTTTTGAATAGATATAGGGATTTTAAAATTTAGCTAGTGGATGCGTTTTGTTTGGATTACTTAAAGGTAGGGATTTTTAAAGGATTAGAAGGGTAACTCTTCCGTCATTTTAGATTTGAAAAAAGCGACCAATTCTGCCCTTTGTTCTTCGGTTAATCTTGCCGATGAATGTGCAATCAAATATGGAGTCAGCGGCATTTCTTTCTTTTCTACTTTTTCGTAAGATTCTTCCAATTTATGGTTGGCTTTTTTTGGTTTATAATTTCCCCATTCTGAAAAATTCATTTCGTCTATTCCGTGATTGATATGATCTTTTACCCACCAAGAAACAGGTGCAACATTGGTGTACCAAGGATATTTCACTTCGTGGGAATGACAATCATAACAAGCATCTTTGAGCATTGTTGCAATTTCTTTAGAGGGTTTGGTGATTTCGATAAAGTCTAGTTTCTTATCAACGGGCGGATTAGTTTTGTCAATTCGCCAAAATTGCATGACGATAAATATCCCTAAAAGTATGCCGAGAATTGCTTTACGATTTATTTTTTTCATGGAGTTTTTTTTTGACAAAGATAAATAATGGAGGGGAAGTATTTAGCTTTTGGTTTATAAAATCAAATGCCTACAAAAAAAATCAAATTCAAGATTTCAAATCAAAATTATTATCTTTCCACACATTTTAAAACACCTTCAAAATAAACTTAAACATACATGGATATTAAATTTTGCGGAGCAGCTGGACATGTTACAGGAAGTGCTCACCTCGTCACACTAGATAATGGATATAAAATTTTATTGGATTGTGGATTATATCAAGGTAATGATTCAGAAATGGATGATTTTAATTCTTCTTGGTATTTTGAGCCAAGTGAAATTGATTTAATGATATTGTCACATGCTCATATTGATCATTGCGGGCGTATTCCAAAGTTAGTTCACGATGGGTTTCAAGGAGACATCTTGTGTACACATGCCACTCGAAGTCTTTGTGCAATCATGTTGTTAGATAGTGCAAAGATCCAAGAACGAGATGCTGAATATCATAATAAGCGAATGACTCGAAAACAAAAAAAGAAGAGAAAATTAAAAAAAGCATTAACACTCAAAACACCGCTTTACACAAGTGAAGATGTGCCGCCAGCGATGGATTTGTTTGTAGGATTGGGATATAATCGTTGGCACAGAGTGAATAGTAATGTGGAAATATTATTTCGAGATGCAGGACATATTTTGGGGAGTGCGAGTGTAACCATCAGAGTAAATGTTGATGGAAAAGAAACCATGATTGGATTTACAGGAGATATTGGACGACCTGATCGACCGATTTTGAGAGACCCGATTCCAATGCCTGAGGTGGATTATATGATTTGTGAATCAACTTATGGGAATAAAGATCATGCAGCAAAACCTGCTGAAGAAGATCGCTTGTTAGCCATTATCAAAAAAACATGTGTTGAGAAAAAAGGAAAATTAATCATTCCAGCATTTAGTGTAGGACGAACACAAGAGATAGTTTATATGCTCGACCAAATGGAAACAGCAGGATATTTACCAAAAATTCCAGTTTATGTTGATAGTCCTTTGGCGGTGAATGCTACGCAAGTTTTTGGATCTCATCCAGAATGTTACGATAATAATTTGAATGAATATTTATTGATAGATGATAATCCTTTTGGTTTTAATCGCTTGACTTATGTACGAGAAGTAGCGGTGTCGAAATCTTTAAATGATTCCAACGAACCTTGTATTATCATTAGCGCATCAGGAATGATGACGGCAGGAAGAATTCGACACCATATTTTTAATAATATAGATCAAGAGAAAAATACTTTGTTGATCGTAGGATATTGTTCCCCAAATACTTTGGGAGGGATATTAAGACAGGGAGTTGAAAAAGTAAAAATGTTTGGCGAATGGAAAATTGTCAATATGGATATTGAAATTATGGATTCCTTTTCAGCCCATGCAGATCGAGGTGAAATAGTTGAATTTTTGGGAAATCAGAAGAAATTGAAAAAACTCTTCTTAGTTCACGGTGAACCTAAAAAGCAAAAGAAATTTAAGAAACTCTTGATTGAAAAAGGCTTTAAGTCTGTCAGAATTCCAAAGTTGACAGAGGTAACGAAATTGGATTAATTGAACCAAGAGTAGAGTACAAAATCGGTTGATTTGGTAATTTTTTTGTGAAAAATTAATTTCCTAATCAACCGATTTTTTGATCAATCATTTAATAAATCCCAACCTTTCTTACTAAATTTGCGTGAATGAAACTATAAGTTAGTTTCATTTTAGAATTTTCTTTCTATTGTATTTTTTATAAAAAAACTAAACAATGGAAATATAATAGAGAGAGATAAATTATCGTTTGACAAGCAGCTTTTTTGATCAAAATTCGATTTATTATCAAAGAAGACTTTCCCTAACTATCCTATCTTTAACCTAACTTTTAATCTTCTTTAATCTTTTCCCAAAAATTGAATTAGCCCAATGGTTTACATTCAGTTCACATTTTTTTTTCGATTTTTGTAAAAAAAATAATTCATGAAAAATATTTTACTTCAACTTTCTCTTTTATTGAGTTTATCATTAATGATTAGTTGTAAAGGTGGGTTTGATGATCCAATAGATTCCAAAAGGGAAATTGCTGTTCCTCTTTTTTACAGCACCACAAATTTGACTAAACTTTTGGATGGCATCAATGATGAAACTTCGATCACGATAGGACCGAATGGTATCGTTACCCTTAATTATCGAGGGAATGTGACAAAACGAACTGGGAATGAATTGTTTGATTTTATTCCAGGACTTCCGATTGAATTAATAGATTCTGTAACCTTGTTTGATTTTGATTTACCAGGAACATTAGATATAACTCTAACAAAAATCAAAGCAGGTAACCTAGCTGTTGGGTTTGATAATCCTTTTGCAGAAAAAGTAGATGTCACTTTACGAATACCTGAATTGACTAAGAATGGGCAAATATTTGAGATAAATAGGTTACTTGATTCGGTAGGTACTCCTGATGCGATATGGCCAATATTTCCTTTTTATCCTTTAGCTGGATATGATTTAGCGACAGATAGTGATCAATTAACCATTACTTACGAAGCATACCGAGAGAGTGATGGAGAGCGAATTGTATTTCCAAATACTCATGGAGTTGGAATTTCAGGATTGGAGTTTTCCTATGCAGAAGGATATTGGGGACAAGAATTATTGGACTTAGAAAGGGATACGATCGAGATTGAATTTTTTGAAAATTGGGTGCAAGGTGATGTTTACTTTGAAGATCCGGTGATTCAAATTACTGTCGAAAATGGGTTTGGATTCCCTGTTCGATCGGTCGTGAATACACTTGAGATTCTCACGGTAGATGGAAGTAATATTACCTTGGAAAGTTCATATATTCAAGATGGAATTGACTTTGCCTATCCAGCATTGAATGAAGTTGGTCAAATTAAAACAACTGTTTTTGACTTTGATAAGACTAATTCTAATGTAGTAGATGTTTTGAGTTCTGGACCTGTTTCTGTGGATTATGATGTGGATGCAGTTTCGAATCCTGACGGTACTCAAGTGATTGGTTTTATGACTGACTCTAGTTATTTTCAAGTGCAAGTTGCAGTTGATTTACCATTCCGAGGGCACGTCAATAACTTTAAAGGAAGAGATACATTCAATGTGAATTTTGAGCAATACGATGAGGTAGAATATGTAGAATTTAAAATGGTCGCTGAAAATGAAATTCCTTTAGGAATAGGAGTACAAGTTTATTTTGTAGGCGAAGATGAAATGGGGAATGAAATTTTATTAGATTCATTATATGCTACAGATGAAAATATTTTGACACCTGCACCAGTTGATGCAGATGGAAATGCGACAGGGGAAATTGCTAAAAAAGAAACCTTCTCGACGATCGATGCGACTCAATTTGAAAATATTAGAAAAGCGAAAAAGATGATTATCGATGGAACATTTTTCACTACTGATGTAAATAATACTCCTACTCCAATCGTCAGTTTAACAGCGGATCAAGATGTTAACATTCGAATGGGAATGAAAGTAGGGACGAAGTAAAAACTTGGCGTTGGACGTTAAGCGTTTTACGTTTTACGGACCGTCCAACGTTTAACGTCAGTCGTCTAACGTTTTTATAATTATCTAAAAAAGAAAAAATGTTCAAATACCGTTTTTTAATATTTACTGTTTTTATATTTTTCTATAACAATACAATTACATTTTCTCAACAACAAGTTGGTTTGCATTTTATGGATATTTGGCAAACCTCTAAAACGAATCCTGCCTACATTTCTGATGCAAAATTTGTGATAGGACTTCCTAGCCCTCATTTGAATTATTATAATAATACGGGGGACTTTAGTTCACTAATCGTTGATTATTTGAATGATGAGCAAGGAATAAAACTTGGTGATGCATTAGCAAGTTTACCCACAACTGATAATATTTTTCGAGGAGTTTTGGAAATAGAAACTTTAAGTATAGGTTATCGACTAGGAAGAGTTCAATTAGGTTTTAGCCATTTGCAGAAGGCAGATTTATATTTTAAATTTCCAAAAACTTTAGCTCAATTATTCATAGAGGGGAATGGACAATTTGTGGGAGAGAAGATTAATTTGGCTCACGATATACATTTAAATGCGTACCATGAATTTGGATTGAGTGGAGCAATAAAGTTGAATAAATTAAATGTCGGAGTTCGTGCAAAATTTTTGAGTGGAATTGCGAATGCTGCAACTGAGAAAGGAGATGTTTCTCTTTTTACAGATGATGATGTTTACCAACTTACGCTTGATAGAGATTACATTCTAAATACTTCTGGAATAGCTAATTTGGAGGAAAGAGATGATTTTGATTTGAGTTTGAAAACAGCCGATTTCAATAATCTATTTACCAAAAATACTGGTTTCGCATTTGATTTAGGAGTGACTTATGAAGTCAATGAAAAACTGAATTTGTCTGCAAGTATTTTGGATCTAGGCAAAATTAATTGGAAAAAAAATGTAACTAACTATATCAATAAAGGTGAAACGACTTATGATGGTTTTGATTTTGCGCAATTTGTTGAGAATGATTCTGTTTCATTTGAAAGTGCTTTGGATACGATTGAAAATACGTTTAGTTTTTCTGAAGAAAGTGAAAGTTACTCAACGAATTTGCCGCTCAAAATTTACCTCAGCGGAACTTATCAACTGAATGAGAAAATACAAGTTGGCGGATTGTTTTATTATGAAAATTATCGAGGGGAACATTTCCCTGTTTTAGGCTTAAGTGCTAATACTAAATTCAAAAAAATATTTAATGTTGGGGCAACTTATTCTGCTCGAAAAAATAGCTTTTTCAACCTCGGTTTAAATTTTGCAATAAAATATAAAGCATTTCAATTATTCGCTGCGGCTGATAATATTGTTGGAGCTTTTCAACCATATAAAAGTTCAAATGTTAATTTTAGAACAGGTTTAAATCTGCTCTTTTAATAATGCAAAAGAATCTGAATTTATTTATGGTGAGTTCTTTAGATATTTTTTCACCATTTTTAAGTAGATTTTTTTTTGTTTCCAAGATAAAATTCCCCACACACACTTTATGAAAATTTGAACCAAGAAAACTTAACTTGATTGTGAAAATTAGGTTAGGATTTTTCTATTTTAAAAACCATAAAACTGACTATTACATGAAAAAAAATTACTTTTTTATTTTCCTCTTATTTTGTACAGTCCAAACCTCATTTTCTCAAAATAATCTAGCATGTGATGGTGAAAGGTATATCGATGATGTATTTTCAGATTTCACGGTAACTACGGTTACCTATGGTTCGAACACAACTATTTTTGGAGCCAATCAAGATTTGGAAATGGATATTTACGAACCTGTTGGAGATGTTCATGAACAACGTCCTGTGATTCTTTTTGCTTTTGGAGGAAGTTTTATTTTTGGTAACAAATCTACGATGGCTTACTATTGTGAACAGTTTGCAAAAAAAGGATACGTTGCTGCTACGATTGATTATCGGTTAGGTTTTTTTGGATTTGGAGAAGAGGCTGTTACTGGAGCAGTAATGCGTGCGGTTTCAGATATGAAAGGAGCTGTTCGATACTTCAGGCAAGATGCTGCAACTGATAATCTGCACAAGGTTCACCCTGACTTTATTTTAGTAGGTGGATATTCAGCAGGTGCAATTACGGCAACTCATGTGGCATACCTCGACGAAAATGATGAAAATATTCCTCAATTTACACTTGATATTATTAGTAATAATGGAGGGTTTGAAGGAAATACAGGAGATGCTGAAAACTTAAGTTATTCTTCTGATGTATTCGCGGTTTATAGCCTTTCAGGAGGGTTGAGAGAAAAAGAATGGATTGATGAAAATGAAACGGAATCATTGGTGAGTTATCATGGTACTGCAGATGGAACTGTTCCATACTTAAATGGATTGGCGAATAACATTGCAGAAATTGATGGAAGTGGATTGTTGCATACTCAAGCAAATGCAATCGACCTTCCTAACTATCTAAAATCAGTAGATGATGGTAATCATACGACTATTCATGGACCACTTCTTGACCCAGTTTACGAAGATGATTTAGTAGATTTTGAATTCAATAGTCATGTTTTTTTGCAAAACCAAATGTGTCCTGATTTTCAAGTTACGAATACCAATGAGATTGCTTCTATCCAACAAACCTTGGACATTTATCCAAATCCATCTTATGATGTGATGCAATTTGATTTTGGAAAAATAGAAAGTGATTATACTGTTCAAGTTTTCGATCAACTCGGAAGAATGGTCAATCATTTTGAAATAAATAATGAAAGCACTTTTTCTTTGGAAAAAGGTAAAATTGGAACGGGGATGTTTTTTGTAAATGTATTGTTTGAAGAGGAGATGATTGCTCCGTTGACGAGGAAGATTGTATTTAATTAAGGATAATAATCTATTTTTTTTTAAGAACCCATGTTTGCTGAAAAGGCAAACATGGGTTCTTTTATTTTGAGTCATGAAAAAAAGATGGTTCACCACGCAGCCTTTTTTGTCTTTAAGTGGTAGTGGGAGCAATAGTATTCATTACAAAAAAATATTATATTAGTTTAAAGAGCTCAAGATTTTCACTAAGACTTTTTTTAAATGTTTTCAACCCATTTTTTCACCTAACTAAAAAAAATACTTATGAAGTTAAGATTCATTTACACCTTTCTTGGATTATTACTTTTCGCATTTTTATTTATGTCAAATGCTGGAGGAAGGCCTGGTAATTATGCTAATGCTCCTGGTGATACGGGGTTTTGTGATGATTGTCATTCTAGTACTGGAGCTGGAAATATTATGTTGACAGGCGCGCCAAGTAGTTATATAGGTGGGCAAACTTACAACATGACAATTACGCTTACGGATGCAGCTGCAGCTGTCGGAGGATTCCAAATTGTAGCTACTAATGGAGTTAATAATTCACTTGTTGGATCATTTACTCCAGGAACTGGGCAAACATTAAATAATGTCAATCGATTAGTCCAAAGTGGGCCAAAGGCTTTTTCAGGAGGTTCAGTTTCGTGGCCAGTTAGTTGGACGGCACCTTCTTCAAGTCCTCCTGCTAATGTTCAATTTTATTTTGCTGGAAATGCTGCCAATGGAAATGGGAATTCAGGTTCTGGAGATAATGCTTATGCTGGAGTTACTGGCATTATTCCCTTACCTGTCGAACTATCTTACTTCGAAGTAAAGCCAATGGAAAATGAAATAGTAAAATTAAATTGGCAAACTCAATCAGAAGAAAATAGTGATTACTTCGAAATACAAAGAAGTCAAAATGAGAGTGAGTTTGAAAATATCGGAAGAATTTTTTCTGCTGGAAATTCTACAGAGGTAAATGACTATGAATTTGAGGATAAATTACCTCTCTTAAATCAATTCAGTTATTATCGATTGAAGCAAGTTGATTTGGATGGAAAAATTACTTTTTCTAATGTTAAATCTGTAAAAATGGAAAGAGAAGGAAAGTTAAATGTTTTTCCAAATCCAATTAAAAGCAATCAGACTTTGAATATTTCTTATCCTAATAGTAATAATTTGGAGAAACGTGTACATATTGTTAATACAATGGGAGGCGTAGTTTTTCAATCAATCTTAAATAATCAAAATGCTGATGATAGTTATATTTTTGATTTACCAAAATTACCTATTGGAATCTATTTCGTTTCTATTTTTGAAAATCAGAACTTAGTTGAAGTAGAAAAATTATTGATACAATAATTTATGTATAAAGAAAAGAGGACGAATTGTTTTAAACTAATTCGTCCTCTTTTTTATATTTCGCAACTTCCTGGAACAACCTTCCCATCCAAGGAAATCAAACGATCCAATCGAAAGATCAAACCACTTTCCATTTCCAAAAACTCTTCTTTATTTTTTGCAAAAACGTTTTTGATGACACCTTCAATAGTTGTTTGTTTTTCATTTTCAGAAAGATAAACCACCATGATTTTACTTTTGCGCATCGCATGGATTTCTATTTCATCATAGAAATCACAATTAATAGGAACATATTTTTTTTCCATAGAGATAAAATTTATCTAAGTACAACTGATTGTCAAACGTCAAACGTTCTTTAAACAGTTACTTTTAATCTAGTTGTAATTTTGACTTCTTTGTGCAAGGTTCTATGAACAGGGCAACGATCTGCAATTTCTAGTAAACGATTTTTTTGTTCGTCCGTCAAATCTCCTTCCAGCTCAATTACTTTTTCAAAGTGGTCAATTTTAATTTCCTTACTGAATTCTACACACTCTTTGCAATCATCAGAATATTTTTTCCCATGATCGATATGCACTTTTACTTCTTTCAAATCCCACTTCTTTCGACGTGCATACATCTGCAAAGTCATCACCGTGCAAGCTCCCAGAGCTGCGGAAAGATACTGGTAAGGCGAAGGCCCAAAGTCATCTCCGCCAACCTCTTCACCTTCATCGGCAATCAAACCATGTTGACCTGCTTGAATTTCAGCGGTGAATCCAACGTCGCCTAATCGAACAGCAACTTGTGCATCCGTTTTTAATCTTTCAACTTTTGGAGGAATGACATAGCGCGTCATCCATGAAGCGACCAATTCACCTGCGTAAGCGGCATCTCCTTTTTTGGAAAGCATGTGATCTGCACCGTCAAGCGAAACGAAACTCTTTGGATGAAAAGCAGCATGATAAATTTTAGCGGCATTTTCTATTTCTACCACACTATCTTGTGGAGAATGTAAAACCAAAATTGGTTTTTTTAAATCCTTGAGAATTTTGAACATATTCTTGCTTCGAAGATCATCCAAGAATTGTTTTTTTATAGTGAAATTTCGACCTCCGATGGAAACACTAGCGACTCCCGATTTTTCAATATCTTCAATCTTACCATGCAAAAGATGTGTCACATGCTCGGGTTCCGAAGGGGCGCCGATAGTTGCTACTGCTTGAATGGAATCCAATTGAGAGGCGGCAAAAATTACTGCCGCACCACCTAAGGAATGTCCAATTAAAATCCGAGGTGCTTCATAGTGCTCTTCTAAATATTTAGAGGCAGCCAAAAGATCATCAACATTTGAGGTGAAATTAGTATCAGCAAAATCTCCCTCACTTTCTCCCAAACCGGTAAAATCAAATCGTAATACTCCAATACCATGTTGTGTTAACGCTCGGCTGATATGTCGAGTCGCAGATAAATTTTTATTACCTGTGAAAACATGTGCAAAAATGGCAAAAGCATAAGGGTGACTATCTGGTGGAAATTCTAAACGTGCGGAAAGTGTATAACCATTAGCATTTTCAAATTGGATTTTTTGTACTCTCATTCGTGTTGATTTTTTTAAGATAAATTTCTAAATCGATCTTGCGTTGTATGGAAGAAATAACAATTTTTTCACTAGATAGATTTAAAGACTTAGGGAGAAAGTCTTTGTTGAGACAAAATCAAAAATTATATTTTTTTCTTTCCTTAGCAAAGGCAACTGCAATCTTCGAAGCCAATTTAGCATTATTGAAAACCAATTTAATATTGGCTTCTAAGCTTTTTCCTTCGGTCAGTTTCCCAATTTTTTCCAATAAAAAAGGAGTGATTTTTTTTCCTTTGATTCCTTTTTTCTCTGCTATTTGAATCGCTTCTTCAATCGCTTGGTTGATTGAATCGAATTTCATTTGATCTTTTTTCAAAATAGGATTGGCAATCAAAACGCCACCTTTCATTCCCAAATTCCATTTGGTAAAAAGAGTGTGAGCTATTTCCTCGATATTATCCATTCTATAATCTACTCCTAATCCGCTAGTGCGAGAATAGAAAGCAGGGAACTCATCTGTTTTAAATCCGACAACGGGAACGCCAAATGTTTCTAGGTATTCTAATGTTAGTTTTAAATCTAAAATGGCTTTTGCTCCTGCACTCACTACAGCAACACTTGTATTTGCCAATTCCTGCAAATCGGCAGAAACATCCATCGAACTTTCTGCGCCCCGATGAACTCCACCGATGCCACCTGTAGCAAAAATTGGAATCTTCGCAATCGAAGCAATAATCATAGTTGAGGCAACAGTTGTTGCTCCAGTCATTCCTTTTGATAAAATAAAAGGCATATCTCGACGACTTACTTTGACTACTTTTTGTCCTAGTTTTCCAAGATGTCGAATTTCTTTTTCAGAAAGTCCTGCACACAATTTCCCATCAATGATGGCAATGGTGGCTGGAGTTGCTCCATTTTTTCTAACGATGTTTTCTACGGCAAGAGCAGTTTCCACATTTTTAGGATAGGGCATTCCGTGAGCGATAATGGTACTTTCAAGTGCGACGACAGGTTTGCCAAGAGTCAAAGCTTCGCTAACTTCAGGGGATATTTTTAAGTAGTGATTTAGCATTTAAGAAATTGGATATTTGAGAATTTGAATTAGTTGAATATTCTTAGTTTTACAATTGAAAATTTTATTAAAAATTACTTGATTCAGAAATAGACTTGCTACCTTTTGAAAAGTGCTTATCTGAAATTCAGATTTTTTTGATAGTTTTTCTAAAAAAATCATTGAATAGTCCTTCTATTGAATTATTTTTTTAGAAAAAATGGCGAAAAAAAATGTATTCAGGTGAGTGCTTTTTTAAGGGTAACAAATCTAATGATTTCCTTTTTGGAAATAATTTTTGGAGGCGGTTCGTAAAGTTAAAAAATGAAAAGACACTTTAAAGATATTTTCCCTAAAAAACATTCAATTATTGGAATGATTCATTTGCAAGCTTTGCCTGGCACACCAGGTAGTCAGTTTGAAATAGAAGACATTATAGAAATGGCTTTGACCGATGCGGCGGTCTATCATCTAGGAGGAGTGGATGGGTTGATGATTGAAAATATGCATGATGTGCCCTATCTCAATCGGGGGGTTGGTCCTGAAATCACCGCTGCGATGAGTGTGATTGCCAAGGAGATCAAACGAGAAATTTCGTTGCCATGTGGCGTGCAAGTTTTGGCTGGTGCTAATGAATCTGCTCTGGCAATAGCAAAGGCTGCCGGGTTGGAATATGTACGAGCGGAGGGTTTTGTTTTTGGTCACCTTGCGGATGAAGGTTGGATGAATTCGGATGCGGGAACTTTGTTACGCTATCGAAAAATGATCGAAGCAGATGAGGTGTTGGTTTTTAATGACATTAAGAAGAAGCATAGTTCTCATGTGATGACTGCTGATGTAGATTTGGTGGAGACTGCAAAAGCTGCGGAATATTTTCGAAGTGATGGATTGATCATTACGGGAAGTTCGACTGGGATGGCTGCGAATTTGAAAGAAATTAAATCGGTCAAGACTGCTTGCGGAATTCCAGTTCTAGTTGGTTCAGGAGTGACGTTGAAGAATGTTAAAAAATATTTGAAGGTATCAGATGCTTTGATTATTGGATCGTATTTTAAAAAGAATGGGGATTGGAGAAATGAGGTGGAGTATGATCGGGTAGCGAAGTTGATGGATAAGGTTTCAAGTTAATAGTGTTTATTCTAAAGCCTCGACTTTTTCTAAGAGCCATTTTTTTGCTGCGAGTGCTTTGCAATTATTGATTTGAGTTTTGAGTTTTTGGATGCCTGGTTTGTCGTAGGGAGCAAGGGAAGCGAGTTTTCGAGTGAAGCGGATTCCGTTCATGAGTTGTTGTTTAACTTCTCTGGAGATTAATTTATTTCGGCGCAAATAAATCCCGTAGCTATCCAAAAGTGATTCTAAGGCATCTAGTTCATTTAGTTCGTAATATGTTTTGAGCAGCATGAGTCTTCCGCCCATGGTGTAGGATAGATTTTTATATTCGACTTCTCGGAGTTGTTCGATAACTTTTTGATAATCTTTTTTGTGAAAATAAACTTTAGCTAAATTATAACTCAGATCATTATCCTGACTTTCACTAGGAAGGCGAGTCGTATAGTCTTGAATAAATTTTTCTGTCCAATCGGTTTCATTGATATGGAGACCAACGGTAATAATATTTTTATAATCACGAGGATCAAGCATTCCATCTACAAAGTTGATTTCTTTTTCCAATAGGGTTTTAAAAATTTCAAACAACTCATAAAAATAGTCTGATTTTCCATTATTGATTTTTGTGTCGATACAATAATTTTTTAGATAAATATAAATTGTATTCAATTCTTGAACGGTGAATGAGTCATAGTTTTTTTCTAAAATATTTTTTGCATTTTGAAAAAAAACTTCATCTTCTGGGTGAAGCATCATGGATACAATATAAAAATAGGATTTAATGCAAGGCTCATTGATGTATGGACTACTTTTTAGATTTTCCAAAAAGTCTGGGAAAAGATGAATATTAGGATTGGTGGCAGTTATATTTTTATAAGCTAAAAAGTCACAGTAGTTTTTTAATTTATTAAAAATATAAAATGCGTCAAGATGATAATCAGCATTTTCTAGATTTCTGAAGTCAGGTGATTTCGTGGCGTTGATTTCTTGGTTTCGAAATTTCTGATATTCGATCTTGAACTTAGAGAAATGATGGTCTGCATTTTTTAAAGTGGATTTACCTTGAATAAAATCAGCTTGGCGAGTTGCTCCTACAAAATGTTTATTGAGACTTGGAGTATTGATAGTTGGCAATAAATAAATTAGCTCATCCATTGGATTCTTCTTGAATTCATTGTAGGCTAAGAAATGATAAGCATTTTTAGTTAGATCAGAACAGATTCGTCTCATCTGTTCATCCAAGAATGGTTTATTCCCTTTTATTTTTTTCCAAACAATTTTTTTTTCAAAGTGGGTGTTTTCTTTGATATCGTAATTTGATTTTCGGAATTGAGTTTCGATGATTTTAAATAATTTCACCAGATCTTGATTCTCATTATGAAAAGAAGATTGTAAGAATTTTTCAAAACCTTTTAATTCGGGTTTTGAAAAATTTAGAAGCAGCACTAAAAGCTTTTGACTAATCATAAGAGTAAGAATATAATTTTTTTTTATTTTTATAAGTAAAATTTAAATTTTTAAAATCTAAATCTTATTTTACTGTAAGTTAAAAGTATTGATTATCAATTAGTTATGTTTTTTATAGAAATGTATCTAAATGTACAAAATCAATATTCTGTACTTTTTTTAACCCATTTTTTTAATCATTATTGTAAGGTGGTAAATTATCAACACTAAAATCACCTAAAGAAATGAAGTATTTGAATATAAAAATAGCGCTGATTTTTTTGTTTGGAGTGACTGTATGTCAACTCAAAGCGAACGAAAATGTAGTAACCTGCGATGCTTACTTCACTTACGAAGTATATGATGGGCCGATTCCGGGAACAGGAGGAATTACATTTTTTAATCAAGCGAGTGGAAGTTATACTGATATTGCTTGGGATTTAGGAGATGGTAATTTTTCTAACTTAAATACTAATACGATTGATCATTTTTATGCAACGGATGGTGTTTATAATGTATGTCTGACAATATGGGATGACCAAGGATGTTTGAGTGTTTTTTGTGGAGATGTGATTGTGGGGACGTTGAGTGATATTTGTAGTTTAACTGATTGTGTTTTTCCAGGAGATGCCAATAAAGATGGAGAAGCTAATTTTTATGATTTATTAGATTTAGGTGTTGGCAATGGATTGGCGGGACCTGCACGACCTAATGCAACGATCGAGTGGGTTGGACAATTAGCTCCTGATTGGCCACAAGAAACGGTGGAAGGAGTGAATTATAAGCATTTAGATTGTGATGGAAATGGGATTATAGACAATGATGATGCATTAGCGATTACTTCGAATTATACTCCGATGGATGCACCAAATCCAACTGCTGAAGCAAGTGCACCATTGATTTATATAGATTTTGATCAGGATACGATTTATATTAATCCAGATACATTGTCAGCTAATATTCAAATTACAGCGCATTTGAATATAGGAAATCAAGCTTTGCCAGCTGAAAATATTTATGGTTTAGCTTTGTATTTAGGGTATTCAAGTGATTTGGTTTATGAGGATTCGATTAGTGTAGGTTATAATGAGAGTTCATTTTTTGGGCCTTCGGATGAAGTTTTTTGGATTCCAAATAATCAATATGATGAGGAGCAAATGGATTTAGGAATTACTCGAATTGATGGAAATTCGGTGAATGGATTTGGAAAAATTGGAGATGTCGTTTATATCATTAATTCGGATATTTTAGATGGTCGGATTGCTGATGGAGATGCACATTTCATCGTTTCAGTAAATGGTGTCAAAATGATTGATTCTCTTGGAAATGTTTTAGATATCAATTTAGAGAATACTCCTGCTACACTTGTTTTTGCAAAAGAGGAAACAGAAACGACGAATACCAATAATCATGAGTTAGCTCAACAGGTTGACCTTTTCCCAAATCCAGCCTCTGAAAAAGTGGTCATAAGAATTTCTGATTTGAAAGGAGAAACTTTAGAAGTTTTTAATAACTTTGGACAACGTATATTAGAAAAAAATATCAACGACTCACAAATTGAATTAAATACGAAAGAATGGAATGCTGGAATTTATTTTGTAAAAATAAAAACAGCAGAAGGAGTAGTGAGTAAAAGATTTGTTTTGAATTAAAAGACCCCTCTATTATATATTTCCTCTAAATTCAAATGAGCCTTTTTTGAAAAATTTATTTTTTGGAAGAGGCTCATTTAGTTTTGTATTATGGGAAACTAAAAAGGGAGGTTAGTGCTCTAAGCCCTACCGTATGTTCAGATACAGATATATGCAACTCAAATTTTAGCCACGAATTTCCTCGGATTTCAAGAAACCACGGGTGATAACCTCCTCTCGAAGAACCTGACAAAGTCAGATTTTACGAAATTAATTAGAGGTAAAGTCTGTGTATTAAATTGTGGATGAATTCGTGAAATTCGTGAAAATTCGTGGCTAAAATTTGCTACCCACAAGTGTGCATAGAGTACTGTTTCAAAGTGCTAACACCTCTCAGGTTAAGTATATTGTTTCTCCTTTTTCTTTTTAACAATAGCTTTTCCTTCGACGACGATAACGATTTCTCCTCGCACTTTTTTTTCTGTATCAAAATATTCTACCAATTCAGGTAAAGGCTTCGTGACACATTCCTCATACATTTTGGTCAATTCTCGGCAGACGCTTGCCATTCTTTCTTCGCCACAAAATTCAATTAATTGATTCAAGCATTTGACCAATCGATGTGGGGATTCATACAAAACAAAAGTGTATGGTAATTCACTCAAATATTGTAAGCGAGTCTGCCGGCCTTTTTTATGAGGTAAAAATCCTTCAAAGAAAAATTTATCACAAGGCAAACCTGAAGCGACAAGTGCGGGAACAAAAGCAGTTGCACCAGGCAAACATTCTAATTTGATATTTGCTTTGACACATTCTCTTGCCAACAAAAAACCAGGATCAGAGATGCCAGGAGTACCTGCATCGGTGATGAGTGCAATGGTTTGACCAGTATCTAATTGACGAATAATATCTTCCACGACTGCATGTTCATTATGAGCATGATACGCACGAAGGGGCGTTTCAATTTCATAATGCATCAATAATTTTTTGGAAGTACGAGTATCCTCTGCTAGGATGATGTCTACCTCTTTGAGGATACGCAAGGCTCTAAGAGTAATGTCTTCGAGGTTGCCGATTGGAGTGGGTACGAGGTATAACATAGTGTGATAGAGCAGTTAATCGAAAAACCAGTAAACTGATTCACCGATTAACTGGTCAACTAATTTAAATTGTCTTGATGGAAAAAGTATATTTTTCCATAATCACATTGGCTAATAATTTTTTACAAGCTGTGTCAACTTTTGCATTTGCTTCTTCTTCATTAGCAGCGTCAAAAGTCATAGTAATGTGTTTTCCAATTCGAACATCATCAACACCGGTGATGTCTAAATTTTTCATATTATTAGAGACTGTTTTGCCTTGAGGATCTAATAATTCCTTATGTGGCATAATATCTATTTCTGCGAAGTATTTCATGAATTTTTAATTTTTTGCAAATGTAAGCACTTGATTATAAATATTGGTATTGTGAGTTTGTTTTTTCAAAAAATCAATTTCACTCTATCTTTTTCCCTAAAAAAATCTTATCAAAAAATGCAAACAAAACATATAATCCAATCATCAAAGAAAATGCGACTTCTTGTAAAAAAACAACTGCCAAAATTCCAATAATCATAAATACAATTCTTCGTTCATTTCCAGCCCATTTCATGCCTTTAAATTTCATACTAAACATCGGCAACTCTGCCACCAACAAATAAGATAAAATAATAATGATTGGATATAAAATGTAAGGATGATAAACCATGTCGCCCATTCCAAATGAGTCAAAATGATAAATCAACATCAATCCTGTGACAAACATCGTAACTGATGGGGTATTCAATCCAATAAAATCTTCTGACTGGCGAGTATCTAAATTAAATTTGGCTAAACGCAAACAAGAGAAAAGCGTTACTAAAAAAGCAGGAAGTGCGAGTAATTTTATATTTTCAAAAACATAATCCTCTGCTATTGGGTGATTGGAAATCAAGGTGTATAAAATGACTCCTGGCACCACTCCAAATGAAACCATATCTGCCAAAGAATCTAATTCTTTTCCCAAAACAGAATGTACTCCAAGTGATCTTGCTACAAATCCATCAGCATAATCAGCCAATCCTCCAGCAAATAAAAACCAAAACGCTGGAACGAACATCTCATTAAATACGCAGACCAAAGCACAGCAACCGCAAAAGAGGTTGACTAAGGTGATCGCATTAGGGATATTTTTTTTCATAAAAGATTGATTCAGATTTTGGTTTTAAAATACTTGAGTGACGAATATAAATACTTGTGAGTCAAAGTATTAGATAGCAAATTTAAAAAATTAGATGGCGATCCGACACATTGCTTTAAAGTTTTCTTAAAATGGGCATTTGTACCCAACAAAAGTCCATCTAATGTGGTCTTATAATTAATGAAAGTTTACACTTTTGCTGCCGCAAAAAACGTTATTTTTGTGGAAAAGTAGAAAGAAATCTAAGCTTTGAAAACAATTTTTACAACAGCATTCAACTGGAAAATTATGAAGAAATATTTTCTCTACATCAATTGTATCTTATTTTTATTGTTTATCGCTATTCAAAACACTTTTGCTCAGCCCAGCAATGATGATTGTGCAGGGGCAATTGAAATAACTGATGTGGCAAATTGGTGTTCAAATGTGGCTGAATTTTCGAATGAAGATGCGACTGAATCTGGTTTTACTTCTCCGTTTTGTTTTTCTAATTCTAATAATGATGTTTGGTTTAAATTTACTGCTATCGCAACTGATATGACGATTACCGTAATCGGCGCCTCGACACCAGTTTTAGGTGGTTCTATGTGGGCACCAGAGGTAGCAATGTACACCGGTGATTGTAGCGGAACGATCAATACATTTGGTTGTGCTTCTGACGTTGGTAATTTTAACAATACAGTTCAATTGTATGAAGGAGGAATGGTGATTGGACAGGAATATTATATTAGGATAGATGCAGGATCGACTTTAGGAAGTTTCCAATTATGTATTGCTAATTATTTTGCGCCAGTAGAGCCTGGTTCTGATTGTCCATTAGCGGCAATTCTTTGTGATAAATCTACTTTTGTGGTACAACAAGTTTCGGGAGCAGGGGCTGATCCCGATGAAGCTGCGGGAACTTGCTTAGGTGGATTAGGTTCTACTTCGGAGTCAAATTCAACCTGGTTCACTTGGACTTGCGAAACATCTGGGACATTGGAATTTACTTTATCACCAACTTTTCCAAGTGATGATTTGGATTTTGTAGTATATGAGTTGCCAAATGGAATTGGGAATTGTGCAGGGAAAATTGATTTGCGTTGTATGGCTTCGGGGAGTTTTACTTTTCCAAGTCCCTGCATGGGGCCGACTGGATTGGATGGAACATCAACAGATATATTTGAGGGATCTGGCTGTCAGAATCCATATCCTCAAGACAACTTTTTGGCGGCCATTAATATGGAACAGGGAAAAAGTTATGCGCTAGTGGTCAATAATTTTACCAGTACTGGAAATGGCTTTGAAGTCGAATTTGGTGGGACGGGTGAATTTTTAGGGCCAGAAGCTGATGTAGAAACTGATGAACCTGATGCAGAAGTTTGCTATGGTGAGTCTGTAATTTTTAATGATAACAGTTCATTTGTTTTAGGTGCGTTGGTAGGATGGGAATGGAATTTTGGAGTGGATGCGGTTCCTGCAACTGCTACTGGAATTGGTCCACATGAAGTGACTTGGACAACTCCAGGGTTAAAAACAATTTCATTGACGGTAGAAAGTGATTTGGGATGTATCGTGGTAGACGTAGAAACTATTCTAGTTTCTCCTTGCTGCGAAACTGTGAATGCAATGACAGTTGTACCGACAATTGACAATGTAGATTGTCCTGATAGCCAAGATGGAGCAATCGATTTGACGGTTACCAGTAATGCTTCACCACATACTTTTCTTTGGGAAAATAATGCGACGACTTCAGGAATTTCCAATTTAGCTATCGATGATTATACGGTTACGATTACCAATGAGGCAACTTGTGATACGGTGTTGACATTTTCAGTTGGAGGGCCGCCAGCATTTAATATTACGCCACAGATTTCGATGCCGAGTTGTAATGAAGGACAAGATGGAGCGATTGAATTGATCAGTTTTGGGGGAACACCACCATATTTATATCAATGGCAAAATAATGGCGTATGGACTTCAGATAATACGTTGACTAATATACCAATAGGGTTGTATAATGTGATTTTGGAAGATGCAAATGGTTGTCTGACGAGTTTAGATATTCAAGTGGATGAGTTGGAATTAGGGTTGGAGTTGGATGGAAGTATTTCGCCTTCGTGTTTTAGTTTAGAAGATGGTTCGATTGAAATTACTTTGGCGAATGGATTGCCACCTTACCAATATGACTTTAATGATGGCAATGGTTTTCAAAATTCAAATATAAAAACTGACATCGGAGCGGGAACTTTCATTGTGGATGTAGTTGATGCCAACGGATGTGTGGGGCAATTTGAAATTGTTGTATCTGAACCACCACCCGTTGCAGTTGATTTGGATGGAACAAATGTAAGTTGTTTTGGAGCAGGCGATGGAACGATTACCGCTACGCCAAGTGGGGGAGTGGGAAATTATACTTTCTCTTGGAATAATAATGAAACGACTGCTACGATATCCGATCTAAATCCTGGAACTTATACCGTGACGGTTTTGGATGGAAATGATTGTGATGCGGTTGGTAGTTTTTCGATTACGCAACCTGATGAATTATTTATTGATGTGGTCAATGTAGTTGATGTAATTTGTTTTGGAGATGAAACTGGAATAATTTCAGTAACAGGTGCTGGCGGAAATCCACCTTATCAATATAGTGTGGATGGTGTAATTTTTCAAGATGCAGTTGACTTTACAGATTTAGCTGCTGGAGATTATACGATTACGATTCAAGACATTTTAGGATGTACAGATGAAGTGGATGCAACGATCACTCAGCCAACTGAACTGATTGTAAATGCTGGTGATGATCAATCCATTGATTTAGGTTTTTCTACCAATATCAATTCGATCTATTCCCCTTTCATTCCAGTAACTTATGAGTGGGTACCTGCCACAGGATTGTCTTGTACTGATTGCCCCAATCCAGTTGCGATGCCTGTAAATACGACGACTTACATTGTTACGATTACCGATGAAAATGGATGTACTGCAACAGATGAGATAACAATTGAGGTGGTAAAAAATCGGCCAATTTATATTCCAAATGCTTTCTCTCCTAACTTCGATGGACACAATGATGGCTTCACCATTTACAGCGGACCAGCTGCAGCAAATATTCAAGTTTTGCGAATTTATAATCGTTGGGGTGCATTAGTTTTTGAAGCGAGAGATATTCCGTTGAATGAACCAAGTTTGGGTTGGGATGGAATTTTCAAAGGAGAAGAAATGGATCCCGGGGTATTTGCATTTTATACTTTGGTGGAGTTTATTGATGCAGAAGTTGTTTTGTATGAAGGAGATTTGACTTTGATGAAGTAATTTTTTTTGGAAAAAAATAACAAGAAATGAAAAGAGAATATCGAATATCGAAGGCTAACGCTAAGGAACAAGGATTTGAGAAGTTGGACGAGAGTACTCATAGAAATACAAAACTAGCATCGTCCAACTTCTCAAATCCTTGTTCGATATTCGATATTCGATATTCCGTTTTTCTTCTATTCATCTTCTTTCTAACCTCCTGCGAAAACGATTTAGAAGAAATTAAAAGTGTTGCTACTTCCGACGAACTCAAATACGAAACCATGAAAAATGTAGAATTACTCTACAGCGACTCTGCCATTATCAGAGTAAAAGTCATGGGCGACAAAATGTTCCGCTATCTAGATCTTACCACTCCTAAACAAGAATTTCCAGAAGGAATACAAGTTGATTTTTTTGACCCGACAGGGCGAACCCAAAGTGAATTGACAGCTAAGTATGCTTTACGTTTTGAGAAAAAAAATGAGATCATCGTAAAAGATAGTGTGGTCTGGGAAAGTAAAAAAAATGAGATGCTCGAAACAGAAGAACTCATCTGGGATGAAAAACTAAATAAAGTGTACACCAAGAAATTTGTCAAAATTACTCGCCCAGGAGAAATTGTTTATGGGTATGGTTTTGAAGCAAATCAGGATTTTACCCGATGGGAAATCAATGCGGTGACGGGAAGGATTAAAGTGGATGGATTGGCTGATGAGATGAAAGAGTAAATTAGTTGAAAAAAACCCTTCACCCAATTAAATATTGAGTGGAGGTTTTAAAAATAAAAATAGCTTTCTAGTAGGTTTCAAAATCAACATTAAAGAACCTCACCTTCTCTGGAAAATAACCAGGGTCAGGTTCATTCGTAATAAAGCTAGCTTTCAATTTTCCTTTTACTATTCCAGCAATAGGATCGTATTCTAAAATTTCTAGTTTATTTTCCTTTGATTCATCAAGGGTATAATTGATCAAAGTTATGTCTCCATCTTCAACACTATATTTACATCTAATCAATTTAGGATCAGACGATATCTCTGTGGTTAGGTCATAACAACCTATCGGGGTATTATTTGGAATATCTAGCAATTGTAATAACTCACCCAATAAGTAACTATTATCAATGGAATCATACCAATAAGTAGAAATGAAAAGATTAATCGAACTGTCATTTATAAAATAAAAAATTGATGCTTCCCATTCTTCATTTATTTTAATTCCCTTAGCCGTTCCTTCTTCTTGAAGACCTTTGTCAAGCAGAATGAAATCAGTATTTGTAGAAGTAATATTTTCAATCGAAACACATTCGTCAAATAGACTTCCTTGGTCGAGCGTTTTTCCAGTAGAAATTTCGTTGCTTTCATTTCCTGCTGGTGTAATTATATCTGCTTCGCAGAGGTCATTTATAGAATCATCTTTTGCACAGGAAGAGATAATTAAGATGATTAAAAAAAATAGCAGAGCTTTATATTTCATTTTAGAATTTTTATAAACTCCACTCAAAGAAACTTTTGAGTGGAGTTTTTCTATCTAGTAAGTTTCAATATCTACGTTAAAGAAACGAACGTTCTCAGGGAAATCAGAAGAATTAGACTCATCAGTAATAAAACTAGCTTTCATCTTCGCTTTGATGATTCCACTAGTATCGTCATATTCTAGTATTTCTAATTTATTTTCTTTTGATTCGTCAAGTTGGTAACGAAGTAAATTAATGTCGTACTCATCAACTCTATATCCACAATGGATTGAATCTGAGGGAGATACATTTGAAGTCAAATTATAACACCCTAAAGGATTATTTATCGGAATATTAGCTATACTAATTACTTCACCTGTTATATGACTTGTAGGTGTATCATCCCAGTAGGTAATCATAAAAATACTGAAACTAGTATCATAGTAGTATAGAACAACGGATGCTTCCCAATCTTTATTTATTTTAATTCCTTTAGCTGATCCTTCTTCTTGAAGCCCTTTATCAAGCATAGTAAAATCGCTGGTAATTGTATCGATAATGCTTTCTACTGATACACATTCATCAGATGGGGTATTTATATCTGTTTCGCAAGTAGTGTTAGTAGAATCATCTTTTGCACAGGAACAAATAATAAGAAGACAGGTTAGAAGGAAGCTATATTTCATGTTGTTTAGTTTTAACTACTTTAAAGGTAAACATACTTTCTAAAAATAAAACTAGTCCACTTTAACTATCTTCCCATTCCCCACCAATCGCCCTTCCGAAACAATACTATAAAAATAAATCCCACTCTCCACTCCATCCAAAGACCACTCATACCGTTTTTCATTTTTGTAAATGTATTGTTGGAAAACTTGCTGACCAACCATATTAGAAAATACAACTTCTCCCTCTATCCCTTTCTCCAACTCCAGATGAATAATGTCAGTCGTAGGATTCGGAAATATTTTCACCTCATTCTTTTCCGCCAACACTTCATCTATCGCCACCAAAGTCTGAAACGCAATCGTAGAATCACAAGGATAAGTCGGAGTAACTCCTAGTCGATAATTTGGAAAGTTAGGAAAGCTAAAACTATTACTAACAGGCAAGGCTAAAGCATGTTGCTGAAAATCACAAGCCAATCCTTTACGATCAGGATGCTGAATAACATGCATTGATCTCACAGCATTAGTACTATTCATATAAATTCGACAATCAGGAGCTAATTGCATTTTCCAAAAATTAGTCGCAAATGGATCTACAAATCCATCATAAGTACCAATCAAAACTTTAGAGGCTTGAATATCTGTAGTCTCCAAATCAAACTGAAATAAATAGCTATCTGATGAGACATATAAATACCGACTATTAGGTGAGATCGCAATCCCTCCAGTAAACGCAGTATCTAAAATTATCAAGTTTTGAAAATCACTTAATTCTCCCGTACTACGATCAAAATCAAATAAATGAACCTGGCTAAGTCTATCATATCGAGCATATTTTGTCCCATCGGGAGAAAAGACTGATTGTCCACTTCCTCTTGAACTCATGGGTTCTGGAATACCAATATTCTGGGTTTGAATACTATCTACCCCGTCAGCCGTAAATAACATTTTATAATACAAATCACTAAACTGTCTAGTCATTACTATCCACCAATCATTGCCATTGGCATGACGTACTGCTGTCAAATGCTCTGGCTGTAAAGTATCTCCTAATACAAACTGGTTTTTTTCTATCACAGCCCCCAATCCATTATTCTTACTCATATCGACTTTGGTATATAGAAAAGGAGTCCCCAATAAATCAAAATCAAAAGGAGGTATTTCCATTAAGGTTTTCTTGGTGTGAAACAAATAATAAATATCCACACTATCAGGTTGAGGTAATATCATAGCCCCTTGAGATCGACTATAACCACTAGGACTATCGCCAACACAATTATTATCATAAATCACCCCAGGGTAATTTATTTGATCTCCATTCTCCATCATCTCATGAGTAGCATCAGCGATATAACAACCATTGGTATAAAACAATAAATTACCTGCTGTATCTGAGATACTAGCATTGGTCACTCTTATATTCATATCCTTTACCAAATGAGACACCACTAGTGTGTCACCATTAAAATCATATAAATTACCGTTTCCTCCAGGTACTGTTAGATCTATATCTCGACCTAAGATCCAGATATAGTCATGCTTATCATTTATTTGAGCAACCCCCAAACATGGATAAAGAAATACTAAAAAATAAATGATCTTTTTCATAGAGTTGGCGTATTTATATTTGTGTTGCAAGTAGTAGAAGTGAAATCACCTTTCGCTCAGTAATAAATACTTGGAAAAAGGCAGCTTATTAAATATGCTATATTTCATGTTGTTTAGTTTTAGAATTTTACTTCAGCTTGTTTAAAAGTAAGTATTTTCTTTTCTAAACTCTAAATTGAATATCAATTCTATACCAAAAAAATTAAATGATTTTAAGAAATCTACCTAAATAAATTGATACTTTTGAGATAGAATTATATTTTAGAGTCAAATAAATTTTCACCAAGAAACCATTCATTTTCGTTTCAAAAATACTTCATGACATTTACCCTTATTTTATTTTTCCTTGTATTATCAGCTTTGTTTTCAGGCTCGGAGATTGCCTTCGTCTCTGCCAATAAGTTGCGCATAGAATTAAAGAAAAATAAAGGTTCTCGCCGAGGTGCTATCTTGGCACATTTTTATGAAA
>JBGCCY010000075.1:0-46681 GCA_045104975.1 Saprospiraceae bacterium
TTCCTCCATTATTTCGATTAGATGAAAAAACTAATTTTTTTCCATCAGGTGAAAACATTGGGAACGCATCAAAAACATCATCATGCGTAATTTGCTCCAAACCTGATCCATCTAAGTTAATCATGTATAAATTAAATCGTGGACGACCTTTTCCAGCATTTTTATGGTTAGAAGCAAAAATTACTTTTTCTCCTGAAGGATGGAAAAAGGGTGCCCAGTTCGCTCCACCCAAATCTGTGATTTTTTTCAAATCAGATCCATCCACATTACAGATATATAATTCCATATTCGTTGGTTGAACCAAATCCTTTTTTAAGAAATCTTTGTAAATTTTTTGATCTTCATCTGTTTGAGGGCGAGAAGCTCGGAACAGTAATTTTTTGCTGTCAGGCGAAAAGAAAGCACCACCATCGTAACCTAAACCTTTAGTCACTTGCTTTTTGTTAGAACCATCAATATTCATAGTCCATAATTCCAAATCACCTGATCGAGTAGATGTGAAAACAATCGTTTTTCCATCAGGAGAAATCGTTGGTTCGGCATCGTAGCCAGGAGCATTAGTTAATTGCTTTTTGATATTTCCATCCAGATCAGCTACAAAAATATCAAAGTCAGAAAAGACTCCCCAAACATATTTTCCACCGACAGATCGAGGAGCATTAGGGCAAGCTTCATTTCCAAGATGCGTTGAAGAATAAATAATTTCTTGATTACCAGGCATATAGTAAGAGCAAGTTGTTCTACCTTTTCCATTACTAATTTGTTTCGGCATTTCGCCTTCGTAACCTGAAATCGGCATCGTATAAATTCGGTCACATTCAGCTCCCCATTTTTCATTAGATGCTTGGAAAACCAAATTTTTATTATCAAAACTAAAGTAAGCTTCAGCATTGTCTCCTCCGAAAGTTAATTGCTTTAAGTTAGCAATATGCGTTTCTCCAGGAAATAAAAGAGTGGTGGTATCCATCGCACTTTTAGGTGCTTCACCATGATCGTGGCCATGTCCATGAGCATGATCGCCAGAACCATGATCGTGGTCGTGTGCTGCTGTTTTTTTATCATCAGATTTTGCATCTGTAGAGGCTGAGTTTTCGCAACTCCAAATCCCAATTAAAAGGATTAAAGAAAATAATAATTTGAAATTCATAATTCAGTTATTTTGTTTTTGCAAAAATATGATAATTGCTTAATGCATCATTCAATTAATTGTCATTTTATTCCGTTTTTTGCAAAAAAAGAAACTCTCTTCAATACCAAACTCGAAAAATGAGCAATAGACTGTATTTTAAAACAATCATTTTCATCCTGTTGACGACCTGGAGTTGTTCAACGGAAGAGAATAATCAAAAATCGATTGAAATTAAAGAAAGTATCAATTCCATATTATTAGCCGATACTGATTTTAATGGAGTTGTTTTAATTACTCAGAATGATAAAGTTCTTTTTGAAAAAGCAATTGGATATTCTAGTATGGCATATAAAACGCCATTAGAAATGACAGACGAATTTGTGATTGGATCTATCAGCAAACAAATTACCGCTGTTTTAGTATTGAAAGAAATCGAGGCAGGAAGACTAGATTTAAATATTCCTGTTGCTAAATATTTAGAATATACAGATTATAATTTTCCATGGGGAGATTCCGTAACGATACATCACTTGTTATCTCATACCCATGGAATTCGGGAGCAGGGAGGGCCTTTAAGTTTTGTTCCAGGTACTCAATTTCAATATTCTCAAATCGGTTATGAAATATTGGCCGAAATAATAGAATCAGTAAATGAGAAATCTTTTGCCGAAATTTCAATGGCGTTTTTTGAAAACCATGGATTGAAAAACACTTATCATGTCTATATCCAAAAACCTGAAAATTTAGTAAAAGGTTATGTGGAAGAAAATGAGCAACTAGTTTTTGAAACGAACAGTCTTGGTAACTATGTTCCTGCAGGTAGTTTTATTTCAAATGCTTATGATTTGAAATTGTGGAATCAATTATTGTTCAGCGGAAAATTATTAAAATCAGCGTCATTGGAAATGATGATGAAAAGATACGCTACTCGATTACATCCTATTTATGGTGAAGTGGAATATGGATATGGTTTGTTGTATAAAAAAGGAGAGGTTAATATTCAGATCGGAGCATTGGGATATGCTCCAGGATTTGTATCAGCAAGTTATTTTTTTCCTGAAAAAAATATTAATGTAATCGTTTTGGAAAATGTGGCGAGGGATCTAAATGATTTTAAAAAGACCTTTGCAGTTCATATGGACATTCTAAAAACGATAAAAAATTCAAAATAAAAACAATGCAAAAAATACTGACTTTACTTTTTCTAGTTTTATTGATGTTCTCTTGTGGTGGCGATGGAGAAAATAATGCATCCAGCACCGAACGAAAAGTTTTCCACTACATCCAACATCGAAGTGTCACTTCACTCGATCCTGCGTTTGCAAAAAGTCAAGCGAATATTTGGGCGATCGATCATTTATACAATGGCTTAGTTCAATTGGATGATGGACTCAATATTCAACCAAGCATTGCGGAGAGTTGGACAATTTCGGAAGATGGATTGACTTATACATTTAAGTTGAGAGAGGATGTTTTCTTTCATGAAAATGAAGTATTTGCCAATAAAAAAGGACGGAAAGTAGTCGCAGAGGATTTTGTTTTTAGTTTTGAAAGAGTGTGGAAAGGTTCGATAAATTCTCCAGGAGGATGGATTTTTAATGGAAGGGTGGCAGAGGAGAATCCTTTTCAAGCGATTGATAATCAGACGTTTGTGGTGAAGTTAGCGAAACCATTTCGACCGATGCTAGGAATTTTGACGATGCAATATTGTTCGGTAGTTCCAAAGGAAGTAGTAGAAAAGTATGGAGCAGATTTTCGAAAAAATCCAGTTGGAACTGGGCCATTTAAATTTAAAAGATGGTTAGAAAATCAGTCTTTATTTTTGGAAAAAAATAAAAATTACTTCGAAAAAGAAAATGGTCAAGCATTGCCATATTTGGATGGAGTGCGAGTTTCATTTGTGGGAGATCGGAAGACTGCTTATTTAGAATTAATTGCTGGGAAAACAGATTTTATGTCAGGTTTAGAATCTTCTTTTGTCAATGAATTGCTTTCTTCGGAAGGGGAGTTGTTGTCTAAGCAAGCAGAGAAATTGACATTTTTAAAATCACCATTTCTGAATTCTGAATATTTAGGCATGCGATTTAATGGAGAAGCCAACAATCCATTGACCAATAAGAAAATTCGACAAGCACTCAATTATGGTTTTGATCGAGAAAAAATGTTACGTACGATGCGGAACAAAGTAGGGCAGGCTGCGAACTCAGGTTTTACTCCAATTGGTCTTCCTTCGTTTTCAGCAGACCAAGCAAAAGGCTATAACTTTAATCCAGACAAAGCTCGACAATTATTATCGGAGGCAGGTTTCCCAAATGGAAAAGACTTGCCGACCATCGAACTTTTATCTACGAAAGATTACGAAGACTTGTGTACTTTTATCGCTCGGCAATGGGAAGACATTGGCGTAAAAGTGCAAATCGAATTGGAAGAATCTGCTACGCTTCGAGAGAAAATGAAAAATGGGCAAGCTCCATTTTTTAGAGGAAGTTGGATTGCCGATTATCCAGATGCAGAAAGTTTCTTGACCGTTTTTTATGGAAAGAATCCTGCGCCACCAAATTATACGCAATTTAAAAATGCGGAATTTGATGCGCTCTATGAAAAAGCATTAAACGAAAATGATGATGCAAAACGTTATGAATTGTACAATCAAATGGATAATATTTTGATCGAAGAAGCGCCAGTTGTTTTCTTATTTTATGATGAGACAGCTTGGTTTGTGAAAAAAGGAATTACTGGATTGAGCAAAAATGCGATTAATTTGTTGTCATTGAAAAGAGTAAAAAAGTAGCAAATGAAATTGATTAGTTCCATTTTTTTTATCATTGTTTTTGTCAATTTAAGTTATGCTCAAATTGACACACTTCAATATGGAAAACAATATCAATTATTTGGAATAATTGAAGTAATAGAATATGAACTGCCAAGTGGAGATATTTATGAAACGTATATTTTAAAACTGGAAGAACCTATTTCAGTAAAGAGAAATAAAGAATGGGAAGGTATACTATCCACTAACGAAATACATCTTAATAGGCTGAATTCAAGAGTATCATCCTTTGATGGAAAAAGAGCAAGAGTAGAAGGAATATTATTTCATGCTTTAACGATTCACCATTTAAGAGATGCTTGTTTAAAAGTAGGAAGTATAATTATTAAAAAATAATATGCCAAAAGTAATATTCAAAGACATCGGCGAAATGTCCTACCAAAAAGCATGGGACTTCCAAACTCAACTTCATAATGAGGTCAAAGAGGCTAAAATCGCACGTCGAGAATGGTCAGAAGAAGACCAAGCGAATGCGGATAAAAAAAACTATTTAGTTTTTTGTTCGCATCCAGCAGTTTATACTTTAGGGAAAAGTGGTAAAATGGATCACCTCCTTTTGAACGAAGAACAACTCGAAGAAAAAGAAATCGAGTTTTTTAAAATCAATAGAGGAGGGGATATTACCTTTCATGGCCCAGGGCAAATTGTTGGCTATCCGATTTTTGATATGGATGAATTTTTTACTGACATCCATAAATATGTTCGATTTTTGGAAGAAGCGATTATTCGAACGTTGAAAGATTTTGGAGTGGAGGCAGGACGAGAAGAAGGCTTTACAGGAGTATGGTTACCTGCAACTAATTCTCAGCCCAAACGTAAAATTTGTGCCATCGGAGTTCACTTGAGTCGATGGGTGACGATGCATGGTTTTGCCTTCAATGTGAATACAGATTTAAACTATTTTAACTATATTGTTCCATGTGGCATAGATGATTCCGACAAAACAGTAACGAGTCTTTCTGCTGAAATTGGCAAGAAGGTTGATTTAAATAAAGTTAAAATATGTTTGAAGAAACATTTTGCAGAATTATTTGAATTTAAATATTGTTGATTTCTTGTAAATATATTGTTAAGTCAATAAAATCAAGTATTTTATTAAAAACCGAGAAAGAAGAAAAAGAGGAGTATGCTAAAATATAGTTTTAAAAATTTATGAAAAAAGATATTCCACAGCATAAAGTTGAAGATTTAGCGATCGCAATTGTACCTCGCGAAGAAGTAATTATCAACCCAGAAGAAGATTTATGGGACACCTATATCATCAATTTAAAAGATGAAAAAATCAAGAGTGTTTTGATTGCTTCTCAAGGATATGGACAGATCGAAGGCGAAGAAATGAAGACGACTACCTTGCGACATTTTTTTGAAGAAATAGGACCATTGGAGATTTTAAAAATTGAACCGATCCAACGGAAACTATTTGATTTGACCAATGAGTATTGGGTCAGTTTTAATTTCGATGGTTATATGTATGATAAAAAATATGTATTTGTCAAAGGAAGTATCGCTGAATATAATTTCACCCTGATTCCATTTATCAATAAAAAAGGAGTGATGATTCGATAAGAAAAAAAGTGATAAGATATGAGTGGAAAGTGATGAGTGTTTTTCACAATGGTGTTTTTTATTTATGTGTACTCATCACTTTTTACTCATAATTCATCACCTATGGCATTAGTAAATAATTAAATTCTCGGGAGCTATGAAAGTAAATTTTACATTTGTACTTATATTGTTACCAATTTTTGCTTTCAGCCAAGTGGATACTGCTCCTTCTAAAAATGACTCGATTACCTTAGACTCATTTCAACTAGCCTTTCAAGAACTTTCAGAAATTATTGCATTAGATTCTATGGATGCGGATGCTTACATGGAACGTGCTGATTTGATTAGTGGAGCGCAAGATGAAGCTTACTTTAAATCAATATTTGGGAATGAGGAAATCTATCATCAAGCGATGGCTGATTATGATAAAGCTGTAGAATTAAAACCTTACAATTATGAACCTTATTTGAAAAGAGCGATTTTAAAAGATCGTTTCTTATTCTACAAAGAGGCATTGGAGGATTACGAAGAGTCATTGACTTACGCTTATGTTTTTGATAATAAAATGAAAATTAGAATTCATCGAGCAAGAATAAAAGCAAAATTAGGGGCCTACGATGTAGCCATAAAAGACTTGGAAAAAGCACTTATTGAGGATCGGGAAAATTCTGCGTTATTAAATACTTTGGCATTAATTCATTTAGACATTGAGGATTTTGAGAAAGCATTAAAATATCTAAATCGTAGTTTGGAATTTAATCCTGAGGATCCATATACTTTTGCGAATATTGGTTACGTCGCACTCAACGCAGGCAAATATCAAAAAGCCATTAATATTTATGATGACCAAATTAAGAAAGAAGGAAGTCATAGTTCTATGTTCAACAATCGTGGTTTTGCCAAATATAAGTTAGGACAACACGAGGAAGCATTGGAAGATATTAATCATGCTATCGAGTTAAATCCACTCAATTCTTTTGCTTTTAAAAACCGAGCGATAATAAATTTTGTGTTGGAAAAAAATGAAGCTGCTTGCGAGGATTTGCAGGCTGCTAAAAAACTAGGCTACAGCACAGAGCATAATGATGAGGTGATAAAGATGCTCTTTGACAAATGCTTTGAAGTGAATCGAAAACCGAAATAATAATGGTTAATGCTAAATTGTGAATGGTTAATTCATTGTGGTATTAACCATTCACAATTAAGCATTAAAAAAACTACTCTTCAATTAATTCAATCAATCTATTCAAATCTTTATCGTTGGAGAAGTTAATCGTGATTGAACCTTTCCCAGATTTAGCATCTCTTTTCAATTGAATTTTAGAACCTAAGTATCTTGACAGTTGATCCTGTGCATGTTGATAATCGGCTGGAAGGCTTGATTTTACTGAATCTTTTGGTGCTTTTGATTCTTTAGATTTTCTAATCAAATTTTCTAAAGCCCGAACAGAAAGACCTTCATCTTTAATAGTTTTTAGAAAAGCTAATTGTCCTGCATAATCAGGAACACCTGTAGAATCTTTGATCCCTTTCAACATTTTAGCATGTCCTAACGAAATTTCATTTTCTTTCAATGCTTTTTGAATCTCTTCCGGCAATCGTAATAAACCAACATAATTGGTAATCACCGTTCGACTACTTTCAACTCTTTCAGACAACGCCTGATCGGTTAAATTAAATTCGTCTTTTAATCTTTTGTAAGTAATCGCAATTTCAATTGGATTCAAATCAGCTCGATGTGTATTTTCCACCAAAGCCATTTCCATCATTTCTGCATCATTTGCTACTCGAATAAAAGCTGGAATTTTTTCTAGTTCCGCTAACTTCGAAGCTCTCCATCTTCGTTCACCCGAGATCAATTGATATTGACCTTCTGCCATTCTTCGCACGGTGATCGGCTGAATTAAGCCATGAATTTTTATAGAATTTTTTAAGTCATTTAAGTCTGTCGCATCGAAATTTTTTCGAGGCTGATCTGGATTGACTTCAATTTGTTGAATAGGGACAAAAGCAAAATCTTTAGATAAATTTTGAATTAACTCAGCACTCGGCAACACTTTTTTAGATACATTTCGATCCATATTTGATTTGATGTCACCTAAAGTTTTTCCCAAGCTTATATTGAATTTTGGTTTTTTCTTTGCCATGATTTATTATTTAACTGATCCTTAGTATGTTTAAATTACTTAGCTTTTGACAACTGAATCGCATCATTATTTTTTAATAAAAACTCCTTCGCCAAGTTTAAAAAATTCACACTTCCTTTGCTTGCTGCATCATACAAAACTACTGGTGTATGCAAACTTGGTGCTTCTCCAATTTTTGAATTTCTATGTATAATTGTATCGTACACTTTTTCTTGAAAGGTCTCTTTTACTGCTTCCACCACTTGATTCGCCAATCGCAATCGACGATCATACATGGATAATAAAATACCTTCAATTTTTATATCTGCATTCAGATATTCTTTCACGGTATTAATGGTACTTGTTAATTTTCCTAAACCTTCCAAGGAAAATATTTCACATTGAACAGGAATAATAACTGAATCTGCTGCTGTCAAAGCATTCACCGTCACCAAACCCAATGAAGGTAAACAGTCAATAAAAATATAATCGTAATCGTCTCGAATTTTATCAACAAATGTTTTAGTTACGTACTCACGACGTATTTTACTGACTAATTCCAATTCCGCATCAACCAAACTGATATGAGAAGGAATCAAAGAAAGGTTGGGTGTCTCAGTTTTGACAACTACATCATGAGGATTTACATCATTGATCATGCAATCATAAATGCTCAATTCATAATCTTCGGCAAAAACACCAACTCCTGAAGTTGCATTGGCTTGTGGATCACAATCAATTAGCAACACTTTTTTTTCTAAAACAGCCAAACAAGCAGCTAAATTAATGGCCGTTGTAGTTTTTCCTACACCACCTTTTTGATTAGCTATCGTTATTACTTTTCCCATATTTTTGATTTTGTAAATTGATTGTTATAAAAACAAGCAATTTAAAATATATTTCTAAAGATTAATTTTATTACCGATTGTTGGTAAAATAAGTTCTTTTCCTTTTTTCTCAAATGTATCCTTTGCCGCATCATGATCTATTTCGATAAACCCAAAGGTATCGAAATGACAACCTACAATTTTATCACATTCAATAAAATTAGCTGCAATTGAGGCATCCTCATAGCCCATGGTAAAATTATCACCAATCGGCAAAATGGCAAAATCCAATTTTGGACAAGTCAATGGAATCAATTGCATATCCAAAGTCAAGGCAGTATCTCCTGCAAAATAGAAACATCCTTCTTCATTCCAAATGACAAAACCACCAGCATTTCCACCATTACTTCCATCTGGCAATACACTTGAATGAACAGCATTCACATATTTTACCGTTCCGAAATCGAAAGTCCATTTTCCTCCATGATTTAAAGGGTGATGTTTACAGTCTTTTTTTCCGAACCAAGTAGCGACTTCATAGTTAGAAACTACTGTCGCATTATTGTTTTTAGCAATAGCTTCCACATCTGCAACATGATCGAAATGTCCATGCGAAACTAAAACATAATCAGCTTTGATAGTGTTAATATCGATATGGTTGGCTTTTTCATTTGCAGAAATAAAAGGATCGAACAAAATAGTTTTTCCTTTGATCTCTATCGAAAAAGTAGATTGACCGTAAAAAGTTAAATTCTTCATATGACCGAGGCTTTTAATTTGAGATTTTTTTAAAGGCTGACAAAGATACTAGGATTTATAAAAAACCTTGTAATGGATTTTTATAAATTTACATTCTTTTTTAAATAGATCGCTTCACGGTCTGTCCTCTGACAGCGAAGCGATCTCAAAAATAAATAAATGATCACTATAATTTCAGGAACAAATAGAAAGGGAAGTGCAACTGAAAAATTTGCTAAACATTTTTATAAACTGATAAAATCAAAAACTAAGCAGCCTGTCAAATATTTTTCTTTGCAAAAATTACCTGACGATATCCTTCATATTGGCATGTATTCTGGGAAAAAACAATCCAAAGCACTTCGCAAAATTCAAGAAGAAATGATGATCCCTGCGGAGAAATTTATTTTCGTAAGTCCTGAATATAATGGAAGTTTTCCAGGGGTACTAAAGTTGTTTTTAGATGCTTGTTCAATTCATGAATATAGTCCAACTTTTAAAGGCAAAAAAGCAGGGTTAGTTGGAATAGCCTCAGGACGTGCAGGAAATATTCGTGGGATGGATCATCTATCGACGGTATTAAATCATGTAGGAACAGAAGTGATGGGAGCCAAATTGCCTATTTCACAATGTGAAGATTTGATGGATGGAAAAGGAATAATTACTGATAAAAGTACTTTGGTGGCGATAGAATCTCATGTGGATGCTTTTTTGAAATATTAAAATTCAAGACAAAAAATTTATTAAAAAAATAGTGTGAACTATTAAAAAGGGATTCATTGAAAAATGGATCCCTTTTTTTATGCCAAGGCAACGGCATATTGATTGTTTGGCTACGCGCTATTTTATCGAAATAGTATATTAGGAAATTATTTAATTTCAAAACAAAATCAATAACTATGAAAAGAAATTTTACACTTCCCATTCTATTTTTACTATTCACATTTTTGAGCGCATCAGCTCAAGATATGTTACGAATTCAAAATCCTAATTGGTGGGATTTTGAAGGTTACCGAGGAAATATTACCGAAGCAACATTTACGATTCAGCCGCAAGGAGCTTACATGGAAGTTGGAATGTTTTTAACTTTTTCAGATGAAGGATTAGGATTTAGTTCTTGGGACTCTACTGAAATTATTTTAGATTTTAATTTGCCAGAAGGTTCAATAGTTTATGATTCTTGGTTGTGGATGTTTGATGATTCGACCATTGTTCGAGCAGATATTCATGATATTTGGTCGGCAACCACAGTTTATGAAAACATTGTAGACCGCCGAAGAGATCCTTCGATTTTATATCGAAAACCAAGTGGAAGTTATCAAATTAGAGTCTACCCACTTCCAAATGATGAGACCCGAAAGATCAAAATTTCTTATTTGACTCCTGCTATTTGGTCGGCGGAGGAAGTTAGTGCCTGGTTGCCAACGGAGATTTTAAAAACATCTGCAATTCCTTTAAATTCATTTGATGTAATTACTTTTCCAAATACGACTTGGCAAAATCCAAATTTAAAAGGAGTACCTGATGTGGATTTTCAAAGTGTAACTGATCCAAATTATGGAGATATACTAATCGCTACAGTTCCTAAATTGTATATTAATAAACCGTTTAGTTTTGCGGTAGATGCACCTTTTAATAGTGATGGTATTTTTGTTCAACAATTAGATAATGGAACAGACAAATTTTACCAAGCAGCATTTTTGCCACCTGATCTTCCTGTACCAAGTAATCCTAAAAAAGTAGTTTTCTTGGTCGATCATGAAGAACCTAATTCAACGATAGAGAGAGCTGATTTATATAATTATTTGGAAGAGCAATGTAAGTCGTATCTACAACCTGAAGATCAATTCAATTTTATTTTCTCCAATTCAAGTCAACCTCAAATGATGTCTGATCAATGGATTATTGGAAATGTAGATTCGATCAGTCAAGCATTTGCTCAGCTGACAAATCCAATTGAAGACTATTCCGATTTATTTGAATTATTAGAAAATGGAATTAATTTTTTATTGAATAATGGAGAGGAAGGTGAAATTGTTTTAGTGGCCAATTCAGATGAAAATAACTGGAGTTCACAACAAGCTATTGCAAATATTAATACTCTTTTACAAGGGCAAAATATCAAAATTCATATCATCAATTATCAAACAGAAAATTTTTATTATGAATGGGTTTGGCAAGGACCTGATTTCTGGACTTATAATAATGCTCAATTTTACCATGATATAACATTATCAACTGGAGGCAATTTATACGGTTCTTTGGAAGGTGCAGGTAACGTGTGGGCCAATATTTCTAATGCATTAAGTTCTTTAAAAAGTGTAGATTATGATTTCGATATGTACACCAGTCTGACTAATGGATTTACGTTAAATCGTTTTCATCAAACTTATCTTGGACAATCTCGAAATGTAAATCAACCTATTTTACAAATTGGAAAATATGTAGGATCATTTCCATTTGAAATTGAATATTCTGCCTCCATTGATGGTAATTTTATTTTTGAAACAGTAGAAGTTCCTGTTGATCAAATTATGGAAGGTGATTCAGTTAATCGAGAAATTTGGTTTGGGCATCATCTCCGAAATTTACAAAGTACAGCTGCAGGAGTAAGTGGAATTCAAGAAATTATCGACCTTAGTATTGAGGAACGAGTGTTAACAGATTATACTGCCTTTTTAGCATTGGATTTGGAAAATGGAGCAGAGCCATGTTTGGAATGTTGGGAGTTTGATGAATGGATTGTTTTTTCCACGGATGATTTAAAAGACGAATTGAATGTGAAAATTTTGGCTTTCCCAAATCCATTTACAGATCAAGTTAAAGTGTCTTTTGAGTTGGGAGAAGGATTTTCTATTGATGAAGCTGAGTTGTCCATCTTTGATGCTTTCGGGAAAAATATTTTGACTCAAGATCTAAGTGAGTTGACTAATTTTGGGAAAACAGAATGGACTTGGAATGGTAAAAATAGTAATGGTCAATCTCTTCCTTCGGGTATGTATTACATGATGATAAAGACTGATAAAGGAGCGAAAACGGTCAAGTTAACTTTGATGCGATAATCTGAACTTTGTTTGATATTGAACGTTTTACGAACCTCTTAAATAATTTTAGGTCTAGTCCTTCTGAAACTTAGTTTTAGAAGGACTTTTTTATTTTAAATAAATTTATTTCTAAATAATATTGATGTACAGATCGTAAAACCTTCAACCTAAAACGTCCAACGAATAATCTCAATTCCATGCTTTTATTTTTAAAAAAATTCCCACCTTTGTCCCTCTAAAAAAATAAATTTGGTAAAAGAAGTCGAAATAAAAATTCAACCACGAGCCATTGATGATTTAGCACTCATCAAAAAGGAAGCGCTCAAAAAAGCAAAGCTAAAACCTTCTGCGAATACTGAGGTCGTGGTACGTCGTCGTTCGATTGATGCTCGAGGTTACCAACCCGTTTATCGACTTTTAGTAACTATTTATGTTGATGAGAAACCAATCGCTGAACCTGTCATTTTAGATCAATTCAAAAATGTGGAAGATGCCCCAAGAGTGATTATTGTCGGGGCTGGCCCAGCTGGATATTTTGCTGCATTAGAATTGATTGAGTTGGGATTGAAACCAATAATTTTTGATCGGGGAAAAGATGTTCGAGCGAGAAGAAGAGATTTGAGAGCTATTCAACAATTTGGCTTAGTGGATCCACATTCCAATTATTGTTTTGGTGAGGGTGGGGCAGGAACGTATTCTGATGGAAAACTTTACACCCGTTCCCACAAGCGTGGAAGTATTGCCAAAGCACTTCAACTATTGGTGGAGCATGGAGCAGTTTCAGATATTAAGGTCGATGCACATCCACATATCGGTTCCAATAAATTACCCAAAATTGTAGAGAATATTCGAGAGACAATTTTAAAATTTGGTGGAGAAATTCATTTTGACTCACATGTTACGGATTTTATTTTTCATGATAAAAAAATAAAAGGGGTAATCGTCAATGATCAAGATGAACATTTAGGTGAAGCAACCATTTTAGCAACAGGGCATTCTGCTCGAGATATCTACCAATTACTTTTTGACAAAAAAATAAGATTGGAAAACAAACCATTTGCCCTTGGAGTGCGAGTGGAACATGCTCAAAGTTTAATTGATAAAATTCAATACAGACAAGAGCAACGAGAAGAAAACTTGCCTGCGAGTAGTTATAAATTAGTTTGTCAAATCGAGAAACGTGGCGTCTTTTCATTTTGTATGTGTCCTGGTGGATTGGTGGTGCCAGCAGCAACTGCACCTGGCGAAATCGTAGTCAACGGAATGTCGATGTCACGTCGAGATTCTCCTTTTGCTAATTCAGGAACTGTCGTAGCGGTGGAAGAAGAAGACCTTTTACCCTTTGCTAAACATGGTGTTTTTGCAGGTTTAGAATTTCAAAAAAGTGTAGAAAAAGCCATGTGGGCATTTGGAGATGGTAGTCAAAAAGCACCATCCCAACGCATGACTGATTTTGTGAATAATAAAGTTTCGAATGATTTACCTTCGACTTCCTATATTCCAGGTTTAGTTTCTGCGCCGGTTCATGACCTTTTACCAAAAGGAATTTCTCATAAATTACAATTGGGAATGAAAGAATTTGGTAGAAAAATGAAAGGATATTTTACTGCAGAAACTAATGTGATTGGAACAGAAAGTCGAACAAGTTCTCCCATTCGAATTCCTAGAAATCCAGCAACTTTAATGCACGAAGATGCGGAAGGTTTATTTCCATGTGGAGAAGGAGCAGGATTTGCTGGTGGAATTATTTCGGCTGCCATGGATGGACAAAATGTTGCCAAGGCGATCGCTCTATTTTTAAAATAGCAACCAACCTGACGCCTGACCCCTCAAAAAAGTAAAAAGAAAAATGAAAGACAAAGTAGATTTAATAGCACGTATTTTTTTATCCTTAATATTTTTATGGGAGGCATACGATACCATCAAATATTTCAATAACGCAAAAGAATATATGATTGGATATCACCTTACTTGGAATCAAGATTTTCTTTTGGGGAGTGCAATCTTTTTGATGATTTTTGGAGGAATTTTAATTTTGACTGGTTATCGATCAAAATTGGGAGCAGTACTTTTATTGCTTTATTATATTCCAGCGACTTTAATTATTTATTCTTTTTGGAATGACCCGCCAGAGTTGTATCGAATAAATTCCATTCAGTTTATGAAAAATTTGGCGATCATCGGAGGGCTGATGATGGTATTTGTAAATGGTGCTGGAAGGTATAGTGTTCGAAGATTATTTGCCACCACTCGAGTCCATTAAAACCATATTTGATAACTTACAGCAATCCTAAATAAAGTTGTAAATGGGGATCGTAAAACGTAAAACGTCTAACGTTCAACAAATCAAAAATCATTATTTATTTCCTAATTCCTAAGTTTGCGAAATGAAATCGTATTCCTTACATGAGTTGAACGAACACCTAAGAAGGGTAGTGGCATTAAATGTCCAAGATGCCTTGTGGGTGCGCTGTGAAATCGCTCAACTGAATGAATCGAGAGGTCATTATTTTATGGAGTTGGTGGAAAAGGAAGAAACGATTACTGCTAAAGCAAGTGCCATTTTGTGGATGCGATCTTACAATAAATTATTGCGAGAACATGGTCGTGGCATTCGCAAAGTATTGAAAGAAGGAATGGAAGTCATGTTAAAATTAAAAGTCGAATTTCACGAGGTGTATGGCATGCAATATTATGTAGAAGACATTGATGCGAGTTTTACTTTGGGAAAATTGGCGTTGCGGAAGCAAGCGATTTTAGAAGCATTTGAAAAGGAAGGATTATTAGGTAAGAATACTGAAGTGTCCTTGCCGGCTGTACTACAAAAAATTGCCATTATTTCTTCTGAAAACGCGGCAGGTTATCAAGACTATTTAAAACAATTAGAAGAAAATGTTTTTGGGTATGTCATTGATAGTCAGATGTTTGCCGCAGCTATGCAAGGAATAAATGTAGAAGAAGAAATTCTATTTCAGCTTAAAAGAATAAAAAGACAAAAAGACAAATTTGATGCAGTCGTTATTATTCGAGGAGGAGGAGCGAAGTTGGATTTGATGGCTTTCGATAATGAAAAAATTAGCCGAGTAGTGGCAGATTTTCCGCTGCCTGTTTTGACTGGGATTGGTCATGATATTGATGAATCTATTTTGGATCGAGTGGCGCATACAACTTTAAAAACACCAACTGCAGTCGCAGATTTTATCATTAATCATAATTTGTTTTTTGAAAATAAGATAATGCAAATGGGTTCTGAACTGAGTTTCTTAGCCCAAGAAAAAATCCAAGAGCAGATATTCATTTTGCAGAATGTCGAACAAAATTTGCAATGGCAAACCGAAATTTTTCTAAAAGACACCTTGCAACAAATTTCACTTTTGGAAAATGAAATAAAACAAAATGCCCAATCATTTTTCCAAAAAGAAGAAAAAAATATATCGAATCTTGAAGCGATTTTTGAAGTTTTAGACCCAGAAAAAACCTTGAAAAGAGGATTCAGTTTAACTTCAGTCGATGGAAAAATAATCAAGTCGATCAAAGACCTTGATCCTAAAAAAGAAACGGAAATAACCACCCAATTATCAGACGGGATTATCAAAAGTAAAACGAAAAAACAATGACTTACGAATCAGCCTTAGAAGAGTTAAAAGTAGTAATCGAAGACTTACGCAACGAAATGGTTAGCGTAGATGACTTGACTGAAAAAGTTAAACGAGCAAAAGAGTTAATTGATTTTTGTAAAAATAAATTGAGACATGTCGGAGAAGACCTAGATGGAATGTTTTAATTCTCCTTTAATAAGGTGTGAGTTCCTTTCGATGAATTTTCTTTTTTTTTCTTTTTTGTGACATAATAAGCCAAATACCTGAACTTGGCATTTTTATTGGTTAGTTAGAATTGTGACATGGAAAAATTGTTTTTTAAAAAATATATTTTCCTATCATGTTTTACAAATTATTGATAATAACTAACAAATAGATCCCAATGAAAGAAATAACTAACACATTTCTAATCCCTAATTTTTTCTTCAAAGTATTTTTTCTAATTCTTCTTTTTGGAATATTCGGATTGAATGATTCTATAGCTCAAAATTGTATTAATACTCCTGAAGGTACAGTTACCAGTACTCCTGTAGCTGGAGGGTGCGATCTTGTAATTGATTTATGCATCACAGTTTCAGGAAGTCCTCGCCCTAAACGAATAGAATATACGATCAATTACGATTCTAATGGTGATCTTACTAAAGATGCGACACAAACTTTTGTTTTTCTTCCTGGTGGGAGTGGAGCGCCTAATGGCACGCATTGCTTAGCTACCTTTGCCCCTTCAGAAGCTTTTTTAGTTTCAGGAGTTTCTTGCACCACCGACTTCGATGCGACCATTTCAGGCTACACTAGTGCTGGAGGAGGAGGAGGAAATATATGTTATGAATTTATTGGAAATTTGACTGAGTCAGGAGGCTTTGTGGAAGCATCTTTACCGGTAGAATTAACAGAATTTAAAGGGGTTGCCATGGAAGAATCAAATCACTTAAAATGGTCAACAGCTAGTGAGCAAAATGTAAATGCTTTTGTGGTAGAAAGAATGATTGATGATGAAACGGAATTTCAAGAGATAGGAAGAGTAGTTGCCGAAGGGAATTCAACAGTTCTTCAAACTTATGGATGGCAAGATATAGATCCTTTGTTTTTTGGTTATTATCGCTTGAAAATTATTGATTTGGATGGCTCTTTTGAGTATTCACCAATTCAAGCGATTGAACGTAAAAGTGAACAGTTGGAGATTAAGAATATTTATCCAAATCCAGTTTTGACGACTTTGACAATTGATTTCCTTGCAGATACTGATGAAGTAAATATTGAAATTATTAATATCCAAGGAAAGGTATCTATCCAAAAAAATCGAGATATTGAGAAGGGATTTAATCAAATTCAATTAAATGTAAATGACTTACCGAAAGGAATTTATTTTTTAAAAATCAATAATGGCAAGCAGGAAACGAGGCAACGATTTGTAAAGATGTAATCCTAAAAATTAAGAAAAAAGAGAAACCGAATCATTGGCAAAATGGTTCGGTTTCTTATTTTTTATTCTACTTTAATCACCACAGGCGCAGCACCTACTTTCACCCTAATCTTCCCATTTTTATATTTTGGCAAATCAACTACTTGGCCTTTTTCATTTTTTCCTTCTAATTTCCATGCAGACATCGGACGATATTTTGTAGTGAATTCAATATTTGTAAATGTATTGTTATCACCATCAATTGGCCGCCAAGCAACAATGTGGGTTACGGTTCCATCTGCCTTTCCTAATTCATAAATCCAAGCTTCCTCATTTTCTTGAATCACATTTAAAAAATGCTTGTCGCCCAAATGATGCAAAAATGCTTGCCATGCCACAAAGGCTTGTTTGATTTGAAAATCTGTAGTCAAGGAACTCACCAATCCACTTCGAGTAAACAAAGAAGACTCTTTATTTTCATTGGCAAAAAAATACCAAGTCGCTCGATCCACTCCAGTCCTCGCTAACATCAACGCACCTCGAATGGCATACAATGCTTGGGCTCGTTCAGAAACACATTCTCCATGCACACAATCTTCAGTTCCACCATCAGAGTCCCAGCCCCATTCTGTCACGTAAATCGGCAGCTTCGGTAGGTTATAATCTCGAAATCTAATCATATTTAAAATGGCTCGTGTTCCATTGTAAGGATGCTCTGGATGTGTCGCAATTTGCTCTCCTTTTTCATTGTAAGACCAAGGAGTGAGGTGAGTATTGATAGCATCAATATTGTTTTTTACTTCAGGCGTAACTCTTGCTCCAATATAATTTTTGAATTGACCTTCGTACTCGTTTGCTGGAAAAACTGCTTGAAGTGCGCAAGGTAAAACAGTAATTTTTGGATCGGCATCTTTGATACCTTTAGTCATGCCATGGAGAATTTTTTTGTAAAAATCTGCTTCGTAATACCAAGGTTCATTGCCTGCTTCGATTGCATCGACCAAACCATTTCCAGTAGTTGGTCCGAAATGTTGAGCGAAATTATATCCAAATTTATAAGCAGATTCATAAGGAGTATTCCATTGATCTTTTGGAATATCTCGGAACTGAATACTGGTTTGAAGTTTCATTCCACCTTCGGTCCAAGTTTTATATTCTCTGTCCCAATCGAGCCACCAGTTGACTTCTGTTCCTTTTCCTTCCGCCATTTTAACATAATCAGGCGGAGTGTCAGGATCTAAAACATCCCAGTTGATGAAATGATAATTACGAGCATGGCTAGATACTTTTTCAAATAAATCTGCTCCACGGTCTTCTGGAACAAGGTCAGCATATTTTTCAAAACCCCAACCCCAAATACCATTTACTCCAAGTATATCTTTAAAAGTATTTGGGTTTATTTTAGATTCAGGCATTTTTCCAAATGGACCATGTTGATCGTAAATATCAATCTCCCAGATAAAAACAGTACTCCAATCTTTATCAATTAATCCATGTTCCACTTTGATAAAACGAGCAGGTTGGGCAGGTTCGATGATCGTCGTGACTGTTTGCAAAGCCTTTGGATCAAGGTCTTTTATTTTTTTCCATTTTTTTCCATCTTGACTAATTAGAAGGACACTCGAAACAGCAGTTTTATCACCCGCCCAATGTCGAGTATCGACCCAACCAATGTTTTTAATTTTTCCTAAATCAACCATCACCCATTCTTTTGGAGCCGTTTCAAGTGCCGCAATTTCAAAAAGTTGAAAGGAAGTTTTAGATTTTATAACAATAGAATTACATTTTTGGATATTGGTAGGGAACCGCAATACTTGATAATCATTCGTTTTCTTATATTTTCCCAAAGCTTGCAGTTGATTATTTTTTTTGATAAAAATTTCAATTGGTTGAACTACACCTCCAGCTTTTAAGGCAATGCTTTTTAGGTCTTGCGGTTTTTTAAAAATAACTTCTAAAAATGCTTCTCCATTTGTCACCCCAATATTAGAAGCGGTAGCGTTTGAATTACCATCAGTTGCATTTTTTGGAGAGGAAATATTGGAAGCAAGGTAATTTTCCTTTCTTGACAAATGGTTAATTAAAATATTTTGATCTTTTCGACCAATGAAATTGGTAGGAAATGGTGCTTCGCTTTGCCAATGAGATTCTTTTTTTTCATCTAAAACTTTATAAGCCATTTTGAGATTGGTGGAGGACGTTACCTTGCTACCAATAGTCAAGGAGGGAATAACTCCTGCGTCAGGATTCCAGCCTTGTTTTTTTTCTAAATGAGTTACTTTTTGAAAATTAGAGGTCTCATTTTGTGAGCAAGCGGAGAAATGAATTAGGGTAAATAGGAAGAGCAAAGTTTTTTTCATGGGTTAGTGTGTTTGTTTTAAGTTAAAAATGCTTATTTATTGGGCGTTTAATTTTTGACCACAGATTATGTGAATTTTCACAAAATTCTTGTTGAGTTTTATAATTGTGAAAATCTGAGTGATCTGTGTTGAAAACCTACAATCAAAAGTAGAAACGCTATAAAAGTTGTTTAATTTCTAGTTTTTCTCGATTTTTTTTCCACAATTAGGTCATAATTAAATATTCCTTAAAAATCGGCATTGTTGTTGAAATTTACGATATTTGTAATATATTTTTCCGACCGTATAATATGAATAAAAAGATATAGCTTAATTGCTTAATCATTTGCCTCTAAACTCCGACTTAATTTAACCCTCAATTTTTTTAAGCGATTTTTTAAAACGCGTTCTTTTTGAGCGGTTCGTAATGGTTACTCTATTTAATAGGAATCGTTACATTTTCATCAACGAATGACATTTTTTAATCCCCCAACAATTGAACTTATGTTGAATAAAACACTACTTGTAGTCGTTGCATTTTGCTTTTCATTTAATCTTCACGCCCAAAATTGGGATGACCTGAATAATCAGGTTTTGACTTATTTAGGAAATGGAGAATATGTAAATGCTTTATCTTCGGCTCTTCGAGCGAGAGAGGTTGCCAAAAAACAATTTGGCGAAAATCATGCAGATTACTCTGCCAGTTTACACAATTTAGCAAGTGCACATAAAAAATTAGGTGAGTTTACTCCCGCCGAAATTTTGTATTGGGAAGCACTCAAAATTGACAAAGAAGTACTTGGTGTCAAACATCAAAACTATGCTTTGAGTCTTTTTGGACTGGCGAATTTGTATAAATTGAAAAAAGATTATCAAAAAGCAGAATCCATTTATTTAGATGCTTTGGATATTATGAAAGCTGCTGTTTCAGACGACCATCCTGATTATGCTTTGATTTTAAGTGACTATGCAGATTTGCATACGAGTTTAGGAAATTTCAAAAAAGCAGAAAATAACCTTAAAAAAGCAAAAGAAATCACTCGATATTCAGTTGGTGAACGCCATCAAGACTATGCAGGTATTTTATTTAATTATGGAAAATTTTATAAAAATAAAGCAAATGTTCCTGAGGCTGAAATTTCATTAACTAAAGCTTTGGGACTTTATAAAAATACGGTTGGAGTCAATCATCCTGATTACAGAGATTGTAAAAGATACTTGGATAATTTATATAATCCAAAATATGAATTATACGAAGCTGCACCTTCAGAAGCGCTTCTTCCAATCGAAAGACCTGCACTTGCTTCTTCTAATTCTACCGGATCAAAAACCAAATGGAATTCTTCCACAGAAGTGATTACTGGTCTAGATGAACCTGATGATGAAGGAGTAGAAGAAATTGTTAGAAAGAATAATTCTTCTGCCAAAGGACCATTGGAAAGGCCTGTTAACAAAACAATGCCTAGTACAACTGCTCCAGTTGAAGAAAAGGTCATTCAGCCAGTAGTTGAAAAAGTGGTGACACCTCCAGTAGTTGTTGAGCCTCCTAAACCGAAGGTGAAAAATTGGATGGATTATAGTTTTGAAATGGACGGTTATACGCAATCTGAAGATTATACAGGAGCAATTGAAGCAGGTCAAAAAGCATTGATGTTGGTAAAAGAAGAGTACGGAGATGAGCATGTAAATTACCGAACGATTTCTTTAAAATTGGCAGATAGTTATGAAAATGCTGGGATGTTAGATCGAGCAATTCCATTTTATGAAAAAGATTTGGCGACGATAGAAAAGAAGATGGGAAAAGATAATACGACTTATAAAAAACGTCGAGATAGTTTACTAAAAGCTTACGAAGCGACTGGTCAAAAATCCAAAGCAAGAGATTTCTATAAAGCATCAGTTTATAATTCTTTTGCAAAATTTAATGATGCTGGATTTCAAGATCAAAGCCGGATGATGGATAAAATGCAAACGGAAATTGAAGATTATTATGCTAATTCGATGAAGTTAGGATTTTTAGTTTCTGGCAATGAGATGCAAAATTTCAATTTAGCATTTAAAGGTTTATCAACAGATGCAGCTTTAGAAATTAAAAGCTCCATGACTGGTGAAATTGAAACTTACCAAAATCAATTAAGAGAAAAATTAAAGCCTAACGAAGCTGCAATTGATTTTCTCCGAATGAGAAATCCTAAGACACAAGTTGGTAACTATTATGCTTTGATTACTCGAAAAAATATAACGGAATCTGTCATGGTTCCTTTATTGGATGAGAGTAAAATTAATATGCTTATCAATGCAGAAGCAGATTCTCCTGATAGCTATATTCAAAGTGTCGATCGAAGTAATCAACTATATCAATTGATTTGGGAACCGATGGAAGAGCATTTGAAAGGAGTTAATTTTGTGCATGTTTCTACTGTGGGAGTTTTGAATAAAGTGGCGTTTAGTGGATTGATGGATCGAAAGAAAAATAATTTGGCAGACAAGTACGAAATCTATTATTACTGTTCGCTTCGGGACTTTATTAATGATAATAATAAGGATGTGAAAAATGAAACTGTTTCGTTTTTTGGAGGAGCAATTTTTGGAAGTGGAGGAACTGGTAAATTGGATTATTTGCCAGCAACTAAGGATGAAGTAAATACCTTTAAAGTAATTTGTGCAGCCAAAGGTTGGACAGTAAATACTCAAATTGATGGAGATGCATCTGAAAATAATATTAAAAGTTTAAGTGGTGAAAACGCACCAGGAGTATTGCATTTAGCAACGCCAGTTTATTATCAACATTTGGAAGAATTTTCTGGAATTGCTTTGTCGAATGCTAATGATAAAATTACTTCTACTAATTTTCAAGATGATGCGAATGATGGTTTGTTGAATGCGAAAGAAATCTCCAAATTAGATTTTTCTAAAACAAATTTAGTCTTGCTTTCAGCAACTGAAACAGGCTCCAATAAAAATAGTGCAAAAGGAATTTTAAGTATCCAACGTGCATTAAAAGCATCAGGTGTAAATACTATTTTGTTTAGTCAATGGAAAGTGCCGGACAAGCAAACTCAAGAGATGTTGTCTCTTTTTTACTTCAATCACTTGAGTGGAATGGATACGCACAAAGCATTTTATACCGCTCAAAAAGATATTCGAAAATTATATCCATCGCCTTATTTTTGGGCAGGATTTATTTTGATTGAGTAAGAAATATTCAACTGAAATAATCAACTAGGGCTGTTAGCGCTTCATGCGCTAACAGCCCTTTCTACATAAAAAAGAAATTTATTTTTACCTTCACCATCAAAAAGAAGTAGTGTCCAAAACCTCCAAATCATATTATCTTTTACCCAAGTTTTTTGGGGTCTTTCATCGAACGGTCGATTTCTTTCGACTCATGCCTTGGCGATTCTATCGCTTCTTTAAATTGTTCTTTCGAGGTTTTTGGAATTTAAGAAAAATGACTTTTCGCTCTTTCGTAGATCGTCCTATTCAGAAGATATTTTATTGGATGTCAGAAGTTGTAATTGCATTGTTAGAAATTCTTGGGATTGGAGAAATTTATGAAACTATTTGTGATTTTGCCAAGCCAAATACTCGACCTTTGATGGATTGGGAAATAGAAATGGCGAAAAATATTTTTGGAAATTCCATCAATTATCAACGAGTTCGAATTGATGAATCAGCTTATCTTGGTCCAAAGCAGAGCCATTTTTGTTATGTCAGTTTTTACATCATCAATAGTTGGGGAAAGATGCAAAACAGCACTTTGATTCATGAATTAGTTCATGTGTGGCAATATGAAAATATGGGGGCAGTTTATATTCCCCGAGCACTTTGGGCACAAACGACGAAGGAAGGCTACAACTATGGCGGCAAAGATAATTTGAAATTATTTTTGATAAAAAATAAAACACTATTTGATTTTAATCTCGAACAGCAAGGTGATATCATTGCAGATTATTTCCAATTAAAAAACGGTTATTCTGCCCGATGGGGAAATGCCAGTATTTCTCATTTAAAATTATATGAAAAAATTATCTATGAAAAAGTAGATCGAAACGAAAGCCTTGCTTAAAACCCTTTTTCCAAAAACAAATTCGTAAGTTTGTAGCTAATTGGAACTAATCTCAATCGACGATAGTTTTTTTATTTTCACTTTTCAATACCGAGCCTATGGTTAAATATTTCCTCAAAAAGAACGGAGCTTTAGAGATGTTAGATGAGCCGAGACCATCTTGTTGGGTAAATATTTCCCCTCCTTTTGATCAACAAGAATTAACTAGAATAGCTACTCAATTTGAAATTCCTTTAGATTTCTTGACGGATTCATTGGATGTCGATGAGCGATCTCGATATGAGCGAGAGGATGACGTTCGCTTGATTGTGGTGAATACTCCTTTGCTGAATGAATTAAATGCTGAAAATGAAGCCATTTATATTACTGTTCCAATTGGGATCATTTTGACTTTAGATCATATGATTACCATTTCTGCTTATGAAAATCCAATTCTACAAATGTTTATTGATGGAAAAGTGAAAAACTTTAAGCCATCTGATGAGCCAACTTTTGTACTCAAAATATTGGAGCAAAATGTATACCGGTTTTTGAATTGTTTGAAAAAATTGAATCTCAAGCGAAATTTGATTGAGAAAGAATTGTACGATTCAAGTAAAAATAAAGAGTTACGTCAATTGCTGAGTATCGAAAAGAGTCTAGTTTATTTCGTGAATTCACTTTCAGCGAATGAGTTGCTGAAAATGAAAATGAAGCGATCAGACTTCCTTGGAATTAGAAATGATGAAGACAAAACTGATTTATTTGAAGACATTATTATTGATAATACTCAGGCATTGGAGATGTCGAATGTCTACACTAATATCTTGAATGGAACAATGGAGGCGTATGCTTCGATAATTTCCAATAATTTGAATCAGGTGATTCAACGATTGACTTTGATTACGATAATTTTGATGTTGCCGACCTTGGTAGCGAGTCTTTATGGAATGAATGTTCCTTTGCCTTTTAAAGATTCAGAATATGCTTTTCCTTTTATTATTGTTTTTTCGATTGTGATTAGTTTGTTGTTGGCTTTGTGGTTTAGGAGGAAGCGGTTGTTTTGATGATTTTAACTTTTAACTGTTGAAGAATTGCGAAACTTAAAAGACCGACAAAAAAGAAAAAAATGGGTTGGGATACCACAAGAATTATAAGATTATTCCCCAAGAGTAAATTAAGTCATTTTGATATAGTTCGATTTTGCAAACACATTGTCAATACTTCTAGAGGATTAACGCATATTCTGTGGAGTAAAAATGAAATAGAAAACTGTTTTGATATCAAATTCGAATCAAGTAAATCTTCAGGTGAATTAGATTTTGATCATAAAAAGGTAGATGTCTGGGAATTAATTTCACATGAAAATGGAGGGACAGGAATTGGTTTTTATGGTCAAGATAATAGTTATCAAAACCGACCATTATATTCGACGGCTGATTTTTTCTTTGATAAACTTCAGGTAAGTGGGAAAAAGGAAGGAGTTAATACCTTTTATGAAATTATTGGATTTCAAAATAAATTGAATCAAGATTTTATTTTAATAGATGGAAAATATAAAGGAGGAAGTCAGTATCCAACCAATCCTTTAGGTAATTCTAAAGAAGGAAAAGTTTCTGAAGTTGAAATAAATGAATTGTTAGAATTAAGGGGAATGACATGTTGGATCGATTCATTTGATAAACAGAATAATTTAGAACTTGATTTAAATGGTTTTCTTGAATTTGTTAATGGTGATGTTTTTGAAAATTATTTTTCTGGTCTTGATCAAATAGAATTTTATTATAAAAATCGTTGCGTAAAACAGATCAAGTGGATGTCGCGGAAAAATGATGAACATGGAATGTGGAATCATAGTAGTTCAGATTGGTGGGACAATTGTGCTAATCCAAATTGGATTGAATATCGAAAATCAAACTTAAAAAGTAATGAGAATTTTGATCATTTTTAAGTTTTTAATGACATGACGCTAGGACTCAATATTCAATTTATTCATTCATGTTTTTTAACTATTTTTCCATTCTCAAGATCCACTCCTTAATCAATTCCACTCCCTCCTCATGCACCATTCTCCGACCCAATTCAGGCATCATCGCAGCTGGTTCAATTGAAGACATTCGGTAAGTCATAATTGATTTTTCAGGGTGCCCAGGAATAATATTTAAAGCAAATCCACCCGTTCCAGTTCCCGCAGCAACTGAAGGTTTATTGATTCCTAAATTGATATTCATTTCCGCTTCCGCCACTAAATTTAAACCAGTTGTACTTGCTGGACCATTTGGATTATGGCAATGCCCACAATTAATATCGAGGTAGGCTAAAGCTCTTTCATGAAGTGTGCCGCTGTTTGGATTATTCCATTGCGCTACTTTTTTATAATTTGTATCTGATTGATAATCAGTTAGGTAACCTACATTGTTCCATTTTTCTAATTGATTCATTTTTCCATCCAAGTAAGCAAAATCCTTATTTAAATTTCTAACCTTTGGTCCGATTGGTTCTTGCACACCTTTATTATAATGACAACCTTTACATTGATTTTTATTAGGAATAATGTAATCGATCATCATTGGTTGTCCAGTTTTATCAATCCAATTGACTGATTTGATGTCTCCAACAATGTCGAGTGTGGCATCAGTTTGTTCCTCATTCCAAGTGTAGCCGTGTGCCTCCCATTTTTCTTTTCCTTTGACCAAAAGTCGAGTTTCAATATTGCGTTTTCCTTTGGAAATATCCCGCTCATCATTTTGATAAAAAAACGTTTTAATCAAAACAGTTCCTGTGGGGAAATCCAAGACTTTTCCAGTCGAAGTAAATTGCGCAGCAGTTTCTTCTGGCATCCAAACGAATCTAGATTTGTGTGCATAGTCAGAAAAAAGGGGAGAGTTTAAATCGTAGGGAAGCACTCTTTCATTTGGTTCCAAGTCAGCTATTTTTCCAACAAAAAAATTGTATTCAGATAGTTTTTCAAAAGGAGTTAAATGACTCACATTTCTCACTTGCTGCGGAGTTGAATTGCAGCAAGTGAGAAAGATGGAGAGTGAAAAAAGAAGAATTAATTTTATTGCCTGCCTTTCGGTCAGGTAGATTATGAAAAATATTTTCATGAATTCTAATTATTTTTTCAAAATGCTGAACTAGATAGGGCTTAGATTAACCACGGAGAAAACAGAGATGGGACACAGAGACCACAGAGTCTGTTTTCTCTGTGTCCCATCTCTGTTTTCTTTGTGATTATAAATTCAAAGTTAATTTTGAGCCAGCCATTTATCAAAATCACCCAATTCAAAAGAAGGCATATCACAATCAAAAACCGAAATATCATCACTCATATTTTTTATAATATCAGTAGGAGTTGCACCCATGGCTGCATTCATATTTCGAAAGATAATATCTCCATTATTTTTAAAACAAAAACCAGTTGGTTTTCCATTTTCATCCAAAGTAGCTGGACTAAAAATTCCATCAATAATAATGTCAGGTGATACCTCCCCACAAATTGCATTTAACAATTTCCCAAAATCAGTCGTAGGAATTGCAGGCCCCTTAGTTCCTTCAATCACGTTATCATGGATATTGATGTTGGAGCAGAAAGGATCAAACTCTTTTGATTCAAAAGGTTGACCTGTAAAAATCCAACTGTTGATTCCGATTCCCATACTTTTATGGTTTTTGATCGTGTTGTTGTAAACTTCAATATCCTTGTGAGCCATAATTAACATACCGGTTCCTGAAGGTAATGTATTGACCACAATTCCAGGTTTGGAAAAATTCGGCCCATTATTATCTTCCATGTGATTGTCATAAAATTTGACTTTATAACCATTTGCTTGTGGCAAATCAGGCATATCAAAAATCAACATTCCTGCAGCATTTTGTTTTGCTATGTTTTTATAAACTTCTGCATTTCGAGTATTTTCTATTTCCAAACCAGCGACATTATGATGAACATAATTTTCTCTAACCACCGCATTGGTTGTTTGACCTACATAGATTCCAGCGTCCATGGCGTAGGATGCTTCACATTTTTCAATCAAAACATTGGTACAAGAAACTGGATAAATTCCATATCCTCCATTTTCAGGACTTGCCCCATTCGTCCAAGTTGTTTCCAAATCTCTAAAAGTTACATTTTCACTAGCTTGAACTTTAATCGCATCACCTTTTGAATCTTGAACGGTGAATCCTTCCAGTTTCAAATTTTTAGCATTTTTGAGAATCATTCCTTCGGCTCCTTCAATTTGATTTTTGAAAGAGAGAATGGTTTTTCCTTTTCCCATTCCTTTGATCGTCACATTTGGAATATCATTAAAGGAGAGTGCTCGCTTAAATGAAAAAGTACCTTCTGGCAAAAGAATCATTTCTCCTTCTTTTGCTTCGATTAGAATTTTTTGCAAAGATGTTTCGACTTCAGTTGCGCTGATTGGTTGCGGCCCCGTAGGTTCAGTTTTGCAGGTGAAAAAGGATAGAGTAGTTAAAATTAAAAAAGCGAAAAGTGATAGTTTGGATTTCATTTTATTGGATTTTTATTGAATTGGAAAATGATTGATAGGGGAGTGTATTTAGGAATATGCAAAATAGAATTTTTTTTGGAAAGGAAGATTGGATTTAAGGGAAAACTAGTAAGTGTGGTGGGAACACAAATTGGACGGATTGAATGGGGTTTAGCGGATTTGACGATTACGATATTGTGGGATAAAATTTGTGTTAGTTCGCTCGATCTGCCAAATTTGTGTTCCCATCGCACTACCTAGTTTTTATTTTATTAAACCTATCGAAGAAGAATTTTAGAATTTTTTTTCAAAAAAAATCCAACAAAGTTGTTTTTTAAAACAACTTTTAAATTTTTTTTTCAAAAAAGTTTTTTTCAAAATCAATTTCTAACATTTTTTTATCCACAATGTTATTTTTTTTAGACTCACAATTTTAATCTTTTTTTAGCTCAAAAAACGTTGAAAATCAAGGAGTTATAGCCTATTTATTATTAATGAGAATGAGTTACTAACAGAAAGTTATCCACATTGTTGATAAAACACTCACAATGTTAAAGTGTTGATAATCAGTACTTTAGTGCAGTTATCAACATTGTGTGAATAACTTTGACGACTTTTTTCATCATAAAAGGTCTATATTTGTGAAGCAGAAAGAAACTAATCGTTAAATCAAACATACTTTTAGTTTTTCTTCAAAAAAACAGTCTTAATTTTATTTGTTTTTAAATAATTTTAAGAAAAAACGAAGAAGGGAAATCTTCATTTTTTTTAACCTACATTGAAATTCATCTAATTGTAATTTCTGAATCTGAGATTAACACTTACAACCTTTTTATTTTCAAAAACCTTTTTTTCAAAGCTGTTTTAGAAAATAACAACTGAGTGTTAAAATCTTACGTGTGCAAATGATTGCCCATAATTTTTCAATTTATTGAAAAATGTAGGTAATGTTTGATATGCATCTATTGGAAAACATCACACTATTTAACTGAGAATAATTAAGGATTCAACAACCAACCTAAATTGGCTCCTTTCAAAATTGTTCTTACTTTTTTTCGTCTCAATAAAAGAAAACAAACAAGAGTGTTAAACAAACATTCGAAGGCTAACCTTGACTCAAAAAACCTTTTGAGTTTCCAGCAATGGATTTTTCTTTTTGATATGAAAAAAGTCGTGAAACATTATTTCTAAACATCCGATGTTATTTGTTCCCCTTTTTCAATTGGTACAAATTTCCTCACTCAAAACCATCAGAGACCATGAGTCTAGCAGTACAAAAAGCAACTACAAAATCAAACACCGACAAAAAACAAGTAAAAAAAGTCTACACATTTGAAGAAGCAATGAAGGCTTCTACAGCTTATTTCAATGGAGATGAATTGGCAGCCAATGTTTGGATCAACAAATATGCGTTGAAAGATTCAGCTGGAAATATCTATGAGCAATCTCCAGACGATATGCATAATCGATTGGCAAGTGAAATTGCTCGCATCGAAAAAAGATACAAAAATCCTGTATCGAAAGAAGACATTTACGCCTTATTAAAAAACTTTAAATACATCATTCCACAAGGTGGGCCGATGTCAGGAATTGGTAATGATTACCAAATTTCTTCTTTATCTAACTGCTTCGTAATTGGAACTCATGCGGATTCATACGGTGGAATTATGAAGATGGATGAAGAGCAAGCACAATTAATGAAACGAAGAGGTGGAGTAGGGCATGACCTTTCTCATATACGACCAAAAGGAAGTCCTGTGATGAATAGTGCATTGACTTCAACAGGAATAGTTCCTTTTATGGAGCGATATTCTAATTCTACAAGAGAGGTGGCTCAAGATGGTCGTCGAGGCGCATTGATGCTTTCAGTTTCTGTAAAACATCCAGATGCAGAAGATTTTATTGATGCAAAAATGGAATTAGGAAAAGTTACTGGAGCAAATGTTTCAGTTAGAATTACTGATGACTTTATGAAGTCGGTAATTGGTGGAGAAAAATTTACTCAACAATATCCAATTGACTCAGAGACTCCAAGATTCACAAAAGAAGTAGATGCTTTAAAAATTTGGAATAAAATTATTCACAACGCTTGGAAATCTGCTGAACCAGGTGTTTTGTTTTGGGATACTATTATTAATGAGTCTGTGCCTGATTGCTATGCTGACTTAGGTTACAAAACTACTTCGACAAATCCATGTGGGGAAATTCCACTTTGTCCTTATGATAGTTGCCGATTGTTGGCTGTGAATCTTTACAGTTATGTGGAGAAACCATTTACGCCAGAAGCTCATTTCGATTTTGATAAATTCAAAAGTCATGTGCAAATGGCACAACGAATGATGGATGATATCATCGACTTGGAAATGGAGCAAATTGATAAAATCATTGCTAAGATTGAAAACGATCCTGAGCCAATGGAAATCAAATCTGTGGAACATAACCTTTGGAAAAAAATTAAAAAGGCATGTGAAGAAGGTCGAAGAACTGGTGTTGGTATCACAGCAGAAGGAGATATGTTGGCTGCAATGAATTTGAAATATGGAAGTGATGAAGGAATTGCATTTTCAACAGAAGTTCACAAAACATTTGCTTTGAGTGCTTACCGATCTTCTGTTACAATGGCAGAAGAAAGAGGCCCTTTCTCAATTCACGAAGCAAAAAGAGAAGTGAATAATCCATTCATTAATCGAATCAAAGATGCTGATCCTGAGTTGTATGCAGATATGGAAAAACATGGTCGTAGAAATATTGCCTTGTTAACTATTGCTCCAACTGGAACAACTTCATTGATGGCTCAAACGACTTCTGGAATCGAACCAGTTTTCATGGTAGCTTACAAACGAAGAAGAAAAGTTAATCCGAACGATCAAAATGTGACCGTTTCATTTATTGATGAAGTGGGAGATAGCTGGGAAGAGTATAATGTTTTTCATCACAAATTTATGGACTGGTTGACTGCCAACAATATGGACATTCATGAGGTGAAAAATTTACCGGAAGATAAGTTGCAAAAACTAGTAGAGCAATCTCCATATTTTGGAGCAACTGCTAACGATGTTGATTGGGTTCAAAAAGTAAAAATGCAAGGTTCAATTCAGAAATGGGTTGACCACTCGATATCGGTTACTGTTAATGTTCCTAATGAGACAAGCGAAGAAATGGTTCGTAAAATTTACGAAACGGCTTGGGAAGAAGGTTGTAAAGGTTGTACCATTTATCGAGATGGATCTCGTTCAGGAGTTTTGATTTCTAATGATGAGAAAAAAGAAGAAGAAATAGATGATACGATGATCATCGAATCTCGTGCGCCAAAGCGTCCAAAAATGTTGGAAGCAGAAGTTATTCGTTTCCAGAATAATCATGAAAAATGGATTGCAGTTGTTGGATTGATGAATGGAAAACCTTATGAGATTTTCACGGGTCGAGCAGAAGATAGTTTTATGTTGCCAAAAGACATGAAGAAATCTTGGGTACTTAAAGAGAAAAATGAAGATGGAACAAACCGTTACGATTTCCACTACATGGATAAAGATGGTTACAAAGTTACGATGCAAGGATTGTCTCGATCATTTGACAAGGAATTTTGGAACTATGCTAAATTGATTTCTGGAATTCTTAGACATGGAATGCCATTACCATACGCAGTTGATTTGGTAGCAGGATTGAATGTAGAAAATGATGTTATCAACACTTGGAAAAATGGTGTAGTGAGAGCATTGAAAAGATTCATTCCAGACGGAACTAAAGTAGTGAAAGAAAAATGTGGAGAGTGTGGTGATCCAGATGGTTTAGTTTATGTCGAAGGTTGCTTGATGTGCCAGAGTTGTGGACATTCTAAATGTGGATAGATTAAATCCCTAAAGGGGAGCTTTCTATCTTTGCCTAAAGGGAAAGATAAAAGTTAAGCTAGCTTGTTTGACGATAGTTTTAATGAGTTGCTAAAAATTAAAGGACTTTGAAATATCTATTTCAAAGTCCTTTTTTTTATGAAAGTTTAAAACTTAAGGTATTATAATATCATTGACTTTTATCCTTGCCGAAAGGCAAAGATAAGAAGCTCCCCTTTAGGAGCTGTGGGTTACTCCTTCGCAAACTTCCCATAAAACCATTTCTTCGGTGCCAAGTTCAATCGATTCAATTCATCATATTTATAACCAATAATTTCTAGAAAATTTCCAGAAATAGTCTCTTGATAATATTCCAATCGATAGTTTTTTTCATCTTCAAATTGCCAAATAATTGTACTATCATTTTTTATTGTTCCATTGAAAATAATGGTTTCAGTTGGAGTTTTTGAATAGCGGAAAATTTTCCCATTTTCGACTCGATTATTTCCAGAAGTAGTAACTGTTTTTTTCTCTCGTGGATAAAAGTCATAAAATGAAAACTCCTGAAAATAGGAATTTTTTGAAGTGAATACATGCTCACCTTCTAAGTTGTTAATTAAATTCAATCCAGGTTTCGTCACGTAATCTAACGTTAAATTTTCTAGATCAATACTTGTCTTTAGCAAAGGATCATTATCTCTAATTGTGATATAATTTCCTTTCCATGTCCCTTCATACTTTTTAAAAATGTTAGCTAATTTTTCATCCTCAGCTTTGAAAACTGGAGGTAATTCCATGTCATCTTTTTGCTTTGGAGGAGCGGCAGTTCGAGATGATTCTGAATTATTTTGGCAACTAAAAAAAATGAAACTAAAGACTAAGAATATATAAAATGATTTATTCATGATATGTTTTGTGTATTACTTTTAGAATTTTAAAATCCCTCAAAAGTAATATTACTTTTTGAAAGACGACAATAGGATAAATATCTTTTTGCCTGTTCTTCTTCGAGTCGAATTAATTTACTCCGCATATAAAACAAACCCATTTTAGGTTTTTGTTGGATAAAATAGGTTTGACCTGCTTCCAATTTTATGGGAAGTTCAAATACATTTTCCCCTCGACTCACAATCAAATGTTTACCTGGATCAAGGAAGGCATATAGAAATTGTTTACCCTTAGTTTGACCAATCACCTTTCGGTCAATATCCAATATCAAACTTCCTAACATGCCCATCGATTTATTTCGGATAATATAAACCAATGCTTTTCCCTCTGGAGGTTGCAATTTTTTGAGGGCAAATTTGCCATCAATTGCGGTATTGGTTCCTGGCACCTTTGCCACAGATTTACAACTTCCTAGTCCTATTGAAATAATTGTTATGAACCATAAAAAAGATAAATTTAAATTTGTTCTGATTTTCATAATGATATATTTTTTGGAAAAGATTAAAATTATTCGATAGACGTTTTACGTTCTCCTAAACAATTTCTTTTAGAATAAACTCTATTGACTGATTGTTTCTAATCCAAATCAAAAGTGAACACTCAAGGTCAAGGAAGAAACTTGATTTGGAGTAGAAAAATTTAATCCAATATTTTGAGAAGCAAAAGAGAAGGCAGGATCATCATACACTTTTTCATATTTTATTCTTGAATAACCAACAACGACCCCAATCAAAGTTCCAATTAGTGTAGAACCTAAAACAATTCGTCGATCACGTACACGACGTTCTTTGCCAATTAGGTATCGAGGAGTTTCGATGACTCTCGCTAATAACATACCTTCTACCAAACCAATAGCTCCCAAATATCCTCCCCAAGCCAAAGCCTCCGTTCCAGTTCTTTTTTCAATTCTTAGCACTTCATTTTGATCAAAAGTATCAAAAACTCCCTTTCGAGATTGGATTGTAAATATGGAACCTTGTTGATTCAAATTCACAAATCTTACTTCTATGCCTTCCGTAGTAAAAAGCCTTCCTTGTGAAAGGTGGAGTGATTTTTTTTGAGAAAAAAGTAGGATTGGAAAAATAATAAGTAGGATTGCGAACAGCGTTCGCAAGGAATTTAATTCAGTAATCATAGCTCTTGTAGTTTTAGTTGAAAAATATTTTTAGTTAAAAAGTATAGCTTAATGTTAGCGATGGAATTGCATTTGGAGTAGTAGAATCCAACTTGAGATGACCAACCTTTTTACCAAGATTTGGAGATTGATAGACTGTTGAATATTTCTTTTTGGTAGATCCATAAATTACTCCAAATAAAGTCCCACAAATAGAGGAAAGGATCAATCCATTTCGCTTAGTTTTTTGACTCAACTGTCTATTGGAAACAGCGCTTCCAATAAAATATCCAAAAATTGCACTTGCACCAGATGTAAGTCCATAACGAAATGCATAAGAACTATTTTGTTTTTGTATTAAAGTAACGTCACTTTTTGAAATGCCTATGAACTCTCCTTTGATGTTTTGGTAAAAGAATTTTTCATCAGTTTGACGAAGCATTTGAAATCCGATCAGGTTCCCATCGGTAGTGAAAATTTTTCCTTTTTTTAGTGTAACTAGTTTTCCTTGATCTTGAGCATTTAAGGGGTTTGGGAAAAATAAAAGTGTGGCAAATAAAATTAAGAATTGGATAGGAGTTGTAGTTTTCATATTTCGTTTTTTATTTTTCTAAAATGATGACATCTTGAAAATCAACACTTTTCTCTTTTACCCTTCCTGCCCAATATCCAAAATGCTTCGCATGGATTTTTAAGCTTTTTTGCAAAAAAACTTCCTCCAAATAATGCTCTTCAAAAGCAACATTGGCACCTTTCACTTTTTCATCCATCAATGCGTAATGACCTTTGTTGAACGGGAAATTAAAATGATTATTTTCGGAAATAAATTTTTTAGCATCTTTATTTAAAATGAAAAAAGTAACAAAACATTTTCCTCCTTTTTTTAAAACGCGTTGAATCTCTCCTAAATAATTTTCTACCTCCTCTGGCAACATGTGAGTAAAAACAGAAGTTAAAACTACACAGTCAAAACTATTATCTTCATAGGGGAAAACGAAATCTGCAGCATCATTTCCAGACTCTCGATACAGGTCGTTTTTTAAGGGGACATAACGAAATTGAAAATTAGAATAATCGGTTGTGATGTTTTTTTGACACCAATCAATTCCTGTTTTGATGACATCAAAACCGTTATATTTTCCTTCTTTATTTAAGTATTTTGTCAAAGGAATTGCCACTCGACCAATTCCACTTCCGATATCTAAAACCGCATGATTTGGTTGTAAATTACAATGCTCTTTTAAGGAATTTACTAACTTGTTGCCAAATTCGATAAAGTCTCCTGAGCCAGTAAAAATAAGCCCTTTGGGAGGCATTAGCTCCTTTTTTCCAAAAAGGGTATTCCAAATATCTTGGGGTAAAAAGACTATTCGGCGAACCGTAAAACGAAGAGAAGCAGGAAGCGAATAATATATTTTTCGTAAACTCATATTTTAAATTTGACTCTTTTTTTTGTGGCGAAGTTAATGAATATTATGGTGAATGCTTAATGGTGAATGGTTAATTCAGGAGCTACTCAGAAGGTGAGTAAATTCATTTTTTTTCTAAATAATAATCAATGAAAAAACACTTTTTCAAAATTGTAATTATATTTTCGATAGCCTTATTTTTTCAAAACTGTACTAGTTTTTTTGAGAAAAAAGAATTGGAAACTTTTCACTATTTTTTTTCGGGACATTGCTATCAATGGAATTCACCGAACTGGGGAAGAACAGATTATCGATTGGAAAAAATTGGCTTAGACACTTTTGATCAAATTTGGTTGGGCGGAGATTTGGTAGAAAATTTATTTCACCATCCTCAAAATATTGAATTTGTTGACAGTTTTTTTCAAGTTGGGAAATCGACAACTCATTGGGCAATTGGCAACCATGATGTGCTTGATCAAAAAGGTGATTTTTCAGGAATAGAAAAAAAGACAAAAAGGAAAACTTACCACACCAGTTATCAAAATGGCATTACGATCTTAGTTTTAAATACCACGGAGTTTAGTTTTCCAACTTATCAAAATCAACCGCATGAATGTGAAATGTTAGATGGTCAATTCAACTTGATCAAAGCAGTAACTGATACGATTCAAAATTCCTCCCACCTTATTATATTACATCATCATGCCTTATTGACCAATGAAATTGCCGAGCAAAAAATAAAAGTTGCCGATGCATTTAATATTTATACGCCTGATTATAATATTGCTTGTGAGGAACGAGGGACATTTTCTGAATTGGTTTTTCCGCGATTGCAAGAAGTTCAAAAAAGGGGAGTGAAAGTAATTTTGATTGGAGGTGATACTGGTCTGAGAGTGAAGGAGTTTGAGTTTAAAACTAAGGAAGGAATTACTTTTTTAGGTTCTGGGTTGAATAATTCCGCAGGGACAAAATACAAACCAGATTATTTTAATCCAGCACCGGACAAAGTTTTAACCTTTAAACATCAGCCAGAAATTCGTAAATTGGAATGGAGATTTCGATTACTCGATGAAATGGTGAAAAAATAATTTCATTCTTGCCCAACCCTTTTTTAATTCCAAAAGTCTTTGTAATTGAAAGCGTTTAATAACAAATATTAAGTAAATGAAAAAGGTAATTATATTTTTAAGTTTCTTTCTTTTTACCATGACAGCATGCAATAAAGATTGTGTGTCAACTGAAGATCCAGCTTGTAGCGAGTCAGCTCCAAATCAAGAGGTAACCTGCTTAGCATATTTTGAAAGTTGGTTTTTTGATGCATCCACTTCGACTTGTACCAAGGTTGGGTACAGCGGATGTAGTGAAAGTGGATTTCAAACAAAAGAAGAATGTGAAGCTTGTAAGTGTAATGATTAAAAAAAAATGATATGAAAAATCTATTAATATTTTTAAGTTTCTTTTTGTTCACTTTGATTTCTTGCAAGGATGATGATTGTGTAAGTGAGGATCCAATCTGTAATGAAACAGCACCCACAGATGAAGCTTGCCTTGCAGCTTTTGAAAGATGGTTCTTTGATAGTTCAACTTCAACTTGCGCAAAAATTGGATATAGTGGCTGTGAGCAATACGGATTTGAAACTAAGGAAGCATGTGAAGAATGTGAGTGCAATGATTAATTGAATCGGTTGTCTCCCATATTTTTTACGAAAAATTAAAACAAGTCAGAGCAATATTTTATGTTCAAAAAACAAAAATATGATGAACGGGAAATAGTTGAAGGTTGTGTTCGAAATGAACGCAAGGCCCAAGAATTGTTGTACCGAGAACACTTTGATACGATGATGAGAATGTGCATGCGTTATACCAATGACAAAGATAAAGCTATGGAAATTGTCAATATTGGTTTTTTAAGAGTGTTTCAAAAATTGCACACCTTTGAATTCAAAGGATCACTTCAAGGATGGATTCGAAGATTAGTTTTCCATTGCCTTTCGGATCATTATCGAAAAAATTCGAAGTACTTACAATTTATGGTTTTTGAGGAAAGAGACCAATCCTCGGTGGAAAAAGCACATTCCAATTTATATGCTGAAGACATTTTAAAAATGGTCGATACCTTGCCTCCCGCTACTCAACAAGTATTTCGATTGTATGCAATCGAAGGATTTACTCATGTCGAAATTTCTAAAAATGTTGGAATTAGTGTGGGCACTTCCAAGTGGCATTTATCAAATGCGCGCAAGATTTTAAAAAAATTGATAGACCAAAATAATTTACGACAATATGCAGGCTGACCAAAATAATTATCAACCAGACAAGCAATTCACCAACCAAGGTTGGAATGAAATGCTTAAAACCTTGGACAAGGAGATGCCCGTTCAAGAAAAGAAAAGACGTGGATTCTTCTGGCTTTTTCCATTGCTTTTAATTGGGGGAATAGCTAGTGTATGGGCTTTTTATCCTAAAAATGAAAGTACAGAAATCACTCAAGGAAAGGAAGTGGTTATTGATCAATCTAAATCTCAAAGTCAAAGTCAAAGTCAAAGTCAAATTTCCAAAAAAACTTCTGAGACGACTTCTAAAAACAACATAGAATTAACCAATGAAAATATTGCAACTGATAACCAAACTACAGAAATAAACAGCACTTCATTTGAAAATAGGAAGCCGAAAGTTAAAGATGGTTTTCCTTCGATCATAGAGTCTTCTAATCCTCTTTCACCTCAGGTGATTGAGGAAATTGTGCCTGTAGAAAAAACTGAAGTGATCGAGCAAAAAGCTCCTATCGCAAAATTGGAAGAAGAAGTAAGAGCAATTAATCCTAGTTTTATAACTATACAATTACAAGATGAAGAAAAACTATCTATTGCGGAAAAAGAATTTTTCTTTGAGGAAGAAACCATAGTTAAAAAACCAAATGCGATTAAGCGAAAAACGGAATTTGGAGTTTTTGCTGGAGTCGTGTCTGATTTTGCAAACATTAATAAAGTTGGATTTACGAGTGGTGGAACGGTGCATTTTCCTATTGGAAAAAAATTGGGATTGAGAACTGGTTTAGGCTATTCACAGTTACAAAAAGAATTGCCTTATTCATTTATTGGAAATCAAGATGCTTTATTGTCACCTGAGTTTATTGATGTTACTACTGCTTTACCTCCATTTTCATCTGTGGCGGTACAATCTAATTCTGATTTTGTTTTAGAAAAATTTCACCAGGTGGATTTACCTGTTTTGTTTACCTATTCTCCGATTAAAAAAATACAATTTCAATTGGGGGCAAGTGCTTCCTATTTAGTTAAAGAAAAAATAAGTTTGATAAATAATTCAATCAAAATCGACGAATCAGTTAATGATAATTATTCAATTTATGGAATTGAATTAGATGTTTTAGATCTTAATTCTATTTCTCAAAATCAATATTCTGAAGAAAATTATTGGGGCAAATTAAACTTGAGTGGAGTGGCTGGTTTTGCTTGGAAACCTACTCGAAGATTTAATTTGGAACTTCAGTATCATCATGGATTTTTTCCAATTTTAAAATCTAGTAGGAAAAGTATTTCTGGAAGTTTAATTCAAGGAGATTCGACAACTAATAGATATGAGGTGTTCAATAATTCGGATAACTCTTTTGCCCCAGAATCAAGGTCAATAAAGAACCTTTTTAATAAAGATAGATTTATTAAAAAGAATCACTCTCTTCGATTAACCATCGGATATAATTTCTAAGAAAAATATTAGCTCGAAAATAGAAGGTAGATAGCCATTTTGGTTGTCTACCTTTTTTATTGTAAAATGGCTGGATTTCAATTTTTTCATCGGTATAGATAGGTTTCGCCAAATATTGGTTGGATTTTTGAATGGAATAACTTATCTTATAAATATCTTCATAAGAACCTCCCAATTTAGATTTACTTGCCAACAATTATAACCAATCTAGAAAGTTAAAACCCAAGTTTTTTCCCTCTTTTCATTTTACTATAATTTCGATTTCTTTTTTCTAAAATTTCCTCCCTGCGGAAAGAAGTGGTCTTCAAAAAACCACCTTCATGAACATTTTTATTATTTCTCTTTTGATGATTTCACATCTCAATGCTCAAATGGCTTTTCAGCCGGAACCTTTACAATTTAATTTCCAAGAAGATTATTTTCAGGCTGATGCAGAAGGAGTAGTGCAATCGGATTTTGAATTAGTGGGAGGATTAATTTTCTTAAATGCCAACTTGGAAGGACAATCTCAATCATTTATTTTAGATACTGGATCGCCACATTTATTATTAAATTCAAGTATGTCAAGGAAGGATAAAAACGGATTTGAAATTAATGGAGTAGGAGGGAAGAAGAAAGTGAAAAAAATGTATCAGGTCGATTTCGATTGGCAAGGAGTTAATGTAAAAAGAGAAAAAAGTTATGCTGTTGATTTAGGAAATATAGCTAGGATTAAAAAAAGAGATTTTGCAGGTCTGATCAGTTACGACCAAGTTAAGAGAAAAGAATTGCTGATAGATTATGAAAGAGAAAAAATGTTTTTGATTTCAAAATCAAATAAAACCTTTTTTGAGCATTATGATAAATCAGATAAAATTTGGTTTCGAATGGTTGGACATATTCCTGTCGTTAAAATTAAAATAGGAAATAAAAGATATTATTTTGGTATTGATACGGGAGCTGAAATTAATGTCATTGATAAAAGGTTAAGGAAGAGATTACCAAAAGATATGATTGAATCGGATTTTTTGGGAGTAATCATGGGAGGTGATAATAAGAAAATTCAAGTCAATCATGTCCATGTGAAAGAAATGAAGGTGGGCAAATCATATTATAAAAATCAACCTTTTGCTTTTGCTGATTTATCTTTTTTGCAAGGGGATGATGGAATTCAATTGGATGGTTTGTTAGGGTATCCATTTTTGAAAGAAGCGCTTTTTTCTATTAACTACAGGAAAAAACAATTGTGTAAATGGGAGTTAAAAGTAAAAGATGCGGAACCTATTCAGTTAGCCATTTCAAAGAAAAGGATTAAAATAACTAAGCCATTTTATCATGGGTATTAGAAATGTCATGATGGTTTGACGGTTACTTTACTTAAAGGGAACCTTTCAAAATAGGAGAGGTGTTAGCGCTTAAGCGCTAACACCTCTTCTATTTTGAGAAAATGAAATGCTACATAAATACTGTATTAATTAGAATTAAATGAATGGTTTAATTCCTAGCTTCCCTACTTTTTTTGATCAAGCAAAAATAAGTAGGGAAACGGGAATCTGAATCATGCGCGTAACTGAAGTTGTCTAAAAAAAAATTACCACTCCAAAACAATCTTCCCAAAATGCTTTCCAGTTGCTTGATATTGAAAAGCATCAGCCAACTGATCGAATCCAAAACTTTTATCAATCACCGGTTTTAACCCATTGATATTAATGGCATCCACCATTTTATTTTGCATCTCAACATTTCCAACAGCTAGCCCAGTCATGCGAAGATGTTTAAAAAATAACTTTGGAAAAGTGATTTCACCTTTTCTTCCACCACCCAAAATTCCAATCGCATAAATATGGCCACCAATCGCAGCCGCTTCGATAGAATTAACCATCGTACTTCCGCCACCGACATCAAGGACATGATCTACTCCTCCTCCAGTTGCTTTAAAAATTGTTCTTCCCCAACGGGCATCTTCTTTATAATTGAAAACTGCTTCAGCTCCCATAGATTTTAATCGTTCGGCTTTTTCATTCGAAGAGGTCGTTGCATAAACTTTTGCGCCAGCCATTTTTGCCAATTGCAAAGCGAAGATGGACATTCCTCCAGAACCTTCGATAAGTACTTTGTCACCTGCTTCAATTTTCCCTTCAAACATTAATGCTCGCCAAGCAGTCAAAGCGGCAGTAGGAAGTGTGGCAGCTTCTGCATAGGTATAACCATTTGGAATTTTAGTAACTGCGGTTGCTGGTAAAACGGATTGCTCTGCCATACATCCATCTATCGTTTCACCCAAAATAAACATGGTTTTTTTCAAAGTAGGTTTCCCTTCTTGCCAATTTGGAAAAAACATAGACATCACTTTATCACCAACTTTCCATTCATCAACTCCCTCACCAATAGCGATAATTTCCCCTGCTCCATCAGACATCGGCACACGACCATTGGGAACAGGAATTCCTCCAATTGCCACTAAATAGTCATGAAAATTAAGAGAAGTGGCGTGCCATTTGACAACAACTTGCCCTGCTTCGGGAGTAGGATCTGGTTTTTCAATGACCGCTAAATTATCGAATCCACCAGGTTGATTTACACCGATTACTTTCATTTGAAGTTGGTTTTATTTTTTTGTAAATGTATTGTTATTTTTTTTAAGATTATAGATTGACCTCTTTATTGTCGGTCGCTAAGGTAAATAAATTTAATTGTTCGCTAAATGATTTCAATAATTCCTCATCAGTAATTCCGGTTTCTTCAGAGAAATTTTGGAAAAAAGAAGGAAGTGAAAAATGAGTAATCTTATTCTTATTCATCCTTTGAAATTTGTTGAAGGCAATATCAAGAACGGTTTGTCCACCTCTTCCTCCTGGGGAAGTAGCTAGTAAAAACATTGGTTTGTCTTCCCAAGTTGAACCTTCCATTCTAGACAACCAATCCATGATGTTTTTAAAAGCTGCTGAATATGCTCCATTGTGTTCAGCAAATGAAATAACAATTCCATCTGAATTTTTTAAATGAGTTTTAAATTCTTCGGCGAGAGCAGGAAATCCAGATTCATTTTCTTTATCAATTCCATAAATTGGCATTTCAAAATCATTTAAGTCTAAAATTGTTACCGCTGCATCTTCAACTTGGTTCGCTGCGAAAGTTGCTAGTTTTTTGTTGATAGAGTTTTTACTATTACTTGCTCCGAAGGCGACTATTTTTTTTGACATATTGATTCTATTCTTTTTTAAAATTATTTTTTATAAATATAAATACAATGGGATCCAAGAAAAGTTTTTGAAAATAAATGAAAAATGTTCATATTTTTACTTTTCAAAAGTAAAAATAAATGAGGAAGACCTCCCATTCCTTTAGGTGTCATCTCAAAGATTTCGTAAACTTAGTTTTTATTAAATAAAACTTATTAACCTAAGGAATTAGCCTCAAAGAAATCCAAAATTAATTTAAAAATAATGGAAGATTTAAATCAAGAAATATTCAAACTCATTCATCAAAATTTCCCAGAACTTGCTGAGTTAGCTTTGCAAAAAGAAATAGCAAAAGTAGGAGTGCTCAAACATTTTGAAGAAGGAGAAGTAATTATGAATTTTGGTAGTTATGTAAAGTTAGTACCACTTTTAGTCAAAGGATCAATCAAAGTAGTTCGAGAAGATGAAGAAGATGGGAGAGAATTATTATTGTATTATTTGTCAGCAGGAGAAACTTGTTCCATGTCATTTTCATGTTGTATGATGAATAAAGTGAGTGATATTCGAACGACTGCAGAAGATGATTCTTCCGTTATCGCAGTACCTGTAAAATATGTGGATGAATGGATGTCAAAATATCCTAGTTGGAAAAATTTTGTCATGCGTTCCTATGATTCCCGAATGAAGGAAATGATAAAAACCATTGATAGTATTGCATTTAAAAAGATGGATGAACGTCTTATAAAATATTTGGAAGAGAGGTCACAAGCGCATAATTCGAGAGTCATCCATTCTACTCACCAAGAAATTGCAGCTGATTTGAATGCTTCCCGTGAAGCGATTTCTAGATTGTTGAAGCAGCTGGAAAAGAAAGGCATGGTTACATTGGAACGAAACAAAATCAATCTTTTGTGATAAAAGTTACTGACTTTAATTTTTAGAAAACCGAACTTGCGGAGGAATTGGTTTTGCATATTATTGGATGAAGCACTAGTTCCTTTACAGTTTTGAAGTATAAGAATAATTAAAAAAGAGGAGATGAATCTTAAGCAGTATTTTCCCATTCTAGAATGGTTGCCACAATACAATTCAGCATTTTTTAAAGGGGATTTGATCGCAGGGTTGACGGTGGGAGTGATGCTTATTCCACAAGGAATGGCTTATGCAATGTTGGCAGGAATGCCTCCGATTTATGGATTATATGCTTCGATCATTCCGCTGGTTTTATATGCGATTTTTGGAACATCTCGTCAATTAGCTGTTGGCCCGGTTGCCATGATTTCACTTTTGATTGCAGCAGGAGTAGGAGGCATGACAACTGACAATACTGAATTTATAAATCTCACTATTTTGCTTGCTTTGATGGTTGGAATTATCCAGTTTTTGATGGGCATTTTTCGATTAGGATTTTTAGTTAACTTTTTGTCGCATCCCGTAATTGCAGGATTTACGTCGGCAGCAGCATTGATAATTGGTTTTAGTCAACTCAAACATTTACTTGGAATTGATATTCCTCGAAGTAATCATATTCATGAGATAATTGGAAATGCCATTGCCAATTTTGATTCGATAAATATTAAAACTCTGACGATTGGATTAGTAGCGATCGGTTTAATTTTATTGGTCAAAAAAATCAAGTTTCCCATTCCTGGGCCATTGCTTGCAGTCGTGTTTGGAATCCTTGCCGTTTGGGGTTTGGGATGGTCTAGTCAAGGAGTGAAAATTGTTGAAGAGGTACCTAAAGGATTACCCAATTTTGGTATTCCAAACCTTAATTTAGAAAATGTAAAAGCATTGTTACCAATTGCGATAACGATTTCATTTATCAGTTTTATGCAAAGTATTTCGATTGCAAAATCAATTCAAATCAAAAATAATACTTCCAACAAGTCCAATAATAATTATCAAATTATTCCCAACCAAGAGTTAATCGCTTTAGGAATAATGAATATTGGTGGTTCATTTTTTCAATCATTACCCACCACCGGAGGATTTGCTAGAACTGCTGTCAATGTTCAAAATGGAGCAAAAACGGGAATTGCACCAATCATTAGCGCAACAGTTATTGCGATGACTTTACTTTTTCTAACTCCGCTTTTTTATTATTTGCCAAACGCAATTTTAGCATCTATCATTATGGTAGCAGTTTATGGATTAATTGATTTCCAAAAAGCCAAACAATTGTGGCGAACGGATCGCGGAGATTTTTCGATGATGTTGGCGACATTTATTGGAACACTTGCCTTTGGAATTGAAGAAGGAATATTGATTGGAGTAGTACTTTCTTTAGGTTTAATTATTTTTAGAACGACTCAACCACATACGGCTGTTTTGGGAAAAATTCCAGGAAAACCACATTATAAAAATGTAGATCGTTTTAGTCACTTAGAAGTTAGAGAAGATATTTTAATTATAAGATTTGATGCTCGATTGTATTTTGCTAATGTGAATTTTTTTAAGGAAAAAATAGAAAAGGAAATCTCAAAAAAAGAGAAAGGATTAAAATTATTTATCTTGGATGCTGACAGTATGAATGGAATGGATAGTAGTGGGGTGCATGCCATCACAGAAATGATTGAGTATTGTGAAGATCGAAAAATTCAATTTTATTTCGTAGGCGTAAAAGGCCCAATTCGAGATGTTTTTCACAAAACAGGAGTTGTTGGAAAGATCGGTTCGGATCATTTCTTTTTTAGAATTCAACATGCGGTTGATTTTTTTGATAAAAAAACGGATCATCGTTATCAGGAATATGCTTTGCAAACGAATGAGGATGAGTGATGAAGATTATGGATTAAAGATTTTAGATTAATCCATAATCTAATCCTATATTTTGAACTGAAATTGCAAAACATGAATCTTTATACATATATTAGCTAGCCCAATTTTTTTAGAAAAAAAAGAATTAACAAAAGCAAACACTATGTGTGATTTTCATCACCGAGATTTTTATGAATAACGAATATCTTTGTTTTGAGATTAAAATTATAGAAATAAAAAATTAAATTTTTCAAATGAAAGTAGAACAAATATATACTGGATGTCTTGCTCAAGGAGCGTATTATATCGAAAGTAATGGCGAAGCTGCAATCATTGATCCGCTTCGAGAAACAGAACCATATATTGCTAAAGCAAAAGCAAATGGGGTGAAAATCAAATATATTTTTGAAACTCATTTTCATGCAGATTTTGTTTCTGGACATTTAGATTTAGCTAAAAAAACTGGTGCAAAAATTATCTACGGCCCAAAAGCAGAAACGGAATACAAAAAACATTTAGCGAAAGATGGAGAAGTGTTTAAATTAGGGAAAGTGTCGATTACCGTTTTGCATACACCTGGTCATACACCTGAAAGTACAACTTACCTTTTGAAAGATGCGAAGAAAAAAGACTATGCTATTTTTACCGGAGACACCTTATTTATAGGTGATGTCGGACGACCAGATTTGGCACAGAAAAATGGAAAATTGACTAAGGAACAATTAGCGGGGTGGTTATACGATAGCTTGAGAAAAAAAATCATGACATTGTCTGATGATGTTTTGGTTTATCCAGCACACGGAGCAGGCTCGGCTTGTGGGAAAAATATGAGTTCGGAAACTTGGGATACTTTGGGGAACCAAAAGAAAACCAATTATGCCCTTCGAGCAGATATGACAAAAAAAGAATTTGTCAAAGAAGTAACAGATGGATTGGCACCACCGCCAGTTTATTTTCAAAAGAATGCAGCATTGAATAAAGCAGGTTACGAAAGTATTGATACAGTTATGAAGCGTGGAGCGAAAGCACTTTCCCCTCGTGAATTTGAAGTAGTGGCCAATGAAACGGAAGCATTAATTTTGGATGTTCGATCAAAAGAAGAATTTGTCAAAGGCTTTATTCCTAATTCAATCTTTATTGGTTTGGATGGAAGTTTTGCCCCTTGGGTTGGAGCATTGATTCCAGATTTGATGCAACCAATTATTATTGTTGCACCAAAAGGAAAGAACAAAGAAACGGTAAAACGTTTGGCAAGAGTAGGTTACGATAATGCAGTTGGATATTTGAAAGGTGGTTTTGATGCATGGAAAAAAGAGAAGAGAGAAATTGATAAAATAGAAACAATCAATGTCAAAAAGTTCGAAAAACTTTATTCGAAAAAATTGAATGTATTAGATGTTCGAAAGCCAACGGAATTCATTGGTGAGCAAGTAGAGAATGCACAAAATTTCCCATTGGACTTTATCAATGAAAACATGAGTGAAATTTCCAAAAGAAAAAAATACCATGTTCATTGTCGAAGCGGCTATCGTTCGACGGTAGCGATTTCAATTTTGAAAGCAAGAGGTTTTGACAAACTCGTCAATGTGCAAGGAAAGTATGATGACATTTCAGCT
>JBGCCY010000076.1:0-20942 GCA_045104975.1 Saprospiraceae bacterium
TCTTACAAAACTGCTAAAAACCGTTTTTTCAAAGAACTACAAGATATTATTCTATTTCAGATAATTTCAAATCCTCAAGGGGTAGAAAAATTAAAACACATTCTTAAAAATAGAATATTAAAAGAATGATTTTATACACGAATAACTTCAAGCGCTAACAGCCCTAATGCATTAAAATAATATTATTATTTTTTCAGTCCAATTTCTCTCAATCGCTCATCTAAATACTCTCCAGCCGTAATCGACTCATAAGCCAACGGCCTCTCCTCCGTTACACATCTATCCAAGCAAGTCAAATCCATATCACTTTTCGGATGTAAAAAGAAAGGAATCGACAAACGAGGCATATGCCATTGTTCTCTCGGAGGATTCACCACTCGATGGGTTGTAGATTTCAAAAGATTATTAGTCAAACGTTGTAACATATCGCCAACATTTACTACGATTTCTCCTTCATCAGGCAAAACGGGTAACCAATTCTCTTCCATATCTTGCACTTGCAAACCACCTGCTGAAGCTCCAACTAAAAGCGTAATCAAATTAATATCTTCATGCTGTTCCGCTCGAATAGCAGATTCAGGTTCCTTGGTGATCGGAGGGTAGTGGATGGCTCGAAGGATACTATTTCCTTTCTCAATATTATTGGTAAAGTAATCTTTTCCTAAATCCAAATAAATGGCAATTGCTTCCAAAAGCGCTCCACCAGACTTTTCAAAAGCTTGATATAATTCATTTCCCAAACGGAAAAATTCAGGTTCTTCCGCTACATTCACATTATCAGGATATTGATTTTTTAAAGGATGATCGGCAGCAACAGTTTGTCCAATTTGGAAAAATTCTTTCAAGTCAGCCACTTCTGATTGTTTTGCATGTTCTTTTCCAAAAGAAGTATATCCTCTTTGACCAGCGAGACCTTTCACTTCATATTTTCTTTTTACATCTACTTGTAATCCAAAGAATCGTTTTGCGGCAGCATAAAAATCATCAACTAATTGTGCTGAAACGCCATGATTAACAACTCCAACAAATCCAACTTCTGTAAAAGCTCGACCCAATTCGGCAACAAAGTCTGCACGTACAGCAGGCGCTCCATGAATAAAATGTTCTAAATCAACTACGGGTATGTTTCTTTTTGACATAATTCGATAATTTATATTTTCTCAAAAATTGTGTTTAATAATAGTAAAACAAAATAAGGTTTTTTTTGGAAAAACCTTTGTGTATTTTTTCAAAACGAATGCGCAAAACTTATCTTAATCTCGGTTTATATTTCGATTTATCCATGATTTTTTGAGCATCAGTAGTGAGTAATTGTTCAACGGTTACGTCAGGATTTTGCTTCATAAAAGCTTCGATAATTCGTAAGCCCATAAAATTTCCAGTTCTTCCAGGTGCTTCTTTTGGCATACCAGGCGAACTCGGACTTTGATCAACTAACTTTTTAATTTTGTTGGTACTCGTCTCATAGATCAATTCTTCTGCCAAAAGGTGTGACCAAATTTGTGGTTCATTGTCTAATATCCACTCGGTTTGTTGAGTGGTATATTCCCATTTGATGCTATCAGGAGTGTGAGGTAAAAAACAATCTAGTAAGTACAATTTTTTACCATTATAAATCATTAAATCCAATAAACGATCACCTTGAGGTAATCCAACTAAGTCATCTACCAAAGCATCAAAAGTTTTTTTAACCAAATGTTCAGGTGTAAATGAGCGAGTGATATAATTAGAAAAAGCAGGATTTTGAACACCTAATTGCCAATATGGATAATCATTTCCAAGCAGCATATCCAAGCCAATTCCGATTCCATCTTGTTGTCCATCAATTGGAAAAATAAAAGAAGCATAGTTAAAACCTGAAATCAAAGGATAAATTTTAGGAATAGAATTATTCGGAAAATAATGCTTGTAAAATTTAAATCCTTGCTCATATTCTTTTTTATATTTTTTGAAATCAGGAAAAACGATATTCGTAGTATCAGCTAAATTTCGAACATTTAGATCACTCAAAAAACCTTGAGTATTTTGAAAAAAATAATTATCGAGTTCTGAAGATTTTAAAAATGGTTGGATTTGAGAAAAGTATAAGTTGAAAAAAACAGGAAAATCTTTTTTCAAGTTCACAATTCCACCTCGAATATCGTTAGTGTCTATATTAAAAAGGCGTTGGTTAAAATTTTCAATGACAACATCGACTTCAATATTTGAAACATCTGGAATATTTTTACCTTTGCCACTCCAACAAGAATGAATTAAAAGACATAGAATAAAAAGGCTAAGGATAGACAGGTTTTTTTGATTCATATTTTAAATTCTTATTATATTAATATCTTTGATTAAATTATTTGCAAAAATAACATCATTTTCAAAACATTTATAAAATGAAAAAAATTGTAATTGTACTGTGCTTTTTAGGATTATTTTTATCAAAAAGTGATGCCCAAAACGAGATTAGATTTGGAATCCAATTTAGTCCAACTTTGAGTTGGATGAAAACAGATTCTAAAGCGGTTAGCAATAATGGAGGCTTGATTTTAGGAGCTAAATTAGGAGCTGTTGGTGAATATTATTTCCGTGAGAATTACTCCATTGCCAGCGGAATTGGTTTTGCTTTTAATCATAGTGGCAAACTTAAATATCAGAATCCAGGCTCTTATTGGACTAATTCAGATTTAAGTGTACCTGGTTTAGATACATTAGCAAAAGGAGTTTCATTAAAATATAATTTGCAATATGTTGAGATTCCAATTTCACTAAAATTGCGTTCTGGGTATTTTGGAACATTTAGAGTTTTCGCTGAGTTGCCGATGCTTTATTTAGGTTTTAATTCTCAAGCTAAAGGAACCATAACTGGAAACAGCCCTGGGCCAGATACTGAAAAAGAGAACATTAGTCCTGATGTTGCTTTCTTCAATTTATCTTGGGGAATTGGTGGAGGATTTGAATATGAGTTAGGTTCTAAAACTTCCTTAGTTGGAGGATTATATTACCAACAGGGATTTTCAGATGTAACTAAAGATGATGGATTTTATATTGATAGTACAGGTGCTGTAAAATCAGAAAATTCTAAAGCTACCCTTGGCACATTTATCATTCGGATGGGCGTAATGTTTTAATTTTATTTTTGTAGAAAAAAATAACAAATGGGAAAGTTTACAAGTGTAAATTTTCCCATTTGCTTTTTCCAAAAAATTACTCGTATTTTTGCGATCTTAAAATTTACTTTCCCAAAAGCAGAATTTTTTATAAATAAACATAGATATACATTACCATGTCGAAACCTACACCAATTGATGCTAAAGTTTTAGAAGAATTTATTGATGATGCTTTGTACGAAGACGTGCGCGAAGGCGATCATACTTCATTGGCAACTATTCCTGCTGATGCTCGGACTCGAGCAAAATTATTAGTTAAAGATGCTGGAGTTGTTGCTGGAATTGAATTGGCTAAGGCTGTTTTTCACCGAGTAGATGAAACTGCAAAAGTGGAAGTTTTTATCGAAGAAGGAGCAAGTGTGTCATATGGCGATATTGCTTTTGAGGTAGAATGTAATTCACAAGCCTTATTAAAAGCAGAACGATTAGTACTCAATGCGATGCAACGAATGAGTGGAATAGCAACGATGGCTAATCGATTCAAATTTGAAGTGGAAGACTTACCGGTGAAAATTTTAGATACTCGAAAGACGACTCCTCTTTTAAGATTTTTGGAAAAATGGGCGGTAAAACTAGGAGGCTGTGAAAATTACAGATATGGTTTGTATGATTGGATTATGATTAAAGATAATCACATTGATGCTTGTGGTGGAATTCAAGAAGCAATTCTTAGTGCTGCGAAATATCAAAAAGAAAATAATCTAGAATTAGGAGTGACAGTAGAAGTTCGAAATCTTGTTGAACTGTATAAAGTACTTGAAGTGGGAGAAGGAAAAGTGACTCGAATTATGTTGGATAACTTTGATTTACCATTATTGAAAGAGGCTGTAGCAATTATTGGAGATCGATTTGAAACAGAAGCTTCAGGTGGAGTGAATATTCATACTGTTAGAAAAATTGCTCAAACTGGAGTTCAATATATTTCAGTTGGAGCATTGACACATTCTTTTATTAGTTTGGATATGAGTTTGAAAGTGATCAAAGATTAAATATTGTCAAACAGGTAAATAAGAAATCCCGAATTTTGACGAAGTCAAAATTCGGGATTTCTTATTTATAGTTTTTAGGATTAAAAAATTATCGAAGCGGATAACCTTCCACCGTTATTGTCAGGAGAACAATCAATGAAACCATGATTAACCAAAATCGAATGTCTTTGTAGTATGGAGTAATATTTTCTGTTACCACGTCAAAAAGATTAAAAACGATTAATAAAATTATGAATGAAACGAGTAACATAGGCATGATTTTTAAAAAGTGATTGACAATATTAAAATCCATTAAAACTAATCTTCAGTTCAAAAGAACCTATTTTCTAGTTAAAGTTTTACAACTACATTTGGTAAAATGCTAGATGTAATTCTTTGATTTTTCGACTAAAAAAATAAAATATAAATGGATAACATTGTGGGAGGAAATCAAATTGAAAAGGGGAGATTCAAACTTAGTATTACTCTACCTTACTATTTCAAAAAAGATGCCATGAAATATAATTAGATCGTATTTCTAACTTTTTTTCATGAAAAAAATAGAGGTGTTTACGCTCAAGCGTAAACACCTCTATTTTAAAATAAAAGTTAAACACTCTAGTTATTTTAGGAGTGCTCGATTAATTCTTTTTACCATGTACGGTCCTTCATAAACCATTCCTGAATAAACTTGAACCAACGAAGCTCCAGCCTCTAATTTTTCCTTTGCATCTTCTGGTGTAGAAATTCCTCCTACTCCAATAATTTTGAGTTCTCCGTTCGATTTGGTACTTAAATAACGGATGACTTCTGTCGATCGCTGCTTGACTGGTTTTCCACTTAGTCCGCCATTACCTATTTCTTCGATTTGCTGTTTTGAAGTTTTTAAACCTTCTCGACTGATGGTCGTATTGGTAGCGATAATACCTGCAATTTTTGAATCTTTGACAATTTCTAAAATGTCATCTAATTGAGCATTGTTGAGATCGGGAGCAATTTTTAGAAGGATTGGTTTTGGTGTACTTTTTTTATGATTCATTTCTTGGAGCATCGTCAGCAATTTTGTTAATGGTTCACGATCTTGAAGTGCTCGTAAATTTGGCGTATTTGGGGAACTTACATTAACCACAAAATAATCAACATAGGGAAATAATACATCAAAACAATAAGCATAATCTTCCTCTGCTCGTTCGTTGGGAGTTATTTTATTTTTTCCAATATTTCCACCAATGACTACACTTTCAGGTTTTCCTTTTTTTAATCTCTCGACCAAAGCATGTACGCCTTCATTATTAAATCCCATCCGATTGATAATCCCTTCATCTTCTTTTACTCGAAAGAGTCGAGGTTGCGGATTTCCATCTTGAGGTTGAGGAGTCACCGTTCCTAATTCAATAAATCCAAAACCCATCGAAGACATTGCATGATAACTTTTTCCATCTTTATCAAAACCCGCAGCTAGACCAACTGGATTCTGAAAAGTCAAACCAAAAATTTCTCGCTTCAACCGATCATCTTTGAGTTCCATTGATTTTTTAAATAAAAAACTGACGATCGGAATCGAAAGAGTAATTTTTAATAATCGGATAGTTAGGTGATGTGCTTTCTCAGCAGAAAACAGGAATAGAAACGGTTTAATAAAAATTTTATACACGAGCTTTGTTTTAATGATAAACTATAAATGTTGAATTTTCTGAGAAGGATGTTTTGCAAAAATAATAAATGTAAACAAGGCGTAATGTTTTTTTGACAAAAAAAAAGCCGAATTTTCCATTGGAAAATTCGGCTTTTAAAGTTCATCATTTATTTTTGAATTAAACTGCTTTTGCTTCAGCTCGCAACAATTCCATATCACGAATTAGTAATCGTTGGCGATTAAAAGTCAAAACATTTTTAGTTCGAAGTTCATTGAGAACAGTCGTAACTGTTTGTCGAGAAGTAGCAGTTAAATTGGCAATTTCTTGGTGTGTCAAAAATTTTCTAACCAACATTTCATAACCTACACGTTGTCCTTTTTTCTTAGCTAGACTTTCCAAAAATTCAACTATTCGAGTTCGAGAATCTTTAAAAACCAAGGATTCCAATCGTTGTTCCATTTCCAAAACTCTTGATCCCATAATATTCATCATAAAAAGACTCAATGTACTGTGATCTCTCATCATACTTTTCATTTCATCTACTGACATGATACAGACAGAAGTTCCTTCCATAGCAACTGCAAAATCTTTTCGTTTAGTTTCACCAATCAATGAGAGTTCTCCAAAAACTTCCCCTTGAGTTAAGATCGACTTAGTGATTTCTTTTCCAGTATCAGAGTAAGTACCGATTTTGATGCGACCTTCGCTGATAAAGTAAACCTTATCTGCATGCTCATCGGGCATATAGATATATTCACTCTTTTTGAATGTCTTATGATTGAATGAATCCATTTGGCCACCTGCCATTTTTTGGGGGCACATCATTCCTTTCATATCAATATTTTCCAAATACCAAAGCGATTGTTTGTCCATAGTATTGAATTGATTTTTGTGTGGGAAAGCGTTGCCAAATTTAACAAAATGAAGTGGATTAATGTTCATTGTAATACATTTTAGTTATTGAAAATGTCTTAAAGGTTTCATCAATTTATTGATTTTATCTTTTTGACAATTCAAAGATAACGGCAAAGTATAACAGAAATATCACAGAAGAATAGCATTTTTAGTTTTCAGTAGGCAGTTAGCAATATGCAACTGCTAACTGTCTACTGAAAACTGCTAATTATCCTTATCCAACTTCAAATCGAATCGTTTCCGAAGTTCTTCAACTTTTGGATTCATCTCAATGATTTTATTGTATTTTTCGGCAGGGGTGGAAAGTTTAGTTGGTTTAGGTTTTTTGTCTACGGGAATTTTAGAAGCATCAATTTCTACTTCCAAGATTAACTTTGGATGATTCAAACTGGTACGGATAAAGTTCATTAATTCATACTCTTGTTGAACCATTCCTTTACCCATTGTTGAACCTACTTTTATCAAAATAGAATCTTCATCAACAATAGTTACTTCTGCATGTTTGAAAACACTTTTTACAGAAGGGGAGGTAACCTTTTCATAGTAACTTTTCCAAGTCTCTTCCAGGTTTTCTTGATTTAATCGAGAAACAGAATCAATTGATTGAGCTAATTCTTCATTGACTTGCGATTGCAAATCTTCCTTTTTTGGAATACTAGTAATCTTATATTTACTCGAAAGCGGAAGACCTAATTTCCCCATTGGAGGAGATACAGGAATGGATGCTTTATTCTCGCCTGGTGGAGGAATTGGAATTTCAATTGTTGGTGCAGGAGTAGGAGTAGTTGCTTTTGGTTGAATTGGTTCTACTGCTTTTTGTGCAGCAATAACTGGAGCAGAAGTATTTTGTTTCGCTCGTGCTACAGGTGCGTCAGCGGTTTTTTTTTCAACAACGGTATTTTGCGAAAGAGTAGTAGCTCGATTGATATAAGCCATTTTTACCAAAGCCATCTCTACATGTAGGCGTTTGTTTCTCGCCATTTTATAATTTACATCGCACTCATTGGCAATGTTAAGTGCTGAAAGTAAAAAAGAAGTTGGGGCAACTTTCGCTTGTTGTTTATATCGTTCTTTCAAATTATCACTCACTTCCAACAACTGTAAAGTTGCTTCATCTTTGCAAACCAAGACATTCCGAAAATGCTCCGCTAATCCATTGATAAATAAATCTGCCTCAAAACCGTTCTTCTGAATTTTGTCAAAAATCAAAAACAAGGAAGACAAATCTTCTACCATCATCGCATCTGTCACTTTGAAAAAATAATCATAATCCAATACATTTAAATTGGTGATGACATCATCATAAGTTATTTTTTTTCCAGAAAAACTTACAATCCGATCAAAAATGGACAACGCATCTCGCAACGCACCATCTGCTTTTTGACCAATAATATGCAATGCATCTTTGTCTGCTTCAATTCCTTCTTCCGCACAAATGCCTTGGAGGTGTTTCACCGTGTCCTGAACTTGGATTCTTTTAAAATCAAAAATCTGACATCGAGAAAGTATCGTTGGAATAATTTTATGTTTTTCTGTAGTCGCTAAAATAAAAATAGCGTAAGATGGTGGCTCCTCCAATGTTTTCAAAAAAGCATTAAAAGCTGCTTGCGACAACATGTGAACCTCATCAATGATGAACACTTTGTACTCGCCTTGCTGTGGTTGGAATCGAACTTGTTCTACCAATGTTCGTATATGATCTACACTATTATTGGAAGCAGCATCTAATTCGGTAATATTAAAAGAAGCATTTTCATTGAAAGCTTTACAAGAATTACATTCGTCACAAGGTTCGAAATCTGCAGTTCGATTGGTACAATTAAGAACTTTTGCTAAAATTCGAGCACAGGTCGTTTTACCAACACCACGTGGTCCACAGAACAAAAAGGCATGAGCCAAATGGTCATTTTGCAACGCATTTTTTAAGGTTTGCGAAACATGTTGTTGACCAACCACCTCATCAAATCTGATAGGACGATATTTTCTTGCGGATACGACGAATTTGCTCATAAATATTATTTTCGATGTGTTGCAAATGTACAAAAAAGGAATTTGAAAATTAGATGATGTTAGTAAAAACTGGCTGTACTTTTTTATTGAAAAATCTTACTTTTGCACTCCACAAATATGTGGTGGTCTGCTTTAGCTGACCGTAAAAAATCTATAAAATAGATTTTTCCCAAAACTTAATTTTATAACAAAAAAAGTGATCACTTTTTTACGGTCAGCTAAAGCAGACCACCACATATCAATAATATGAAAATAGCAGTTGCCCAACTCAACTTTCACATCGGAAACTTCGAAGGAAATACTAAAAAAATGCTCAAAGCAGTTGCGACTGCTAAAAAGCAAGGAGCCGATATTGTTTGCTTTAGCGAACTCGCCACTTGTGGTTATCCACCGAGAGATTTTTTAGAATTTGATGATTTTATTAACAAGGCAGAAGAGTCGATTCAGATCTTGGCGAAAGCAGCAAAAGGAATTGCTATTGCTGTCGGTTCACCAAGTCGAAATCCAGTTGTGGAAGGGAAAGATTTATACAACTCTGTTTATTTTTTAGCCAACGGAAAAGTGAAACATGTGCAACACAAAACACTTTTGCCGACCTACGATATTTTTGATGAGTATCGATATTTTGAACCTGCTTCGGAATTTAATATTGTAAAATATAAAGGCAAAAAAATTGCGTTGACGGTTTGTGAAGATATTTGGAATATCGGAAATGAAAATCCAATGTACGATGTTTGTCCGATGGATTTGTTGATGAAGCATAAGCCAGATTTTATGATCAATGTTTCCGCTTCGCCATTTTCGTATTCACATGCCGAATCGAGAATTCATATCTTGAAAGCAAATGTGGAGCGATATAAATTGCCGATTTTTTACATCAATCATGCAGGAGCGCAAACGGAAATTATTTTTGATGGAGGTAGTTTTGTGATGTCGCCAAATGGAAATGTCTTTGAGGAATTACCTTACTTCAAAGAGTCGATCAAAACATTTGATTTAGCAGAAGTCAAAAAAGGAAAAACCTCAAAAGTACAGCCTAAAGGAAAAATGAAACGCATCCATGATGCATTAGTTTTAGGAGTAAAAGATTACTTTGGAAAACTTGGATTTAAGAAAGCGATTCTCGGTTTGTCAGGTGGAATTGATTCAGCGTTGACCGCAGTTTTGGCGACCAAAGCTTTGGGCAAAGATAATGTCAGAGTAGTGTTAATGCCTTCTCAATATTCTTCAGATCACTCGATAAAAGATGCAGAAGATTTGGCAAAAAATCTTGGCATTCAATATGATATTGTTCCAATTAAAAATATTTACAAAACCTACATGAAGGAATTAAAACCAATGTTTGGTGACTTACCTTTTAATGTGACAGAGGAAAATATTCAAGCACGAAGTCGAGGAATGATCTTGATGGCGATGTCCAATAAATTTGGAAATATTGTTTTGAATACGTCTAATAAAAGTGAAGCAGCTGTTGGTTACGGAACACTTTATGGAGATATGTGTGGGGGGCTTTCGGTCATTGGAGATTTGTATAAAACGGAAGTTTTCGAACTCTGTCGTTGGATTAATCGACGAAAAGAAATCATTCCTAACAATACAATTACAAAACCGCCATCCGCTGAATTGCGGCCTAATCAAAAAGATTCTGATAGCTTACCTGACTATGATATTTTGGACGAAATTCTTTTTCAATATATTGAAAAAACACAAGGGCCGAATGAAATTATCGCGATGGGTTTTGATCCAGCATTAGTGCGACGAATTTTGCGACTGGTGAATATCAATGAATTTAAAAGGTATCAAACTGCACCAGTTTTACGAGTGTCGAGTAAGGCATTTGGGATGGGAAGAAGGATGCCGATCGTTGGGAAATATTTGTCGTAGTTGCTAACTTAATTGATAGTAAAAGGGAGCGTTTTATTTAAAATAAAATGCTCCCTTTTTGAAAAAATGAACAAGGAAAAACCAATTTGTTAAATTATTTCAGACGCAAATTGATTGAAAGTTATTGGTCTTCCTTGCTCATTAAAATTTAGTTTCAATAGATTAATTATTCATTGTAAAATTGGTAACGCCTAGTTTTTTTAATTCCTTTTTTGCGTTTTCATCTTCTGGTTTTAATTCCAATACTTTTTTATAATTTTCAATCGCTAGTTTTTCATTTCCAGCAATGACATAGGCTTCGCCAAGACTATCAAAAACGTTAGAATAATGAGGATAAGCCAATGCATTTATTCTGAAAATTAAGATAGCTTCTTTGATTTTTTCACTCCTTAATAAAACATAACCATAAGCATTTAATTCAGAAGGGCCAGTCGCGCGACGTGAAACGTATCGGCCATAATTTTTAATGCCTTCTTCTATTTTATCAAAACCTCCAGCTTCCAAATTTCCATGAATTAATGCCTGCGTTTTAAAGTTCGGAGTAGGAGCGAGGCCGTTGACAATTTGAGCCACATCAACTTCGAATGAGGTAGTTGGAGTTTCTACAATTCGCCCAATTTCTTTTCCTTCTTTGTAAAAAATAAAAGTAGGTACTCGGAAAATATTCAATCCTTTTTCTTCGCCATTTGGACTTCGTTTATATTTTTCGTCTGAGTCAGAAACAGAAACGAGTTTTAAGTTTTTTTCATCAAAACCCATTTCATCCATCACTTTGTAAAACTGCGGAACACCTCTTTTGCTATCGCCACACCAAGTCCCTAAAAAGGCTAAAACTTCGACCCCTTTCATTTTTGATTTTCCTTTGGAGATTACTTTTGGGTCGGGTTTATATTCTGAATAATATTTTTGATACCATTCATTAAAAGGTGCTTGTTGTAACCCCTTTCGATTAGAGATGCCAATAAGGTTGGTTCGTTCTTTTTCATTTTTAACATCCTTGATTTCTTTGTTGACAGGAAGTGTTGGATCGGTGGTTAAATATTTTTTTTGTGGAGCGCAGGAAGCAAAAAATAGCAATGTTGTAAATGTAATAAAAGACAAGAAGTTTAAATTTTTCATCGGTAAATTTTTTTGTTTGAAAATGTATTGTAAACTTACGTCGCCTTCGATAAAGTCATTTGTAATGACTTGTTAATGATTGCCAACGAGTTGTTAACGCAACCAACTTTTTCAAAAATAAAAAATATGAAATACCTTTTTCCTATAATTGTTTTACTTTCGATGGGTTGGACTACTGATTCGAGTTTTTCTTTTTCTGAAAAAACTAAACTCGATCCTTGTCCAAATTCTCCCAATTGTGTGAGCACGCAAGAGACTCGAAAGAGGAAAAGGATACGACCGATTATTTTAAAACATACAACTGAGCATGCTAAAGTAAAAATGAAACACCTGTTAAACGATGAAGATGATTTTCCAAATGTTACTTTAATTGAAGAGGAAGAAAATTATCTTCACTACGAATTCAAAACTAAAATTGGAAAATTCATTGATGATGTTGAATTTCTTTTTGATGAAAAAAATAAAGTAATTCACTTTCGTTCTGCTTCAAGAAAAGGCTATGGAGATTTTGGGAAAAACAAAAGGCGCATGAAAAAAATTCGTAAGAAATATGAAATTTCAAATATTACTTGGACTCCAAATTTTTAAAAAATTATGAAAGAAAAAACAAGATGTTCCTGGTGTAAAGGCGTAGATATTTACATTGACTATCACGACAACGAATGGGGAGTTCCAGTTCATGATGACCGAGAATTATTTGAAATGTTGATGCTCGAAGGAGCGCAAGCAGGATTGAGTTGGATAACTGTTTTGAAAAAAAGAGAAGGATATAGGAAAGCGTTCGATAATTTTGATGCTAAAAAAGTAGCAAAGTATACGGACAAAAAGTTAGAGAAATTACGAGAGGATCCAAACATCATTCGGAACAAATTAAAAATTGCTTCAGCGAGAACCAATGCAAAAATATTTCTTGAAGTGCAAAAGGAGTTCGGTAGTTTCGATAAATATATTTGGCAATTTGTCGGCGGAAAACCCATTAAAAATAAATTTGAAGAAATGACCGATGTTCCTGCCACCACTCCTGAAAGTGATGCGATGAGTAAAGATTTAAAAAAGAGAGGATTCAAATTTGTGGGAAGTACGATTTGTTATGCGTACATGCAAGCTTGTGGAATGGTAAACGATCACATCACGAGTTGCCATAAATGGAAAGCGGTGAATAAGCTGAAATAATTTTCACTACATAGGCACATAGGAAATATAGATTTTTTCGAAGGGAATATATAGGACTATGTTTTCTATGTGCCTAACTGGTAAAAGAAATCAAACAAAATTCTTCTTTCTCGTCCCAATCGACCGATCACAAAAAGCATAAATCAAGACAGCCGCAGAAAAAAAGAAAACAGATTTCCAAAAATCTTCCATCACTATATTATCACTTCCACCCGACACCCAAAATAAAAATGCAATCACTAAGAGCGTCCCTTCTTTCGCAATTGGAAAAAACGTCCAAGTCTTAATTCCCAATTTTACATACTTGTCTTTTAATTTAATTTGGTACAAAACAATTGCTTGAACAACTAAAGTTGCTGCGGCAAGAATGTCTTGTTCCGCAAACATTTTAACTCCATTTTTCAATAACAAAAATGAAATATAAATAGTCACGACTATGATGTAAAACTTATTTTTATAAACGATTTCTTCCATTGTGAAAATTAAATAGTTCTTTTTTATTTACATCCAAGGTTCCTCCGAATTCTCAATTTTATACAAAACAAAATCTTCCATCATCTTCGCTTTCTCCAATTCGATGTATGGAATTTTTACCGTCCCCGCTGCGGTGTGAAATACTAAATTACACAAATCTTTTCTTCGTTGATAAATGCCTTGCTGAATTTCTACGCCTTGAATTTTAAACCATTTTAAAAGTGTTTCCGTTCTTCCAATAATCGAAGTGGAGACTCGAATGCCTTCATCACTCACAAAATATTTAAAATTCCGTTGATAAACCCAACTTAATAACAATACAATTACAACCCAAATTATAGCCCAATAATAGTTTCCCATTTCTCCGTCCCAATATCCATTCAAAAGAAAAATCCCAGCAGGTAATAATCCAAAATACAACACCCTTCGATAGATCACCAAAGGATGAATCACATGCTCCTCAAACGAAAGTTGAGATTCCTCAGGAAAGTATGCCGCACGAACCGAAGATAATTGTTCTTCGTAACATCCAGGTACGTAAATTGATTGTTTTCTAGCAATAGCGGTACTTGCAGCCTGTCTTAAACTTATGTCAAATAGGGAGAAAGCTTTTTTTATAGGGTTAGTTGTCCAACGAATTAATTGGATCTTTTGCATCGAAGCAGACTGCTCATTTCGAGTGAAAAGCCCTGCAACCACTTTAAAGCCCAAAGCCGTTTTAAAAAAACGAAGGTCGTAATATCGAATTACCGTTCTCACCAAAGAGATCAAAAATGCAATAATTATAAAAAACGGAACGATGGTAATTAACCCCATCAAAAGGGTATTCGAACTCGAACCAAGAAGGTTATCAATTCCATTCTCCAATTTCCAGCCTGTGATGTCTTCGATATAATCCATCGAAGTAAACATAAATGCAAAAACAATGGCAGCAGTCCTCAAATGATTTTGACTCACGCCAATTTTAACCAAATCCAAAGGAGATAAATGCAATAATTCTTCTTCTGGAATTTCCATTTCTTCTTCAACATCTTCTTCCGAAAATGGAGTAGGAGTGCTCGATTTTTTTTGCGCTAATAAAAATTCACGAATGGCAATCGCCTTATCTTTTTTCAAAGCGGTAATCGAAAATTCATTTCCTTTCGAGCCTGCGGTGTCAATTTCTAAACTGACCACATTGAAAAATTGGTGCAAAATATTTTCTTTAAAATTGATAGTTTGAATTCTATCGAAAGGAACGTTGAGTTTTGTTTTTTGAAAAATTCCTTTCTCAATAATCAACTCATCGTTTTTGACATAGTAGTAAAATTTAAAATATAAGATGATTGAACGAATCGCAGAAGCAGCAGTAATTCCAATAATGGCCAGAGCGAAATAAGTATCCTTTGATTTCGTCGGATTAAAAATCAATGCAATAAAAATAGGCCAAGCCTGACCCAAAATAACCCGAAAAGATTTGAGTAGAATTAAAAAAATAGCTACCGATGATTGTCGCCGAGGTTCCGATAAGAACTCTAAATCATTCTTCTTCGTCATGTTGTGTTTGTCCTGTGGTTTTGATAATAAAATCTTTGAGTACTTGCGCATGATCACCTCTCAATCCGTCGATGCTCAAGTCACTACTTTGTCCTCCTGCGGTATAAACTTCCAATGTTTTTAATTTGAAAAATCGTTGGATTGGACCAGCTTTGATTTCGCAATGCTGCACTCGATTGAAAGGAATTGCAGTTTGCCGCCGATTGATGACACCTTTGATATGTACAATATCTTTTTCTCGCAAAGCATACCCTTCGATGTTGTAACCCATTTTTGTCAAAGTAAAAGAAAGGACCAACCACGAAATCCAAAAGATCAAAAGACCATTTCCCAAACGAGGATGATCGACGATTAGTGGTTCAGTACGCAAATATAAAATTGCAGCCAACATCACTAAAAAGAAAATCGAACTAGCAATATATTTTACCCGAACGTGTGCAGGATCGAGTTGCTGAAAATTAATTTCATCAATCGAAGGAAGTTCTGCCACATTGATTTGACTATTTTGGAAAATCATATTTTGGATTTATCTCTATTTAATTCTAAACCTAACAAATATAAAAATCAAAAGTTGGAATTTTAGACGAAACAGAAGAAGGAGTTGATTACAAATTTTCTAACAATAGTTTTACAAGTTCTTCTTCTGAAGGTTTTTTTGGAAAAATTATATTTTTTAAACCTAGATCAGACAAAGTTTGAGCTGTCGTTTTTCCAATGGCAAATACTTTTTGACCTTTTACTAAAGGGTATTTTTGAAAATAAACCTTTGCATTCATCGGACTCATAAAAAACAAATAATCCATCTGAGGAAGGTCAAATTCTTTTTTTGGAAAATTTTTATAAATAATTAAATCTTGCGTAATTAGCTGATTATCAATGAATTGTTGAACACTTCGTTGAGAGTTTTCAGCACGAGGGAAAAGAATCCTTTTACCTGCTGCTATTTTTAAAAAATCAGGAGTAGTTGTTTTTGCATTTCCAGTTCCTACGAAAAGGCACTTCGTAAATTGCTTAATCGCTTCTGCTGTTTTCTCTCCAAAACCTGCGAATTGGATTTCTTTGGATAAAAAAATATTGTTATTTCGAATATGATTAAAAAAGAAATGAACACCTTTTTGACTATAAAAAAATATCCAATCGACCGCTGGAATTTTCTCAAAAGGAATTAATTCAAATTCCAAAAGTGATTCATCCCAAATCTCGAAACCTTTATTTTCGAATTTTATTTTGAAAATACTATCTGAATTTAATTCTCTTGAAATGAATATTTTTTTCACAAAAATTGTTTTTATACTAATTTAATTTTATCTCCAATTTTGATTTCCCCACCATGAATAACTTTCGCAGTAATACCTCCATGACCTCGCATGGCATTATAACCACCTTCTCCAAAGTTAGTTTCCATCTGTGAACAAGGATGGCAAGCACCTGTCATTTCCAAAATAACATCTTCTCCAATTTGGAATTGCATATTTTTAAAAGCCAATAAATTGACTCCTGAAACTACAATATTTCGACGAGTCAAAAGTGGATCAATTGTATTTTTTTCAAGTAAAGATGCCACAGCTTTTAGATGTTCTGCTTGGATTAAAGTCACTTGCCGTTTTCGACTGCTACCTTTATAATGATCTCCTTCCAAACCATTTTCTATTGAAATATGAACGCTTTCCAAAACAGCAGGAAGTATTTTTCTCTCAGATCTGATGCTGATAAAATCAACTTTTCCAACCTGAGGAATTGAACGTAATAATTTTTTCATATCTGACATGACCTGTAATTTTTTGACAAACTTAATTCAAATTCTAATTAATTAAAATATGGCACATTTTTTCCTCTAAACATTGTAACATTTTTTAATCCAAAAATCTAACAATGAGAAAATTAATTATTCTTTGCCTATTTGTCTTTCCAACATTTTTATCTGCACAATTAGAATTAGGATTCCGAGCAGGACTAAATATGTCTGAAGCAACAGATTTGAGAGCGACTAATGGTGACTTAATTAAAGCTGCACAACTCAACGGAGTTAATGCAGGGATTTTTGCCAATATTCAATTAGGGAATATTTTGGCATTACAACCTGAGGTAACATTTTCCCAAAAAGGATTCACCGCATCTTGGGATAATTCAGATAGTTCTTCTACTTTAAATACAAGTTATTTGGATATGCCTGTGATGATCGAAGCAGGTTTTGCTGTGGGAAAAAATTTCCGAGTATTTGCCAATGCTGGACCAAATGTGAGTTATCTAATCAAAGCGGAAGAGGAATTTTATAATTCGATGAATGGAGAAACGACGACAACTGAATATAATTTTGATATAGAATCTTTAGAGCGATTAGATGTTGGAGTTAATTTTGGTGGAGGGATTTCCTTCCGAACCAACCGATGGAAATATACTTTAGATGCTCGTTATAATATGGGATTAAAAGAAATAATGGCTGCTGAAGATGCAATGGATTTTGTAGGAAATGCTAAACATCGGGTGACAAATATTTCAGTTGGAATTTCATATTTCGTTTTTGGAGGAGCAAAGAAAATGATCAATACGACGAAGGAAGCAGGGCAATATTATTAGTAGAATACCGCTTCGTTATCTTCTGTTAGTTAAGCGATTTAATTTAAACAGCAAAATTAAATTTAAATCATCTTTCTACCTGTCTAGGTGAAATATCTCAAATTTTTCATAGTAAATCCTTGATTTTCAATACAATTGAAGGAGTTTCAATTAATATGTTTTTAGTTAAACAAACAAATCTGAAATTCTTGTCATTTAAATTCCATACTAAGTAGTTTTTGGTACAAATTTGGTGAAGACTCTTATTAGTGTAAGGAGAAGATTTATTGAAAATAAACATTAGTAGAAGTCTATAAAAAAAATATACTTTTTTTAGCGTGATCAATAATTTTTTAGTTTAAAATTAATTTTAATCTCTTATCTCAATTAGTATATTCTAAAAACTCTTTTATCAAAAAAATAGCTTGCAAACTCTTTTTTTTCAAAAAATAAATAAGGGACAAAAATATAGATATCTACATCTATTGGTTGTGATATTGATTATTCAGTTATACTCACTAAAGACATATACGCAAACAAATTTTACCGAAGAAGCATCTTCAAAAGGGATTAACATAGATGGTAGTAAGGATGGAGGATTTACTTTTGTTGACCTGAATGATGATGGTTATCTAGATTTAATTGTTAACACGGATCAGAATGATAATAATCACCGATCTAGGATGTATTTTAACAATGGTCCACCTCAATATACCTTTACAGATGTAACAAACTCTAAAGCAAAAGGTCTAATTGCAAGCGGATTACCAGGGGGTAATACAATGGAAAGGTGTGCAGTTGCAGGTGATTTAGATAATGACGGTGATGTAGATTTTATTCGTAATACTTCAACTCGATTTGAAGTATTTTTAAATCGAGGGGCATCTGATAATTACCAGTTTGGGATCGGAACTGACCATATACCTAATTTTTCACTTTATACAAATAGTGTTGGAGATGCAAATCCTGCAAATGGGATACCGAATGGTATGAATACTGAGGGGGTTGGTCTTTTTGATTATGATAATGATGGTGATTTAGATATTATGATTGAAAATCATAATTGGGGAATAGACATCTATAGAAATAATACAATACCTTTTGGATTTTTCTCTTTGACACACGCTACACCTGGAACAGGTTTTCCTTTAGGATTAGATCAAACTGCCATAGACGGAGATTATGGATCTGTTACAGATTTTGATGATGATGGTTATATTGATATTGTAGCACGGAAAAGAGATATGCAGGATTTTTGGAGAAATAATGGAAATGGAACTTTTTCTCCTGTGAATTGGGTAGATCAACAAGCTACAAATTCCAACAAAGGAGCGGTTTCACTTTATGATTATGATAATGATGGAGATTATGATTTGTATTGGACAGATAATGATGTTAATCAAATTTGGCAACAGACGGGTGTAGGTTCAGGTAATTTTGTAGCCACCAATCAACCTGCTACTTCTTCAGGTATTTCTCTTCCTACTTCAGGTATCGATGGACTTGCTTCTGGGGATATTGATAATGATGGAGATATTGATTTATTTTTAGGAAATAATTCGGGGACTAGTTATTTATTTATAAATACAACACCGGTAGGAAGTACCAATCTTCAGTTTACTCGGAACAATTGTGGAATTAATGTTAATGGAAATTCAGAAGGGGCATCTTTTGTAGATTACGATCAAGATGGAGATTTAGATTTATATATAAATATTCACGGGGGAGATAATCAATTGTGGGAGAATAAACTTAGTGGAAATAATCGAAAAAATCACCTTGTTGTAAAAGTAATAGAGAACCTTGATAATTCAATACCTGATAGAGATGCTATTGGGGCAAATGTAATTTTAAGAGATTGTGATGGTGTGGTAATTTCAGGAATTCGAGAAGTAAATGGAGGAAACGGACATGGAACTCAAGATCCGGCTTTAGTACATTTTGGATTGCCACAAGGAGACGATGAATTATACATTGTAGAAATTCATTACCCTTACGTAAATGGTGACCGAAGAATTTCACAAATAAAAGTAATACCTAAAGATCTAGGAAATTATCACCTTTTAGATATTGAACCTCAAACAGTATTGGACTCTCCCATTGCCAATGATGATAATGGTGGAACAATGACAGTAGGCCAAACTAAGGATTTTAGTGTACTTTCTAATGACCTTGATGTTGCAGGCGATGCTTTTATCATCTCTCCTTCAATTACAGGGCCACCAGGAAGTGGAGTTGCAACTGTAATTAATTCTGGAAATCAAATTAGATATACTGCCACTACACCAGGTACTTATACTATAACTTACGAAATCTGTGAGGTCTTTTGTGGTTATTTGTGTGATGAGGCTGTATTGACGATTAATGTATTAGATTGTACTCCACTTACTAATGCTGGTACAATAAACGGAGGTGGTACCTATTGTGGCAATTTACCTGGGAATCATAATATGACAGGATCAACTGCATCAGGTGGTTATGGAGGATCTATCGAATATCAATGGGAGTATCGAACTAAAGGCGTTTGTGGATCCTCTTGGGGGAGTTGGATAGTCTGGGGTGGTCAAACAAGTCAAAATGTATCAAATTGGAATTATACAGGTAATGTTCCACACCAGTTTAGAAGAAGAGCTAAACGATCATTGTGCGGAACTTGGCTCTATTCAAATACGATAACCTTTGAGGTAGAACAACCCTTGACAAGTGCAGGGACGATAACAGGCGGAGGAGATTTTTGTAACAGCTCGACAGGAACAACACATACCTTAGGTAGTTCAGTAACACCTTCAGGGGGCTGTGGAGGAAGCATCGAATACCAATGGGAATATAGATTTAAAGATGAATGTTCAAGTTCATGGGGTTCATGGACGACCTGGAGTGGAAGAACAAGTTCGACGACGACTTGGGGTGGACATGCGAGCCGCGATTATGAATTTAGACGAGCAACGAAACGGACGACATGTGGAAGTTGGCTCTATTCAAATACGATAACGTTTGATAATGACAGTCCTTTGACGAATGCGGGTAGTATTAATGGAGGTGCTACCTATTGTAACTCTGGAAACCCTGTAGCAATTACTAATACAGGAACTCCATCTGGAGGATGTGGTGGAACAATATTATATCAGTGGCAATACCGAGATGGTACATCAGGTTCGTGGAATGATATTTCGGGCGCTACTAGCTCAACATATAACCCACCTAACTTAACTTCTACAAGACAATATCGGAGAGGAGCTGAAAGATCGACATGTGGAGATTGGATTTATTCAAATGTTGTTACATTCTACATTGTAGTAACATATACTTCAGGTGGGACGATAGGATCAGACGAAATCAATTGTGGCAGTTACAATCCCGCGAATATCACTTCTATATCATCACCAAGTGGTGGGGTAGATGGGAGTTTAACTTACTATTGGCAGAGTCGCCCGAGTGGTGGAAGTTGGAGTACGATAAGCGGGGCAACTGGATCGACCTATAATCCCGGGACAATAAGTCAAACGACAGAATAC
>JBGCCY010000077.1:0-18433 GCA_045104975.1 Saprospiraceae bacterium
CCTAAAAAAAAAGAAAATTAAAAGGGCTTAAACATCCATTTAAGACTTTTAAAGTTTTTTTAACTCCTTTAATATTATTTATAGACGTAAATATTATTTCAATAGGTATCACTAAAACTCAATGATATCATACCTTTCCGCCGAATTTGAGAAATTTTATAAAGTCTTAAGAAGGGACAAGTTTAGGGATACTAAGGGGACAAATTTAGGGCGGAAAGGGGGACTTAATCAGTAAAATAGGGGGACAGGTTTAGGGATTTAAAAGGGACATAAATGGGGACATGAATTTATATGGATAAATAAAGGATGAAAAGGGGACAAAAAAAGGGCAAAATTAAACTATCAGGTTTATATCCTAGTTTAAACGATTTTTTGCACTTAAAAGGGACATAATCAGGGCAAATCATATCTTTTACTTTCATATTTTTATTAAAAAGAGGAAATGAATAAGAAAGAGAGGAACTATAAGTATTTAAAAAGGGACAAAAAAAGGGCCCAACTATTACTTGGACCGATTTGAAAGAGAGTTTGAGTTCCAATATTTTCTAAAAGGGGACAGAAAAGGGGGAATATTTGTAAAAGTTAATCCTTTTGTTTCTAAAAAAGCTAGCAATTGAATGATTTCGTTCATTTTTTTCAAAAAGGGACAAAAAAAGGGCCCAAGTATTTGTTTAACAATACGAAAGACTAATTTACTTCATTTTTTATTCTTAAAAGGGACATCGTCAGGGATAAAGTATTAGTTTAAGATCCTTTTTGGTTGAATTTGGTTGATATTTTTGGAAAAAACCATAACAAAGCAAATGCGATCCTATTTATGTCCCTTTTTGGGCGGAAACATCTCTTGGTACCTATTAAGGTCTCAAAATCAAATAAATTTTCGATTTTAAAGAGGGACTTAATCAGGGAGTTTTTCAAAACCTATATTTATGCCTCTTTAAAGAATAACATGTCTAATATAAAAGAAGTGAAGATATTTAGGGGGACAAAACTTTTACTAGTCCCCTTCATTTTTTATATTTGCTTAAATTTTAATATTCAACACTATGTTTCAGCTTGATCAAAAACTATGAAACAGAAAAAAGTTAAACAAATTGCTCGTATTGAAAATAGGTTTATTTTCAATGCAAGATACCAACTAAGTGCTCGAGAGCAAAAGATAATCTTATATCTAATGTCCAACCTTGATCCACTAGCACAAAATGATTTCCATAAGCAAATAGTTTCGGTTAAAGAATTAGAGAATCTTCTGAAAGGGGAAGACAAGAAATGGGGTGGCTTGTATAAAGAGATGAATGATTTTAGTGCTCGGATTATTTCCAAATATATTTCTTTTGATTCTGATTTTTTAGTTGGTGGAAAACCATTGCGAGGAGTCATCAGTTGGTTTCAATCAGTAATCCCAGTTGAAACTGAAAATGGGGAAGTGGCTTTAGAATTTATGTTTTCAGAACGTCTAAAACCATTTTTATTGCAATTGAGTGAATATGCAAAAATTCACCCTTTGGATGTTGCTCCAATGAAAAGCGGTTTTGCGATTAGAATGTATCAAGTTTTTAAAGCGGAGAGAGATCGAATGCGAAAGCATACTCAAACGAATGCAATGGTTTACACCTTAGATGAATTGAAAAAAATGTTGGGTATCGAAGGTAAATATAAGGTTTTAAAAGACTTTAGAAGGAGAGTGCTTGATGTGGTAGAACGAGAAATAAATACGCATAGTCCAAGTGTACAAGTCAAATATGAATACATCAAAACTTCCCGTCGAGTGACTGGAGTTCGTTTTTTGATTTTTGATAAACCTAAGGATAAACCAAAAGCAACGAATGAAAAAAGTGGTGAGGCCACAAATTATGCACCATCCAAAGAAGAATTAGATTTGCTGTCATACTCTCAAACCAAAGCATATAATATGTTGGTAAAATTTGGTGTATATGAAGGTATCGCATACAAACAAATTGTTCCAATTATTACGGGTGGTGAAATTGATGGTTTTGAAGATTACTTTGTGAAGCATGCACTTTCGCATTTTAAAAAATGGGCAAGAGTTCAACCCAACAAAGCAATTAGTGCAGCAACTTTTGTGAATTGGTGGTCAGAGAAAAAAGTGTTTAATGCTGACAATGATGTTTTTTGGAAAATACAAGAAAAGATTAATCGGGATAAAAAGAAATTGGACGAAGCTACTTTTGACAATCGAATGGAAGCAAAGAATATGACGAAAAAAGAATTTATTGAATGGTATAAAGGTACTCAGTCAAAAATGATGTAAAATTTTAAGTGCATCGAATTCGATGCACTTAAAATAACAAATCGAATTCAGATATAATCGATGAAATTAATTAAAAAAGTGAGAGGGGTATTAAATGTGCATTTTTTCTTTAAAAGTCCTTCCAGATTTTGAAATAGATAAGGACGAAGAGATGCATTATTACAATAGATTTTTTAAAGAGTAACAAGTCTAATTCAACAGTAAAATGAAATACTATTTTTAAAATGTCAAAACTTAAACCAAAAATAATAACAGTTCAAGGTCAAGAAATCCGACTGAATCATAAATATGATGATCCGTTTTTTTCGTTGACTGATATCGCAAAAAAATTTGGAGAACCTAGAATTGTGATTCAAAACTGGTTAAGAACTCGAAATACAATTGAGTTTTTAGGAGTTTGGGAAGGCTTAAATAATTCTGATTTTAACAGCATCGAATTCGATGCACTTAAAAATCAGTCAGGCAGTAATGCATTTACACTTTCTCCTAAAAAATGGATTGAAACAGTAAATGCAAAAGGTATAGTGTCTAAAATGGGAAGATATGGAAGTGGAACAGAAGCGCATTTTGATATTGCTGCAGAATTTTTGTCTTATTTAAGTCCCGCATTTAAACTCATGGTGATTCAAGAGTTCAAGCGATTATTTAGTGAAGAAGCAAAACGCAAGAATCTCGAATGGGATATTCGAAGAATCATGTCAAAAGCAAATTTCCAAATTCATACGGAAGCTGTAAAAAAACATTTGATCCCACCTAGAATAAAAAATACTAGAGCTGAAGGAATGGTTTATGCCAATGAATCTGATGTCCTTAATGTTTCCCTTTTTGGAATGACTGCCAAGCAATGGAGAATTGAAAATCCAAAATTAAAAGGTAATATTCGAGATCATGCCACCGCAGAGCAGTTATTAGTTTTGTCAAATTTGCAAAGCTTAAATTCAAAGTTGATGGAGTGGGGGAGTGATATGGATCAGCGAATAGAAATTTTAAATAAAACAGCCATCGATCAAATGGAAATTTTAACGATGAAATCTACGCTCAACCAATTGCCAAAAGATAAAAACGAAAAGCAATTAAAAAGTGGGAAGTAAGATGATAATTTTGAATTTTGGGAAGAAGAATTAAAGGATGTCGAAAATAATCGAAATCATTATATCTTGATTGAAAAGTTGGAAAGTTTCGAATCTTTTAAAATCATGCGAAGATTTTTGGGAAAAGTATCGAATCCTAAAATTAGAGAAAAATTAATGATCGCTATTTCACAAAATAAACCTTTTCGAAAATTTCGAGATATTTTAAATTATAATGGAGATGTCTTGCAAGATTGGTATGATTTCAAGCAAGCTGAAATAGAAAAATATGTCAATCGACATTTTGAAGATTCTATTAATGAAGAAGAAGGAAAGAAAAGTTCCAAGAATTAGTTCGTCTTGGAACTTTTTTAAGTTAAGGATAGTTCTTTTCCCATCACTAACCATTTCAATAAAAAGACTATGTAATTTTCAATTCACTTCATTTTGAAAAATTGTCGCTAACCTCTAGCGATTTATCTTTTTATTTTATTAATCATATATGTTTTAAAACTGCTTTCGTTTGACGGCGAAATCTGATTTAGAACTCAATCATGTCAAAAATGGATTCACGAAAGTATGGTCGTACTTTCCATTACCCTTTTTCTCCCGGAACGACAAGTGACGATAGAATCAATCATGGCTATTGGTCAGAGATGCAATCTATAGAACAAATTGTCCACACCGAGAAATTGGATGGAGAGAATACGTGCCTTAATCAATATGGCGTTTTTGCCAGATCTCACGCTGCCCCAACTCGGCATCCTTGGGCGAATTATTTGAAAGAAAGATGGCATTTAATTAAAAATGAATTAGATGATTTAGAGATTTTTGGAGAGAATATCTATGCCATTCATTCGATAAAATATTTGGAAATTGAGCATCATTTTTACGTCTTTGCTATCAGGCATTTAGATAAATGGCTTTCCTGGGAAGAAGTAAAATTTTATGCAGCAATGCTTGATTTTCCAACTGTACCTGAGTTAAAAATAGAAAAGCCAGACGATCAAAAAGGTTTAGAGAAAACAGTTTTAAATTTTGCAAATCAATCTAGCACATTTCAATCTTTGGATATTTATACTGACGAAAAGTGTACGATGGAAGGAATCGTTTCTAGAAATATAGATGAATATTTAGTTGAAAATTTTAAGCAAAATGTTTTTAAATATGTCCGAAAGAATCATGTCAAAACTGATGCACATTGGACTCGAAATTGGAAACGTGCTCCGCTAAAATGGGAAATATCATGAGTAATAAAATTTGGAAAATAATAGAAAAGAGGAATTGGCAGAATGTTAGAAATTCATTTTCATGGATTCAGGACATGGAAGAAGTGCCACAAGATAAGGTGCATCATGCTGAAGGTGATGTAGCTATTCATACCCGAATGGTGGTGGAAGCATTGTTGAATTTATCAGAATTTCAAAGGTTGGAAGAGCAAGACAAAGAGATTCTTTTTGCCGCTGCACTTTTGCATGATGTGGAAAAACGATCAACTACCGTTCACGAACCTGATGGAAGAATCACTTCAAGAGGGCATGCTCGAAAAGGAGAATTTTCTGCTCGTAGGATTCTGTACAAAGAGATTCCAACACCTTTTGTGATTCGAGAAGCTGTGGCTAAATTAGTTCGAAATCACGGTTTACCAATTTGGATTTTTGAAAAAGAAAACCCGATAAAGACACTTTTGCAAACTAGTTTGGAAGTGGACTTAGCGCACTTAGCTATTTTGGCAAAAGCTGATATGTTAGGAAGAATTTGTCAGGATCAATCAGAAATGTTATATCGAATTCAATTATTCGAAGAGTTTTGCAAGGAGAATAATTGTTTTGGAAATAAGAAAAAATTTGGCTCAGATTTGGGGAAATATCAATTTTTCCAAAAAGCAGCAGCAAGCCCTGATTATGTCCCTTTTGAAAAAGATACTTTTGAAGTAATTATGCTTTCCGCTTTGCCAGGAACAGGAAAGGATTTTTTTATCAAAAAAAATTATAAAAACATTCCAGTTGTTTCTTTGGATGCTATTAGAAGAGAAAACAAAATTAGTCCAACCGATAAAAAAGGAAATGGACAAGTGATTCAAATAGCTAAAGAACAAGCAAGAGTTTTTTTAAGGAAAAAAGAATCTTTTATTTGGAATGCAACGAATATTACTAGAAACCTGCGAACCCCATTGATTGATCTTTTTCAGACGTATGGGGCAAAAACGAAATTAATTTATCTCGAAGTTCCTTATCAAAAATTGATACAGCAAAATCGAAATCGAGAATTTCCAGTTCCTCAAAAGGTATTGGAAAAGATGATTTTGAAATTAGAAGTTCCATCAATCTGGGAAACTCCGATAGTTGAAATTCATCACTTTGATTGACTTAAAATTCGAACACCTCGAAAATAATTTGCGAAATATCGTCAAACTTCATCTTTCTCAAATCCTTGTTCAATATTCGATATTCCCCAAAAAAAACGCCCCGACTGAATTTCAGTCGGGGCAATACTTGGTTAGAATGGTTAGAACAAGGAAGTGCCAAACTTCCCTTTAATTAATAGTTCAATAATTCTTCTATTTTAATTTTTACTTTTTCGGCGGATGGCAAATATGCTTTTTCCAATTCACTATTCAATGGAATGGCTGGCGTATTTTCAGCTCCCAAAGTCATCACCGGTGCATCTAAATATTTAAAACACTCTTGTTGAATTCGCCCTGCCAAACTTTGTGCAAAGGAGCAATTCACCGCTTCCTCAGTCAAAACTAAACATTTATTATTTTTTTGAACAGATGCAAAGATGGCATTTTCATCCAAAGGTGCGATCGTTCGTAAATCTACGATTTCAATTTTCCCATCAAAGTCTTTCGCCGCATTTAATGCCCAATGTACTCCCATTCCATAAGTGATAATGGTAAGAGAATCTCCATTTTTCACATTAGCTTCAGATGGTTCTAAAACGATATTTGCTTTACCAAAAGGCAAGATATAATCCTCTGCAGGTTCGACCGTTCGAGCAGCATTGGTGCCAGGGACTTTGGACCAATACAATCCTTTATGTTCAAAAATTACTACAGGATTTGGATCATGATAAGCTGCTTTCATCAAACCTTTAAGGTCTGCACCATTACTTGGGTAGGCAATTTTTACTCCTCGAATATTTGCAATAATTGACTCGACACTAGACGAATGGTAAGGTCCACCACTTCCGTAAGCTCCAATTGGAACTCTTAAAATCATGCTAATTGGATATTTTCCATTGGTCAAATAACAAGACCGACTTACTTCAGTAAATAATTGATTGATGCCTGGAAAAATATAATCTGCAAACTGAACTTCCACAATTGGTTTTAATCCAACAGCCGACATTCCTACGGTTGAACCAACGATAAATGCTTCTTGAATTGGTGTGTTAAATACTCTTTCATCCCCAAATTTTTGCGCCAAAGTAGCTGCCTCACGAAAAACACCACCCAATCTTGCTCCCACATCTTGGCCATATAAAAGACATTCTTTATCTGCTCGCATCAATTCTTCTACCGCATGCAAAGCGCAATCTACCATCACAACTTCGGTTCCGTTTTCAGGTGTCCGAGTTCCAGTTTCTTCGGTAATTGGAGTTGGTGCAAAATCATGATCATGAAGAGAGGAAATATCTGGGTCTTCTGCTTGAAGTGCAATTTCAAAATCTGCTTTGACCGTTTTCAAAGCATCTGCCTCAATCTTTTCTATTTGTTTTTGAGAAAAACCATTTTCCAATAATTGGTTTTTAAAAATAGGGTAGGGGTCATTCAATTTTGCTTCTTCCAAATCATCTCGATACCATTCCATTCGAACTCCCGAAGTATGATGGTTGAGCAAAGGCACTTTCGCATGAACCAAAAATGGACGACGTTCTTTTCGAATTGTTTCGATCACTCGATTCAATGTAGTATAACATTCCAAAAAATCACTTCCATCAATCGTCACCGCTTCCAAACCTTTAAAACCAGCCGCATATTCAAAAGCATCCTGCGCTCGAATTTCATCGGCACTTGCTGAAATATCCCACTCATTATCTTGCACCAAATACAAAATTGGATATTGCTTTAAAGCTGCCATTTGGAAAGCCTCAGCAATTTCACCTTCCGTCACACTTGCATCTCCAAGTGAACAAACGACGATCGGTTTCTTTGATTTTTTTTCATTAATTTTTAGTGCTTCTCGATATTGAATTCCCATGCCGACACCGGTGGCAGGAATCGCTTGCATGCCAGTTGCAGAAGATTGATGAGGTATTTTAGGTTTGTCATCATCCTTCAAACTTGGATGCGAATAATAACTTCGTCCACCTGAAAATGGATCATCTTTTTTCGCCAATAATTGTAACATCAAATCATAAGGACGCATTCCAATCGATAACAACATCGCATCATCTCGATAATAAGGAAAAGCAAAATCTTGAGGCAAAAGTTGCAATCCACAAGCTATTTGAATGGCTTCATGACCACGTGAAGTGGCATGAACATATTTAGAAACTAACTTGAAATTGTTTTCGTACAATTCAGTCATATGTTTGGCCATGCACATTTTTTCAAACGCCTCAGCCAATATTTTCTTTTGAATATTTTTCTTAGATTTCACCATAATAGTTAAAATTCATTTGTGCTACGAAATTAGCTAAAATTGATGAATTGTTTTTATTTTACAATTAAATAGGGGTATTGTTATTGTTTTATATGAAAAACAGGTTGTTTGTCATATAATGGTTACATATTTCTAATGAAAAAGAATAATGTTTTTTGACACCTCCCACGTGGTAGTCTGCTTTAGCAGACCTAAAAAATGGGGATCTTGATTTAAGGATAAATTTTTTTAAAAAATTTATTTTTAGGTCAGCTAAAGCAGAGGACCATGTGGGAATTGCTAACTTAAATAAAACAAGAATGGTAAAACTCGACGAAATCGATATAAAAATACTATCCTTCCTTCAAGAAGATTCTCGCATGACCATTAGAGACATTGCGAAAGAATTAAATATTTCAACCACCCCTATTTTTAATAGAATCAAAAGATTGGAAAAAGAAAAAGTCATCGACAGATATGTCGCGATTGTCAATGCAGATCAAGTGGGGAAAATGCTTTTTGCTTTTGTTTTTCTCAACTTAAAAGATCATTCTAAAAAGGCGATAGAAAAAATGGAAGCCCAAGTGACGAGTTTTCCTGAAGTTTTGGAATGTCATTATGTGACGGGAGGGGCAGATTTTTTTCTAAAAGTAATTGTCAAAGATATTAAAGAGTACAATTCATTTGTTTCGGAAAAATTATTTTCAGTTCCAAATATTGGAAAAATTGAATCATTGTTGAGTCTGTCAATGGCAAAAAGTACCAATGTGATTCCGTTATAAAACGAATTGGAACATCGTTCTACAAAAATGCTCCTCAAAGTATCACAACTTTGAAGAGCAAATTATTTCGGTTTTGGAAATTTACAGATTATAACTACTTAACTGTTATCGTATATTTTGGAGTCGGATTCATGGGACAAAAATAAACGTATTCTCCTTTTGGTAAATTCACCACTTTGGACGTAGATTTTTCACCATCCTTAATTGTTTTTTGAACGTAAGCTGTTTTGATATGCGCATCAGGATTTGACTTAGGTGCAATTACAAAACCTACTTCATGGTCAACACCATTGTTGGAAACTTCGAAAACATAATCACCTTGAGCAAGCGTCAATCCTTGGATCGTAAAATCACCCTTGATTTGCTCTAATTTGATCGTTTGTGCAGTTGCGGCATGATCAGTCATTCCTTTTTTTGCCATGTTGTCTTGTGCGAAAGTTGAACTTGCGATAAACATCATCGCTACCATAAATATAAATGCTACTTTATTTTTCATTTTACTATTATTTAGAATTTGAATTAAAAATTTATTATTTTGAAAAGGGGAAAATTTGATTTTAAAATTATACAGTTGCTTCGGTTAACTCGGGAGCAATTGGAAAATCAATTGCAAACCCAGTCAAGTTGTGGATATAATTACTGATCACTTTGTCACCAATAATAATGACTACATCAATCATATTTGCTTCAGTATAACCTGCAGCGAAAAAAGCATCTTTAGCAGATGAAGAAGCATTTCCTTTATTTTCTACCACTGACTTTGTGAATTGTGCTAGTGCATCTAACTTTGAATCAAATGCTGCAGAGCCACCTCTGATTTCTAGAATTTGTTCTTCTGAAAAACCATTCATTTTTCCTAAAGCAGTATGAGCTGATTGACAATATCTGCATCCATTGATTTGGCTAGTGACCAAATTGATGATTTCTCTTTCTTTTGCTTTAAGCGTACTTTTTCGATTTTGTAAAGCCAAATAATCAGCAAGTGCTGTATCATTCTTTGCATAGTAAGCATACAAGTTAGGTACGAAACCTAAAGCACCTTTAAGGTTATCAAAAATTGCTTGGTTGTTTTCTGAAACTTCGTCTCTTGTTGGGACATTAAAATTTTGCATTGTTCTAAATTTTTATGGATTAAATAATTTTTATTCAATTGACAATACAAAGATGGGGGAGGATGGGAGATGTTTTGTAGGTCGGTTTTCCCAAGGAGTTGGCAATTTTTCCCGTAGCTGGATTTTTCTAAGTCCAGACTTAAATTTTTAATTTAATTGTAAAATAAAATGATGCTGCTGGACTTGGGAAAGTCCAGATAAGGAAGGAAGAGTTATGCTTCTTTAAATTTTGAAGGAGACAGCCCTTCTTGTTTTTTAAAAAAGCGACTAAAAGCTTGAACATCTTCATAGCCCAATTCATAAGCGACTTCTTGAATTTGCAAATCTGAATATTTTAGAAGTCTTCTTGCTTCCAACATTTTTCGTTCTTGAATAAATTTGAGTGGTGTTTTTTTTCCAATTTTAGAAAAAATATTAGAAAGTGTTTTGGGAGACTTATGAAGCAGCTCGGCATATTCTGCCACAGTATGTTTGGTTTTAAAATGTTGCTCCACTAAAAAATTAAACTCTCGAATAATATCAGATTCAAAAGATTTGACATCCTCTTGTTTTTGAGACTTGAATAATCGAGTACAAAGAATTAAGTATCGCTTTAACATCATTTGCAACATTTCGATTTGCAAATTATTGTTACTTTCCATTTCTAGTTGAAACATCTTCCAGACCGTTTCAAATTTTTCCAACTCTTCTTTAGGAATATCAATGATAGGTAATTGTGAAGCACCAAAAAATAAAATCCCTTTGCAACCTACTTCATTATCATGATCGAGGATACAATAAAAAGGTTTATTAAATCGGACTAATCGAACATCTTCCACTCGACCAATTTTCACTTGGTGAAACTCAGTTAAAAAGACAATTTGATTTTTTTCAAAATCATATCTTCTACTATCAATAAATAGGTGGTTATCTCCTTTTTCAAACCACAAAACGGTTAATCCATTTTCAATGATTTCTTTTAGAATATGGCAATTGTGTTGATCGACTTTGACGAGGTGTAAATATTCGTTGGTACTTCCGATAAATTTCATGTATAATTTTTTTGTAAAAAAACACTTTTTTGAGGAAGTTGTTTCTAATTTTTAAAAAAGAAACTGTCCGAACGGATACCTTATTTATAGGTTGATTAAAATGAAAATGAGTACTTTTATTTCTTTCAAACCTTTATTTTTTATAAAATAGGAATATGAAATTTGAATTATTGTTGTTCCTTTTATTAGCAAATTGTAATATTTTTTCTCAAACAAAAATACCTGATTACGAGTTGGAATATACCGATCATTCTGGAGGACGGGAAGCCTTTGTCATAGAATTTTATCTAAAAAATTATACAGAAGATACTCTTTTTATTCATCGTTCGGTTCCTTTAAAATATCAAACTAGAAGTGGGTTTTCAGTTCCTTTTGCTCCTGAATTCTATAGTATGAAATTTCTAACGGATGTGACTTTTTGTGAAACCGCACCCTATTTTATGGATGGCGGTAGTGCAAAACCGGTCAAAGATGAAACGTATTTTTTGGCGATTCCTCCAAAAGGACAATACCAAATAAATTATTATAATAGTACGATGAATCAAATGATTTGTGATGAAAAAGTAGGAGAAGTAAAGGTGAAGTTTAAGTATGATTTTGATGAACGATATTTGGATAAAGCATTTTTTGCAAAAGAAATTACTGAAGCTGGTAAGTTGTCAAAAGAAAAAAGTGAAGCACTTTATCAATTACTTCAAAAGTCTTATCGTGGTAAAATTGAATCAGAAGAAATTACAATTGACTTAAATAATATAAAAAAAAATGGGACTGATGAAGTGAAAAAATCTAGGGCAATCAGAAAGGCCAAGCGGATGTATGGTATCGAAATTTCAAACATCTTTTTACCTGACCATTTAAATCTTTATCCAAGAATTGATGTGAACGTTGGGGAAGAATTTAAGGAAAAGGATTTGGAGCAAATGCAAAGAAATTTGATGAATTCGTTTTTTGATCGAAATCAAACATATACTGTTGTAAAGAAAAATAATGAAATTGAATGGTTGGTCGGTTCTAGTTATATGAAAGAATCTCCAGTTTTTATTTATGATTATAAAACTGTGCTAGATTCTGCCGAGATGACAATTCAATTGCTGACGGATCAAAAAGAAACTTCGGAGATAAAGGATTACGAAATCCATAGTATTTATCTACCCATGCAAAATATCGGGGCATCAACTCAAAGATTTATTGATAAAAGAGTATTATTAATCCTAAAAGATAAAGAAGGAAATTTTTTCTCTATGGGTTTTCGAAAATTTCCGATTTCCCGGAGACAAGTAAAACCTATAACAAAAGTCGATGAAAGTTTTGTAGAAATTAAAAAATCTTACAGCAGTATGATAGACGATCAATATTATGTGTACAAAATTTTAGAAAATGGGGATTTAGTTTTTGGAAAAAAGGATTACGTCAATAGAGGTTTAGGAAATTACCAAGGATATTTTATAAAATTGAAATAAAAAATAAATTAATGATGATCAAAAATTACTTAACCATAATCATAGTCCTTTTTGCCAATTTGATTTTTGCACAAAGTGAAGCGGACACGCTTAAACTTGATTGGGAAGAATATGATCCACCATCTACATTGGTGGTTCCTGAGACTATAATTACCAGAGCAAAATTTCCATTTATTGATGTACATAGCCATCAATGGCGAATGGATGAAATGGATTTGAATGATTTGATTGAACCGATGGATTCGATGAATATGGCGATCATGAATAATTTGAGTGGTCGAAATGGTGAGCGGTTGAAAAAGATGACAGACAATGTCAAAAAGCAATTTCCCAATCGATTTATTGTTTTTGCCAATATCGAATTGCGAAGTATTAACGAACCTGATTGGTCGGAAGAAACGGTCAAGCAGTTAGAATATGATTTTAAAAATGGGGCGAAAGGGTTGAAAATTTATAAAAGCCAAGGAATGACGAATCAAGATTCGGAGGGAAATCGGATTCGAATTGACGACCCTAGAATTGACCCTGTTTGGGCAAAATGTGGAGAGTTGGGAATTCCAGTTTTGATTCATTCGGCTGATCCGAAATCTTTTTGGGAGCCACATGATAATCAAAATGAAAGATGGTTGGAGTTAAAAACTCATCCTCGAAGAAAACGGACTGCTACGAATCCAGCATCTTGGGAACAAATTATCTCGGAACAACATAACATTTTTAAAAAACATCCAAAGACTAATTTTATCGCTGCTCATTTTGGTTGGCATCCAAATGATTTGACAAAACTAGGTCAACTCTTGGATGAAATGCCCAACATGTATGTCGAAATCGGAGCAATCATTGCCGAGTTGGGAAGGCAGCCTCGAGCGGCGAATCGGTTTTTTGAAAAATACCAAGATCGAGTTTTGTTTGGCAAAGATTCTTGGAAGCCGAAAGAATATCCAACTTATTTTAGAGTGCTAGAAAGTGATGATGAATATTTTCCATACTATAAAAGGTATCATGCGTTTTGGAAAATGTATGGCTTGGCGCTGCCAGATCATATTTTGAAAAAGTTGTATTATAAAAATGCATTGAAGATAATTCCAGGGTTAGATAAGAGTTTGTTTCCGAAGGATTAGATTTTTTCTACATCTTCACTTAGAAAACAACTCTTGTTGAATAGAAATCTATGTTTTCTAGATGAAGATGTAGAAAAAATTTAATTCCTGGTATTAAATAAAAAACAATATGTAGTTATTAAAATTCATTTCACTCACCTTTCCTTCTTGACTTAATTTTGATTTATCAATTGATCAAAAACATATTTTTTAATTTAAAATTATTAAGTCATGAAATTATCAAAAATGAATTTTAGCGTAAATGTAATGTTGGCAGTTGTATTTTTCTTTTTTGCTAACGACGTAATTGCACAGGACAAAATTTATAAAAAAAATCAAAAGACTCCAATTGAGGCGCAAGTCATAGAAATTGGAACTAGCGAGATTAAGTATAAATTATATGAAAATCGAGCCGATGATTTAATTTATGTTTTGGAAAAAAACGCTATTGAAAAGATCGAATTTGAAGAAGGAAACGTAGAAACTTTTGGAGTAAATCAAATCGATATGGTTGAACATTATCAAGGTCAAAAAAGACGAGCACTTAAAGTTGGATTAATCAGTCCTTTGATTGGAACGACAAAAATTTCTTACGAACAAACTATTCGACCGGGAAGAAGTTTTGAGGTAAAAGGAACTTTTATTGGAATTGGTTTTAATGGCTCATCTTCAAGTGGAATGTATGGATCGGTAGGTTATAAAATGTATAAAAAACCGAATTTCATTACTTCTGATATGAAGCGAAGTCACTTGATGCAAGGTTTATATGTAAAACCTGAAGTTTTCTTTGGATCATATACAGGCGGAACTTGGGATAGGGATGACCAAAAATTAGGAGGAGCAGGTGCATTATTAAATGTTGGAATGCAATGGGTTTTAGCAGAAGTATTTGTCTTTGATGTTGCTATCGGAGGTGGATATGGAACAGGCGAAAGTTACCAAGGTTATTTGATTCATGATAACTTTGTCACCGCAGGCTCAATTAATATTGGATTCTTATTTTAAAAAAATAAATGTTGTATGAATTTGACTCTAACGTAGCCGAAGTGGTTGCGTTAGAGTTTTGTTTTTTAAAGGCATCGAATTCGATGCTTTTAAAAATAGAGACTTATTTTAATTCAGCGTTTAAATTTTTTAGCAACCAATTGTGTTCAATAATAGGAGAGATGATTTCAATACGCTGTCTTAAAAGCTCGTGTTTTTTTCTCCAAATTTTTCTGTCTACATAATCTTTTTCAGCTCGAAGGCGAGTTACTTTTTTTAACTGAATTAGAAAATTAATAATACTAGTTCGATATGGTGCAGCGACTTTTTTATTCCGTTTCAAATTAAGTTTAAAAGCATCAATAAAATAATATAAGGAATTATTTTCTGCGATGATAAAGTAAATTTTGGCCAGCATAATTTTTCCACTTATCTCATAATAAACATCGGTGTATCGAACCGTATTCAACAATTGAATAGCGGCATCATAATCTTGTGTCCCAAAATAAAAGGAGGCTAAATTATAATTGAAAACATTTTCTCGCATGCTAGGAGAAAGAGATTCTTTGTATTTGAAAATAAAATCTTTGACCCAAGTTGCTTCTTTTATTCGAAGACCAACCGTTACAATATTTTTGTAATCATCGGCAGAAATAATACCATTGGGCAAATTAATTTGGCTAGTTAGCTGAGTTTGAAACAGTTCAAATAATTTTCTAAAATATTCAGACTTCCCTTGGTTGATTTTTCGGATACAGAAATTTTGAGCATAGCGATACATGGCGACAGCCTCTTCTTGAGGAAAATCATTTTGGTATTTTTCAAGTAGGGTGGTGAGAATTTCAAAATGGTTTTCGTTTTTTTCATCTTGGAGCGTTTGGAAAATTTGCAAATAGATTTTGATCATTGGAATTTCACTCAAAGGATTTTCCTGCTGTAAAAATTCCACAATTTCATTGACTAGATTCCATTCATAATTGCCTTCCACAATTTTTTTCCGATTGAGCATTTCACAACTTCCCTTCAATTTTTCAATCAAATAAAATGTATCGAGGTGATTAATTTTTTCTTGTAGCGCAACATCAAATTGCCGTGTTTGTTTTTTCGAAAAATAATTATCCGCTGTTTTTTGCATTTGAAATTGCAAATAAAAATGATTGGCATCAGGTCGAAGTTGAAGGTTGAATTCTTTTGAAAGTGATTGTTCCTGAATATGGTACAGCGAATCTAATTTCCGTTTTTCCAAAGATTGAAATAAAGACAACTCTTTTTCTAGACCTGAATTTTGCCAATGAACCTGTGCTAGATAACCTTTTAATAGTTGAAATAAAATAGAAAACTGTTTCCTTAAATAATTTTCATCATAGGTTCTGGAAGGATATACTTTTTTAAAAATCTCCTTTTTTTCCAAAGCAATAGACTCCTCTATTTTTATTTTTCGTAGAAGATAAGTCATCAGAGGGAATACTTTTTTATTGGTATTAAAATAAGGTGATTGGACATATGTCTCCCAGTTTTGTAATTCTTTTGGAGAAAATGACTTTAAAACCTTGATGAGTTTAGAGTTTTTCATGGAATAAAAATAGGAAATTAATTTTTTAAAAGATTGATTATCAACGATTTAAAAAATTTATATTATTTTTTTTACGTCATAAAAGTAATAAAATGTAGTTTGATGCTGACTTGACTTAATTTACTTTTACAACATCGAAAGAATTTACCCTTCATAATTAGAAATAGAAGCTGTAAAAACTAAAATTATTTACTGATTCAACTATTTATAAACTTTATCGAAATTGAGAGGTTTCGAAATAAAACTAGTTAACTAATGAAAAGATTACTTTACTTTTTTATGATTAGTCTTGCTACTACATTTTCTCTTTCTGCACAGACAGAGGTGAGTGGTGGAATTTTTGTACCGACCATTTGGAGTGTGGTGGGAAGTCCATTTATTGTGACAAGTGATATTGTAATTTTTCCAAATGCTAGTTTAACAATCGAGCCTGGTGTAGAAGTTCGATTTGAACCTGATACTCGGATCGAATTACGAGAAGGTGACTTTTATGCGAATGGTGGGCAAGGTGATACGATAAAATTTACCATTAATTCCGATACTCCAACTACCGCTGGAACTTGGAATGGAATAGAAAATACAACTTCTACAGGAATGCCAATTGAAGTTGAATTGGATCATGTAATTTTTGAATATGCCAAGACAGCTGTGAATTATGGTCAAGGAGTTGCTTATCGATATATTTCAAATGCTATTTTTAGAAATAATGAAAGAGGTGTTTTTGATGGAGCCTTAGGTTATAATTGGGTGACCATCTCAGATTCAGAATTCAAAAATAATGAGATTGGAATGGAAGGTAGAATGTCTGCGCTCAATTGTTTTTTTGAAGGAAATACTTATGGCTTTGCTAATCCGCACACTTTTGCCAATTTTAGTGAAGGTGCACGAGTCACCAATTGTACTTTCCAAGATAATAATTGGTGCGTTGCAAGTGCTGGTCAAATCATCACGATAGCGATTATTGAAAACTCTACTTTCCTCAATAATAATAGTGGGTTTGATGGTTATTGGGCAGTCGTGGATAGTTGCTATTTTTATGACACCTATAGTAGTGCGATTAAATTGGCCAAAGGAGAAGTAAAAAATTCTATCTTTTTGGAAAATAATGTTGGAATTGAAACTTATGAATATACAAGTGAATTGAGTATTCATAATAACTCAATTACTCAAGGAGGTGTAGGACTTTCGATTGTTGATAATCAATTAGAAGTTTTTGAAAATACGATTTGTGATAATGATTATCAGAATGTTGTTTTATTGACGAACCAACCTGTTGACCTTAATAATAATTGCTGGTGCATGACTGACTTAGTCGAAATTGGTAACACGATTACTGATGCATACGATGATGTTGCTTTGGGAATTGCTACTTATGATGATATTAATATTGACTGCTTGGGAGAGGATCTTGTTTATCCTGGAGATATAGATAATAATGGAATTGCCAATGCATGGGATGTTTTACAATTGGGGTTAACTCATGGATCCTTTGGGCCAGTTCGAACAGATGCAGTTACTGATTGGGTGGGACAGGATGCGATGGATTGGAGTGTTCCAGTTTTTAGTAATGGCGTAAATTACAAACATGGCGATGCTGATGGAAATGGGGAGATTAATGATGCTGATTTGAATAGCATCTTAAATAACTATAATGAAACTCATACCGATTTGACTTCTTACGAACCTGTTACCAATGGAGTTAATACCTATAATGTGTACTTAGAATTTCCAGATACATTTATTATTGGAGAGACGGTATCTGTACCTGTAATCATGGAAGGGGCTTCTCAGATTGCGGATAATTTGTATGGAGTTGCATTTGGATTGCAAGGGAGTGATACTTTTTTTGAAACGGGCTCATTCGCTTTAAATACTTCTCAGACTTGGATTGGTAATACGAGTAATACTTTAGCGTTGGGAAAAGAACTAGCTGATCAAAATCGACTTGAGGTTGGTGTGGCTAAAAAAAGTAATTCTTCTTTTATCGGCGGAGATACTTTGGCTACTTTAGAATTTGTGATGGGAGAAGATATTATTGTTTCATTGACGGAATCAATTATTACTATAGAATTTGCCAACCTAGTTGCGATTACGAATGACGGAACTCATATTGCGCTTTCTTCTGATCCTCAATTTATCAATCTTGCAAATACAACTTCTACGAAAAACTTAACTGAAAATTCAATTACGATCTATCCTAATCCAACAAGTGATCGACTTTGGATAAAACAGAATAACCAGATTATTCAAGCAATTGAAATGAGAAATATGATGGGACAAGTGGTGAAAAATTGGAATGGCGATATCCGAGAGTTATCAGTTGCCGAGATAGAAAGTGGGGTGTACTTTTTGGAAGTGCGAACGCAAGAGGCTTCGGTAGTAGAAAAAGTGGTGATCAATAATTAAATTTAATTGGAATAAAAAATGAACCCCTAATTTGGCTGAAAGGTCAGATTAGGGGTT
>JBGCCY010000078.1:0-23539 GCA_045104975.1 Saprospiraceae bacterium
TGTTGCGTGTCCAGCAGCTTGTGTATTTTTTATATCAAAATCAAAAAGTTGGGAATCAAGATGTTGCTCAATTTGTTGAACCAATTTTCCTTTTTTACTAATTCCAGAAAATGAATTAACAATAAAAAGTACTCGTTTTTCTGGAGCAGTAGGCGAGGAGTTTATTTCGCTAGACATGGTAAGAGGTTATGTTTGTTTTTTACAGGAATCTTTTGCGGCAGATTGGGTTGATATTATATGAATTTTTATGATGTCTCTTTTTTGGTGTAAAAAAGATCCTTGAGAATTTTATAATTTGAAGTTGTTTTAAAACAACTTCTTTATCTAGAATCAACTCAATCTTCAGCAAAAAAAAACAAAGTAAATCATTTCATCCAATTATTATTCAACATTCTTAAAATATAATAGCCTAAATTATAAAGATTATGTTCTGAATTTGTCAAGATGACTACAGCCGTTTCACTTTCTTTGACAAAGGCTAAATAGGAACGATGGCCATTAGTATTCCCTGTGTGAAGAACAATATCATGATAATTTTTTGGAGAAATAACATGCCAGCCACGTGCAGATGCTACTTTCTTATTTCGGTTGGTTGCTTTCCTTCCTTCGTGTGTGGCATAAAATGCTTTGGTCAATTTTGAATTACTTTCGCCCATGTGAACCTCTGCAAATTTAATTAAATCTTGTGCCGTAGATTTCAAACCTTCTGATGCTTTGAATGATTGAAAAGTCCAAGGTGGTGTCGATTGACCACTTGTGGTGTAACCAGTTGCCAAACGTTTTTTCTGACTTTCTGACAAATTAACTCGAGTGTCATCCATTTGAATTGGAGTTAATATTTTGTCAGACAAAAGTTTTTCGAAACTACTATTTTGACAAGACTCAATCGCCATTTCGACTAAGGCATAATTTAGATGAGAATACGAATAGTTGTCTTTATTTTTCTTTTGCTTCTTTTTTCTCTTTCTTTTCTTTTTAGATTCGAGCGGAATATATTCTTTATAAAATTCCATTAAATCTTGCTTCGTATAATGTGCATAAGGATTATTTTCTTCGATTTCTTTTACTCCAAATTCTAGAGGCATTCGAGGTAATCGAGAAGTATGGGTCAGTAATTGGTCAATAGTTATCTGTTGTGTTTCTTCATTTTTTTCAGCAGAAGAGAAGTAATCATTCAATGGTTTTTCAAAATCCATTTTTCCCTCTTCCACCAAAATACTCACCAAAGAACTAGTAAAAGTTTTGGTCAAACCACCTATTTCAAAAATCGTTTTTTCATCAGGCACTTGGTTAAAATCTTTTGAAATAGAACCAAAGCCGAAATAAAAAACAGAATCTTGATATTTTACCCCAATGATAAAACCAGGTGTTTCTGACAATTTAATCTCAGTATCGTAATGAATAATTTTTTCAATTTGCTTTTGCAAATTAGCTCGATCCTGTGACCAAAGATTGGAAACAAAAACTAAGGAAAGTAAAAATAAAAAAATCGATTTTCTCATGCCTAAAATTATTATTATTATTATTAATAATATGTGTTCCTAGATAAACCTGTTGTTATTGGTTTGTTAATCTTCAAAAACTTGAAACTACTTTATTTTGAATTACCAATTTGAATTCGTAAAAGTAATAATATAGGAACTACTTTCTTATTGCAAATTTTAAGCTAAATTATCTGAATTCAAAGATTTCAAGTTTAATTCATGTAGTGCGAGTAAACAATATTTTTAGGTGATAGGATAAATAGGATATATTGTTTGAATTTTGATATATAAAAAATGATAAATATTTGTTTTTTGTAATAAAACAGTTTAACTTTGAATTCCGAATAAGAAATAGAAATGAATGCTAAAACAAAATCTTTATTCTTACCTAAATTCAATTTCTCTTCTTAGAAGATAACCTGAAAGTCTTCAATTTTTTTTCGTTTTAAATTACCTAATATAACTAAGGTCTCAAATACTTGAGATTAACAAACAACGCCAGCCTATATTTTTTTATTCAAGTAATTGCATTTGAATATTCATTTTTATGACAAAAATGGACAGTACAATTATTGACTAATTAATAATGTTATTCATAAAGTTTTACCGCTTTAAGAATCTTAATTAATATATATCCCCTTAGTTGGTACATCATTTTACAAACACTTAAAATTTTTAAAAAATGAAAAAGAATTCATTAAAAATTCAAGATTTCAAAACAAAAATGAGCAAAGCTCAATTAATTGATTCATTAATCAAAAAGAATGTCAAAGGCGGTGGTAAAAGTGATCCACCTCCATTTTGCCTAGGTGGCTGCAGTTAAAAAAAATGAGAGGTGGAATTTAATAATTTCACCTCTTACTTTTTTTTTTGAAGCATAATATTGAAAGGTGTAAAACGAATCATTTATTAATTTCTAATTTAAGAAAATGGATTTTGTAAATACTAATAAAACAATTGGAGTTAAAGCATTGTCAGAAGTTATGACTTACCAAAATGAAGAGGTAGTTTATAGATTTATGGATCATTTTGATTTGGACTGGGAGGCATCGTTGGATATATTTGAAGCAACTAAAAAGTGGTTATGGTTACTTGCTTTAAATAAGCAACTGGGCTTAAATTCAGAAGAAAAAATGCCACCTCTATTTGTTGATGAATCTCTTGTGATCGTTGATGAGATGTGGCATACCTTTATTCTTTATACAATTGAATATAGAAAATTTTGTCAAGAGAATTTTGGTTTTTTTATTGATCACACTCCAACCAGCAAAGCAGATAAAGACGATTATTATAAAAGAATGAAGTTGGATCCAGAAGGAATGGAAAAAGAGAAAGCAGAAAAACTTAAATATCAATACTCATTTATTTATGATCATTTAGGTGAAGAAACTTTGGTGAAATGGTATGGTGAATTCCCAGAAAAATATTCTCTAGAAATAATTAAAGGATTGAAAAAAGGATAATTGGTTTAAACCTTTTTTCCTTGCATCGCTTTTTGAATATTTACATCCATCGCTCGGTGGGCGAGGGGTGAAGTGTAAGTATTCAAATCATCCATCGCTTTATTGATCGCATCTTTATCTTCCCCATTGACTGATTTTTTTAAATGTTCAATCAATAATAAGGTCTTTTCTTTTTCTTCTGTCGATAAGATTTCCTCGTTTTGTTGCAAAAATTTATCTGACGAAAGTAAAATATTATTGGCTTCATTTCGAGCTTCCAACAATCCTCTAATTTTCATATCAGCCTCTGCATTTTGAATGGAATCGATTAGCATTTTTGCCATTTCTTCTTCCGACAAACCATATTGAGATTTGATTTCAATTTCAGTTTCGACATTTGAGCGAAGCTCTTTTGCTTTGACTTTTAAGATTCCATCTGCGTTGAGAATAAATTGAATATCGATTTTTGGCAACCCTGCGGGCATCGGAGGAATTCCTTTCAAAATAAATTCCCCTAATTTTCGATTGTCATTCACTAAGTCTCTTTCTCCCTGATAAACTGCCACTTTTAGATTTTTTTGTCCATCGACTGAAGTGGTATATTGTCTTCCTGCTTTGTTAGGTACTTTAGAATTACGAGGAATAATCGTATCCATCAATCCACCGACGGTTTCAATTCCAAGCGATAACGGAGTAACATCAAGCAATAAAATATCTTTTTGATTTCCAGCTAAAACATCTGCTTGAATTGCTGCACCAAGGGCAACTACTTCATCTGGATTTAACTCGTTGAAAAGTGTTTTTCCAAAAAAATCAGCCACCGAATTTTGTACTTGTGGAATTCTTGTCGAACCACCCACCATGACAATATGATCTATTTTTTCAACAGAAATTTCAGCATCAGCTAAAGCCTTTTTGCAACAATCCAACGTTCGCTGAACGAGAGATTGAGTTAATTCTTCAAATTGAGTTTTAGTTATTTTTAAAGATAAATTTTCAATTGAACTTGAAAAACCCTCAGCGTCTGACAAGGATTTTTTGGCATATTCTGCTTCCAATCGAATCGCTTGGGAGAGTTCTTTATTTTGATTTAAAAGTGTCGGATCAAGATTATTTTCTTTTACCCAAAAATCAATAATTGCTCGATCGAAATCATCACCACCAAGGAAAGTATCACCATTGGTTGATAAGACTTCAAAGATGCCATTTTGGATTTGTAAAATAGAAATGTCAAATGTTCCTCCTCCTAAATCATAAACTGCAATCGTTCGAGTTTCTTCTGGATCTAATCCAATTCCATAGGCTAAACTTGCAGCGGTTGGCTCATTTACAATTCTCAAAACATCAAGTCCTGCGAGTTTTCCAGCATCTCGAGTCGCTTGTCTTTGAGAATCATTAAAGTAAGCAGGTACGGTGATTACAGCTTTGTCTATTGTTTCACCGAGGTCTTTTTCGATTCTTTGTTTGAGTGATTTTAGAATTTCAGCGCTGAGTTCGATAGGTGTAAAGAATTTATCATTGACTCGAACTTTTACTAGACTTTCTGTGTCTTCATCAATAATTTTATAACCAAAATATTGCTCCACATTTTCCACATCATCGTAAGATTTCCCCATCAATCTTTTGACAGAATAAATCGTATTGCCAGGATCGCTGATCAGTTTTTCCCTTGCTTCTTCACCGACAATAATTTCACCGTCTTTGCCAAAATGAACAATAGATGGAACGAGTGTACTTTTGCCATCTTTGCCTTTGACAGCTTCTGCTTTACCATCTTTGATGTACGCAACCAAACTATTGGTCGTACCCAAATCAATCCCGACAATGGTATTACTAACCTTATCGATTTTCCCATGTTTTATGTTGATTGAAATTTTTCCCATGTTGTTATTTTGATGCTTCGGTAATTTTTTTTTGACTAAACTAAAATTACCAAAGAAGAATTTTTTTATAAAAATAGAACCGCAAAGATATGTAATCGTTCAATGTCTTTAGGTTTATTTCTGGAAAAAATAAACCTTTTATTAAGGTAGCATGAATTCAAAATTCAAAAATATCTAGAGTAAGAAACAAATGGTAACGAGTTATTTTGATTAAATTCATCAACGGGAAAATTAAAAAGTCCAAAGTTAGGAGAAGATTGCAAAGCAAATTTTATGACATTCTTTTTGTTGAACCAACTTGCTCCAAATCCTGAAAATAAACCAAAAATTTCATTACCCCCTCGATCAAAATAACCAAAAGAATTTTCATAAATGATTTTCCAATGTCGCCCAATTCTTACCATTCCTCCAAAACTAATCTTAACTAATCCTCCATCAAAAAAATCTAATGGCTCAAAAACAGGTGCAAGATTTAAAGCGACATGTACATTTCGATCAACTGTTCCGTATGAAAAATAGGCCGCAGCATTTACAAATCCCGTCCATCCTAAAAATTCGTTATTATCAAATTGATTAAAAGTTCGTTCAGGTCTTCCGACAGCTTTGATGTCAAAACCCGCTCTAAATTTTGAACTATCATATCCATGAATATAATTGAATTTAGTATGAAAAATAATGTGACCAAAATTAGAGAATCCAAAACCAAGCGTCACAGCGTCATTTAATCCATAATCGAAAGTATGAACCATTCCCAAGGTTGAGGTAAATTCTTTTTCTCTTTTGTATAAAGTGAAACCTGTTTCAGCATAAAATAATCTATTATTTCCTTTGACTATTTGTGGTTCAGAATCCTGTTTTTTTTGCTCATCATCTTGGACAAATTCATGGTGATCTGGAAAACTCATATCAAGGTCTTCCCGATCAACGATAATTTTATCCAGTTCAGAAAGTTCAAAAATATGAGTTGTTGTTTTTTCTTCTTCTAAAAAAGTAAGTTGGGTATTTTGAATGGAAATAATTTTACCATATTTCACGTCTCCATTTTTTAAAATAAGAAGATGCGTTTGTTTATCATCATTAAAATCAAAGTTTCCGATGAAAATTTGAGCGCTTAAAAAATGAGAAAACAAACTTAAAATTAGAATTGTAAATATATTGTTATATTTTTTCATAGCTTGATTCTAAAAGATTTTGGAAAAAGTAAAAAATGGTAATCTACTAAAGACTTCTGGTGTAAAAATGACCGGAACATCTTCGTTAGTTTCAATTATAGGGTACAGGTTAAATCCTAATCTATTGGGAGAGTGAAATCCAAAACCTACATTATATTTTGCTGTCGCATAATTAAAACCAAATGATGGTAGTAAATTTCCATCAACAAATTTTTGATTGAAATTGACATGGTTCTCAATCATAAATTGCCAATTTTCATTCATTCGGATTCCTCCTCCCAAGGAAATAGAATAATAGACTTTAGGAATGAAATCACGATTGAAAACGAAATCTCGGTTATTTTTTATAAAATAATTAGAAGCACTAATATTGAAATAACGATCAGGTGTTCCAATAGAATGAGCAATAGAGTTTTCAAAAACGAAAAATAATTCGTCATCGCTAAAAGATAAGGGAATCGTACTAAAATTAGACTTGAAAGAGGTCGCACTATTTTGAGGATTAGGTGTTGAGAATTTCAAATTTATATGCAATAAAAATGGGAAACTATAACCCAATCCAATTGAAAAACCATTCGTTACACCACGATCCCAAAGCATCGATGCTCCCATAAAAGTGCGATAACTTTTTTCTCCTTCTTGTAGACTGAATCCAGTATTTTTGTAGAAAAGATATTGGCTATATTGAAATGGTCTATCATATTTTTTTTTATTCCAAGGGAGATGCCCTTGTACTTTTATCGCTTTAATTTCAGATAGGGTTAAGGTAATATTTTCCTTCTTTTTTTTTGTTTCAAAAAATATCTTTTCATTTTGAATTTGAAGGATTTTACCTTTAAATTTTTTTCCACTTTTTAAAATGATGATATGATTTTGAGTCGAATCTTGTAGGTTGAGTTGAGTGTCAAAATTTTGGGAATATATTGTTATGGAAAAGAAACAAAGTCCAATGACAAGACAAAATAGTTTTAGAAGAATAGATTTAATCATACCGTTTTAGTTTATAAAAATGAAATACAACCTTTTGAACGAAGTTAATTTTTTTATATTTGGAATCGAATAATTCCTATTATCACTAGGTTCTGAAATGCAAGACGTGAAATTAGATCAAAAAGAAAGTTGAATTTATAAAAAAAATGAAAAATATTTTATCAGATAAAGGTACACGACTATTTATTATTCTCGGAGGTTTTTTTGTGGCCAATGCAATCATTGCCGAATTTATTGGAGTAAAGATTTTTTCATTAGAAAAAACACTAGGATTTGAACCCTTCAGTATGGAGTTGTTTGGAGAAAAAGACCTAGCATTTTCCTTGACTGCGGGGACCTTGCTTTGGCCGATTGTATTTATTATGACGGATATAATTAATGAATATTTTGGGATGAAAGGAGTTAAGATGTTGTCTTATTTGGCAGTTGGATTGATAGCCTATGGTTTTGTAATGGTCTATTTTGCGATTGGTTTAGAGCCTGCAGGATTTTGGCCCACTTCACATATTTCACCTAATCTGACTGAAATTCAGCAGCAAGAAATTCAAGGTAAAGTAAGCGATTATAATTATGCTTTTAGATTAGTTTTTGGTCAAGGATTATGGATTATTGCAGGGTCGATTATTGCATTTTTAATTGGTCAATTAGTAGATGTTTTTGTTTTCCATAAAATTAAAGAAAAAACTGGAGATAAATATTTATGGCTACGAGCGACAGGTTCTACTTTGGTTTCACAATTCGTTGATAGCTTCGTAGTTTTAGTTATTGCCTTTTATATTGGTGCCAATTGGAGTTTAGTTTTGGTACTTGCAATTGGGACGGTGAACTATATTTTTAAGTTTGTTGTAGCGGTTTTATTGACCCCTTCATTATATTTGATACACAATATTATTGATAACTATTTGGGAGCAGAAAAATCGAAAGAGATGAGAGATGCAGCGCTTTTGGGTAGCTAAAATGTTTGCTTTTTTCTGTAAGGAAACTCAAATAAAAACCTTTGGAAAATGATTAGTTTTAATTACATTTACATATTATCAATTTTCTTATTTTAATTAAAAAAAATTATTATGAATAACACTCCCTTATTTAGAAGCATGGGATTTTCTCAAAAATTATTTTATTTCTTTTTTATTGCTTTAGTGTCTACTAGCATTTCATTCCAAAGCTGCAACCCTGCCAAAGGAATGGTGAAGCAAGATCAAGCTTCTTTAGAATCATTTATGGCTTTAAAAACGGATGCCATTTCTATTATGAAAAAAGGGGCTAAAAGTTTTAGTTCTATGGCTCCTCAAATTAATGAGTTCAAAGCTAAAATGAATGATCAGATTGATTACGAAAATGCAAAAGGAGAAAAGAATATGAAAACAGTTCAAATGTTGGAACTCTTATCTGATCCAGCAGGGAATTTATTGGGTGGTTTTTTTAATCGTTGGGAAAATGAAGGAAAACTTAATGCACCATTTATCAAAGAAATCGCAGGTGTAGTTTCTAAGAATTTTGACAAAGTTATAAACTTAGAGAAAAAGAAAAAGAAACCAAAAATGTAGAATTGAGTAAAATCAATAGAGTTTATTCTAAATGAAGTTGTTTGGAGAATGTAAAATGTCTCACGTCCAACGTGCAATCGAATAAAGTTTAATCACTACATATTTTCTTTTAATTAAAAAAAACCAAAAAATCCATTATGGCAAAAAGAACTTCTAACAAAGATAACCTAACTAAAATAACTGGAATTGGGCCAAAGATTCAACAATTGCTAAATGCAGGTGGAATCATGACTTATAGTGATTTGGCAACAACCAAAAAGTCCGTAGTTGAAAAAATATTGGAAGATGCTGGACCTAGATTTAATGCTCATGATCCGAGTACTTGGATGAAGCAAGCTAAAGAATTAGCAAAGGCTCCTGCAAAGCCAAAAACTTCTACAAAGCCTAAGGCTAAAGCAAATACTTCACCTAAACCAAAAACTTCGACGAAGCCTAAAGCTTCAACAAAGCCTAAAACTTCTGAGGCTGCTTCGAAAATTAAAGTAGGAGAATTAGATTTGCCAAGGTTTAGAAATATAATGAAAGAGCTTTCAGGTAATGTGGATGATCTGACAAAATTAACCGTTCGGAAGTATCAAAAAGATGCAAAACGTGATGCAGGGAAAATGATTAAAGGGATGAAACGTGATTTGAGGAGATGGACGCGTATGTTGGAAAAAGGAGATCTTACCACTCAGGACTTTGAATTTTTAGTAAAGAGTAATGTAGATTCTGCCAAGATGAGTGCATTAGAAAGTTCAGGTATAGCATTGATTAGATTGCAAGCTTATCGAACTTCATTGTTTAATTTAATTATTGATACGGTTTTTGGGTTAGCTTTGAAAGCGTTGAAATAATTATTACAATATAATTGCAAAAATAAAAATCCTTGACATTTTGAATAATGTCAAGGATTTTTTTGTAAAACTGGATTCCACTTCGGTAGTTGAATTTTACCTTGTCATTATATTGTTAGCGCTTTGAGCGCTGCTGTATGCATTCAAAAGGGGATTGGTTTTGTGCTACAAATTTTCACTAATTCCACGAAAGGAAAAATAAGCGTTTTATCTATCGGAAAGGTTTCGCCAAGTTGGGATCTTCTAATTTTTACCAAATCTTACTAATTCGATTTAATTCGAGGAGGTAGGTTATACTCGTCAAAGATTCGTGTTATACCGAATTAACTGGAATATGTCATACATCTCGAAATATCTTTCGCCGATACTCTTCGTTAAAAAGCCTCGTGATAGCTAGGCTATCCCTACATTTTTTGCCTCGATTATCAACAAAATCTAATTCGATATATACGACACCTTCCAATTAATTCGGTATAATTCTTGAAAATTCGACGCAATTTTTTTATTAACCAGTAAGTGTGCATCCCACAGCTCTTCTGCTTAAAAACTATATTTTGAATAGACCTAAGTTGTCAAAGGAAGTTTGACTAGGAAAATAAACTAGGTGAAAAAATAAGATGTCAATAATAAAATCGAATAAAAGATAAACCAACCAACTGGAGTGTACTTTGAAAATGAAATGCCATGTTGGAAAAAGAGATAGATGGCGATCGCAATTTTTTCAAATAAATAGGCCAAAACAGTTCCGAATGCAATTCCAATCAATCCAAAATATTGAACCAAAATTACACTTAGAATTATATTTAGAATAGTTTCTAAAATAGAAATATAGAACACCATTTTGGTTTTTCCTAAAGCAATCAATATAGTTTGAGGGAAAATTAAACGACTGATAATGACCAATAAAAAGACATTAAATACACTAGCACTTTCTATGAAATCAGGATTAAATACTCTTGGAAACCACCAGAAACTTGTCAACATTAAAATAATGGATAAGGGGAAAAGCCAATGAAATAAGCTTAAAGTTTTGTTTTTTAAATGCGTAAAAGCATTGTTATGGTTTTTTACAATTTCTGGAATCATTGCCATGCTTAATGCATTTGCTAGAGCAATGGCGAGCGGTAATTCTCGAGCTCCATATCTGAAGATTGCGAAAGTTGATTTGTCTTCATAAAACCATCCAACCACCCAACTATCAAAAACAGTTGGAAAACCCGAAAGCAAGGCATACAAAATCAACGGAATGGAAAGCTTTAAATAATCATTCATGATTTCACCTTTCCATTCGACCTTACCAAAATCAAAAACAACTTTTAGCAACCATAAAAATCGAAATATTCCTAGACCAATCAAACCTTGAATACTACCTAAAAGTCCTTTGCCCAAAATTAAAGGAATGAAAACAACGAGTACTTGAAGCGTAAAAACTACGACTCCGAAAACCAAAATTTCCTTAGCTCGATTATTCACTAAATAAATATAATCAACTAGAAAACTCGGCATGAAAAACAGTAAATAAATTGAATACCATTTAACAAAAGGAAGTGATTCTTGTCCAACAAGTAGTTGAGTAATACTGTTTTCTAATAAAAATAACAATACAATTACAAAAGTAGAAATAGCACAAAAAAGCAAAAAGATATTGAAAATAAATGGTCGTCGATCGGTTGAATTTAGTTTCGGAAAAAAAGGAAGAATCCCCTGATTTAATCCTGCGATCCAAAAAAAACTGAGAGTCGCTCCAATAAAAGTAAGCATTTCGAAAGTCCCAATTTCTTCACTTGTCAAAACACTTTTGGCTAGCAAAATACTAATCAGAATGGCTGCTCCTTGTCGCATTATCTGAGAGCCTTGAAGTGCTCGTACATTAGTGATCTCGAAATTCATGATGCGAAATTAAATAAAATTTGGTTATAGAGTTACTTGTTAATGACATCCAATATTTGATTTAAAGAAGGTGGAAGGTTTTAAATTATTAAATCAAATTCATTTTGAATAAGTTGTAGTTATTTAGATGATGAACCTATTCTTTAAATTTCCGTAATACCCAATAAGTTAAAGATGGTTTGAAATTTGATTAAAAAAATATATATTTACAACCTATTGATATTCAGATACTTATATGAAGAAACGCATTTTAAAAACAGCTATTGAAGTTTATACTTCAGAAAAGGAATTGTCTTTGGAAGATCAAAAATTGATCAGAAAGGCAAAACAAGCATTGAAAAAATCCTACTCACCTTACTCTAATTTTAAAGTAGGTGCTGCCATCTTATTAAAGAATGGAAAAATGATGTCAGGAAGCAATCAAGAAAATGCATCCTATCCACTTTGTTTATGTGCGGAGCGAGTGACTATTGCAGCAGCAGACTCTGTTTATCCAAAAGTTCCAATTATAGCCATGGCAATAACTGCAAAAAGTCCAAGTGTGACTATTGCTAAACCCGTTGCTCCTTGTGGAGCATGTCGGCAAGTAATTTTTGAAACGGAAATGAAACATGATACACCAATGCGTATTTTATTACAAGGAGAAAAAGGGAAGGTTTATGTGATAGAAGGGGGAAAGGATTTGTTGCCACTTTCATTTGATGGATCATTACTTTAACATTTTTATTGGTGCTAATAACTGAAATCCATTGGCATGGTTTTAGGTATTATAAAAATATCAAATATAAAAAACGAATATAAAAACTGTCTAATAAATAAAAAGGAAATTAATTTTTACTAATTTTAAGTTAGGATAGTTACACAAAAGTATTTCAGAGCAAAATGAACGAGTACTCTTCCAATTGAGTAATGAAAAAATAAATATTTAAGCCTGAAATTTTTCCAACCGATATAACAAGTTTTCAATAACCAAAGGTCGATTTAAAAAAAGGAAATTTTTCCAAATACCGGAATATGAAAAGAATTTTTCTACACACTGCTATATTGTTAATGTCCTCGGTCTCTCTTTTTTCCAATAGTTTGGAAAATGATTTTAAAGCAACTTCAATGAAGGTTGCAACAATGATTAATGATTTAGTAACAGAAGATACATTTTATGTCCAAATATCTGATTGCTTTGCAAATGGAGATGTTTGTATTGACATTCCATTAGCTGATATTGGCAATTATATTTTTTCCGAAGGAGGAGATATGTACACAAATGGTTTTGCAGGATGCATGGAGGAATTTAGTTCTAGTTATGATTATGGGCAATTATTTGGTCAAGGAAATATTGGACCTTATATGTTAGATTCATGGGATGTGGATGGAACTGAATTTTCAGGAACGTTTGCTAATATTCCTGATTTAGTTGATTCTATGAACCTTTGGGATCCAACTGGAAATTGGATTTTGAATACAACCAATCAATCGATTATTGGTGGTAATCCTAGTTTTGAATATTTTCCAATGGAGGTTACGGTAGTTTCGATTAATTTACCGTCAAGCATTCCGTTAGGTACGACAAGTACTTTTGCAGGTGCTTCATTAAGTTTATCAGCAGGTACTCATTGGATTCAAGTAATTGATAATGGAGGTGGATTATGTGTTGATTCATTTTATGTCGATGTGCGATGTATTCAGCCAAATATTGAAAATTTCACTTTGGTAGAAGATTCAATTCATATTTTTTGTTTTGACAATAGTGAGTTACTCGGTCAAGCTACTACGACTCAAATTCTATGTCCAAGCACAGGACTATCACCTGCTGAATTTAATTTGACAGGAGGAAATACTTGTGTAGAAATTACAGCATTAAGTATTGGCCAAGATACAGCCTGCTATGTGTTTTGCGATGATTTTGGATTTTGTGATACGACTTATATATATGTTACGGTAGAAGCGACTCCAGCGGAGGTTGGAGCAGAATGGATTTTTGAAACAATCTATTCGAATACAACTGAGCAGGTCTGCATTGACACTACAGATCTACCTGGAAATGTAACTAGTATTTTTAATGATTGTCCAGATCAGTCAGGAGAATATGTCCTGTTTTCAATTGATCCATTGCTATATTGTGTTGATCTTGTTGCGATTGAAATAGGGAAAGATACAGCGTGTATTTTTATAGTAGATGATTTAGGAAATGTAGATACGACTTATATAGTTGCTTGTGTTTCCAATCCAATAACTGATACTATTTCTCAAAATATGATTTTGGGAGATACGATGTCAGTTTGTATGGATTCGACTCAGTTAGGAGGAAATGTAATTTTGATCAATAATATTTGTGCTAATACAGGAGGTGAAGCTAGTTTTTCAGTTGACACATTGACTTATTGTACTGAAATAATCGCAGATCAAGTAGGTCAAGATACAGCATGTATTATTCTTTGTGATAATTTCGGAGTATGTGATACGACTATTTTGATTGCAAATATTACGGAAACTGCACCAGTATTTTTAACTGCTGTTGATGACAATGAATCGGTATTATATACTGATGCTTTGTCAATAGATGTTTGTGCTAATGATACGATCCCAAGCAACGAAGTATTGACAAATTATTTCATTTTGACAGCATCGGCTGGAGGAATGGATACACAATTTGGATCAGCAACATTTGCCAGCGAATGTGAAATTATTTATACACCTGATGGAATTGAATGTGATGTTGTTGATAGTTTTATGTATGTCATTTGTACAATTGATGGATGCGATACAGCCTTAGTAACTATCTCACTTGAATGTGAACCAATAGTAGCAGATGAACTTATTTTTTCCAATGGATTTTCTCCAAACGGAGATGATATAAATCAATTTTTTGAAATCCAAGGAGCAGAAACTTATCCTAATAATTCCCTTAGTGTTTTTAACCGATGGGGGAATAAAGTATTCCAAACTGATAATTATCAAAATGATTGGGAAGGAACTTTTAATGGAGCAAGTTTGATGAATGGAACGTATTTCTACGTATTCAATGATGGCGCGGGAAATACTTATGCGGGTTACGTGTATATACAGAAGTAAATTTTTGTGACAATACTAAAAGGATATAGGTATAATTTTTTAACTATATATTTAATCTTTTTATTTGTTAAAAAAATCAACCTAAGTTGTTGATTATCAGTAGATTAATGGATTGATAAATGTTTAAGTTTATTATAACTTTAAACTAACAAAATTTTTGTTTTTAAAATGTGTTACACAAATAAGAATAAAAAAAAATGCCTCACACACCATAAATACCCAATAGAAATGAGAAAAATATTTACTCTCTTGTGTTTTGTTTGCTTTTTTGGACATACTGCTTTTTCACAGCAAGATCCAATGTTTACAAAGTATATTTTTAACAGTTTACATTATAATCCAGCATCTGCAGGTGCGAAAGATCACTTAGCAATTGGGTTACTTTACAGAAATCAATGGTGGGGCATCGACGGCGCACCGGTTACTCAAACTTTTACGATTCATACTCCTCTAAAAAATAAGAGAGTAGGTGTTGGATTTAGTGCCTACAATGATGTCATTGGACCATCACAGCAAATGGGTGCAAATTTTAGCTACGCTTATCGAATTCCTATGGGAAATGGTGGACGTGGAAAATTAGCAGTTGGATTGCAAGGAGGAGTAACGAATTGGAGAGCTGATTTTTCAAAAATAACTTTGGCTAATCAAAATGCAACAATTGATGAAGCATTTTTGGAGCAACAGCCAAGTTACTGGTTGCCAAATTTTGGTGCAGGAATATATTACTACACTCGAAATTTTTATATCGGATTTTCAAGTCCTCATTTGATTGAGTATGATTTGAGAGAAGAAGCAACTACGGATATTTGGGCAAGACAATACAGACACTATTTTGGTTCGATAGGAGCAGCAATTCCAATAAAAGGTGATATGATTATCTTCAAACCATCCATGTTGATTAAGAATGTAGGTTTGTTGAGTAAGTTCAACAAAGATGAGGCTTTTCAAGAAATTGGGGCACCTACAGAAATTGATATTGATTTATCATTATTATTTTATGAAGCACTTTGGGTAGGAGCATCATTCAGAACGGCAATTGAAGCATTCAATGATACTAGTTCATTTGACTCAGTTGACATTTGGGCAGCTTATTATTTGCAAAATGGATTAAGAATTGGCGCAGCCTTTGATTATTCCTTGACTAAAATACAAGGACCTGCTCAAGGATCTTTTGAACTTATGGTAGGTTATGAGTTTAATTATAAAACAAAACAAATTGTAACTCCGCGTTACTTTTAGTCAATTGATCAGCTGATTAGTGAAACATTTGATCAATTAACTAATGTTAGTTTATGTTATAAAAACCTTTTAAGAGAAGTATACGTAAACTACAAAATGAGAAAACGACTAGACTTTAATCAATAGAATTTGAATGGTTAGAAATCATTCAAAACGAAATTTTCCAAAAAAATAATAATGTTTTTCCCAAAATACCGGGGATGATTAAAACACTAGAAAAATGATGAAACAGAAGGTGATTTTAGCTTTGCTACTTTGTATCATAGCTTCAAGCAGTACATTTGCTCAACTTTCCAAAGAGAAAAGAGCAAGAAAGTACATGGATGATCTCAACTATATGGGAGCCATTGAATTGTACAATCAAATCCTAGATAAGAATGATAATCCTGAAGCCAAAATCAATATTGCTGAGGCTTATCGAAAAGTCAATGACTCAGAAAATGCAGAATATTGGTATGGTCAAGTTGTTCAATTGGCTGACGCTGAACCAATTCACAAATTATATTATGGTCAAATGCTCCAACGAAATGGAAAATGCGATTTGGCAAAAGAATGGTATCAAGCTTATGTTGATGCAGTTCCTGAAGATCAACGTGGACAGTATTTAGTGCAGGCATGCGATTACGAAGATGAACTGCGTACCAAAAATGCAGGTATTTATGAAATCGTACATGTTAATTTCAATTCTAACTTAGATGATTTTTCTCCAGCATATTATGATGATGGTTTGGTCTTCGCTTCAGAGCGAGATAAAGGTATTGCCATAGTTCGGACAACTGAATGGACAGGTAATCCTTTTAATGAATTGTTCCAAGTGAAAAGACAAAAAGAAGGAAAAGAACCTGCAGAATATACTTATGAAAAACCTGAGAAGTATTCTAAAAAATTGAATTCTAAATTCCACGATGCTGCGGTAACTTATAATAAAGACCAATCAAAAATTTATTTCACTAGAAATAATATTATGAATGGAAAAGTAGGAAAAGATGATGATGGAATTATTCGTTTGAAAGTTTTCTCTGCAACAATAGAAGGAGAGGAGTGGAAAGATTTAGAAGGGTTACCTTTTAACTCTGATGAATATTCAGTTGCTCACCCAACATTGACTGCTGATGGAAGTAAAATGTATTTTTCATCTGACATGCCAGGTGGTTTTGGAGGAATGGATTTGTACATGACAACGATGGATGGAAGTAGCTGGGGGCCACCAATTAATCTTGGTGCAAGAATTAACACAGAAGGGAATGAAATTTTCCCATACTACGATAGTCATAGCGAAAGATTATATTTTGGATCTAATGGACATGTTGGATTAGGTGGAATAGATATCTATTATATGGATGACAAAGGAGAAGATCAATTTGGTGATGTTACCAATATGGGATATCCTTTGAATACTATTTCTGATGACTTCGGAATCATTTTCGGAGAAGAGGGAAAGGAAGGATATTTTACTTCTGATCGAGAAGGTGGAGTAGGGCGTGATGATATTTACGCTTTTAGAAAATCTGCTGCAACTATGGAAATCTTAGTGATTGATGAAGCAACTGGCGAACCAATTCCAGGAGCAACAGTTTTGAATGATTGCACAGGAACAGAAATGTTGACGAATACGGAAGGGAAAATCATGTTTGACATGAAAATGGATCAATGCTGTAATTTCACAGCAAGCATGGATGAATATTTAGACAACGCAAAAGAAGGTTGTACTAAAAGTGTAGACATGGGGCAAAAGGTTTTTGTGGAAATTCCATTGAAAAAAGAAGTGCTATTTAACTTAGATGTATTAGTGGTTGATCCAACTACTGGAAATCCAATTGAAGGTGCCATGGTTACTTTGACTAATGATTGTGAGGGAACAGAACCAGAAGCGGTTTATACAGATTCAACTGGAACACTTTCATTTGAGTTGGTAGAAGATTGCTGCTACACAGTTACAGCTAAGAAAGAAGGATACTTCGGAAGTCCTGTAGAAAATCAATGTACTCGTGATTTGACAGAGCCAACTACTTTGCAGGCGGTGGTTAATTTGAGTCCGATTTCTGCTCCAGTTGTTGATGTTGATCCAAATAATCCAAATGGAAATCCTAACGACTATGATCCTTTTGATGGTGATCCAACTGCAGAGAATGATCAAACTCCTAAATATATTACTGATCCAGAAACAGGTCTTAAGATTGATCCAGAGACAGGTGAACCAATTGAAGAAGATGAAAATGGGAATCCAATTATAGGAAGTCCAACATTTGATCGATCACCAACGGATCCTGGAGAGGAAGGCTATTATGCATACTTACTTCACATCTACTATGATTTTGACCAATCATATTTAAGAGATGAAGCTCAACCAGAGATTAATAAATTGTGTAAAATGATGACTGAAAATCCTGATTTGATTATCGAGATTGCATCACATACTGATTCAAGAGGATCATTTAGATATAACAGAAGTCTTTCTCAACGAAGAGCAGAATCTGTAGTTCGAGCATTGATGGATTGCGGAATTCCAGAAGAAAGATTAGTGGCAAGAGGATATGGCGAGAAGAAAAATGTAAACAATTGTGCTAATCGAATTCCTTGTTCAGAAAGAGAACATCAAATGAATCGACGAACTGAATTCCGAGTAATCGGATGTGTAAGTTGCGCAACTGGTGAAGCATTGTCAAAAGAAAATCTTGATGCTAAAGTTGACGAATGTGCAAGTTGCCCATTCTAAAGTAAAACGACTTTCCAAGTCGTTAATCAGCTAATATTTAAAAACGGTCTAGCCTTTGAAAAAGGTTAGACCGTTTTTTCGTAAGACGTCTCTACGAGTCGTTAATTATCGGGCAACGGTTGACAACTCGTAGAGTCGTCTTACGGAAATTTTTGGAAAAAAATAAACAATAATTTAAAATAGATGTTGCTACATCAAATGTATTTGTATATATTTACACCTCAATCATAAGAACATGAGACTAGAAGAAGAAATCAAGCAAAGTAAATTCAAAGATGAATATCATAAACTAGGTGTAAATATTATTTACTCTGCTTCTTGGATGAGTTCACAACATTTGCAGATTTTGAAAAAATTTAGCATTTCTGTTCAGCAATTTAATATTTTACGTATTTTAAAAGGACGATATCCTGAACCTGCTACGGTGAAATTATTGACCGAAAGAATGATTGATAAAATGTCCAACGCTTCTCGTTTGGTAGAAAAATTAAAACAAAAAGGATTAGTGGAAAGAACTTCTTGCCCTGAAGATCGAAGAAGAGTAGATATAGCGATCACAGCAGAAGGAAAAAAAATTGTAGATCAGGCTTCGAAAATATTAGAAACAGAAATCAACAACTCACTTTCTGTTTTGACAAAAAAAGAAGCGAAACAACTAAATGATTTATTAGACAAAATGAGAGGTTAAAATCTTTTCATTTTTTTTGATAGAATAGATGTATATACATTTAATGTCTAAACTTTATAGTTTAGGCTTTGTTAAGAAAACATATTTAATCACGTTTCCGAAAAAAAAAAATCGGAATTTTAAAATCAAATTAAAAATTATGAAAAATTTATTAGCACTAGCATTCGTAGCATTTTTTGCATTCGCCTTTACTCCTAATAATGTTGGAGAAGGAACATCTGTTGATACTGAAAAAAGTGTCATCACTTGGAAAGGATATAAAGTAACTGGTGAGCACGCAGGAACTTTAAAAGTAAAAAGTGGCAACTTAGATTTTACTGACGGAAAATTGACAGGAGGAAATTTCGTTATCGATATGGCTAGTTTAGCGGTGACAGATTTGAAAGGTGGAGGAGCTGCAAAATTAGCTGGACACTTAACATCACCTGATTTTTTTGGAACTGAAAAATTCCCAACTGCAAAATTTGAAATTAAAAAAGTAGTGTCAAGAGGGAAAGCAGGAGAGTACAAAATTATTGGAAATATAACCATCAAGGAAACGACTAAAGAGATTAAATTCAACGCAGTCGTAACGGAATCAAATGGTGTAAAAACGGCAACTGCAGATATTACTTTAGACCGAACTGATTTTGATGTAAGATATGGATCAGGAAGTTTTTTCGATGGATTAGGAGATAAAACTATTTATGATGAGTTTGATTTAAGTGTAAGTTTGGTAGTTAAGTAAAAATAATTTAGTTTAGGAATCATAATATATTTTGATTCCTAAACTTTAAAATGATTTCAGATGGATACAAATTATCAATTAATTGAAAACGAAGCAGCTAAACAATATGAATTTCATATCGATGGGTTTATTCCAAGAATCGAATATATCAAAGCCGCAGGCAATATATTTTTAACCCATACAGAAGTTCCAGTTGAGTTAGAAGGGAAGGGGATAGGTTCTGCTTTAATTAAACAAGTTTTGGAGGAAATAGATAAGCATAAATTAGTGCTTATCCCAACTTGTCCATTTGTTGCAGCCTATATTAAGCGCCATCCTGAATGGAAGAGGTTAGTGAAGAAAGGGATTAATATTGAATAAAAAAAGATCCGTTGGTGGTTAAAATAAACAATCACCAATCTGAAAAATGAGAGAGGTCAGAATTTAATTCTGGCCTCTTTTCTTTGTAACAAGCAAAATTGATTTTCTTCGTCGAAATCAATTCATTCTTTTCTCCATCGTCTGAACAGAATCATTATTAAATCCGATGATCAATCTTTTACCTTGATTGATAGTTCGAATAGCACGTACATCGCCTCGAAATAAAAGCCCTGATTTTTTATTGGAAACTGATTCGAAATTTTCTTTTCCATCATTTAATAATACACATCCGTATTGACTTTTGTAATTTCCTATTTCAGGTTTGACTTGTGAAAGATTTCCTCCTAACAATATATCTACATTTCCATCTAAGTTAATGTCAGTAGTTTCGATAGCAAAAGTTGGAGCCAATTGAGCAGAGTAGGGAAGGGAGATTTTTGTGAAATTTCCTTTTTGATTATTGATAAAAATGCAAGTAGATAATTCTTCAATTTGATAATGAAATGAATTTTCCAAAACATCTTTCTCAAAAATATCCTCTATCGTTTTCCCTTTGAAATCTTGATATTTAAGATATTTTCTTTTGATAAAAGGAAGTTGTTTTTCCAGATCATGTTTTAAAGCAAGTGGATATTTTTGCCCATCAATTGACTTTACAAAAATGGGTTGAGTTGATCGGCTACCACTAAAATCATGCGCATAGATTTGTAAGTTTTCAGTTTCATTTATTTTGAAAACAGAATTCAAACCCAAATTTCCCGCAGCAAAATCAGGAAAACCATCATTGTTAAAATCATCAACTTTTATGCAATTCCAAAAACCAACAGTTTGGTTTAGAATTTCTTTTTCCAAAAAAGTTCCTCCTTCATTTTTGAAAATATGAATTCCCATCCATTCACCTACCACAATTAAATCTTCATCATTATCTTGATCCACATCAAAAAACACAGCATCATTGATCAAACCAATTTCAATTAATGCAGGAGCGATGGCGGCAGTATTTTCTTTGAAATTACCTTTCCCATCATTAATCAAAATTTGTCCACTCTTCGGTTTCCCCAATTGAAAAGCTTTGTATCCTTCACCAACAAATAAATCTAAATCACCATCTTGATCGATATCTGCCGAGGTGACACAAGTTGAATTAATCTTTTTTCGAGAAGGTAATTGTTGCTTGGAGTCGATGAAATTTCCTTGCCCATCATTAAAGTAAAAACGATCTTTGAGATCCATCGAAGTACTTGAAAATTCTGAGCTACCTGAACAAACATACAAATCCAAGTCACCATCACTATCTGCATCAAAAAATAAACAATCGGTATCTTCCGATTTTAGATGCGATTCAAAAATTGGATTATTAGAGAGCGAAAAATCTCCATTCTTTTTTTGGAAAAATAAAACACCAGCCTGATCTTTCGCGCCACCTAAATAAATATCATCCAACCCATCACCATTCACATCACCAATATCCAAACAGGGACCTTTGGTCGAACGCATCGAAAATGCTAGATGATCTCGATCAAAGTCTGAGTAGGAATTTTCTTGATGTTTAAAATCAATTTGGGAAATAGAATTTTGAAAAATTGGAGTAGTTATATTTTCTGTTTTGGAAAAAGGAATACTTTTAGAAGTTGATTTTTTCATGGTAAATGTATTGTTGTAATCCCATTCGGTTAGAGTTGTTTTAGTTAAGTTAGTCCATTGAATGACGATAGAATCAACAGAGTTTTTATCATCAATTCCAAAAATTAAAGGAAAGCCAACAGAAGATTGAAATCCTTTTTGAGGAATTAATTGCTGAGTTTGAACTCCCTTTTTTTGGTAAACTAAAATCTTGCTACCGATAGCAAAAATATTTTTTTGATCTCCTTCCAATTGGATTTTTATATATTTAAAATCTAGATTTCCGGAAGTTTTATTTTCGAAAACCGAAGCGAATTCCATGATGTTATTAGTCACCAAATCATAATCTCCATCATTGTCAAAATCAGCATAGGCCGCTCCATTGGAAAATCCTTTTTCATCTAATCCCCAAGCGCTGGCGATTTCCTCAAACTGGAATTGCGTGTTTTCTCCAGTCGGATTTTTAAAAACATAATTAGGAATGGGTTCTGAAGGAATAGCATCGATGAGTTTTTTAAAATCAACTTTTTTGCCTTGTACGATTTGTTTTACGGTCTCATCATTCGACGCAAATTTGATATAATCCAAATCAGTAAGATCTTGATAAATGCCATTCGCCACAAAAATATCTTTATAGCCATCCATGTCCATATCAAACATTAGCGCTCCCCAACTCCAATCTGTCGCAGCTACATTGGACATCCGAGCGACTTCGCTAAAGGTATTATTTCCATTATTCCATTGCAATGAGTTTCGAGTAAATTGTTGGAAATAATCATGTTGCAAATTGTATTGAAATTTATTCCAATCTTCAAAAGTCGCCTTAGATTGGTATCTTCCAAAGTCTCGTGGCAACATATCTGTCACGAAAATTTCAGGATAAATATCATTGTTTAAGTCAGCCATATCTGCCCCCATCGAAGCAGAAGAAATTCCATTCATCATCGAAGTTAGTGATTCTTTGAATGTTCCATCTTGCTGGTTAACGTATAAATAATCTCTTTCAAAAAAATCATTAGAAACATAAATATCTTCGTAGCCATCTAAATTTACATCTCCAACCGTCACGCCCAAACCAAAACCAATGATGCTTCCATAGATTCCAGCTTCCTCGCTGATGTCCGTGAATGTATTGTTATGGTTTTTGAAAAGCTTATCACCTCCTTTAGAATTCCGAGTAGTTCGTTCGTTTTTTTGTAAGTTAAAACTACTGATCGGACGATAGCTATTATTGAGTAAATACATATCTAAATCACCATCTTTATCAAAGTCAAAAAAGGCAGCATGTGTTGAATGTCCTGTATCATCCAATCCAAAAATCGCGGCAGATTCTGTAAAAGTTACTTGCCCATTTTTATCCAAACCATTATTGATAAAGAGTTCATTTTGCTTATTGTCGCCTTGCACATCTCCAGAATTACAAACATAAATATCCAACCAACCATCACCATTTACATCAGCAATAGCAACACCTGTTGACCATTTTCGATTGCCTCCAACCTTGGCACTTTGGGTGATGTTTTTAAATTTAAAATTTTGTTGATTGAGGAAAAGTTGATTCTCTTTTTGATTAGAGGTGAAGTAAATATCTTCGAAACCGTCATTGTTAAAATCACCAACGCCGACTCCACCGCCATTGTAAAAATTTCGATAAGTGTATATGTTGAATTCGTTATCGAAGGATAAATCATTACGGAAATCAATACCTGTTTCGGTTGGAGATAGTTTTATAAATCGTTTTGGTGGAGTGGGCGTTTCATTTTGGCAGCTCGCTAAAATGAAAATTATAAGGAAAAATATGAGGATGTTTTTTATCATAGAAAAAATATAAGTAGTTAGTGGAATTATTAGTAACTGAAGTTTTGTCTCCATT
>JBGCCY010000079.1:0-25230 GCA_045104975.1 Saprospiraceae bacterium
GCAAATCCGCCTTCTTCTTGGGTGATTGTCCCTATCCACAAACCAGTTAAGTTACCTTGTCCAAAAGACGAATAACTCGCAAAAAGAAAGATGATCCAAATTATTTTTTTCATAAAAATTGGGATTGTAAAATCAAGCTACAAAAATAGTAAATTTTTAAGAGGAATTTGGTGTGTGAATTTAAGGTTTAACCCAGTTTTAACAGGAAGGACAACAAAAAAAGAGAATGGTGAAAATCCGAAATTGATTAGGTCTACTGCAGAATATGGATATAACCGACTGGATGATTCAATAAATTTATCTAAAGAAACTAAAGATAGTCCCTCCATATTTTCGCTCATCAAAAAAATGTTCATGATTTTTAAAATCATGAATTGCATTGTGTTCTACAACTGCCCATCCTTCTTCAGCTAATAATTCATACTTAAAAATAAGATCAGGAAGGTCTGATAAGCGGGGCAAAGGATATGGTGGGCCACAAAAGATATAATCAAACTTCAGGTGAGTCGTTTCAATAAATTTAAAAACATCACCTCGAATAATATTAATTTTATCTTCTATATCAAGAGTTTTTGCTGTCTGCTTGACGAAGGAGACACAGCCGCCAAATTTATCAACATAGGTGACATCATTGCAACCTCTAGAGATAAATTCATAACTATGATTACCCGTACCTCCAAAAAGGTCAAGGACTTTCATACCTTCAAAATCCCAAGTATTATTGAGGATATTAAACAATGCTTCTTTGGAAAAATCTGTAGTTGGACGAGTCGGCCAATTTTTCGCAGGAGGATTGAATTTACGCCCTTTAAAATTTCCGCCTACTATTCGCATAATCCTAAACTAAATAAATCGAAGAAAAAATGAGTTGGAATGCCATGATAATTTCCGCCTAACTGAATGGCAGAAGGAGTTTTAGAAAATTGAATCTTATTAATATACCGAAATAGCATTCTATAAATTTTGGAGTCTTTAGTAATTTGACCTGATAAAATTACTGGATTTAACTCTGCGGATAATCCAAACTGGTTAAAAACCAACATCACATGATAAATAAAATCTTGCTCATTTTGAAAAGCAAAAGAATTATAGAAAATCATTTCTTGATTGTCAAAAAGTGCAATTTGTAAATGATCTCCTTTTACATTGACGTATACTTTTTTTCCAGAGCTACCATTTTGATTAAAAAAGAACCCTTGCAAAACCGAAGTAGCATTATGTATGAATCGAGCATTTGGCATGTAGCCTTTGACTAAAAAATACACTTCTTGATCAAATGCATAGATATTTTTTGCCCCCATCAATTCTACTTCATCTATAAATAACTGATCTGTTTCTAATGAGCCTACTTGTTTTGACAAATAAGTATCTACTTCCTCGGCTTGATAAAATTTATTGGGAACAAAGGTGTTTTTGTTATTGATAAAACCAATTGTCTTTTTTTGGAAAGGCAATTTTAAAATTTCATCCTCAATAAAAATATCTTGTAAAGCAGGATGCAATTTTTTAGATGCTTTCAAATCTGCATTAATCAGATAACTTTTCAAGGCTAATAAATGATTTTCATCATCTAATATAGCATAAGAAAACCTGTCCATACCGATGAGTATGGACAGGTTATATTTTGAAGCGTCTTTTTTAGCAAAAGAATCTTCTATGATATTTGTATTGATTATTCCCAATTCCCACCAAGGTTTGGCCCTGACATATCTCCGAATTTCACTAAATTATTTGGGAAGTAAAGGTTATCGTAACGTTGGTACTTAGGATCTGAATATTTCCCCATAAAGGTTTTCCATGGAGTTCCTACTTCTGTAACCGTTACCAAAGTTTTTTGGTAAGTCAAAGTATCGGCTTGAATGGAAAATCTTGCTCCTCCTCCATATGGAACAAAAGGCAAAGAATCCAAAACAATTTTCACTTTACTACTTGGGTCATTGTAAAGATAGCTAAGAGAATCTTTGGCAGATTTCTTACTCTCAATTCTTGTAAATTCTCCATTGGGATCATCCGGATTTCCAATAATTTTTACAATAGTGAAAGAGTCCGTCGTAAGGACATGTTTCAAACTATCGAAACTATTTGCAAATTGCCCGGTAATGTCTCGGTGAAATTCTTGAGCAAATCGAACTTGCTTAAGTCGATCAGTAACTGCTGCCAAACGCTCTTTTTTAGCGTCACCAAAAGCAATTGGCTCTTTAATTCCAAAAAATAAGAGATAACCTAAAACGGCTATCACAGCAATCAAGATTAAGTTAATAATCAATCTCATAATATTAATTTTTCATTTTGTTAAGTCGCAATATTAATATTTTTTATTAAAAAAATAAGGTTTATTGATAATTATTTATTCGAAAAATCAGTAATACAACCACCAATACTTTATTTTTTTTCAATTTTCGAGCATTATTTGAAATGTTGATCACCTACTCGGCAATCTCCAGAATAAGAAGCTCCCGAATCCACTATCATTTTGCGAGCGATAATAGTTCCATCAATTTTAGCTGTTTCATGCAAATGAAGCGTACCAGATACTTTGATTTCTCCTTTTACATTTCCTCTAACTGCTGAATCAACGGTTTCCACATTACCTTCTACTTTTCCCGTTTGCCCCATGACTACTCGCTTATTGCATTTTACTTCACCGACAATGGTTCCATCTAATCGGATATCTTCAGTCGTAGTAAATTTTCCCTCGATTCGGGTTCCTGGTGCAATGATACAGGTTAATCCTTGACTACTTCCATTCGAAGCTGAATTGGTCTCGGATTTATTGGGTTTTGTTTTTTGTTTAGATTTGTTGCCAAACATGAGATTAATAATTTAAAGATGTAAAAAAAATAGTTTTTGACGTGTGAGATGAAAAAAAATTAATCCTTTTTTTCATTTCTTTGTTTTCTCATGTAAGTATGTAAAATGGAAGAGTATTAAATACAAAAAAAAATCCCTTGACTAGATAAAAGAACATTATTGAATAATAATTCTTTATTGAAGTGCAAGAGGTTATGGAATATTTAATATTTTTCATAAATATACAATTATAACAGATATAAATAAAAAAAAATGAGTGTAATAATTTTAGCAATTGAATCTTCTTGTGATGATACTTCAGCTGCAGTCATTCGAGATGGTGTAATTCTAAGTAATTGTATCGCAAATCAAGAAGTGCATAAACTATATGGAGGTGTTGTTCCTGAAGCTGCTTCACGTGCTCATCAAATTAATATTGTCCCCGTAGTTGATGCCGCAATTCAGAAAGCTGGAATCAAAAAAGAAGAACTTTCAGCTGTTGCATTTACCAGAGGTCCAGGATTGATTGGCTCTCTTTTGGTGGGTGTTTCCTTTGCAAAATCGTTTGCTATGAGTTTGAATATTCCGATGATCGAAGTCAATCATATGCAAGCACATATTTTAGCACATTACGCAGAAGATCCAAAACCTCCTTTGCCGTTTTTATGTCTGACAGTTTCAGGTGGACACACTCAAATAGTAAAAGTTACAGATCATTTGGAAATGGAATTGCTAGGATCAACTATTGATGATGCTGCTGGAGAAGCATTTGACAAAACTGGAAAATTGCTTGGCCTTGACTACCCTGCTGGTCCCTTGATTGACAAATATGCTAAATTAGGACAACCTGTTTTTGAATTTACAGAACCTAAGGTTGGAGAATTAGATTTTAGTTTTAGTGGACTAAAAACTGCTATCCTTTATTTTTTAAGAAGAAATATAAAAGAGAATCCAAATTTTATTGAAGAAAATATAAATGATATTTGTGCTTCCGTACAAGCTCGGATTGTGAGTATTTTATTGAAAAAATTTAAGGTCGCTGCGCAAAAAACAGGGATCAAACATTTGGCAATTGCTGGAGGAGTTTCAGCTAATTCTGCGCTGAGAAGTGGATTGGAAGAAATGGGTAAAGAAATGGGTTGGGAAACTTACATACCTAGGTTTGAATATTGTACGGACAATGCTGCGATGATTGCGGTAACTGGGTATTTTAAATATTTGAAAAAAGAATTTGTTGGACAAGATGTTATACCTGTCGCAAGATGGAGTGTTTAATTTTTTTAAAAAGATTGAAACTATTTGAAATTATTTTCCTTTAATTTTTGTAGTCATATTTTTACTTCACAAAACAAAAATTCAATGCAAGAATATTTCGACACCAACAAAAAATTATGGGAAGCCAAAACAGACATTCATAAAGATTCTGAATTTTATGATATGGAAAATTTTAAAAATGGGAAAAACCCATTGAATAAAATTGAACTCGACGCACTTGGCGATGTATCCGGAAAGTCATTGTTACATTTGCAATGTCATTTTGGACAAGACAGTTTGCAATGGGCTAGAATGGGTGCAAAAGTTACTGGTGTAGATTTCTCTCCAAAGGCAGTCGCATTGGCTCAAAAATTAAATACGGAACTAGGTCTTGATGCTAAATTTGTGGAAAGCAATGTCTTGGAATTAGATCAAAATTTAGAAGGGAAATTTGACATCGTTTATACTTCTTATGGAACGGTTGGTTGGCTCCCTGATTTAGAAAAATGGGCAAAAGTAATTAGTCATTTTTTAAAACCTGGAGGTACTTTTTTTATTGCTGATTTCCATCCCGTTTTACTCATGTTTGACTGGGATAAAAAAGAAATGACTTTTCCCTATTTTAACATTGGAGAACCTTTTACTGAAGTCGAAGAAGGTACTTATGCTGATCGAGATGCGCCTATTCAATTGAAAGAATATTTCTGGTTACATTCTCTTTCTGACATCATCCGTCCTCTTATGAAAAATGGTATGCAACTCGTTGATTTTCAGGAGTTTGCAGAAAGTCCATACAACTGTTTCCCCAACATGACATCACTCGAAAATGGAATGTATTATTATGGAAAAAGGGAGTTGAAGATTCCTCATGTCTATGCTATTAAAATGAAGAAGATTTAGGTCGAGAATAGTACTCACAAGGTGATTTAAAACCACCTTGTGAGTAAATCAAATCTTAAATCTCAAACCTAAAAGGAATTGTGATTCGAATCGTCTTAACATTTTCTCCACCCATTTCTTTATATAATTTCGGGAAATTCTCCAAGGCTTTTATCGCCGCTTTATCGCAACCTGCTCCAATAGATTTTGTCACTTTTAAATCTTTAATTTCTCCATCAAAAGTAAACTGTAAAAGTACCGTTCCTTCCACTCCATATTCATATGCCAACGCTGGAAACTCGACTTCGTTTTGCAATTTTGTGATCACTTCATTTTCTACTTTTCGAAACTTATTTTCTTCCATTTCAAGTGCTGAAATTTCACTATCTGCAGTTCTCAAAACTGTATTCGGAGCATCATTATCCGCTACCGCAAAGGTGTTTTGTGCATGAATAGAAAACAAAGTTAAAATGCTAAGTGCTAATAATAAGAATGACTTTTTCATAATGAGTTTATTTTAAAAAATTAAATATCTCGATTGTTAACATCAGCAAGGTAAAGGCAGAATCTTCAGAAGGAAACCAAAAAAGGATGAACTGTTGATTTTCAAAACTGAATTGCAGAAAGCAGATGAGGAAAATTAAAATCAGAAAGATATTTTGTATTCTTGCAATGAAATTGATAAACTAAAACAGTTATTTTCTGTTTCTGATTTATCGAAATAACTCAAATTAATTTTCTAAAAAATAAACTCATTCTAAGAAAATCCTTTTTTAAATTAGAACTCAAAAATGTACAACATGGAAAATAATGGTTGGATCACCGCAAAGGAATATGTGGATATTACTTATCGAAAGAAAAATGGAGTCGCACGAATTGCCTTTAATCGCCCAGAAGTGAGAAATGCTTTTCGCCCGAAAACTGTTTCTGAACTTTTCGAAGCCTTTATAGATGCTCGAGAAGATCAATCAATTGGAGTCGTTTTACTTTCCGCAGAAGGGCCGTCTCCAAAAGATGGCATCTATTCTTTTTGTTCAGGAGGTGATCAAAGAGTCCGTGACAAAACTGGGTATAGAGGGGAAGATGGAATTCACAGACTTAATATTTTAGAAGTTCAACGACAAATTCGATTTATGAATAAAGCCGTCATTGCAGTCGTTCCAGGATGGGCAGTTGGTGGTGGACATAGTTTACATGTAGTTTGTGATTTGACTTTGGCGAGTAAAGAACATGCTATTTTTAAGCAAACCGATGCTGATGTGGCAAGTTATGATGCTGGCTATGGTTCGGCTTATTTAGCGAGACAAGTAGGTCAAAAAAGAGCGCGAGAGATTTTCTTTTTAGGAAGAAATTATTCTGCGGATGAAGCGGTTGCGATGGGAATGGCGAATGCTTCTATTCCTCATGATGAGTTGGAAGAAACTGCTTATCAATGGGCGCAAGAAATTTTAGCAAAGAGCCCGATGGCAATAAAAATGCTAAAGTTTGCTTTCAATATGATTGATGATGGATTGGTAGGACAACAACTTTTTGCTGGAGAAGCCACTCGATTAGGATATATGACTGAAGAAGCAGAAGAAGGAAGAAATGCATTTTTGGAAAAACGAAAACCAAATTTTGATAAATTTCCTAAATTTCCTTAGCTAAATATTTCTTATAAAAAGAGAGCTTCCAGCCAATTAGACTGGAAGCTCTTTATTATATAAAAAAAGATTTATTGATCTTAAAAGATAAATACAACTACGCCAAAACTAACCAATGTCACTAAAATCCCAACTGTAAAAATGTTATATGCTTGACGAACAAAAGACATTTTCTCCCCTAATCGTTTTCCAATATAAAAAAGATCTTGTGCTAAATGTGCTTTTAAATCTTTAGGATCAGATAACGAAGGATTGATAAATTTAAAATATTCTTCAGCTTCCATTTCATAAAAATTTCCAAAAAAGAAAGGACTTGATTCAGCATCAGGATTAGCGCTCGTTCTCATTCGGTCGAAATTAGAAGGCTTCAAAACTGCTGCTGATAAATATATAGTAATAAAACTTGTTGCCGCCAAAATCATCAATGGAATAATCATCATTTTTTCAAAAACGATATCAACATTAGCAATTACTATTGGAATAAGTGCAGCAATAATTATAGCATTTAAACTAAGTAATACATTGGCTTTGTTATCCGCAATTGCAGTTAGATCAATGTTGTTCCTTTGAGTTGTACGAATTATATTAATTGTCTGCTTAGAGATTCCGCTTTTCTTTTTTTTCTGCTTTTTCTCTTTCTTGACAATTAATCTTTCCTGTAAAACTTCCATCATAAATATTTGTTTTCTAGTATTTTAATAAGTGTTTCTGTATTCTTTATTCTCCGAGGGTCGGAACTTTATTTTTTTGTAGTGGTAACTTAAAGGTATCTGTTTCATAATAAAATGAATTAATAAACTTGATCATTTCTCGTCTATTTCTACCTTTTAAGGTATCACATTTTTTAATAGTTTTTATCAAAATAGATTTCTTGTTCGAAAAAATATCAAGTTCTTTCTCCAAGTTATTTGCATGTTTTTCAAATCCAAGAAATACTCTTTCTTGATGATGAGAAATTCCAAGTTCTTCATTTAGAATAGCATAAGGTGCTTCCACCAAACCTGAAAAATCAAAATCATAAGGCACCGCAATCAATTTATCATCTTGTAACATTACTTTTACATTATGATTTCTGTCAAGCGACCAGTCTGGATTTCCAATCATATACTGAAAAACTGACATCAACTTTACTTGATCTTGATTGTATTTTTCTTGCTTTGCATTGTATTGTTTTTCAATTTTTAATGCATTAATCCGAGCTCTTAATTGAGCTGTATCTTCAATCACAAAACCATATTGGACTTTTGATTCTCCAGATTGATTATCAACATAATTAATCTTCAAAAGTTGTACTCGAAAACTTTCCTCAGTAATCTGGTTATATAATTTATATGCCAAATACTCTCTTACCAATAGTTGTTTTAAATCTCTTGAGTCTTCCATGCATTGATTCACTAATTTCAAATCATTGAACTTAGCTAAACCAGCCTCAAACAAATCGTTCTTGCTAAAATGTAATTTCAAAGGAGCCAAATTATCACATCTTGTTCTTCTAAATTTTCCTCGAAGAGCAACTTTGATGTTCCAAGTTTGTGCAACTCCATCTTTATTGTTAAATGTTAGAACTGCTTTATGTTTATCTTCATTTCGACGATTTTCAAAAACTTCCTCCATGTCTAATTTCAAATCTACCTCTAGCATCTCTTGATAATTCATTTGATCAAAAATGCTATTATTAAAATTTGAATTTGAATTAGCAAAAGAAAGATTAGCTGCTAAAATGAAGACAAAAATTGGGATGTATTGCTTTAAAATATTCATGTTTCCCTTATTTAATTTTCTTAATAATATGTTCTTTAATAATGGCTTTTATAATTGAAACACAAAATTGAACATTAAACAAAAATTACAAAAGGTTAAACGGAGTAGAAAAATGGTTAAAATGGGACAAAATGCAAAAATAATGAAATACGAAGGGAATTTGGAAAGAAGACTAAAAAACAGATTATTTAGTACTTTAAAACTTCCATTTAGAATAAAAACCAAGCATAATACTATCAAACAAAACAAACATGCATTTTGTTTACAAAATTTATATATTTTCGAAATAAAATTTAATTTATTTTTAAACAATCGTTGAAACAAAAAATGGTAATTATGGGAAAAAAACTTAATGAGATATTATCCAAAAATCATACTAAATTAACCTTAGATTAATACTTTTTTCGAAAATCTATCGGAGTTAATTCTGTATATTTTTTAAAATATTTGACAAAATTGGTAGGGTCTTCAAAACCAGTTTTATAACTAATTTCTTTGATACTTAAGGAAGTGTTCATCAACAACCTTTTTATTTCCAAAATTAAGGAATCATTGATGTAAGTTTTGACTGGCTTATTCATCAATTCTTGTGTGATTCGATTTAATTTTTTGGAAGACATGTTCATTTCATTGGCATAAAATTGAACTTGTCGAGAAGTAAAAAGATGTTTATTGAGTAAATTCTGGAACTGATTAAACTCCAGTTGATACTTTGAAACGGCTAAAGTAGAATGGTTCTTTTTTCTGATCCGTTCTGATAATCCTAAAAATATCTTCAAAGAAGATTGAATAATTTCTTCCGTCAAATTATCATCTGGTGCATCATATTCTTTTTTAATTCGATTGACTAAGCTTTTAAAAATATTCATCTCTGTCTCCTCCAAATTTATCACAGGGGAATATAAATGATAATTATACAAACTTAATTGTTGCATCAAATTGGAATTAAGACTACCTCGTTCAATAAAGTTTTCTGTAAATAATAAAAAGAAAGCTTCTCTATTATCATTATTTTGAAAGGCTTGAACTTGATCTTTTGCGATAAATATAATACTACCTTTTTGGTAGTCGTAACTTTTGAAATCTATAAAATGTTTTCCATTTCCTTCAAGGATAAAAAGAATTTTATAAAAATTAATTCTATGAGGTCGAAACGGATCGTGATTGGTGGGAATATTATAGTCAAGAATCTCTCGATTGGAAACAATAGCAAACTCAAAAGCTTTATTGTGAGGATTAGGTAAATCAACACCTGGAATATGTTTTTTGACTTTCAAGAAAATTAGAATTAATTCTGAATGATAAATTTTTTATTTTAAATATAATGGAAGTTTTGTGTTTTCTATGTTTAAAATTGTGTGTTTTCAAATTGTCATTGTCAGTATTACTCAACCGAAAATTGAACGGAACCTAAGGTTTCTACATTTACTTTCACAGTTTGATTTTTTTCTAAAAAAACTGCTGGAGTTGCAGCACCAGCCATGATATAACTTCCTGCTTTAATAATTTGACCATACTGAGCACATAGTCTAGATGCAGCCGCTACCGATTCCCAAGGATCTCCTAGGATTGCTTTGGATGAACCAGTTTGAACTACTTCATCATTGATCATTAATTCCATTTTCAGATCTTCGATTGGTGTGTCTACATTATGCCACTTGCCAATTACAAAACCTGCTGAAGAACAATTATCGGCAATCACATCTTCCAACGAAAATTTAAAATTTTCATATCGAGAATCGATAACTTCGATAGCTCCTGCCACTCCATAAATGTATTCTTTTATTTCACTCAATGGCACTTCCTGGGTGATTTCTTTTTTTACCAAAAAACAAATCTCAGGTTCCGCACGAGGATGAATAAATTTTTCTAACATTACATTTGCATTCTGCCCCATCAACATTTTATCCGTCAACCTTCCCCAAATCATATCATGAACTCCCATCTGTTCCATCTTAGCTTTACTTGTAAAACCAAGTTTGACACCCACTAATTTTTCTCCTCTGTTATATCTTCTTGCCATAGAATGTGCCTGAATTTCATAGGCTTCTTTTTCAGAAAATTGATTTTCCAAACTTAATTGAGCAATTGGTTTGGCGTTTAATGCTGCTTCGTCAACAATTTGTGATAGATTTTTTAAATTCATTTTTTTCTTTTAAAGTTTTAAATCGTTAGACGTTTTACGTGGAACGTTTGACGGTCGAGACAACAATATAATAATAATTCTATTTAGGAAAATATTAAAAATCAACCCTTAAATTAATGTTTATCTCCTTGACTATCAACAACTTCCGAAATAGATGGAGCTTTCCATTTTTCATATCCGATGGGTTGATCTTCCGCTTTCCGCACCGCCTTACCCGTTTGTCGTTTATCCATAATCATGGCAACTGTCATAATTAAACTTGTACCTATTATTATAAAAAGTAAAATACCAGAATTAAAAGCTTCCACCTTTGCAGCCTCAGGAATTTTATAAAATAACAAAATAGTAATCAATCCACGAGGTGCTATATACAATTGAGGAACGATGTCTTCTCCAATAGATGGTCGCAAAGTGAAGTAACGAATAATATAAATAGACGCGATAATTAGCCCACTAATAATTGCAACGTTCAGACTATTTAAAGACAACAAATTAATAGATATTCCGAAAATCACAAAGAAAAAAGTTCGTACCACAAAAGCTGTTTCCATCGTAATGACATGAAGCCCTTCGTAGATATGATTGGCTTTTTCCAGATGAAGCCATCGACCTAATGGACCTTTGAAAAATAATTTCATATTGGCGATAATCAATCCAAAAATCAAAATTACAATCAAAGCCGAAAGGTGCATTTCTTTTCCAACTCCATACAATAAAAGTAGAACTGCGATCAACAAAAACAACTTAGTATGACTTCGAATATTTTGGAAAATAAGTATAATTAAATAACTCGCTATAAATGAAACGACGATAGTTAACAATACATTTCCGCCATAACCAACTAGCCCTCCACCATGGTCATCGGCATGCGCTAATTGACCAGTTAGATAATAAAAAACAATAATTCCCAAAATATCTGAGAAGGTACTTTCATAAATATGAAATTCTTTTTTGGCTGGACTCAATGCGGAAACACTCGGAATAATAATCGCACTTGACAAGATAGATAATGGTGTAGCATATATCCAAGCCTTCTCAATCGTCATTCCATCACCTGCATAAAAATAATACAAAATCTCTGCGGCAACGTAGGTGGACGCCAAAAGTCCTACGAGCGCGATTGCCATAGCTTTTGCAATCGGAATATATTTCTCCCTTTTCAATTCCAGTTCCAATGCTGCCTCCAAAACAATCATGATCAGTCCGACTGTTCCCAATAATCCCAAAACCGGTCGAAGTGTCTCTTGCTCAATTTTCACAAAACTTTGGCAAATCACTCCAAAAATAATGAGCATCAAAACAGAAGGAATATTAGTTTTCCTTGACAGCTCACCAAAGAAAAATGAAATAATAATAATTGCAGAAACTGCTATTAAAATCATTTCGGTACTCAAATTAGAAAGATCCATATTTTTTATTTTATAAAATTCTATTTTGTAAATGTTGTGCCTGATTGCCGATTAAGCGCTTTATGAAATCACTTGGCAAGAAAAATTCCGTTCCTTAATTAAGGTCACCAAATCTTGCAAATGATTTTCTTCCTTCACTTCTACCCTAGCCAAAATGGTTTTAGATTCATCATCTACTCTTTCCAATTGTGGCTTGTGACTTAAATCTAAATATGGTGTGGTCGTCAATAAATCTCTTAAAATAATCAGGTAATCTGTTTTAACTTCAGGATTCTTTGGCTGAATTTTTAATTCATAAAATCCTCCAACTTCTATTCCTGTTAACAAAGTGTACCCATTCGAAATCAAGCTGGAATAGTTAATAAATTGAACTCCTTTTTGAGTTCTTAATTTCAATCCTAATCTTCCTTTTTCAAAGATAACTCCTTGAGAATCAAGGGTTCTTAATCTTTTCCCTTCGACTACAGATTGATCAAATTGCACGATTCTTCCGCTAAAATAATTTTTGATATGATTGAATCCAACCGCTAAAATTATGGCAGCTAAAATGCCATGATAAATAGGATTTATCAAAACAAAAGCACTACCTAAAATCAATAAAGCAACAGCTTCAAAGATTAACAGAGAATGCTTTATCATACTTTTTATATCACTCTGATATTTTCCTAAAAAATTATACTTTGTTAATATTCGACTTAAAAATTCAAGCAAAAAGTAAAGTCCTAAAAAGAATAATGAGCTCAGCAAAAACTTCCACCAAGTGAAATAACTTTTAGCCAAAAAATCTTCTTTGGGTTCTTCTTTAATCACAGGTACCGGAGGTGGAACATTAATAATCGCAAGGTTCACTTTCCCACTATCACTTTCTGAAAAGAATTGATAAATGATTTCATTTAATTCTTTTTTGGTTGAATCTGGCATTACCAAAGTATCTACCATCGTATTTGTCTTTGCAGTTGTAGAATCAAGTGGAATATGATGTTCCTCCTCATGTTGAGAAAATCCCAAAATGACTACAATGAAAATCAAAGAAATTGTTCCTAATATTTTTTTCATATAATTAAATTCCAATAATATCTAAAAGATATCCGATACCTAAACTAGAGTTGGTGAAACTTTAAATAGTTTTTCTCTTCTAACATTTTCCCTACCTCATTGACCACCAATTCATTCACTTCCAACCAACCGTCAATGTGTCGAGTCAAAATGCCAATACTTATCAATCTCTGAATTATAAAATTAAATTTCTCTTGGAATGGAGAACCAAATAATTTTCGCAAGCGATATTCATTAGTCCTTTTCTCCATCATCAATGTCGTTAAAATTATTGCAACATCTGGATTTAAAAAATCTGGTAAAGCATAATTAATGGCTGGTTGAAAAACTACTTTTTCATCGGTCATTTTATGAATCGAGTAAGACCATCTTGCGAGGGACTCTCCAATATTACCTTGTGTATTTCGAAAGACCCCATCAGTCATTTTTTGAAATTCCTGTGGCGAAGGTTCCTCATTATTTTTGTTAACTAAAGTTTTATGTGTAGCGCCGTGTCGAATCAAAATGGCTTCTTTAACTTCTCCCGCACTCATTTTATCCAAATTAATATCAGCTTGGAAAACCTTTTGAATATCATGAGTTTTGTCCAAGTGTGCCGCCATCCAATTTCCCATTGAAACCATAAAAAACATTCGCCCTCCATGATTGTCAATAGCTTTCGTCAATGCTCGCACATTTTTTCCAAGTGGAATATTGGGATCACTCCAATTCTCCAAATCATCAATCCAAATTAAAGATTGATCATTGACAGAATACTTTTGAATAAAATCTATAGCTGCTCCTAGATCATAAGTTGTCTCTAAAACTCGACCTCCTACTTTTAAAGTTACATTTGGAAAAAGACGAATTGATTTTTGAGGAAAATGAAGATTGGAAACATATTCACCAAATAAAGATTTTCCTGAAAATCGTTGCCCCGTCAAAACCACCGCACCTCGAAAACCTAATTTCCATTGATCAACAATATTTTTAAAACGCTCCGTTTCAATTTTTCGACCTACCCAAAATGATTTCCCCATGTAACCTTTGGTCAAAAAGATATTAGAATATTGTTGGTTATCGGTAGGCGCTTTTTTGTTTTGGACATAACGAACTATCTTTTCAGAGATACTTAACGCATCTTCTTTTTCGACCGTATTTTTAAATTTCTGGAAAAGATTGACTTGTTTTTTAAACCAATTTCGAGTGTTCAACACCCAAGGGTTTTGAGTGAGCCGATATTGGTTGATAGTTGTTTGCAAAGGAACGGGAAGGAAATAATTTTCAGTATTGTAAATTTCACTAATCTGAAATTCTTTAGATAATCGCTCTTGAATAGTCCCTGTTAAAGTATTTAATTCATTCTCCCAAGAACTGGTTTTTTGTAAAAATGAATTTAGCGGATAACAAAATTTCTCTTGTTCAAACCTTGGATCTAACTCTTCTCTTATTACATTTTCCTTTTTTAATTCATTAGAAAAAAGCATAGCCCTATTTCGAATATTCATCAACGCCATTTTAAAGCTATTGAGGATTTGATCGTTGACTTCCCAAAACTCATATATCAAAGGAGTAATTTCTGACTCCAACCATAACTTTGAATTGTTCCTTAAATTCGCTTCTCGAAATAATAATAATCCTCCTTCTGTTTCTATAGGAACCTGAATATTTTCCTCCAAAGAAGCTACCTTTTGATCAATTGAAATATTTAATAATTCCAAATGATGACTGGTCTCCAATTTGGATTCCATGTTTTCGAGAAGAGTAGATAATTTTCCAGGTTTATCATTGACATGTTCTTCCACTAATTCGATAGCCTCATTTGCCAATATTTTTAATTGATCAATTTCAATTTTACTACCAGTAATATTTTGTTGAATAATTTGTTCAACACTTTGGAAAACATTAGAAGATTGAAGTAAGGTTTTATTCTGAACGATCATCTTTTTGCATTGCGCATTGATCGTTTCTATCTGTTTTCGATAAGTTTCCCAAGGGCTTTTTATTTTTTTCCACTCGGCAGTTTTGGATTTTAGTGATCCAGATTTTTTGGCTAAATGACTAGTCTCTTTTTCTAAAAAATCTTTTAAATGAATTACGCTTTTTTGAACTACTTCCTTCGAAGTTGTTCGAAGTTGTTGTAAATTTTCTGATGATATTTTTTGATTAGATTCTAAAACTAAAGCTTTCTGATATTGAAAAACAACATCTCTCCATAATATCAAAAACGACTTCGCTTCTTCCATCCAAGCATATTGAATAATATAACTTGGCAAAATTTCACTTGACTCCAAAGAGTTTTCATCTAAACTCGATTTGACGAATTCTCCTAACTCTAAAATATGATGGGTGATTTTGCTAGAACCATTAACCAATGACTCCAAGTGACCAGACTTTTCATTCCAAGCTTGATCTACCGTCGAGTCAAGAACGGTATCAAAAATATTGAGAAGTGATTTAAGACTTTGCTTTTTGATAGTGTCTATCATTTATTTTGAAAAGTTCTTTTGAGAATAAACTTTATTCGATTGATGTTGAACGAAAGACATTTTAAGGTCTCCTTGCAACTATATTTAGAATAAAATCTAATAGGTAATATTAAAAAGATATTTTTTTTTGACCTTAAAAAACATAAAGACTGAATGTTTAGAAAAGGGTCACATAGTACATTTTTCTTTTTGGTAATCTAGCGTTCAAAAAATTAGCACAAAATCCAAAATTACCAAGGCTCAATTTAAACATTGTTTTTGTCTTTACTAAAATATTTGGAAGGAACTTTATCTGTCAACCAAACTCCATTTTCAGATACGAAAAATTGAAAACCATCTTTGTACATTTCTAGGGCTTTTACTTCAAGTATAATTGGCTTTCCATGTCTTTGGCCAACATTTGTTGCGGTATCCTTATCTGGACTCAAATGCACATGATGTCGATTTCTTTTTTCTAAACCATTTTCAATAATACTTTCTAAAAAACGTTGGGCAGTTCCATGAAATAGAAATTCAGGAGGTTGGATCGGTTCAAAACCTAGATTGATATTAAGCGAATGTCCTTGGTTTGCTCTGATTTTATTGTTGGCTTCATCAATAGCGAATCTCTTTTTGGGATTATTCTCTACGATAAAGTAAAGTTCTTCTCTTGTCAATTTTTTCCCAACATCATTAATCTTTCGAATCAGGAGATCAATATCAACCCAGCCATTTTCATCTAAATCAATTTTAACCGTTTCAGGTTTGTGTCTTAAGATGAGACTTAGAAATTTACTGTGTTTAATTGCATGATTATTTTTCATTGTTTTGTTATGTTTTAGTTAAGAGCATGATTTATAATTAACTCTTAAAAGCATTTTAAGAAAAAAGAGTTCAATATTTAGAATTTGCTTTCATTCGAAGGATTTTATGACCCTTGGTGCAATTTTTTATTTATTATATGTAAAAATATATTTTTTGGCACGCAAGTTGTATAAAGAGTAATTGTAAGTTTTGGTTAAAAAATTGTAAGATTCGTTTCCTAAGCTCGGCTCAAAAAGCCGAGCTTTATTTATTGGTACCTACCTCAAATTCTTCCAACCATTCCTGCTAGAAATTCCGTCTGTTTATTAAATATGTCAATTCATTTGGCAAAGCAATTAACCTGCAACAAACACCCAATAAAAAGCGTTTTATTTTGTAGTATTACATTCTAAATACCACCTTATGAATTTAAAAACTTGGACATTTTTAGCACTTTCTTTTTCCATGATTGTGGGATGCAAATTCACTCAAAAAATTACAGATGGAAAAATGGCATTCGAAAGAAAACAATATTCTGTCGCTGTTGACATGCTCAACAAAGAATATAAAAAAGCAGACAGCCGAGTAGAAAAAGGCAAAATCGCTTTTCTACTAGCAGAATCTTATAAAAAAATCAACAAAAATTCCTCTGCTATTACTTGGTACAAAACCGCTTACGATAATCAATACGGAGTGGATGCCCTTAAAGAATATTCTTTTGCTTTGAAAAAAAATGAGCAATACGAGGATGCAATGGCCTCCTTCAAAGAATTAGGTCTTGAGATTGGAAGTCCCTATGAGTACCGAAAAGAAATTACTGCATGTAAAATTGCTTTGGATTGGCAAAAACAAGGTAGCACGACAGGTTATGAAATCGAGCAATCTTCCTTTAATAGTTCTTCTTCTGAGTACGCTCCGACTCCCTATAAAGATAATCAAATCGTTTTCACTTCTGATCGGAGTGATGCAAAAGGTGATGATATTTATAATTGGACCGGAGGAAAGTTTTCAGATTTATTTATCGCCAATACTAGTTCCAATACTGTAGAAGCATTTTCAAGTATCATCAATACTCCAAATAATGAAGGAACTATTGCCTTTAATAATGATTTCACAGAGATTTATTTTTCAAGATGTTATGACTCAGAAGATGTAGATTATTTTTGCAAGTTAATGCATAGTGATAAAGAAGGTGACAGCTGGACTGAACCTGTGGTGTTAGAATTTGTAGAACCTAATGTTAATTATGGTCACCCTACCCTTTCAAAAGATGGATCAAGTTTATATTTCTCAGCAGATCATCCTGATGGTTGGGGAGGATATGATATTTTCGTAGCAGAACGGACAGCACATGGTTGGGATACACCTCGTCCATTGAGTAGAACTATTAATTCTAATAAGGATGAAAAATTTCCATTTATGCATAATGATACTTTATATTTTGCCTCTGATGGACACACAGGAATGGGTGGTTTGGATGTTTTTAGATCCGTAAAAACAAAAGAGGATGCTTGGTCTCCAATTTTTAATTTGAAAGCGCCAATTAATTCTGGTTGGGATGATTTTGGTTATGTAGTTGATCCCAATTTCAAACCTTCTGGTGATATTTTACACGAAGGATATTTTACTTCCTCACGAGTAGATGGAAAAGGAAGCGATGATATTTATCGATTTGTAAAAAAAGTTCCACCACCACCTCCTCCAGTAGAAGTAGTTGGAGAACCAGAACCGATTGTTTATAAAATAATCTTGGATGGATATGTTTTAGAAAAAATTTATCAGTTTGCAGATAATCCTAATAGTAAAGTTTTAGGTAGAAAACCATTGTTGGATTCTAAAGTTGAAATCAATATAAATGGAAAAAAGCAAACAGTTACAGTTGATGATGAAGGAAAATTCACTTTGGAGTTAGAAGAAAATACGGATTATAATTTCTTTGGAAGTCATGAAGGATACTTTAATAATTCTGCTCGATTTAGTTCTAAAGGAATTGCTCAGGATGCAAATAATCCTATCCAAAAATTTGAAGTAGAAATTGTTTTGGATAAAATTTTCAAAGACAAAGAAATCACTTTAGATAATATTTATTACGATTATAATCAATGGAATATTCGCCGGGATGCGCAACCTACGTTGAATGAATTGGCGAGCACACTTTTAGAAAATCCAAATATTCGAATCCAAATGGCTTCTCATACTGATTGTCGAGGAAAAGCCAATTATAATCAAACTCTTTCGCAAAGAAGAGCTCAATCTGCTGTTGATTATTTAATTACTAAAGGAGTTCAATCAGAAAGATTGCAAGCTAAAGGTTTTGGAAAGAGTTCGCCCGCTATTGATTGTTTGTGTTCAAGATGCTCAGAGGAAGAACATCAAGCTAATCGTCGAACGACTTTTAGTGTAATTGATTAAAAGGAAAAATCACTATGTCAATCAAAATAAAAAACTCCCATGATGTAAATTCATCATGGGAGTTTTTTATTTTGATTGAAATTTTGATTTAGCTAAAGGATCATGTTTCACATAAATATGAATCCACATCGACCTTGAAATTCTAAATATCCAAAAATAAAAAATAGCACAGATTACTATTAATAAGGCAAAGGCTCCATTGACACTCATCCCCGCAATCAAAATACCTCCACCAACAAAGAACAAACAAAACCAAGCCATCCAAATATATGAGACGAACATTGCTCCAAACCAAAATCCAGGTTCAGGCGAAAAACTCTGATTACAAACCTCACATCTTTCAGGCATTTCGGTTGGTCTAGAATAAGAAAATGTATGAGTATAAAACAAATCTCCTTCTCTACATCGAGGGCATTTCATCATAAATACACTTGATAATAAGCCACGTTTTTTTTCTTGTTTTTCCATTTGCTAATTGCTTTTTATTATTAGGCAAATATCACTAATTTTTAGGAACCCTATTGTGATTTTCCTCACAAAATTCTAATATCACCATAATTAGACTTATTCCATATTATTAATTATTGTCTATTATAAAAAACAAAAGCGCCGAAATTTTCATTTCGGCGCTTAGACGCAAATTTTATTGCTAATTTTATTTAGCTATAGTTGGTTTAAGAATTTTTCTATAAATCGTAAATGGAATCATAAATTCTCTGCAAATCGAAGTTGTTGTCTTCTTGATGAACTAAACAAATACATCCATCAATTTTTTTCCCTTTGATTTTTCCAAATTGCATTTTGTAGTCATTTTCTACGTTAAAAAACATTTGGATAATATCTTCAGGAAAAGTAGAATTAACATGTTTTCCTAAAACAAATGCAACATATTTACTCTGAATACTTGTTGCACTAATGCAGAATTTCCCTAAAATTTTTCCACAAAAATCTGTTTCATGAAGGTATTTTAATGGCTCATCTTCATTAACACACAATTCATGATTACTAATTCGCAAATCTATATCATTGTAAAGATCTACTAAGTCTTCTGAGGGTGGATTTTGAAGTACACGAGTTACCTTTTTATAACTTATCATGTTCACGGATTTTTTAATATTATTGGGATAGAATTACAATTACCACTTTGCAATTCTTTTGCCAAAAATATTAATTCACTCCTTTTCTTTAAGTTAGTAAAAATTGAAACAAGTAAATATAACACCAAATATCATCTATAATTAATTATCTGCCAACAACTTATACATGTATTTTTTTAATAATAAAACAAACATATAATTTTCCAATAATTTTAATTTGGAGATTTATAACAATTCCATATTTGAGGAATTCCGGAGTTATTCATTTCCAAAACTAAACTATCAGAAGTGATATTGACTACTCTTACAACTTTTTTAATACGATCTGAATTAAGGGTATCTGTGGTGTATAATTTACCATCTTTAGTATCATAATTACCCGCTTCTTTGTAGTAAGAAATTTCATAAGTATAAGTACCATTTGGAAAAAAATTAAAGGAAGCTTGCTCAGCACCCTTATCAGCGGGTTTGCCTTTTTCAATCATTGACGCAACTTTCCATTTTCCATGGAGTAATGTTTCGTCAATTTTTTTGCAAGTAAATATAAGGAAGAGAATAGATAGGAAAAGTAGAATTTTTAATTTCATGTTTTTTAGTTTCATAACACGCTTTTGGGAAAAAGTAACTTTTGGAAAAAAAATTTAGTTGTTTAGGTAAAGACAAAGCATGCCTTGTCTTTACCTAAACAACTAAATTTTATCCTAGGTGGTACATCACCGCTAACAACCCAACTCCTCCCAAAACAATGGTATACGGGAATGCCATTTTTACCATTTTTCCGTAGGATAAATTGATCAAAGGAGCAAGTGCTGAAGTCAATAAAAATAAGAATGCTGCTTGTCCATTTGGAGTGGCAACACTTGGAAGGTTAGTTCCTGTATTAATAGCAATTGCCAATTTTTCAAATTGCTCACGACTAATATCTCCTGCATCAAAAACACTTTTTACTTCACCAATATAGACCGTAGCTACGAATACATTATCGCTAATCATGGATAAAAGTCCGTTGGCCAGGTAAAACATGGTAGGCTGTTGTGAGGGTTCTAATTCCAAGGCTGCTGCAATGATTGGACTAAATAAATGTTGATCATGAATCATCGCAACAATCACAAAAAACACCACTAATAGTCCAGTAAATGGTAAAGCTTCTTCAAATGCTTTACCTATTGAATGCTCGTCGATGATTCCAGTAAAAGCAGTTTGAACTATGATTAATCCCAATCCAATTAACCCAACTGGTGCTAAATGGAGTGCTAATCCAATAATCAATAAAATGGCAGAGATACCTTGAACCATCAAAGCATATTTTTCCTTATCTGTCCGTTTAGCATCAGTTTCCGCTGTATAATTTTCAATTATACCTCTCGCAACATCTGGTAACTGAGCACCATAACCAAAGAGTTTAGTTTTTTCTAAAAATATAGTGGCTAGCAATCCGCATGCAAAAACTGGCATTGTGATGGGTGCCATTTGTTTAAAAAATTCTATGAAATCCCAACCCATTCTCTCACCAATTAGCAAGTTTTGAGGCTCTCCTACTAAAGTACATACTCCACCTAATGCGGTTCCAACTACACCATGCATCACTAAACTTCTCAAGAATGAGCGAAATTGTTCTAAGGTCTCTCCCGATAATTCCTTCCTATCTAGTACTCCACTATGATCATAATCTGAGGAGCTCGAATGAATTTTATGATAAACACCATAAAAACCAACGGTTACACTTATCAATACTGCAGTCACCGTTAATGCATCTAAAAATGCAGAAAGTACAGCCGAAAGGGAAACAAATAAAAGTGATAAAACCAGTTTAGACCTAATCTTAATGAAGATCTTACTGAAAATATACATCAATAAAGGTTTCATAAAATAGATCCCTGCTACCATAAAAACTAGCAACAAGATTACTTCAAGATTATGTTCCACTTCTAAAATAACTCCACCCTTTACAGCTTTGCCTAATTCATCTAGAACCACTTCTCCATGATCCAATTTATACATTGGATGTGTTAGACCTAAAAGAAGGGCTTGAATAGCAAGAAGTCCACCTGATTGAAGTGGATAACATTTCAAGGCCATGGCAAGGGTAAAAATAAATTCAGCGATAAATATCCATGCAGTAATTTTTGTCCCTAAAAGGAATAAAGAAATCACATTAAATACTAAAAAACCGATCATGGTATATTTAAACCATCGAGGACTATTTCCTAAAAAACTATCAAGCATAAGATTGTTCGTTTTGAATTGATATATTATTGATAAGGTTAATTTCTAAACCCGCACAATGTAATTAGAATGAGGGAATTATTTAATTAAATTACTTGTTTTTTGACAATATGAATTTATTGGGAAATCTTTGAAATTCATATCATTAAAAGTCTTATTTTTGTGAAAAATTTTCAAAAAAAATTATGGTAAAAATTGGAAATGTTGAATTAGGAGAATTTCCGCTATTATTGGCTCCTATGGAAGATGTAAGTGATCCACCCTTTAGAGCACTTTGTAAAGAGCAAGGATGTGATATGATGTACACAGAATTTATTTCTGTAGAAGGCTTAATTCGGGATGCGACTAAGAGTGTTCAAAAATTGGATATTTATGATTATGAAAGACCTGTCGGTATTCAAATTTTTGGAGCGGAAGAAGATTCCATGAGACGTGCTGCTGAGATTGTAGAGGAAGCGAAACCAGAAGTTTTAGATATTAACTTTGGTTGCCCTGTAAAAAAAGTAGTTTGTAAAATGGCGGGTGCTGGTATCCTTCAAGATATTGATAGAATGGTCAAGCTGACCGATTTTATTGTAAAGTCTACCAATCTTCCAGTAACTGTTAAAACTCGACTAGGCTGGGATGACAACACTAAGTATATTGAGGAGGTTGCTGAACGATTACAAGATGTTGGGATCAAAGCTTTGTCAATTCATGGAAGAACTCGAAAGCAAATGTACAAAGGGGAAGCGGATTGGTCTTTGATCGGAAAAATAAAAGAAAATCCCAGAGTTCATATTCCGATTTTTGGAAATGGAGATATTAATAGTCCTCAAAAAGCTAAATTGTATCGAGAGAAATATGGTGTGGATGGTATCATGATTGGTCGAGCAAGTATTGGGAACCCTTGGATCTTTAGAGAAATAAAACATTACTTTGAAACCGGTGAAATCCTTGCTCCACCAACAATCAAGGAGCGGGTTGGAGCTGCTCGACAACACTTAAAACACTCTATAGAATGGAAAGGTGAAAAATTAGGTATCCTTGAAATGCGAAGACACTACACTAATTATTTTAGAGGATTTAGAAATATCAAACCTTATAGGATGAAATTAGTGACCAACTTTAATCCAGATGATGTTTTTGGAATTTTAGATCAGATTGAGGAAGATTATTCTGGAGTTCAAATTTAAGTTTACTAAGAATAAAAAATATGAGTCATCCCGAATTTTCAAAATGGAAATTCGGGGTTTTCTTTTTCTTATAATAATCCGAAGTGGAATTGACTGATGAACTGTTTTCACTTCACTAATTGTTAAACAGTTAATTTAAAATGACAGGATCAAAATTTTGGGGATAACAATTGAACAGTTAGTGAAGCGTAAACAATTCAGAATTTTATAGTCTCATTAAATCTCATTGAAAATAAGATAAAAACGTATGTTTCAAAAAAATCGGAATGACTTATGCTTTTTTTTTGAATCTTATTTTTCAATCGTCCTCACATTCAAATCTGATTCTTTAATTCCTTCTTCTTTCAATTTTTTTCGATAAGTAAGACCTTCTCGAATAGCCTCTTCTTTTTCCTCATAAAGCCACTCTATATAAACTATATAATCTTCACTATCAGAATAAAAACAACCAAGCCAAAGAAGATTAGCTTTAAATCCACTTCGACGAAGCAAATTCATCCGACGCTCTGCAGCTCCTACTCCTTTAAAAATTCCATCTTGAACTAAATGTTTTTTTCCATAAAAATTAAAAAAACGAGAGCAATCGTATCCAGTCATGTTTTTTCCAGAAGACTCTACAATAATCTCAGTTCCACCTTTTGTAGTTAATTTTTCTTTTTTTCTTAAAGGTGCACGCTTCATGATAAATTCATCACGTTTATCTTTTTCAACTATCGCAAGATAAGAATCAGGTCTTTTCTTTTGATAAGGTTCTACCGCCGAAGAATCTGTAAATTGATCAAACTCACCATTCTTCCGATGCCTTGCTGCTTCTTTAAGATCTTCATTATATTTTGCTTCATTTTTGACATAATCAAATTCTTTTTCTCTTAAATCCTCATATGCGACAAAACCAATCAATCCAAGCATCACCACAGAAGCAAAAATTGGTTTATAAAAACTACGTCTATATCGCAAAACAGATTGATTTGGAGTTGTCCAACCAATTTTACTTTTTAAAGATCCCCAGAATCCTCTGGCCCGATTTAAGGTAGGATTTTTTACTAAATTGTCAGCTCCCATAAAACTCAAAACCTGCCGGCCACTTCCAAATAATTCTTCTCTTGATGCTGAAATTACCAAATGAGTATTCAACTCTTTATCAATGGATAAAAGCCCAAATCCATTTCTAACACATTGAATTTTTAATTCTTCATACGCAGGATCTTCCGCTCCATAAAATACATTATCACCAATCGCCACCCATTGTTCATCAACATGATATTGACGAAATTGCTCTAAAGCGTAGATATATCTATACTTCGCTCTTTTGGCAAAAAAATATCTATAGGAAATAAATGTAGAAAGGAATAAAATACTTAGTGCTGCGGTTAATTCAAGGTGCCCTTTTTGAAAAGCAAAAAGATGGAAATAGTGTCCAAATAAAACAACTATCCCAATTAAAAAAAATCCCCACATAAATGCATCCCAATTCAATAATTGATGTTGCATTTTAAATTTAACTTCGTCCCGTGTATCAAATGAGGTTGCCTCAACAGAAGCTGTAAAGGACAACTCATCTTCTTGAGGAAAAGTCAATAGCCCATCAGCAATAATTCCTTCTTTAGTAGATTGATCCACCTTGACATCCGTCTTCCCGGTTCGGGGACGATATTTATAATACATTTTCAAAAATCGCAAAGCAGATTTTTTAATGTTATTTTCGGATTGGGAAATCATAGTGTTTTAGGTTCGTGATTAAGTTGTTTCCAAAGAGTGATCGTTTCTTTCGCTTCTTTAACATCATGAACTCTCAATATTTTTGCACCTCTTTCAAGTGCTATTGTGTTCAAAACGGTTGTTCCATTTAAGGCTTCTTGCGGAGTAGTTTCGAGAACTTTATAAATCATACTTTTTCGAGAAGTACCTGCAAGTAAAGGTAAATCTAAAATTTTAAATATGGTAAACTTTTGTAATAATTGATAATTATGTTCTATCGTTTTTCCAAAACCAAATCCTGGATCAAGGATAATATCTTTTACTCCTAGTGCTCTCAATCCTTCTATTTTTTCAATAAAAAAACCTAACACATTTTTTGTAACATCTTGATAATCAGGATCTTGTTGCATATCTTCTGGTTTACCTTGCATAT
>JBGCCY010000080.1:0-12749 GCA_045104975.1 Saprospiraceae bacterium
GAATAAAGAAATAGAGTCAGCAATGACTTTATAAAGGGTGAGTGAGACCGATTTATTGGGGGGTAATATCGGTCTCATTACTCACTCCTTTATAACAAAAAAATTCCCAAATGAGGGAATCCAAAAGAAAAAGATTTTTGCGAAAGTTCCTCCCAGATACCCCCGTATCAGAAAGAACACTTAATAACACTATTTGAACACAGGAATATTAAGCAAAGATCTTTGAGGTCAGAAGTGACCTTAAACTAAGTGAGTGGAACCAGCTTATTGGGGGGTAAGGTCGGTTCTTAACTCACTTTTTTTTGTCTACTCACGAAGCTTCGTGCTTCGTTACCTATAGAATTTTGTAATCCAATGAAACGAAAAAGAGCGTCCAAGTTTAACTTGTGACGCTCTTTTTATTTTTACGTTGTTCGTTCGCTACGCTTGACATTCAACGTTTTACGTTTCCCCATAAAACGATAAGCAAGGCGAATATAAAACATCTATCGCAAAACATTCTTTAGTTTCTTCCTTCTACATTTACCTCTATTCTTTTATCCTGATTCGCCAATTGCCAAGCAGTATGAAAAACTAGTTTTCCAATAATCGCCATTTTATCAAAATTAATTTTTTCAATCGTATCTGAAGTTCGGTGATAATCTGCATGTGTTCCGTTGAAATAAAAAATCGCTGGAATTCCTTTTTCTGCAAAGTTATAGTGATCTGATCTGTAATAATATCTATTCGGATCATCGTCTTCATTATAAGTGTAATCCAATACTAAGTTGGTATATTTTTTATTTGCATTTTCGTTGATGTCGTGTAATTCAGTACTCAATCGATCCGAACCAATCACATAAACGTAATTTGGATTATCTGCATATTTTTTATCTACTCGACCGACCATGTCCACATTCACATTCGCTACCGTTTTTTCGATTGGAAAAATCGGATGCTCTGCATAAAACTGAGATCCCAATAATCCTTTTTCTTCTCCCGTAACTAGCATGCACAAAATACTTCGTCGTGGTCCTTCTCCTTGTTTTTTTGCTTCTACTAATGCTTGTGTTACTTCCAAAACGGTACTCGTTCCTGACCCATTATCATCTGCCCCATTATAAACATCTTCCCCTCTTTTCCCTAAGTGATCATAATGCGCCGTTACCACCACTACTTCATCTTTCAATTTTGGATCACTTCCTTCGATGAATCCTAAAACATTATTTCCAACTAAAATTTTAATGTTTTTCTTTTGAACCAATTTCATATCAGTTTTAAGTGTAACACTTTTTGACTTTCCTTTTTTCTTAATTTTATTTCTTGCCTTGATTACTTTTCTTGCTTTCTTTCCCATGATTGCTTTGGCAATATTAGTTGAAATATAAGCACTATTTGCATACATCGTCGAAGGATCAGCTTGCTCTCCTAATGTCATTTTTGCACCAACTAGAAATCTTCGGTTTTCGCTGATTTCTTTTTGTAAATTATTCTCAATAAACAAGACCGTCTTCACTCCTTTCTCATGTGCTTTTTTTAATTTCATTTCCCAGTTCGTAGTCCATTCAGAAGGAGTTGTATTTCCGGTGATTCGAGAATTTCCTTTTTTATCCATCGGTTCTCCTTTGTAAACCATGATGGTTTTTCCCTTTAAATTCTTCTTGCCGTAATCACTATACTTTTCATCATCGATCCCATATCCTAAGAATATCACTTCATCAATTTGTAACATCGGCATCTCTCCATTGCGAGAAGGGAAAGATAAAAACTCCCAAAGGTGTCTGAATTTTTCGCCGTTCACTTCCAAACTTGCTTCCTCCCATTTCGTCCAAGTGAACATTACATTTTGGTAGTAAGAATTGTCATCACCAATCGTCGGTAATCCTAATGATTTAAAATGATTAGCAATATATTCAGCTGCTTTACGATTTCCTTCAGTTCCTGTTTCTCTTCCTTCATATTCGTCGGAAGCAAGAACTGATAAGTGAGCTCGTAGATCGTCTGCAGTAATAGTTGCGGCAAGGCTAGCAGGAATGTCATCAATGGCTTCTAATGATGCTTGTCCAAAAAGTTGACTAGCTGAAAAAAGAAGAATTAATGCGAACCAAAGATTTTTCATATTAATTATGATTAGTTGATTTAGAAATAATTTATTTTGACTTTTAAAAAATTAGCGATGCAAAATTAATATTTCTCATTAAAAAATAGAAGTTCATTTTGAAACGCTTTCTTCCATGTATTTTATTTTGTAAAAAATGATACACATTTATAATGACATTCAACACGTTCCAATGTTGCGTGATCTTTTCTTGACAAAAAAATACCACTAGATTTCACAAAGAAATTTAGTGGTACAAAAGATGATGTAATTTTTTTCCTAGAAATTAACTACTTCAATATTTGGAATGGTTGTTTCAAACCAAATTAATGGCTTTTGATTTTTATCTCCTGTTCGAGTATCGCATTTAAAAAATAGATAATACGTTTGCAAATCATCTCCCATGTTTTTCAATAATTTCTCTGTTCGTTTCTCGCCTTCTTCAATTTTATTAAAAACATATTGCATTCTCCAACTATAGAAAGCTTCATCATGATGCTCTATAATTTTCAAAACCACTTCGTCGTCGATAAACTGTTTAGCAAAATTCAACGCTAATATACTATGATGTTTAGACCAATCTCTCGGTCTTCTCGTATCTTCTAGATGCTTAAATGTATCATGTAAGAATGCCACTAACCGAAGTTGTTGCCGCGTGTGGAGATTAATATTTAGTTGGTCGATATTTTTGAGTACTTCCGCAATATGATAAATAACTTTACCCTCAGGATGACCATATCGGGGCTTCCCCCAAAACAGTCCTTCCTTAAAATCAGGATGGTTAATTAATTGATGTTCAATGTCTGTCTCAGGTTTTAGAAGTCCTTCGATGACATCGATTTGAAGAATATGCTTCTTCATAGCGGTAGTCGTTTTTTTTAAAATAAAGTTTAATGTCAAACCAATATGTGTTTCTCTAAGAATCAAGTTTATTGATATACGGAGTTTGGATTGTAGTTGTTGTATTTGGTTAGAAATAATTAGGAAAGGCGAATGGGATCCAATTGGTTGTTAATTTCCTGTTAAAGCAATTTAGTCTATCAACAAACATAAGGCAATACCGTTATTTTTGCAATTATTCTTTTGGATAATTTTTTCTTTTTTAACCTAGTTAAATAGATAGATAGAATTAAGATGATGAGTATTGCGATTGTCTAGTAATCTAAATATTCAATACACATCATCTCAACTCTATCTATATTTTTTTAATCTACATAAAACGTCAATCATTATGAAAAATTTATTTTCGCTTGTTTTCGCTGGAATCATCGGTGGTATGATAACACTCGCTGGCGTTTACACACTCCGAACTTCTTCGATAGAAAATACTCCAACTATTGAAAACTATGCTCAACCAGTTTCCAATAATTTAAATATTAGAGCTGGTTCAGCTACTGCTCCTTTTGATTTTGCAGATGCAGCTGAAAAAGCTACTCCTTCTGTTGTTCACATTACTGCAACTAGTGGTAGAAGTCAACAAGAAAATTCTGGCAATCCGCTCGATTATCTTTTTGGAAATCCTGAAGGTGGTGGTCTCCGAGGCGGAACTGGCTCTGGAGTCATCTATAGTTCAGATGGATACATCATTACAAATACCCATGTGATTGAAGGTGCTGATAAAATTGAAGTTACACTTTCTGACAATCGAACATACAAAGCTACCATAGTAGGAACTGAAGCTCAAGCAGATATAGCCGTTTTAAAAATTGATGCACGTCGTCTTCCTGTTTTGAAGCAAGCAGATTCTGAACGAGCTCGAATTGGCGAATGGGTTTTGGCTGTCGGTAATCCTTTTGATTTAAACTCAACGGTGACTGCTGGAATCATTAGTGCAAAAGGAAGAGATATTGGAATTATTCAAGGACGCTCTTCTATCGAATCATTTATTCAAACTGATGCTGCTGTCAACCCTGGAAATAGTGGCGGTGCACTAGTCGATGCTCAAGGACGATTGCTTGGAATCAATACAGCTATTGCTACTCAAACAGGAAGTTACTCAGGCTATTCATTTGCAATTCCTGTAAATTTTATGGAAAAAATTGCCCAAGATATTATTGAGTTCGGTTCATATCAAAGAGGATTCTTAGGTATCAATATTAAAAGTTTAGATAATGATATTGCAAATGAATTAGGACTAAATATTACGCAAGGTGTTGTTGTTGTTGGTCTTGTAAAAAGTGGCGCTGCAGAGTATGCAGGTATCCAAGAAAATGATATCATCATCAAAGTAAATGGAATGAAAGTCAACTCTTCTCCAAAATTACAAGAATTGGTAGGGACAAAACGTCAAGGAGAAAAAGTTAATATCACTATAAATAGAAGTGGAAAAATTAAAGAAATACCCGTAATCCTAAAAAAAGGATAACAAAAAATTAAAATGTGACTTTTGATTTTTTGATAGTCTTAAAAGTAGAATTCTAAACATTTGAAAAAATATCATCTATTTTAATATTTAGGATTTTATTAACACTTTTATTGAAACAATTTTTAAGGAAAAGTGGTTACTATAGTATCAATAAGCAAATAATCTAATCTAGATATATAAAGAAACTTGTTTAAAGTTGGTTTTTCGTTTTGTTTTGATGCGTCTGTCCTGTTCTTCAGGACGGACGTTTTTTTTTGCTCGCCAGTCAATAGATATTGTTATCATAAATACTTGAAAACAATATTTTCATAGCACTCCAATATTATTTATTTTAAAGGATGAATCTTATCCTACAATCTCTCGACGACGCCATTTGTTTATTTTATCCACGCCTTTGTTTGGCATGCGGAAAACGGCATTTACCGCCAAATCAAATTATTTGTATCACTTGCGAATTTCGTTTACCTCGAACAGATTTTCATTTATTTAAAGAAAATGATTTTACTAAAAAACTTTGGGGACGGGTCGATATTCACACAGCCACTTCTCTGTTTTATTTTTTGAAAAAAAGTAAAACGCAAAACCTAATTTTTAATTTAAAATATAAAGGGAAAAAAGAAGTCGGAATTATTTTGGGAAAAATGCTCGGAAGAACTTTACTCAAATCTGAACTTTATCAAGACGTTGATTTGATCGTTCCAATTCCTTTGCATTTCAAAAAGGAAATTCAAAGAGGCTTTAATCAAAGTGATGTTTTTGCAGAAGGGCTTTCTGAAACGATGGAAGTTCCTTGGTCGAAAGATGCACTTGAAAGAAAATTTTTCACAGAAACTCAAACTCAAAAATCACGAATCGAACGTTTCCAAAATGTCATCAAAGCTTTCCATGTCAAACGACCTGAGCAATTAAAAAATAAACATATTCTTTTGGTGGATGATGTTTTGACAACAGGAGCAACGCTTGAAGCAGGAGCTATTAAGATATTGGAAGTAGAAGGAACAAAGGTGAGTATGGCTACGATTGCTTTTGCTAAGAACAGTTAGCAGTTTTCAGTAGGCAGTATGCAATTTCGAACTGTTTACTGCCTACTGAAAAACTGCTATCTGTTTAGCCTGCAAGAATTTGCGCAGCGTGATCTTTCGATTTTACTTTGGTAATAACTTGTTCGACTTTTCCTTTTTCATCTATGACAAAAGTTGTTCGATGCAAACCATCAAATTCTCTTCCCATAAATTTCTTAGGTCCCCAAACATTGAAAGCTTTAGTTACGTCTAAACTTTCATCAGCCAAAAGTGGAAATGGAAAATCAAATTTCTTGATGAAATTTTGATGCTTTTTTTGAGTGTCTGGACTGACGCCAAGTAACTCATATCCTTTCTCTTGCAGCATCGAATAGTTGTCTCGCAAGTTGCATGCTTCGACGGTACAAGTTGGTGTATTATCTTTTGGGTAAAAAAATAGGATGAGTTTCTTTCCTTTAAAATCTTTGAGTGCAACTTTTTCTCCGTTTTCGTTTACGCCTGAGAAGTTAGGTGCTTTATCGCCTGGTTTTAAATGTGTCATGTATGTGCTTTGTTCTTTTTTCTAAAAAATTATCTCACTTTAAAAACATCCTGAAGTAAAAAATGTTTTGGGAAATTATCTCGTAAATTCTCTCTCATAAACTTTCTCATTCCCTCGATCATCCCTTACTTCAATTCTAAGCAAATGTTTTCCTTTCTCGATACTTCCATCAAATCGATGAATCAACAAATCATTTTTCCCATCATAATCCATCAATATCCATTTCCCATCGACAGTAACTTTATACGTAAAAGGTTCAATATTCCGAGCAGTATTAAAATTCTCTTTGACTTTAAAAGTCATTTTGGAAGCACCTCGCATATTTGACTTAAAACGAATCGGTTGGATGGTCGGAGGCTTGGTATCGATCATGATACAATAGTTTCCGAAGTCTCGGACTTTAGCCGTAAGTTTTCCCTCCTTCCATTTCCCTCCACAATTTTGAGGTGTTTTGGATTTCCCGCAGTAGGCAATGAATGCTTTATCCTGCAAATTTTCAGGAAGTCCAGATGGTTTAATTCCGATATCAAAATACCGATGCGCAGGGGTTTTGTAATCATGAATTTGATGTACCGTTGAAAATACACCTTCGGATTCATCTATCGAAGTATTGTATTTCAAATACAAATTTTCATAAAGTGTTCCTTTTTTCAAGAAAAGAGAAAGGGATCCAGTTTCAATTTGGTTGTCTTCATCGTAAGGTAAAACATAATTAAATGTTTTGGAAGGAGGATCTTTTACCTCTCCCCTTTTTACCCAAAATTTCAGCGTAGAACGATTACCAGCCACATCTTTAATCACCATTTCTATTTTGCTCGCCTTCCCTTTTTTCAAAGAAATCATTCCTGCATCAGACTGTGTTCCATAAATAGATAATTCATTTCCAGGCAATTCATAACATCGATTGAAGTAACTTTTTTTGACGACTTGTTCTTCGTAATCCAAATGTGCGTTGATATATCTTGTTTCATCGAAAGAGAATGTTTCCATTTTAAAATTATAAATCGGTTGATCGTCTTGAAACATTTCCAAGGAATAAATTCCATTCCAATTGGAAGCCCCATTTTGATTATCATACGTTTTTAATGCTAACCCAACTCGCCATGCTCCGATGGTCAATGTATCTTTCCGCACGGAATATCTTTTCCCATTTTTCAATAAATCAATGGTCTTTGTTTTTTGGGTTTCTCGTTTATCATTAAGATTATAAATTTTTAATTGATGAATTCGAGGAGGAATATTATCGGTAACATTAATTCCGAAAAGTAGCGGATTGATTGGTTTTTCCGTTTTAGTATCTCTAATTTCAAAATGCAAATGTGGCCCATACGAACGACCAGACATTCCTAATTTTCCAACCTTGTCTCCTTTCTTAAAACTGAATTGATTTGGTTTTGGAAATAGTTCGACAGCAAAAGATTCTTTTTCTTTTTGCATTCTTTTGACATAATCCTCCACTTCTTTGTCAAACTCATGCATATGTGCATAGACTGTGGTGTAGCCATTTGGGTGATCGATGTACAATACTTTTCCGTAGCCACCTGATTGCATCTTGATCCGCGAAACATAACCGTCTGCTGCTGCATAAAGTGCTTGACCAATCTTTCCATCTTTGGCTTTGATGTCAATTCCTGCATGCAAATGATTTGGGCGCAACTCGCCAAATGTACCTGACAAGCGAATCGTTCCACTCACCGGCGAACGGAAATAATCTTGAGGATATTCTTTGTCGGATTCAAATATGTTAAATGAAAATAAAAAGATAGTAGCTAAAATCAGTAAAAGGGATAAACGCATTTTATAGTATATTTTTGAACGCAAAAGTAGGAAATAATAATTTGAATCAAAGGGAAGGAAAATTAGCTTTTATACTGTTTACAGAATTTATTTTTCCTCGAGAGACTGTCCATTTTCATTTTTTGAAAAAAGCGTTCCCCAATTTCCTTGGGTTGTTTCTTGGATTTTATTTTTTTCCATAAAACTTATAAAGTCTTTTCGGTCAATAAATTCTCCACCCAAACTTTCAAGATGTTGTGTCCGCTGCTGGCAATCGATCAACCAAAAATCTAACTCTTTTAATTTTTGAACTAAAGTGATAAAACCAAATTTCGATGCATTCGAGGCTTTTGCAAACATGGATTCTCCAAAAAATATTTTCCCCAAAGAAATTCCATATAATCCGCCAACCAGTTCTTCGCCTTGCCAAACTTCTACCGAATGAGCAAATCCCATTCGATTTAATTCTGTGTAGGAATCAATCATTTCATCCGTAATCCAAGTTCCTCCGCCTTGTCCTTTTCGATATTGTTGCTGACAAGCAGCCATTACTTTTTCAAATTGAGTATCAAAGGTTACCGTGAATTTTTTTTGATTAAAATAAGGTCGCATGCTTTTCGACACTTTCAGGTTTTGTGGATACAAAATAAATCGAGGATCAGGTGACCACCACAAAATTGGGTCTTCAGGATTGAACCAAGGAAATAAACCCATGCTATATGCCAATAGTAACCGATCGGTGGACAAGTCTCCGCCAACTGCTAATATTCCATCTTCATTCGCAAGATCAGCGGGAGGAAAAGAAAGTTCGTCTGTTAACCAAAATACTGGCATTTATTGTTTAGTTGTTTTTTTGAAAAGGTAAATTTAGAAAGTCTTGGGAGACTTTGCAATTTATATTACGTGGTGGTCTGCTTTAGCTGATCTAAAAAAAGAGCATTGTAATTTTTTTGGTATTAACTTTTTTTGAGAAAAAAATCGCTACACTCATTTTTTTTAGGCCAGCTAAAGCAGACCACCACGTATAAAATACTATTTTTGTCAAAAAAATATGAACTGGACACCTCACATAAATGGCTTCAAGGCTTACCTTTTACTCGAGCGTTCGCTTAGCGAAAATAGCATCGAAGCCTATTCTTGTGATGTTGAAAAACTAGAACGGTTTTTAATTAATCATAAATATGAACTTTCTCCAGCTGAAGTAAAATTCAAAGAACTGGAAAATTTTATTTTCACCTTAAGTGATTTAGGTTTGGGCGCAACTTCCCAAGCAAGAATCATTTCTGGGATTAAGACTTTTTACAAATATTTATTGCTTGAGGATATTATTAATGAAGATCCAACTGAACTTTTAGAAGCACCTAAAATTTCTCGGAAGATTCCAGAAGTACTTTCTTATGATGAAATTGCAGATATTATTGCAGCAATAGATTTGAGTCATCCACAAGGGCATCGAAATCGTGCGATGTTGGAAACTTTGTATGCTTGTGGACTTCGGGTGAGTGAATTGGTGAATTTAAAATTATCGAATCTTTATCCTGATATTGGGTTTATAAAGGTAATTGGAAAAAATAATAAAGAGCGAATTGTTCCAATTGGGGAAGAAGCTTTGCAACAGATTTATTTTTACGTCAATAATTATCGAAACCAATTATCGAAAATTCATCCCGAACATGAAAATATCGTTTTCCTAAATCGTCGTGGAAAAGGTCTGACTCGTGTGATGATTTTTATGATTATCAAAGATGCGGTAAAAAAAGCAGGCATTACTAAAGTAGTAAGTCCGCATACTTTTCGACATTCTTTTGCTACTCATTTGGTAGAAGGTGGTGCTGATTTGAAAGCGGTGCAAGATATGTTGGGACATGAAAGTATCACTACGACGGAAATTTATACGCATTTGGATACGGAATATTTGAAAGAGACGATCATTCTATTTCATCCTAGAAATAAGCGTAAGTAGTCTGAAGCTCCCACTTTGGATATAAATAACATCGAAGCAGTCGTTTCGAAGTATACTTTAAGAATTAATTAACCACACATATATATACATAACTTCGCAATTCCGTTTATTTTTGCGAGACTTCTGAACAACAGACTTTTATGCAAAAATATTTTTCCACTTTTTTTATCACGACAATTGTTTTTTTGACTTTGATTGGTTGCGCCAATCAGGGGACTCTGACTGGTGGAAAAAAAGATACTATTCCTCCCATTATTGATATTTCAAAATCTACTCCTAACTATCAAACAAATTTTAAAAAGCAAACCATCGAATTGACTTTCAATGAATGGTTGCAGTTAAATGATGTATTCAAACAAGTGGTTGTTTCGCCTCCATTGCGAGAAAAATTTGATGTCTCTTTAAAAAAGAAAACGGTTCGATTTGAATTTGATGAAAAGGAAGTTTTGCGAGAGAATGCAACTTATACGATTAATTTTGGAACAGCCGTTCAAGATTTGACTGAGCGAAATCCTGTAGAAGATTTGCGTTTTGTTTTTTCTACAGGAGATTTTATTGATTCTTTGGAAGTGACAGGACAAGTCGTAGAGGCATTTGATAAAAAACCGGTGAAAGATGTTTTGGTCATGTTGTACGATAATTTATCAGATACAGTAGTCCGAAAAGAGAAGCCTTTTTATTTTGCAAAAACGGATGAAGGTGGAAAGTTTTCTATAAAAAATGTTCGGGCTGATACCTTTAAAGTATTTGCTTTGGTTGATGGAAATGCTAATTATTTGTTTGATAATGAAAGTGAAAAAATTGGTTTTTTAAAAGAACCGATTGTCGTGACCGATTCAACGAAAGTGGATTTGACTTTGCAAATGTTTAAGGAGGAAGCTCCATTGCAACTTCAAGGGGAAGACAAAAAGAAGTATGGACGTATCGCTTTTGGTTTTAATCGAAAACCACAAGAGGAAGAATATAAACTTACTTTTGAAGATGTAGGGCAAAGAACTTATTTGCAAACTACAAAAGATTCCGTTTTACTTTGGTATGATTTGCCGAGAGATACTAGTTGGAATGTTTTTGTGGCGAGAGATACTTTTTCTCCTGACACGATTAAGATTGCAAAATTGTCGAGGATTAATTTTTTCCAAAAAAAGAAATTAACACCTGCAAAAGAAATCACCCCAAAATCAAAATTGGAAGTTAGAGCCAATAAGAATTCTTCCATTTTATTTAATCATCCTCTGGAAAATATCGATACCAGCTTGGTGGCAATTCTTGCAGATACGACTTTTCAAAGAGTTGTTCCAACGATAAAAATTGATTCGACTGACAAAAGAATATTACTCATTCAATATCCTTTTAAAGAAAAAACACCTTATCAATTAAAGTTACTTCCTGGAGCTTTGACAGATTTTTTCGGTCTGCAGAATGATACACTTACTCAGACCTTGGAAGTAAAAACTACTGGTGATTTTGGAGATATGACCTTAACTGTTGTCGATATGCAACCTGATAAAAATTATGTAATTGAATTGTTAGATAAATCAAATGCACTAGTCGAAATCATTCCGATGAGTGGTGATACTATTTTCAAAAAGATTTTTAAATCTATCGCAACGGGAAAATATTCCATTCGAATGATTCAAGATACGAATGGAAATGGCAGATGGGATACGGGGAACTACGATAATCTTTCACAACCTGAGCCGTTATTTACGAGAGAATTAGAAGAGTTGCGAGCAGGTTGGGAATTAGATGCAACCGTCTCCGCCGATGAAAAAGCAAAACCAAAAAAAGGAAATAAATCAGCTCCACCGCCAGCTTCGGAAAAACCGAAATCGGATGTTCCAAAACCGGAACGTGGAGGGAAGAATTAAATTATTTGAGTGATAAACTCAGAGTGATAAGTGATGAGTTTTTTGACGAGCGAAACTTATCACTCATCATTCATCACTAATTTTTTGAAAAAAAATTCACATGATTTTAAGATCAGAAAAACTAGTCAAAATCTACGGCAGTCGAAAAGTTGTCAAAGAAGTTTCCATTGAAGTTCACCAAGGAGAGATCGTTGGATTGCTTGGACCGAATGGTGCTGGAAAAACGACTACCTTTTATATGACGGTAGGATTTATTCAACCGAATGCTGGAAATGTTTTTTTGGCTGATGAAAATATCACGCAGTTACCAATGTATAAACGAGCGCAAAAAGGAATTGGATATTTGCCTCAGGAGCCTTCTGTTTTTAGAAAATTGAGCGTGGAGGATAATCTAAAAGCGGTTTTGGAAATGACTACCTTAACTAAAAGTGAGCAGGCTGAAAAATTGGAAAGTTTGATTGACGAATTCAATTTGCATAAGGTGCGAAAAAATTCAGGAGACTCACTTTCAGGTGGAGAACGTCGTCGAACTGAGATTGCTAGAGCTTTGGCAACTAGTCCAAAATTTATTTTGCTCGATGAACCTTTTGCTGGAATTGATCCGATTGCGGTGGAAGATATTCAAGGGATTGTCGAAAAATTAAAAGATAAAAATATTGGAATTTTGATTACCGATCATAATGTTCAAGAGACACTTTCTATAACTGACCGAGCTTATTTAATGTTTGAAGGAAATATTTTGAAAGCAGGAACGGCGGAAGAATTGGCTGCAGATGAAATGGTTCGGAAGGTTTACCTAGGAAAGAATTTTGAATTACGGAAAAAAATTGTTGATTAATCTTTTATCCAAATTCAGAATTTAGAGGTGTTAACGCTTGAAGTTAGTCGTGCATAAAATCATTCTTTTAATATTCTATTTTTAAGAATGTGTTTTAATTTTTCTACCCCTTGAGGATTTGAAATTATCTGAAATAGAATAATATCTTGTAGTTCTTTGAAAAAACGGTTTTTAGCAGTTTTGTAAGATTTAATCTTATTTCGTTTTCGATAAATTAAAATCATCATAGCTGCGATCAGCAAAAGGTAAATTATATTCTGCAATGCATTTGAATCATGACACAAAATGTGATTAAGATT
>JBGCCY010000081.1:0-42829 GCA_045104975.1 Saprospiraceae bacterium
TAAATTTTTACCGTCCTGAAAATCAACGCTTTATGAACCTTACGTCCAATTTAATTTTTATTTAGCTCGCTAAACTTCAAATGAAATTGTTAGCAAGAACCACAAATCATTGACTTTCAGTTAGTTAAAAGTTTAAACATGCTCTAAATAAAAAGTGATGAATAGTTGAAACTACTCATCACTTTTTATTTAAAATTTAAAATTCAATATATTTAAGAACTAACATCTGTAATAACTCCCTGTCCTTTTTTATCCAATTTACTGACAATAAACCCAACGAGCATCGCCATTAAAAAGGAAGGTAACAATACATCCATTTTCTCAAAAAGGATACCGACATCAGGAAGTTGCGTTGCTCCAAATTTAAAAAGAGGCACACTTAAAAATCCTGTAAGCATCGAAGCGATCGCTCCTTTTTCAGTATAGCCTTTCCAAAACATCGACAAGATCATCACCGGGCAAAAAGTAGCTGCAATTCCAGACCACCCAAACATCACAAACCAAAAGATCGTTCTATCAGGCGAGAGTACTGAAACTAAAAGAGAAAGTCCCAAAGCAAGAAATGCCATCACCACCGTTACTTTTCTCGATAAACTAGTTAACGTTTTATCATCGGCATCAGGATGTAAAATTTGTTGATAAACATCTCGTGTGATGGCACTTGAAGCAACCACTAAAAGAGAATCAATCGTAGACATAATCGCTGATAAAACTACTGCCACATAAAGTCCAACAAGTACCGTTGGCATCACTTCACTTACCAACATCGGTAATACATCCTGTGCACTATTCCCAAGTGTTGCTTCTATATCCGTTCCTGCTTCGTTGAAATAATACCGTCCAATTATTCCCACCATCACAGCAGCAGAATCTGTAAGAATCGTAAAAGCAATCGCTACCCATCTTCCTTTGTTAATTTCATCTTCATCTTTGATCGACATAAATCGAACAAATAATTGAGGCGATCCCATAAAACCTAATCCAATCATCATAAAACCTAAAATGGCAAATATATTAACCGTCGTCAATCCGCCTGCTCCCCAGATATTCATAAGTCCTGGATCAATTGCTTGGATTCCTTCAAATAACGGAGGATCAGTAATTAATAGCCATGCCACCGTCGGCAATAGTAATAACCCAAATAACATTAATAATCCTTGAAATAAATCCGACCAGGCTACTGCTACAAATCCGCCAGAAAATATATAAGATAAGACCAATAAAAAACCAACGATTGCACCTGTGTAATAATTCCAGTCTAGAAATGATTCGAAAGCTGATCCCGTCGCATCAATTTGAGCGCTCACATAAATTATGACAAAAACACTTAATACAGTAGCAGCTATTTTTCTAAGCGTATGTGTTTTAGATTTAAATCGGCTTACCAGATAATCTGGAATAGTGATGGATTTATATTCATCCGTCATTTTTTTGAAAGGTTTGGCCATCAAAAACCACGCGGCTGCAACACCTATGACCTCTCCTATCACTACCCAAAAAGCTGAGATACCTGCCATCGCTCCCATTCCAGTTAATCCTAGTAATAACCAAGCTGATTCTCCTGTTGCCCTAGAGGAAAATGCCACTACCCAATATCCCATTTTCTTACCTCCAACATAATAGTCGTCGATATTATTTATTTTTTTGGAAGCAAAATATCCAATGGCAAATAAGACAAGAAAGTATAAAATTAAAATAATGTACTGAGTAACCATATTAGTAAATTGTTTTGTTTGATTCCAATATAACATAAAGGATCAAACGTTTGCCATATCTGCCAATATACTTTAAAAAAAAAGGAAAGGACTAAAGATTACTCAGTTGAAATTATTACGAGAATAATTTAGAATGAGAAATAATTACTTAGAGCATATCTAAGGAAAATTGGAAAAATACCTCACAGAAACAAAACATAAATAGGAGCATGTTTAAATTTTTAACTAACTATCGAGAGTACTACGCTTAATTTTCCTGAAGTGTATTTTGGTTTATCACTAAACTAATTATTTTATCATTTAATTTATCTGGATCAAAAGGTTTAGAAATGAAATCGTCCATACCCGCTGCTAAACATTTTTTAGTATCCTTTGCTAAAACAGAAGCTGTCATGGCAACAATTAAAATAGAACTTTGAGGTATATTCAATTGTCTAATTTGCATCGTTGCTTCTATTCCATCCATCACAGGCATATTGATATCCATCAAAATAAGATCGTATTTCTTTTTATGCAACATATCAATTGCTATCTTTCCATTGTCAGCAACATCTATTTCAAATCCATACTTTTTTAAATGTTTCGTAGCAACGATTTGATTAAGTTTGTTGTCCTCTGCTAATAAAATAGTTATATCCGAAGCTAACATACTAGGTACTTCACTAGGAAGAACCTCAATTATTTTTGCTGGAACGGAGGCTTTCTTCGCTCTTCCCAAAGCGACTGTAAAACTAAAAGTACTTCCCTTCCCTATTTCACTAATGACTTTAATCTCACCCCCGAATTGACTCACCAGTTTTTTAGAAATGGCTAATCCTAATCCTGTTCCACCATACTCTCTAGAAACACTAGAATCTGATTGTGTGAATTGTTCGAAAATATAATCAACCTTATCTGCAGGAATACCTATTCCTGTATCCTTAATTTTGAAAGCGATAATAGTCTCCGATTCTGTTTCAGATTGAAGACTACAATCAATATATACTCCACCCGAGTTTGTAAATTTAATCGCATTACTAGCCAAATTTAAAATGATTTGACCTAGTCGATAAGGGTCACCACATAGGGTACTCGGGATTCTAATATCATTACGAATATCAAATTCAATATTTTTTTCATTCGACTTAACAGAAAGGGAATGATATATGTTTTTCAACAAATCACTAAGATCAAAATTGATCTCTTCAAATATTAGTTTATCCGAATCAAGTTTTGAAAAATCTAAAATATCATTAATAATATGTAGTAAGTGATTGGCAGAGTAATCGATATGTTTTACCAAGTCTTTATGGTCTTCGCTAAGGCTAGATTCTTTAAGTAAAAGTTTAGCTATTCCCATGATGCCATTCATCGGAGTTCGAATCTCATGCGACATATTGGAAAGAAACTGATCCTTTGCTCGCTCCGCTTGTTGAGCTTGTGCTACTGCTAATTTAAGTTGTTCTTCTTTATTTTTACGGTTTTCTATTTCTTGATTTAATTGCTCGTTAAGTTGAAAAAGTACCCCATTATTTTTTCGAACTTGCATATGAGTGACCACATGGTGAGAAAGTAACGAAAGTAAATCTTTTGACTCTTGACTAATCTCCCGAGGTTGGTGATCAATTACACAAAGCGTTCCTAATGCTTCCCCATCAGGTGTTACCAAAGGTGATCCTGCATAAAAAACAACATTTGGATTACCTGTCACTAAAGGATTATCCACAAATCGTTGATCTTTAGTTGCATCCTTTACTTCAAATAATTTATCAGGTTGTAAAATGGCATGAGCACAAAATGCCACATCCCTCGGTGTTTCATCAACACCTAAACCTTGTTTAGATTTGAACCATTGACGATTATTATCGACTAATGAAATTAAGGCAATTGGAGTACCACATATTTTTGCAGCTATTGCGGTAATATTATCATATTCTGTTTCAGGTAATGTATCTAGAATATTAAAAGACTCTAGGGAGGTCTGTCTCTGGACCTCGTTGGTAGGCTTTTTAGCAATAAGCATATTAATATTTTTTTAGGCAAAAGTTTAAATATAAATAGGCTTACATGTTAGAGTTTTAAGTAATACTAATTTTGTACCAAAAAAAATTCTAGCTATCCTGTAAAAAGCTCTTATTTTTTCTGTTCACTTATCGACTTTGTTATTTCAGAAATCACATCACCAGTATGAGCAGTTGTTTTATTTTCGATCAACATTATTTTACATTCTTCGGTGGAGGAAACTCGATGTCTAATTCCTTTTTTTACTATAAAAAAATCACCTGTGGTCATCGTAAAATCTTCCGCATTTTCTATTTCAAAAAATAAACTTCCTTCCAAAATATAAAACATCTCATCTTCATTTAGATGTGCATGCCAAGGAACTTTTTCTCCTTTTATTTTAGCAATTTTAATGTAGGTATCATTTACCTCTCCAATTATTTTTGGAGAAAAATAATCTTTGACTTCGTTAAATTTTTCTAAGATATTCATGATTCATTCTTTTTAAAGTTGAAAATTGTAGGTTTAAAATAAAGAAGTTATTAAGAAAACTAAAAACTTCCCAGCTAGGATTAAGAGCAACAAGGTGCAATATTTATTCAGCAACTTGATATTTATTTTAATTGGATTCCCGATGATCTTTGCAATTATTTCAAGTATTGAAAATACTTTACTAATCATCTCAAGCAAAATATAAAAAAACAAATACCAAGCAACATCGATTAAAAAATCTTTAAAATTAAGATCAACAAATTGATTCAAAAAACAGCTAAAATATTTAGGAATTGTTGTCGTATTATCACCAATTATTTCCATCTCTTTTAAAACCTCAATTGAAATAAAAGCGGAAGTAATAAAATAAATCAAGCACAACAAAATAAAAATATCTACATAAAAATATTTCGAAGGTTGGGGATACATTTTCATATCGAAGGTTTTAACGTGATGACTATATTTCCTTTTTTATGTCCTTTGTCAATGTATCGATGAGCCTCGGCTACATCTTCCAAATCATATCGAGTATCAATTATTGTTTTCAATTTCCCAGTCTTATAAAGTTTTTTTATTTCTTTAAGAAAACCTTTAGTCTTTGCTTTAGAGAGTGTTCCGGTCGCTGAAAATTTGGCTTTCTTTTTTCCAAATATTGAAGTGCGTAAAACTTGTAAAAGAAGACTCATTCCTAAAACTGGAGAAAGATACTCCCCTTCTTCATTCAACGATTTTTTACATTTTGAGAAAGAACTTTTACCAACAGTATCATAAATAATATCATAGGTTATCCCATTTTGAGTGAAGTCTTCTTTTTTATAATCAATCACATAATCCGCTCCAAGTGATTTTACTAATTCGATATTTTGAGTACTACAAACGCCTGTAACAATTGCACCTAAGTGCTTAGCTATTTGAACAGCAGCTGTTCCCAAACTTCCTGATGCGCCATTGATCAAAATACTTTGACCTGCTTGAAGTTGAGTTAATTCTTGAAGAAAATTCCATGAGGTCATTGGCCCATCTCCTATTCCTCCAACTTGTTCAAAAGAAATATTTTTAGGCATCTGAGTGATAATACCTTCCTCTTTAATGCAAACATATTCAGCGTGAGTACCAAAAATATCGAGGGATTCTCCAAACACTTTATCACCTATCTCAAAGTCGGTTACATCCTTTCCAACTTGTTCAATTACTCCTGAAAAGGAAGTTCCTGGAATTGGATTTCTAGGTTTGGTAAGTCCTAAATATAACCTTCCAATAATTGGTTTCCCCGTTCGCATCATGGTTCCTGCTCTCGTGATTGCAGCGGCATGGATTTTTACTAGCACCTCATCTTCTTTTGGAATTGGCTTATCAACTATTTGCAATTGTAATATTTCTGGTCCGCCGTAGCCTGTGGAAATTATTGCTTTCATTTTATTAGAAGCTATCTTTTCAGATTTCACTTTGGCAGAATTGATCTTTGTTGAGTTCATCTTTAATTTTTTTTATAGGTTAATAAAAATGAAAAGTTGTTTTGCTTTTCATACCTCAAAATTAAAGGAAGCAGGAAGGGGAATCGTTCTAAATTATAAATCGGAACTTATTGGTTGGAATAAATAATTCTAATGATAGTAAGTGAGGTAATTAAAATTTTGACGCTGACTTTTTATGACTCATTATAACTTTTCATGTATGTTCCCATTGCTTAGTTTTGTTTTTTTCTAAAAGAAAAAACACTTAAAGAAAAAGATAAAAGGTCATAAAAGTCGCTTCAAAAAATAGATTGATTGTTTTGATTCTTATTTTGGAGAAACAGATTTTAAGAATTGCTTCGGAGTCATTCCAGTTTCTTTTTTGAAAAAAGTATTAAAGGCAGTTTTAGAATTAAAACCACTTTCATACGCAAGTCCTAATAAGGAAAGGTGAGAATTTTCAGGAGCTGTGGCAATTTTTTTAAAAGTTTCCACTCGAAAGTGATTGATGTATTCTGAAAAGTTTTTCCCCATTTTCTCATTCAATAATTCTGACAAATAATTGGGATGGAGATCAATCAATTCAGCCAATTGGCGAAGGGTTAAATTTCCTTGGAGGTAGGGTTTTTCCTCCTCCATATATTTTTCCAAAATCGTATAATACTTTTCAGCTTCTTTTTTCTTCAACGAAGATTTCTTGTATTTCTTTTTTGAAAAATCGGACACATTTTTTTCTCCAAAAATTTGCTGCATCAATTCTTGGAAACGAGGAATCGAATGAAGTGGTTTGAGTATGGGTTCAGTAAAAGCGAGCAAAGCTAACGGTAATTTATATCCAATTGCTTGTTCTAATAGCTGCATTGCCTCATCGTGTTTGCCCATGATTGTTTTGACAAGGATTAAAAATTTCATCGCACTTCCCATCGAATCTGATTGCAAAGCGGCTTCTAATTTTGCAATACCTTCGGCTGTTTTTGCTACATTACCAAGCGCTGCATAAGCCATTATTGTTCCTCCTATTTTTGTTAAATCTCCTCCTTCGTTTTCTGGAAGGTTTTGGAAAAAAGTTAATCCCTCTGCTGGACGTCCTTCGAGAATTGGAATTCCACCTAAATAAATATGAGGAAATGGTAACTCAGGTTTTAATTGCAAACTCTTTTTAAAGTATGGAATTGCTTCATCATATTTTTCTTGTAGGTAAAAAAGAAATCCTTTATAATGATGATTCATCGCAGAGAGCGGATCAAGTTGGAGCGCCTTATCAATATAGTTTTGGGCAGAATTCAATTTCCCTTCAATAGTCAAAGTGTTCGACATCGTCAGGTATATTTCATCTGACGAGCGAATTTCAATAGCTTTACCAAGGTGCTCATAAGTACTTTTAAAATCCCAATTTTGCCAACAAGCAATCCAAGCCAAATTCAATTGAGACTCTGGCAGATTTGGATTCAACGCTAAGGCTTTATCCAAAAATGGTCTAGCCTTAGCAAAAGATTCTGGCGCAGGCATCAAGCCCATCGTTCCAAGAAATGCATATCCTTGATTGATTGCCAAATAGGGTAAAGTAAAATCGGGTTGCGTTGCGATGACTTCTTGAAAAATGGAAATAGCTTTTTCAGTTCCTTCCACATTTAGCTTCATCAAATAGTATCTACCTTTTAAGTATTTTTTATAAGATTCAATTGGGATATTCAGATTATCCACCAACTGACTTCCTAACTCAAAATGCCCCAAGTGTTCTCTTAATCGATCAGCAATCAATAAACTTATCTCATCTTGTACCGCAAAAATATCATCAATCGATCGATCAAAAGTTTCTGACCAAAAATGAAAATCATCTTTTACATTTATCAGCTGTGCGGTGATGCGCATTTTATTTCCTGACAAACGAATGCTCCCTTCTAAAATAGTTGCTACATTCAATTCTTGACCAATCTGCTGGAGGGGAATATTTTTATTTTTAAAAAAGAAAGAAGAAGTTCGGGAAGTAACTTTTAATCCTTTGATTTTTGCCAACGCATTAATAATCTCTTCCGTCATTCCATCGCTAAAATATTCATTATCAGCGTCTGCACTCATATTAACCAAAGGAAGAACAGCAATGGTTTTGGTTAATTCCGTTTGTTTTCCTTTGAGTTCGGAACGTTTTGGAATATTGATTCCTTCATTCGTTACAGCAAAAACTTCAATAGGATTGTCAATATTTTTCAGGCCAAAACTTCCCAAAGATTGTGTGGAAATTTGCTGCTGATTTTTAAGTTCATCATTTAACTTTTCGGAAAGTAAAATGGCACCTGCGACTCCCATGCTTTCAATTCGGGAAGCCAAATTAACGCCATCACCATAAATATCTGTTCCATCAAAAACAATATCTCCCATATGCAAACCGATTCGCAAAGGAACGGGTTCTCCTTTTTGTAAAGCACGTTGAATGGCAATCGCACATTCTACTGCTTCTACTCCACTTTGAAAAACGCTTAAAGTTCCGTCTCCAAAATATTGTAATATTTCCCCATTAAATTTTTGGTGATTTTGCTCGAATTCTTCTCGATGATGTGCTCTTTTATCTGCGGCTGCATTTTCGTCTTGCTGCATCAAGGCAGTATACCCTACGATATCGGTAAACATAATAGCGGCAAGTCTACGTGTATTTTCCTTCTTCATTCCTTTTCTTTAAATGATATTTTCTGGTAGAAAATTTTGTGTTTGGTGGGTCTTTTTTGAATGGTAAATTTACAATATTTTTTGGATTTTAAACTTGAAAACAATAATAGAATACTTGTTCAACTACGTATTCTATTAATGTTTTATGGATCGGCAAGTGTTTAATTTCATGAAAAATAGTTGCAGTAAATTTTGATGGAGGCCATTAAATCCTGGTAATTTAAAACAGAATGATGAATAAGTTATTTCGATATTATTTTTAGTTTTTATTTTTCATGACCATTAATTACTCTGATTATAGGATGCATTGCATGGAATTCCACTAATTGTCTTAGACTATTTTCTGCTATCTTTTGGTCATCAACCCAGCCAGGTTCAATCTTATTTTCAAAACCATATTTGGTGTGACTTGCATCACCCGTTAATAATATTGGGCCTTCGCTAGTCATGAGTAAGTAGGATAAATGACTATTAGAATGTCCTGGAGTATGAATTCCTAAAAATGATCCATCACCAAATATATCAATGACAGATTCAAGTGGATAAATAGGAAAACCGCTTTCCCAATCCAGTTCTTTAAGTGTATCTTTTTTGGTCAAATGATTTGAACGATAGATTAGTGGAATGCTAATATATTCTTCCCCCTTGCCTATATATTTTGGAATGGAAGAATCTATTTCGGGTAAGCCTGCCGTATGATCGCCATGAAGGTGAGTCAGAAAAATACCATTGATCGATTTGTTTTCTTTTTTCAGTTGAGCTTCAATATTTTGTGATTTTTTTTGTTTGGTATCTTTTATAAATTTCCCTGCCAAGATTCCATTAATATTTCCCTTTTTCTGAAAAGTACTGTCAAGACCTGTGTCGATCATAAACCATCCATTCTTTTCATGATGAAATAAAAAAACAAAAACATCAACCCATAAAAAATCATTTAGTCCATGATTAAGACTCAGCTTATCTTCATTTAACATCCCGTTCAATGGTACCTTAACCGATCCCGTATTAAGAATTTTAAAGGAATCGATTTTAGTTTTCTTGTCAAATATTTGCTCCCAATTTTTATTTTTCAATTGGCTTGGAGGTAGTTGATAAGTGACTCTCTGGGGCTGTAATGACCTACAACCAATTATTGAAAATGCAATAATTGTAACGAATGCAACTAAAGAAATTTTAATTTTTTTACTCATGTTTTGTATTATTTAGAATACAAAGGTGAGTTTACTCAGGAAAGAAAACTTGAACGAATTTGCTATTTTTTAAAATAGCCGACGGAGGAAGTCCTATGGTCTTCACAAAAGTGCGGGTTAAATGAGCTTGGTCTGAGAAGCCAGCAACATAGGCAGTTTTAGTGAGCGAATTGCCATCTAGTATTTGATAAAAAGCAATTTGTATTCGACACCAAAGAATATAATTTCGGATAGGCAATCCCATGAGTTGTTTAAATAAATGAAGCAATCTACTTTCACTTAAATAAGATATCTCCATTAATTTTTTGGTATTAATTTCACTATCAATATTATTATTAATGTAATCCAGAACGCTTTGAATTCTCTCATCTTTTTTAATGGAAAAAGAGATATTGGAATCAAAATCAAATAAGGTTTTAATTCTCTGATGAATTTTATCCCAGTTATTTTTCCTGATTAATTCCATCAAGTTGATAATGTCAAATTCTTTTTGTTTAAATGAAAAATCAATGATAGAATTTACATTCAAATATTGATGCTTAATAAATTCTCCCAAAATTGAATCAGGATCAATACTAATAATTAACACTTTTTGTCCGGTAGCATTACATTCATGTGAATGGTTTGGAGACACTAATAAAATTTTCTTTTCTATCCATGTTCCACTATCATCTTTCCATAGAAATGGTTCATCAACTCCAACTATTAATTGAATTAATGGGTGTTGATGTTTAGATATCGCTCTTTGGTTAGTGCCAATAAAAAGAGATAACTCTTTCCAAATTATTAGATGATTCAAATGTTCAAGTTTTAAGAATGAGAATTCCATTTCTGCTTATGCCGGGCTGTGTAGTTCAATCCAACAGTCCAACCAAGTGTTTTATAGAACCCAAGTAACTTTTTTTATCTCTCTTAAATTTTGTTTGTTGACTCATTCCCATTAAAAAGGTAATAATCGTAGCAGCAACGGATTCAGCTTTTTTAGGACTAACCTTCCCGCGCCTCAAATAATTGACCAATACTTGCTGAAAGATATTATAATGTTCCTCCAACTTTCCTTTTAAAATTTCATTTGTACCCGAAAATTCAGAACAAGTATTTGTGATAAAACAACCTTTATGTTTATGGTCACTTAGGAGTTCTTCTATATTAAAATTCAATAGTTTTCTCAACCCAATTTTTATATTTGGTTCCGAGTTCAAAAGTTGTTCTAATAATTCCACTTTCGAATTTCTATACAAATCAAATGCTGCTTCAAAGAGTGCTTGTTTACTATTAAACGTAGCGTAAAAACTGCCCTTACCGATTCCAAGATGAGTGGTCAAATCACTCAATGAGGTAGCGGCATATCCCTTTTCCCAAAACAGTTCCATTGCTTTCTTTAACGCTTCTTCCTTATTAAATGATTTTACTCTTGGCATAATATACTTTTTACAAAAATAAAAAAAAAATACTTATTTGTACCGTTTGGTCAAAAACAATTTATACATTTGTACCGTTCAGTACAAATAGAATTCACTTTGGACATATCAAAGTGAAAAGGTTCAGTTAAAATAACCTTTTTTTAAACCCGATTAAATCACTATTAAATTAAAAATTGAAACAAATGAAGGTATCTATTAAAGGAAAAACAGCTTTAGTTAGTGGTGCAAACAGAGGCATCGGAAAAGCTATTACCGAAACGCTATTAGATAATGGCGCAAAAAAAGTTTATGCCGGTGCAAGAAATGTAGCATCGTTAAATGATTTAAAGACAAAATACGGAGACCGTTTGATCGCAGTAGAATTGGATGTAACTAAAGATGAATCGATTGCTAATGCTGCAAGTACTGCAGGGGACATTGATATTTTGGTAAATAATGCAGGAGTAATGTCTCCTGGAAATTTCACCAATGGAAACATGTTAGAAAGTATGAAGACCAATTTTGAAGTTAATGTTTGGGGCTTGACAAAACTAACCAATGCATTTTTTAATCAAATGAAAAAAAGTGAATCTGCTGCAATTGTTTCTATTTCTTCAGTTGCAGGATTGGCGAATATGCCTCTTATATCCACCTATTCCGCATCGAAAGCTGCAGTTCACAGTATTGTGCAGGGGCTAAGAGGAGAATTGAGTGATTCCAATGTGCTGGTTTGTGGAGTATATCCTGGGCCTATCGATACAGACATGGCGAAAGGCATTGAAATGGAAAAAGATAGTCCAGAAAATGTAGCCAGAAATATTCTCCAAGCAATCGAAGAAGGAGTGGAAGATGTTTTTCCTGATGCAATGTCCAAACAAGTTGGTGCTGGTTATATGGCTTCTCCAAAAGCTATTGAGACACAATTTGGAGGTTTTGTCTCTTAGACAATTTCTGTGACATTACTTTGATAACTACGTGCTGCTAGGATTGAAATAAAGTTAAAGTTGCTAAAGTCATTGACTTTAGCAACTCTAGCTTACCACTATTCCATCGCACGTAGTTCTCAAAATTATAGCTAGTAGGTATTGCAAAATAATTAAAGTTCCATTTAAAAATAAACCCGATACATTAAGTTTGGAAATAGACCAAACTGAGTGAGGTTTCCGATGGAGTTAGGTTCGCTCTCATCGTAATATTCAGACACCTTACCTTTAGTATTCGTGACGTTATCCAAATTGATAAAAATCTCATGGGTCGCTTTAGGTCGATTAAATTTATAACTAGCCGATATTGTTATTTGGTAAATATCTTCCAACTTATTTTCATAAGCTTTTTCATAATCCCAATAATTATTATTCTCCGTATCAACTGCTACATTCCCTTGTCCATCTCTTAGCAACGGAATGATTCGCTTACCTCCTCCATAAAATATTTTACCATTTAAGGAGAGTGTTTGGTTTTTCTTTTTTCCAAGATTTTGAAATTCCTTACCCATCAAAACATTGAACAAATAGTTTCCATTGTATTGTGTATTTCGTTCCACACCTTCCAACGATTTGTAGGTTGAATTATATAAAGAACCATTGACTAAAAAGTAGTAATTGTTAGCAAGGAAACGTTCCAGCGTAAGTTCTATACCATAATTTTTTCCAGTCCCTTCATTCACTAAATCAACATATCTAAAATCAAGACCTTCATTTATTGTTGCATAAAAACTAGTGTCATTATTTTCTACAGGCAAGTCATAAAGAGCTTGGTAATACACTTCTACCTTTGCCATTAAGTTTTTTGTGAATCGTTTTTCGTAACCCAAAACATAATGATGTGCTTTTAATAAACCAAGGTCTTTGTTTGGTTCGATTACACTACCGTCGGCCAATTCTACTTTAGTGAAATAATTGTGAATACTTTCCATGGTGCTGTGTTTTCCATATCCAGCGTTAAGAGAACTAGTATTATTCAGCTTCCATTTTACCGCGAGTCTTGGTTCAAGGGTACTTTTATCATTGAGTAAAACATTCATATTTTGAACACCAGATACAATTGTGATGTCTTCGGTTAATCGATGTTTCCAACTCACAAAGTTTCGGACTGTACTGATATTTTCTTTAAAATCTACCACAGCGAATCTAGTTGTTCCGTCCTCTTGAAACCTACTTTGATTATTATCATAATTCAAAAGAGCATACTTCGAACCTATTTGAATTTTGTTTTTTGCATTTAATTTATTGTTATAAGTTATCGCGCCACGATAAGCTGAGTTGGTTAATCTGCCTTGATAATTTACTTGCCTGCTGAGAATAGAATCTCTTAAAAAATTACCTTGTTCATCCAATATTTTTTCAGTCTTTGATTCGAATACATCATCATCAATACCATTACTTGAATAGGAAAGAGAGGTTTTAAGATAACTCTTATCATTGATCGGTAAAGTGTGTGTTATCCCGAAATTTGCAAGATGAGCCCCTTTGTCAAAATCTTCAATTATATCAGGTCTCAAACTTCCGTCACCAGGTGTATCCCATAAGTCAGGTCTTACATCTTCAAATAAAAAACTACTCACTCCACCCAATCCGAAGAGAGAAAATATTCCCATTCTTTTGGTTGGTAATACTATTTTGAAAGACGCATCTTGAAAATTTAGTAATCCGTCAATATCCGCCAACCCAATATCATTGACTAATGAAATAGTAGAATATCTATAGTTAATTAAATAAGAACCACCATACCCTTTTTTGAAAGGACCTTCCAAAGTAAGGTCAGTACCTAATAATCCGAAGCCAAAAATTGCTTCAAATTTTTCATTATTTCCCGCTCTCAATTTCACATCATAAACGCCCGACAATACATCTCCATACTCTGGCGAAAATGCGCCAGTATAAAAATCAGAGGTGGCTAACAGATTTGTATTGAGCGCACTAATTCCTCCACTTACTGAATTTTGGTCTGCAAAATGATTAGGATTTGTAATCTCTAAACCTTCCAAACGCCATTGAATATATTTGGGAGAATTCCCTCTCACAATAATATCATTACTTCCGTCTTGCGTATTAGTCACCCCTGCAAAATTGGATAATATCCGTGAAGGGTCATTAAAAGAACCTGCGAAACGTTCGGTCTGTTCAATTGAAATAGAACGGGAACTCACTAGTGACATGTCATTTAATGCGGCTCCTTTATTCTTGTTTGCTACCACGACTACTTCATCTAAAGTTTCGAAAGATTCCTGCATATTTAAATTTAAAACCACCTCTTTACCAGAGTTCACTACAACGTTAGGAAGGGTTTTATTTTCATAACCGATGTATGATAATTGTAAGTTAATCCTTCCTAATGGGACGCTTTCGAATCTAAATTTGCCGTCCTCATCTGTAGTTGTTCCTATTAATGGTTCTGTGCCAGCGATGACGACCTGCGCACCAATGAGTGGTAATTTACTATCCGTATCTATTATGGTTCCCCTTACTGTTTGTGTTAGATTTTGGGTGAAAGCCAAGGTTGCGAATAGGCCCATGATTAATGTTATTAAACTTCGTTTTTTCATTTTTGTCTTTTTATAAATGATTTGAAAATAGGTATTAGAATCTATCCCCAAGGAAGGTCAAAACCTCAGGTAAATGTTTTTAGATTAAATACTTGAAAATAAAATGAATAGGTTTTATCCCTTTTTCATACCTCAAAGATATAGCAAGGGATAGGTAGGATCGTTCGGATTTGTAAAATGGAACTTATGTAAGTCGGGTTTCTAAACCCGATTAGTTTTTAATAATAGAAGAGGTTTCTCTGGTAGGCTTTTTTTTCTTAATTTTCATCCTTTCATCTTGGAACTAATCGGGTTTGAAAACCCGACTTACATATTGCTTGGGAGTCATTCCTGTTTCTTTTTTAAAAAAAGTATTAAAAACGGTTTTAGAATTAAAACCACTTTCATATGCCAAACCAATTAAAGTGATGTGAGCACTTTTAGGGTCTATAGCGATTTGTTTAAATGCCTCTACTCGATAGTGATTAATAAAATCATTAAAACTCTTGCCAAAGTATTGATTCAATAACCAAGAAAGTTGATTAGGATGTATACCTATTAAATTTGCTAATTTTTTTAAGGTAAGGTTTGAATCTAAATAAGGCTCCTTGGTAGTTATAAGATCAAGTAGTTTTTTTGAAAACGCTTCATTAGTAGCTTTATCAAGAAGTGGTTTTTTTTCTTTCTTATTATCTGTTTCAATTGTCAAAACTGCATAGGAATGACTAGGGTTAATTATTAGCGCCTTTTCAAGATATTCAAAAGCCGCTTCAAAGTCCCATTCATACCAAAAACAAATAGCTCCAAGGGCAAAATAAACTTCAGGAAGTTGATCTTTTAATAATAATGTTTTGTCTGCATATTCCTTTGCTTTCCCAAATGCATCAATATATTTCATTTCTGTTTCATTTTAGTATTGTCTTGAGATTTAACTTCATTCTTTTTAATCGTTGCACTTTCGTTTTCATTTTAGATCCCCTTTAAGCATGCCATTATTAAGGTGTTTTTATTTGCTGAGCGACCATGATGAGTTGGGTTAGTTCTTGTCTGATAAACCTTCGAAGTAATTGAACCTCCTCAGTATATTTCATCAATTGCTTACTTTCTTCCTCAGTTATCATTGGAGCAGGGCCTTGAGTTTTGTCTTGAATAATATAGTTCAAATAAGCTACTCTAGTCATGTTAGACTTAATGCCTTTTAAAGCTGGAAAGTAGTCCAAAACTTCCTCTTCAGTTTCCAGTTTTTCCTGATTCATCAGCACTTCGACGGTCTTATCATATAATGCTACTTCAGGGTTCTCGACTATAATTATCAGAATAAACAAGGCGATTAAAAAGCAGCAGGCAAACGTTGCGGTAATTTTGATGAATTTCATGATTGATCAATTTTTAGATTAAAAATTTTGATGCTAAATAAAAGATTAAAATAACACTACAAAGATTAAGCGAAATCATAGGAGATTTTTGACAGATAAGTTTGATTCGAACCCAAGGATTCTTGCATCGGTGTTTTCACACTAACGTAGATAAAAAAGAGTATGCCTATTGATTTACTTTAATTACTACATTCCCTTTTTTATGTCCTTTGTCAGCATATCTATGTGCTTCAACTATTTGATCTAATAAATAATTTCGATCAACAACTGGTCTAAGTTGTCCCTTTTCTATAATTTTTTTCAGGATAATCAGCACTTCGGCCGTCTCAGGTGAATTTTTTCCCACAACAATTTTTTTACTACTTGTTAACGAAGCCCATATCATTTGAAGACTTTTCATTGGTCTCCCTACATTTAAGTAGATTCCATTTTTACTTAGTGCTTTTTTACAAGCTATAAAAGGGCATTTATCTATTGTTATAAATATTATATCATACGTTTCAAAATTTTTAGTAAAATCACCCTTTGTATAATCAATCACTTTATCAGCTCCCAAAGATTTCACCAATTCTAAATTAGCAGTACTGCATACGCCAGTTACTTCTGCACCAAAGTACTTGGCAAGTTGTACTGCATATGTTCCTACACTTCCAGAGGCTCCATAAATAAGCACTTTTTGCTCTGGCTTAATGTCTCCTATTTTTTTAAGATAATGAAATGCCGTTCGAGCACCGATAGGTATAGCTGCGGCTTCTTCATAGTTAGTATTAGTTGGCTTCAAGGCAATGGGCCCATCTTCAGGTAAACATATGTATTCTGCATAAGCACCAAAAGTTTGCAGGGTAGCTGCAAAAACTTTATCTCCTTTTTTAAACAACTTAACATCTTTTCCGATTGACTCAATTTCACCAGAAAGTTCCATTCCTAAAATAGACTTTCTAGGCCTCTTAAACCCTAACATTAGTCGAGCAGGAAGCCAGAATGAAATAGGTAAATTAAAACCTCGTACTCTACTATCAGCTGCACTTACAGTTGTGGAATAAATTTTTATACGTACTTCATTATCCTTTACGATAGGCTTTTCTACTTCTTGAATTTGTAAAACTTCTGGAGGCCCATATTTTGTGCAAATTACTGCTTTCATATTTTTAATTTTTAATTTGAGTTTGGTTCTTATTAAGAGAAGGCAATTTCCAGGCAATTCGGAATATCCATAAAATAGCTACAACCTCAATTACCATATGAAATGCATCGTCAATATCTAGTGAAGGCACAGCAGTTGCAAATACTGCTAATGTGATTATACCAGCGATTATGTTTGCCCACTTATTTGCTCTATCATCTAATATTCTAGATAGAAGTACCATCATAATCGGTATTTCTGCTAAAATTCCACCAAGTAACATGAGTTCATCAGTTATTTTGATGCCATTGACAAATCCGGTCATTATTTCTTCTATAGCGCCTATTTTTATAAATTGATGGATGTCCCTAAACACTATGTTTAGCAGGACAAATATCCATAAGGTTGACAGAAGGGTTTGAGGATTAATTTTATTATTTATCATTGTATAGATTTTAAAGTTTTACTTAGAAGTCGTTTCTCTAATGTCTTCTATTCCTTTAATTAAAAATTTTGTTACCATTGGACTAACTAACCATCGAGGCATTTTCTTAGGATTAAATTGGACACTATTTACTGCTTTACAATGGTCAATAGAAATTGGTGAGAATTGCCAAAATCCTCTAAAAGTTTGAACTCGAGAAAGTTTTTTAGATGGAGGCGGAACTGAATCTTCCTCCCAAGCTTCTATCCATTTAATTTCTTCAGCAGCACTTTCGGTATCTTTATAAAAAAGGTACCGGACGCTCATCTCAGTATTCTTTAATGGAAATGGTTCATGATGAATGACGTATGTTAAAAGGCTATATTTAGACTCTTCTACGATTTCATAGGTAGGGTACTTTTTGTTTTTTAAATCATCAGCTTGATTATAAATCTCCTGCCTAAATGAAGCAACACAAGCTGCTGGAGATGATTTTATATCTCCTACAATTTTAAACTCTAAGAATTTTGTACCGACAAGTTTTCGCGAATAAATTATCCAAGTAGGTTCGTCATTTTTGTCTACTTTGACTATTCTCCACCCTTGATTTTTTTCTTCCAAAGAAATCATATTTCGATATGAATTGCAGCTCATTGTTGAACATAATATTGCACAGAAAATGAAAAAGCTGATTGCTTTTTTCAGTTGCTCTTTTACATTTATAATTTTGAATGTGATCATAGTTTATTTTTTTATCAAAATTGATTAATTCGATATAGAGGTAAGTAGTCACCTATATAGTTTCCATAATTAGCTTCTCGTACCCTACTTTTTTCCAATATAAATTCGGCGGGTATTCTAGTTCGAGCACCCTCTTTTTTATACTTTTTTTCGCCGTATAATTTCTTTCCGTTTTTCCTGGCTTCTTTTGTTTTTTTCTTAAAAATGGTTTTTAGCGTTTTACCTAAGGACCTTTCTACACCAAATTTTTTATAGAGCTTTAATTCAGGATCAGCAACTACGATAAATGGAAGGTCAGCATCAGCTGAGTATTCTTTCAAGGTCTCCACCGTAGATTCAAAAACAACGATTACTTCAAAATTGTCTGATCTGAATTGACTGTATTCTTCTCTTAATTCATGTATTCTAGAATTACAGCTTGGGCTGCCAGCATATCGAAAGAAAACTAAGACCACTTTTTTATCATAAAAATCTTGGTATTCATATTGGATTCCAGACACGGCTATAAAAGAGAAATTTGCTATCGTATCTCCTCCTTTTAGTTGTTGGCCAAACAAGGAACTGATTGAGCAAAGCAGTTGAATTACTGCCATCATTAGGAAGACTATAATGTTTGCAGTACGCTTGTATTTTCTTTTTGAAATAATCTTTTTCATGAATTTTATTTTTGTTTAAATATTAAAACAAATATCCATGAATGTAGGTAGGTTAACAATTTTGATATGCAAAGCAAGTAGATATGTCTGCGAGTTGGTGGGTTTGATCTGCGAAATATTATGGAGCTTAGAGGATTTTTTTCGTAGAGAAATATTTACTAGATATTAAGACTTTCAGTTTTTTATTTTTTGAAAAAAATCAGCTTTATACGTTTCTGAAATAGGAATTATTTTATCCGAAATTTTTATCCTACTGCGTTCTATAGATTCTATTTTACTAAGGTTCACCATATATGATTTATGCACTCTACACACCAAATTGGAAGGGATGATTTGTTCCAACTCTTTGAAAGTTTGCAGCGTCATAATCTTTTTATTTACCGTATGGATTCTTCGGTAATCTCGCATTCCTTCAATGTACACGATATCGAGGAGGGTGATTTTCTCTAGGCGATTTTCTGTTTTTACAAAAATAAATTCAGCCTGTGTGTCCGAAGCACTTTGATTCAAATTTTCTTGAGCCTTGTTGACCGCTTGTAAAAAACGATTGAACGTAAAGGGTTTTAAGAGGTAGTCGGTCACATTGAGTTCATAACCTTTTAGAGCATATTCCTGATAGGCGGTAGTAATAATTACTTGGCTATCTATTTTTGAACTTTCCAATAATTCGACTCCCGTTAACTCATCCATATTAATATCCAAAAAAAGCACATCCACTTTATTGGTTTTCAAAAAGGCAAGACCGCTTAGTGCATTATCGAAAGTTGCACTTAAATTAAGAAAGGGAATTTTCTGAGCAAAGTCCTTGGTTCTTTCAAGTGCCAGGGGTTCGTCTTCGATGATGATGCAGGTATATTTTTTCATTATTGGTTGGTTATTAAGTTATTCGTAATCTGAATTAGGATTACGATTTACTGATGAATCGTCAAACTAACACTATACTGCTCTTGTCCATTCACCACTTCCAAAATATGTTTCTCTGGATAAATAAGCTTTAATCGTTTTTCAATCAACTCATTTCCCAAACCATTATTTTCTTGTTTCAATCTCCGATTAGGGTTGAATTTGTTTTTACATTCCAATTTTATAGTATCCTTTTTTATAAGAATATTGATCCTAATGGCATTCTCCAATTTCTTGTTGGTGGTGTGCTTAAAGGCATTTTCAATAAAAGGAATAAAAACCATTGGGGCAATGGTTTGACCACTTGGTGTACCCGTCACTTTGAAGTTGATATAATTGGAATTAGCCGTTCTTATTTTTTGTAAGGCGATGTACTTTTCAATGTATTCGATTTCTTTGGCGAGTAAAATTTTATCCGTTTTCGTTTCGAACAACATGAAACGCATAATGTCTGATAACTTATTCAAATAGTTGGAAGCTTCGGTCGCATCTTTAAGAATAAGGATATCAATATTATTGAGGGTATTGAATAAAAAATGTGGATCTAATTGCGATTTTACCAAGGCCAATTCCATTTCATGATTTTTTTGTTTCAACTCCTCTTTTAATTTTATTTCGTCAAACCAAGTGATAAACCCTTTAATGACCAGAGCTAATATACCAATTATTAAAGCCACAAAAGACATGAAAATTACACCAGTAATTGCGGGTACATCCCCTACGGTCAAACTATCTGCTCCAAAAACGATATACATTAAGGTCGTGCCTAGCAATGCAGTCCCTATGGAAATGACTATTACATAAACAATAGACCGCACATTTTTTTTCTGTTGTATATATGAAAATACAAGAAAATAGAAAGAATAAAAAGAGATAGTTGACGGAATAAAAGTGAAAAAGAAAATTCTCATAAATGCATTTACGATACGGGATTCCATAGGCTCTTCACCCTTGATTTTGAACGCTACCAACATCATTGTTAAGAAAACGTAACACAGCCAAAACCCAATATGCAATCCAACAATAATTGACTTTTTCATAATTTATAAGTTAGGGGTGATAACGAAGTAAAAGTCATTCTTCTTTTTATCTTTGAAAAATGTGTTCTGCAAATTAGAAGTATTTGTCTGCAAAATGGGGCTCTAAAAAGATTAAATTTAGGTTTTCGTTTGCTTCACCACTTCTTTCCAATAAGTCTTCGGTGTTTTTCCCGTCATTTTTTTAAAGAAAGTATTGAAAACAGTTTTGGAATTAAATCCACTATCGTAGGCTAGGGCAAGAAGGGTCAAGTGTTGTTGAGCAGGGTCAACGACTTTTGATTTAAAAGTTTCCACGCGGTAAGAGTTGACAAATTCTGAAAAGTTTTTTCCAAAACCTTCACTCAATAATTGTGATAAATGATTGGAAGGGATGCCCAAAATTTCAGCTAAACTTCGGATGGTCAAACTAGGGTCAAGGTGGGGTTGGTCGTCAGTCATCAACGTTTCTAATTGCTGTTGATATTGCTTCAATGTCGCTTCATCAAATAAAGGCTTTTTATATTTTCTTTTGGAAAAATCAATAGTTGAGGTCTTTCCAAAAATCTGTTGCATCAATTCTTTGAAGCGGGGAACCGAACGAAGTGATTTGAGCATAGGTTCGGGATAAAGATATGGCATCATTGGTAACCGGTGTCCAATTCCTTCTTCAATTAAATCTAATGCTGCATCTTGGTTGCCCATCATCGTATGGCAGAGGATTAGATAATTTAAGGCACCTCCCATAGAATCCGTTTGCATAGTTATTTTTAGTTTTGCTATACCTGCTTCTGCTTCCAACATATTTCCTAATACAGCATTGGCCAAAGTGACACCTCCCAATTTCAATATATCCCCTGATTCATCTTCAGGGAAATTTTGAAAAAATGCCATACCTTCTTCCTTTCGTCCCATCAATAATAAAGCCCCTCCCCAATAAATTCCTGATAGCGAATATTCAGGTTTTAAAGTGAAACTTTTTTCAAAGCAAGCAACCGATTTTTTATATTTTTCTTGCAGGTAAAAAATAAACCCTTTTAAGTGATAAGTAATTGCAGAAAAAGGATCCAGTTGTACCGCTGTTTCAATGTATTGCAAAGCAGCATCTAATTTCCCTTCAGCGGAAAGTGTTGAAGCCATGCTCTGATAATAATCAATAACGGGGCGTACCTCATGTACTTTGTTCAGATGACGATAGGTAGCTTCGAAGTCCCAATTTTGTAAAAAGGCAATCCAAGATAGGTTAAGTTGAGACTCAGGAAGATCTTTGTCCAATTCAATCGCTTTATCCAAGAAGGGTTGTCCTTTAGCAAAAGCTTCACCTGCGGGTACTAATCCAGTTGTTCCAAGTATAGCGTATCCCTGATGTACCCCCAGGTAAGCTAAGGCGAAATTAGGTTGTGCTACGATGACCTGCTCCAAAATTGAAATCGCTTTTTCAAGATTAGGTTTATTCATTTTTAGTAAATGATACTTTCCTTTTAGGTATAGCTTATAATTTTCAACAGAGATATCTGAAGGATCTACTAAATGATCTCCTATTTCAAAATGTCCAAGATGTTCTCGTAATTTATCAGCAATCAATAAACTGATTTCATCTTGAACCGAAAATATATTTTCTATATTTCGGTCAAATGTTTCTGACCAAAAATGAAAATCATTATCAACATCAATCAACTGTGCGGTGACTCGCATTTTGTTTCCAGATAGGCGAATACTGCCTTCGAGAATAGTGGAAACATTCAATTCTTGACCAATCTGACGAAGGGGAATGTTTTTATTTTTAAAAAAGAAAGAAGAGGTTCGAGACGTAACTTTTAATCCCTTTATTTTTGCCAACGCATTAATAATCTCTTCCGTCATTCCATCACTAAAATATTCATTATCAGGATCTGCACTCATATTGACCAAAGGAAGAACTGCTATATTTTTGGTTAGTTCGGTTTGTTTCCCTTTGATTTGGGAACGTTTTGGGATGTTGATTCCCTCATTGGTTACCGCAAAAACTTCGATAGGATTATTGATGTTTTTCAAACCAAAACGTCCCAATGACTGTGTTGAGATTTGCTGTTGATTTTTAAGTTCATCATTTAATTTTTCGGAAAGTAAAATGGCACCTGCGACTCCCATGCTTTCAATTCGGGAAGCCACGTTAACCCCATCACCATAAATATCTGTTCCATCAAAAACAATATCTCCCATGTGCAAACCAATTCGCAAAGGAACGGGTTCTCCTTTTTGTAAAGCTCGTTGAATGGCAATGGCACACTCGACCGCTTCTACTCCACTTTTAAAAACACTCAATGTTCCGTCTCCGAAATATTGCACTATTTCTCCATTAAAATTTTCGTGATACTGTTCGAACTCTTCTCGATGATGTGCTCTTTTAACTGCATCTGCATTTTCGTCTTGCTGCATCAAAGCAGTATATCCTACGATGTCGGTAAACATGATGGCGGCAAGTCGGCGGTTTTTCTCTCTCTTCATTGAATGTTTGTAAATATGGCTTTTTGAAGTATATTTTGCTTAAAGGTACCAATTAGTCTTTTAAATATTTAACAGGTATCGGTGCCTCCTCTGTTTCTTGCATCCAATAAATATTAAGTACCCACCAACGTTCACCATCATTCAATAATTGAATACTATTGATGCCTCGCATAAATGGTGCTTGGTCAGATTCTGAATGGAAAGATTCGTAGGTACTAAAAACTTGAGTGATGTTTCCAAAGGTATCCGTTTTTCTAGCAATCTCTTTTTCGAAAAAACCATTTTCCACCAACCACTCTCCAGAAGATTTAATATAGTCATCAGGTGTCATAAATTTACATCCAGTTTTTCCTGCTTGGTTTTTTCCTGAAGGAATTAATTTAGCATCTGGTTTAAATAAATATCGAAACAAATCCCTATCACGAGCTTCTCCTTTTTCACCGGAAATTACGCCGTATAAATTTTCAAGTGTGGAGTCGAGTGTTTTTACTTTTTCCAAATATTTTTTATCCAATGCAATTGGATCTATTTTTTTTGCATTAACTTTCATTGCTAACTTTTCAAAATCAGCAGCAGTCACCTTCCTTCCATTCACATCATCAGTATCCCAATCTTGCGCAATTTTCCAATGCCCATTTTGTTTTTTTAGTACCACATGAAAACGACCATAATGAGCTCGTTCATTTCCATCCTTTTCAATCGTAGCAGATTTATAATAACCTACTTCATACGCCAAATCATCTTGGTAAATTCTATGTTCAAATTGAAAACTGATAGAACGCTTGGGTGGATTTTCTCTCGAAAAAGATTCCATCGTTTTCTCTCGAAATGTGGGGCCATGTTTAATTCCCCATGGAGTAACTCTGAGCACATCAGTAGTATGGATTCCAATATATTTTTCGGCATCGTAACTAGACCATGCTTCTTGAAATACTTTCCAAACTTGTTCATTAATTTGATTGGACGTTTTGTTGTCTATTTCATTTTGAGAAAAAACAGCAAACGTATTTAAAAGGAGAAAAAGAAGTAGGGAGATTTTTTTCATAATGGTCAGATTTTCAGCGTAAATAAAAAAGGATCGATCATCTAAGAAATGACTAAACTCTACAAAGCAAGTTGCATGGATTTATTTAAATATTCTAAAAGTGAAAATACAGTATTTGCATCAGCATTCAAATAATATATTTTCGCTTTTGAAATATTTAGTTTTTATTTGAAAAATTTAATAGCCTTTTCATTTTCTGAAAACAAAATTTGTCTACGAGCTAATTAAGAAACAGCTATTTACAATCACTTGTAAATAGCTGCTCAAAAAAATTACATTTTAAAATATATCTATTCTATCACCATTCCTATTTCACTCACCGCTGACACTCCAAAATAACCCAACACTTTTTTATCTGTCGAATTAACTGAAACCATATTTCCTTCTAAAGCCGCAGGTGGACTATCGAACAAGGAACCGACAAAGGCAGTTTGAGTTTGCAACTGAGTAAAAAAATCAAATGCTTCTCTTGAAATAGACAATTGTTGAACTCTATAACTATCACCTAAACTCAGCGGCTTTGTCGTTACATCAAAACCTATGATTGGGTTTCCATCTACAAACTCATCACTAGCATACAACAAATCAAATGGTTCGTTTAATAAAGTATCATTCACATATTGTTTCCATCGATAAAAATCTCCTACTCCAAGTGGTTCTTCCGTATCAATCGAAACATAATATCCTTCATCTTCGAAAGCAGTCTCTTCTCTAAATTCAGCCTGAACATTTGCAATTGCAGAAACAAATTTCAACATTTCAGGATTGGATTCATATTCTTCTCCTGACGTAGTCCGAATATAGATATGATAGGTTTTTCCCACTACTCCTTCATAATTTGTAATATATCTACCTGAATTAGACTCTATTAAGGTATCAATTACTCCATTCTCATCAAAAAGTACCACCATAGCATTTTCTACTTTTGGAGAAATAGAATTATCAAAGTAGTTTGCAGTTGTGGAAATCAAGACTTGCTTCTCCCCTTCTTGGTCTGTTAACCAACCATCCACAACCAATAAAACTTCCCCATCAGGCACTTCCAATTCAATTACATCTTGGCAACTTGTAAAAAATAAAAATGAAAAAATGATTAAAAACGATATTCTGAATTTCATGATGTTTTCTTTTTTTTATAAAATTAATACTTGAATTTTAGTTTTTAAAATTCAAAATTATAAGTAACATAAGGCAACACACTTCCAAAAATAGATAATCTTACAGCCTCTGTTTCTAGTGGATTATCTTCATTTTGTCGGAAGAAAATGGAGTAAGCATTTTTCCGAGCATACGCATTATACACGCCAAAATCCCAAGTGCTTTTCCATCTTTTATTTGCTTCTCCTTTAGGCGTAAATTGTACTCCAACATCCATCCGGTGATAAACTGGTGTTCTTGCACCATTTCTATTGCCGTAGTGCGGAACCGTAATGCCATCGAAAACATATCGAGATTCAGGATAGGTTATTGGACGACCTGTGGCAAATGCAAAGTTCGAAGACAGGTTCCATTTCTCATTTATTTTCCAAGATGCAGTTACAGAGAGATCATGTGTTTTGTCATAATTAGAAGGAAAATATTCTCCATCATTGATGCCCTCCACTTTTCTTTCTGACCTCGATAAAGTATAACTGACCCAACCAGTAACTGCTCCTTTATTTTTTCGAAGAGAAAATTCCAAACCATATGCTCGTCCATCACCACTCAGTAATTCAGTTTCTAAATTTTCATTTAGCAACAATTCTGCTCCATCTTTGTAATCCAATAAACCTTGAAAATCTTTATAAAACCCTTCGATAGATGCTTCATAAGTATTGTCTGAAAAATTTCGAAAATATCCTATTGCCACTTGGTCTACCGTCGCAGGATCAACGTACTTTCCGCTAGGCGTCCAAATGTCAATAGGAGTTGCTGAAGTCGTATTGGATACTAATTGGATATATTGCCTCATTCGGTTGTAACTTAATTTTACCGAATTTTTATTATTGATAATATAGTTCGCAGCAAAACGAGGTTCGGGTGCTGAGAAGGAAATAATTTTATCCATCGCATCATAACTCACCGTATCAATGATCGCATCTTCACTTGATGGAATTCCATTTTCATAAAGGAAAACTTTCTCTTTTCCTAATCTTTGAAAGTGAGAAAATCTCAAACCATATTGTAGAGTTAAATTCTTAATCGGCTCATGCTCGTAACTTGCATAAATCGCATTTTCCCAAGCTCGTTTATGTTCAATATTAATTTCATTAAAAATAGATTCACTCCCCAACCCTCTTGCTCGCCCAGGATGAAAACGATAAAAATTAGATTCCATTCCAAAGTCTAATTTACTTTTAGGATTAAAGAAATAAGTAAAATCTCCTTTCACTACATAGTTGAGAATTTTGGCATCCCAATCAAATGCTTCCGCTCCTTCGGGTACACCAAAGGAGTATCCATAGTCGCTATAGATTGCGGTAAAATTGGAAAATAACTTGCTAGAAAAAAGGTGATTCCATCGAACAGATGCTGTCGCATTTCCCCAGTCAGAAGAAAACTCATCACCAAAATTAAAGACATCCCTTCCGAAATATCCTGACAAATAAATTCGATCTTTTTCACTCAATGTAAAATTGGCTTTAGCATTGAGGTCATAAAAATAAACGACGTTGTCTTTTAGATCTGGATCAAATTTTAAAAATAAATGTCCGTAAGAACTTCGACCTGCCACCATAAATGAACTTTCATCTTTTTGGATCGGGCCTTCCAAAGTCAAACGACTTGCAATCAAACCAATACCACCATTGGCAGCGAATTTTTTACGGTTACCATCTCGTTGGCGTACATCAAGCACGGAAGATAATCGCCCACCATACTTAGATGGAATTCCTCCTTTGTACAATTTCGAATCTTTAATCGCATCCACATTGAAGACTGAAAAAAGACCGAACAAGTGGGAAGAATTATACACCGTGGCTTCATCAAGGAGTATGAGATTTTGATCTACATTCCCTCCTCTCACATTGAATCCTGTCGCTCCTTCACCAACCGTACTCACTCCAGGAAGCAATTGAATACTCCGAATTAAATCTGCTTCACCCATCACTTGTGGAATCTGTTTGATCTGGGCGGCGCTTAATTTCTCCACACTCATTTCGACATTTCTAATATTTTGATCTTCTTCTTTGGCGATCACTACGACTTCGGTAACGGTCAATCCTTCTGGTTGTAATTCAATATTCAAAACTTTATTTCCAGTTAATTTAAAATCCATAAATTGATACTGAAAACCGAGGTAACTAAATTCAATTTTGTAATCGCCTGGCTCTAGCGAAAGAGAATAAAAACCATACACATTGGTAGATGTTCCATCATCCAATTCTTCAACAAAAATGTTTGCTCCAATTAATTCTTCGCCATTGGTAGCATCTCTAATGTGTCCGCTTATGGTAAATTTCTCTTGAGAAAAACCATTAATGGAATAAAGAAGTAATATTAATAAGGCATTTAATTTCAAAAATTTAATCATGTTTTTTTTCAATTTGATTTGATTATAAAAGGCAAAGGAATCCTAGGTCAAAGGGTGTCCTTTGAAAATTTCATTATGGGTAAATTGGAATAGAATATTTTATAACATTACATTTCCAAAATACTTATGGTTTATATTTTTGAAGATTTGCTGGGTGATTTTTGAAAGGTTTATTCTTTAAAACCAACTTCTGATCATATGACGACCTGAAGTTAATTCCCCCCTACGCTGCTTTTATTTTTATGAAAAAAAAATCAAAGTAGGTTGCTATGTAAATCATTTATCGCTTCCACAAAATTATCACCATAGCCTTTTAGGATTTCATATCCAGTAACATCTACAAGGCTTACTATATACTCATCATCTTGCTTTTCAAACTTTAAATGTTTCATGTGATGAATCCCTATTTTAATTTCATTTTTAATTAATTCTGGTATATTCATAATTGGTTCTTTTTTTAACAAATGTAGAAGGTGTAATTTCCTAAAGCGTTCGGAATTATAATGTGGAACTCATTAATCTTGATTTATTTTTAGTTTTTTTTTAAAATAATAAAATGAGCAACTAGTAAATTCGGTACCCAACACAACCAAGCGACCATCTGATAGGCGGTGATAAAATCATTAAAAATCATAATTAACAATGGCAAGTATATCCTTAAAGTTACCGCTGCAAAACAAGCCGCATAACTATAAACCATCATCTTTTCATGTTCCCATACTCTACCATTTTTAATCTCAAGAAATGCTTTTAATGTAGTGTAAAACCAAATGATTCCTAGACTTATAAATCCTACTGCTGGAATAATTCCGCCGGTTGCAAAATAACCAATATAAATTCCACATAGCGCACTCACCAAAACTGAGACAACATATATTTTTCCAATTATTCGATGCAACCGAATATTTTTTTTCCTAAATTTTTCACTAAACTGAGACCACCCTACTAGTAAGGCAATTCCGCCTAAACTGATATGTGTATAGAAGTTAACATTCCAGAAAACACTCGCTAACAATTCTTGACTTTTGCTATTTAAATTATTGCCGAATACTAGGTAAGACAATGGATATAATCCTATTGCGATAGCTAAAAATGCAAAAAGAAAGAATGATACTTTTTTGATATTCATGATATAAGATTTTATTTTTTTGTCTAGTTCCAAATTGTTGAAACAAATATCATAAAAAGTAGAAAGGTAGGCGACCATGCTTACAAGTACGAACTCATTTGACGTTCGAGCCTACAAGCAAGACTATCTAATCCATTGATAATGAATTAGTTATGATTTAAAATACTCCGTAGGTGTTTTTCCCGTATTTTCTTTAAAATGTTTATTAAAAGTAGATTTAGAATTAAATCCACATTCGTAGGCTAAAGAAAGCAGGGTATATTTTTTACTTTCAGGGAGGGAAGCGAGTTTTATAAATGCTTTGATTCGGAGAGAATTGATGTAATTATAAAAGTTTTTTTCTTCTTTCTCATTGATCACTTGAGAGAGATGATTTGGATGAACATCGAGTCGTTTCGCCAATTCAGTCAATGTAATATCATTATTATTAAATAAAGACTCTTGGGTCATCAACTCATTCAGATTGGAGTAAATTTTAGCAGCCATATCTTTTGTCAATCCAGACTTTGCATATCGTTTTGGCGAAGCGTCAAGCTTCATCGTTTTTTCAATTTTTTCACTTTTTTCACTTGAGGGCACTTCTATATTTGGAATAGGAACTGTATTCTGTTGGAAGATATTCATTTGATTAATTCCAAAAAAACCAATAAATAATACGAAGATTACGACTCCTGTAAAAATAGTACTTGAGTCATTAGCAAACAAAACTATAAACCAAATAATGCCTAATCCAATTGAAAGATATTGAAGCCATTGCAATTCTTTTTTATCTGTATTGGAATAATTATTTTGGATATTTTTCTGGTGGTTCCGAATCAAAAACAATGACCAAATAGAATAGGTCAATCCTGAAATAAACACTAACGAATTAAGATAAATAATGTACCATAAATAATCTTTACCTCCATTATCAATCGCCACTATTTTTTCGGCACCCGACAAACTGTAAAAAGGAATTGCAAAGACAATAAGAGAAATGGTTGGGATAAAATGGAGGAAGTAATAATATTTTTTTTTGAGTTTATTTCCAGTAATTTCTAATACATAAACATATAATAACACTCCATGTAAAACAGGCATAGGAAAATCAATTCCCAACAGGTGAGGAAATTCTATTAGCTCCTTTGTTTCAGCCAAATAATTTAACAATTGGTGAACGAAAAGTAATAGCAACCAAATCATTAATATTTTATCTGCAGAAGATTTATTCTTTTTGATTAACAAAAGAAAAAGAAGAAAAACAGATATGGATATTCCTAAAATAAAAAACATAGTTTAGATTGAGGTTCTAAAAATGTAAAACTAATACTATTCTAAAAAAGATAGTGCTAAAAGTAAAGATTACTTTTAACACTATCTTTTTTAGATAAAGAACTGATACTTGAGAAATACGAGAATAAGTACTAAGACATAATTAAGGAGGTAATCAATTTTGACTACCTCCTTATACTTTTATTGAAATGATTCAAGAGCATCAAATACCAATTGTGGTTCTTCTATGTGAATGTAGTGCCCACTATTTTCAGTAATGACATGTGTAAAATTAGAAACCCCTTCCCCAAGCGTTGCATGTGCATTTACCCAACGCTCTGCAATCTCTTCAGAACGATCTTTTATACTGGTGAGCACTACATCTGGTAAAGATGCTAAGTTTCCTAAAATTTCGAAATTTTCAATTATCTGAGCATTTTCGTTTGCAACTTCTGAGCTCCCTTTTCCCTTAAAAAATTCGACTCCTGCTTTTTCTGTCTCTTGAAGAACCACCTCAAAATCTTCATGACTAGGATCTACAAGTAATAAAGCTTCTACCATTTCTGGATGTTAGCAGGTGAGTTCGGAATTAAAATTGCGGACAAATTTGTCTTTGGTAATTATCTAATGGAATTGTTTCTGAAAAGGAATGCCTTAGGTATCTAAAACTTCAAATATTACATGAGAATCATGCCTGTCTCTTTATTAAAGAAAGTATTAAAAACAGACCTAGAAGAATCAAAAAAAACTAATCCTTTTTTTCTAAACTGTAAAGTTTAATATGTTTTTGCTTTCCTCTAAGGACAGTATCATCAATGAATTCTGCTTTGACATTTTTTAAATCTTTGACTTGATTCAGCAATTCTTCTGATATTAAAAAATCTCTTCCAAGTCGTTTACAATCCTCTTGTATTCTCGCTGTAGTATTAAGCACGTCCCCTAAATAAGTGATTTCCCTTTTTAGTTCGCCTACCCACGTCACAATAACATGACCTCCATGCAACCCTGCTTTAAACTCTGGCGAGATACCGTATTTATTCACATACTTTAATTTTTCAGCTTCAATAAGTTCTCGCATCTGAAAAAAACAGTTAATCATATTATTGTTCTTCAATCCTTTTTCATAAGTCCAACTCAAAATAACCTCATCTCCAACATATTTGTAAATATTGGCGTTTGTATTTTGTATTGCTTCAGTTATATCTGAAAAAAAATCTTGAAGAAACATAGCAAATTGTAAGTGCCCCAATTTTTCAGCAATAGTAGTCGAGCCTTTAAGGTCAATAAAACAGAAAATAAGTTTTACTTCTCTTGGAGTATGGTATCTCCCTATCACAAAATTCCATAATTGCCCTTTTCCGTGAAGGCTATTTATTTCTCTCAACCCTGTAGTTAGGATGGCAATTAAAAAGACGGTTGTTACATTAATAAAATACATATCATCTTTAAAATAATTAATCAACTCTTCCTGTAAAGACATCTTATCGTTTATCACATACCAAATTCCATTAATAGTAGCCAACAAAAACGTAATAATAATGGTATAGCAAAATGACCTTACCAGTACTAAATAAATAAATTGTCTTTTTCGAAACCAACCTTTAAGTAGTATTTCAAAAATTAAAATCGAAACCATTAATAAAGCGCCCATAAAAGAAGCTCTTATCATAAGAGGAATAAATAACTGTGGGTCATATCCTGTTTTCATGCGTACAAAATATTCCACCATTGCGTACACAACGCCTATAATGACTCCTCCAATTAAATAGTGTTGAATTTTTTTTCTTTCTGCAATTATTTTTTTCAACTTCATAATATCGAAATTTTACAAATCAAATTTATCTCATCGATTCAGACTTGTCTTCCTGGATATGAAGACTACTTATTTCTCTATGGATATATGTAAAAACGGTTAGTCGTGTAACTATAATTGCCACACAAATTAATAATTTTTTTTTGATTAAAATTATGACTTAACTCCAGTTACTCAACAAGATATAATTCATAGTTTCCCTATTTTTTTTTTTTTTATTAAAATAAAGTAGTAAAAAAAAACAAGACTTTATGTTGTAAGTCAAAATTATTGAATAGCTATTTCAGCTTATTGAAGCTTTATATATTTCTGCTGACACACTTCTATACATTGATAACTTAGAATCAATTCCGCACCTTTCATTTCTATATAGATGTCTTTATTGTTTGATCCACAATCTTTTAGGATGATAGCGTTTTTTATTTCTGAAAATATAGCTTCTTCTGCTTGGTCTGAATCTTTAGATAATGTGCAAAGAGTGCCGTTCGAAACGAGAGTTCCATTTTTCAAGAATTCAATCGTTTTTTCAGAATTAACTTTTTGGAATGTTGCATTTCCGTTTCCTATTCCAATCATTTGTTCCGTTAGTTTCCACTTTCCGATTAATGAATTTTCCTTTTTTTCTGAACAGGAAAAAATTACTACAATGGCAACAAGTAAGAACATAATTTTCTTCATAATGAATACTTTTTTAGAACTTCAATAATCCCAACCTTTATATTCCTCGTTGGAATCTTTCATGTCTTCATATAACCAAACCATTCGGTCCAAATACCAACTCTTTCCTAGATAGGCTAAAGCGGTTCCTAAGACTGCCCCCCAAACTGAATAGTTAACAATTGCCCAAATCGAAAGTAGAAAACCAATAGAAGAAATAATATTGAGAATCTTATGAATTGGTTTTTTATGAATTTCAGGAATAGGAACTTTGTCTCTATTCAAAAAAACACGCTCTCCTAAAACACATTTGGATGCCCAATTTTTAGTAGACTTTGGTTTACTAAAAACGATAGGATTAAAGAACATCCAAAGTATGGATAGCATCCCTGGAACTAAGCACCACCACCCTATCCATATCCTACTCCAGAAAGCAATTACGATAATTGGTAAAACGGAATACCGTGTCCAAACACTCCAAGGGTTGGCGTGCTTCATCCAATTTTCATCATCTAATTTGAATACGTTTGCAATTCTTCTTTCTAAGGTCATGATAAATTTATTTAGGTAAAAGAGTAATTACTTAGGCATCAGGTTTCAGATCTTTTTCTGTTTCCTGACCCTAAGCAATCACAGTAAATAAATAATGCAAGTATCTTGTTATTAATCTTGTGTGTAGAAAATCAACTTGTTCACACTAAAGACCAACCTGTTAAATTCACAATAATTAATATGAACTTGCAATTTTATATTGACTTAAATTTCAACTTTTGTCCACCCACAGAAGCTTCATACATGAGCCCTTTTTCAGACTTGGAAAAGATGGCTACTCCATTACTATATGCCAAGCTACCTGTAGCTCCCTCTTTAAATGCAACTGCCGATGCTTGTGCAGCGAGTTCAATATTTCCATTTTTGAATCTCTCTAGGTCATCCTTGGTTTCGAAGAAAATAACTTGGCTATAGACTTGTCCTCCAAATTGAGCACCAAAAGTAATTTGAGTTAACTTGGCTTTACCAATGACTTCATCTTGCTCAAAAACGATTCCTTTGCCATGAGCACCTCCGATAAAAGAGGCTCCTTTTCCTATTTTTGGAAAAACCACATATGCATAGGATTCTTCAAAGAAGGTTTCAAATTTGGAATCTTTAGCTTTGAAGCTTTCAATAGTTTCTTCAGCTTTCTTAACTGATTCCGGATTGTAGCCGTTTATTTGAGCCGTAAGAAAAATAGGTGCAAGTAAAAAGGCTAAGCAAAAAATTAATTGCGTTTTCATAATAAATGTTTTTTAAATTATTAAATAGGTTTAAATAAAATATGATAAAAAGTAACACAGAACATTTTTTTTGAATTGGTATTCTATAAATGTCTTGTCAAATAAGACTACCTTTTTCTGATCCTAATCGAACTCACTTCGTTGTTCCATTTCTTGTCTAATTTAACCGAACATGGGCCTCTCAATTTTAATGACTGCCCTTTAAAACCTGCATGTTTATACAGAGTGATAACATATCCTTTGGGTACTTTTATAGAACTGATTTCGTCGTTCCAAAAAGCATCAGATTCCCACATAGACCAATCTCCTTTTATGGTCAATGAACTGCCAGAAAAACGCTTATGCTCATAAACTGTTATCCCTGATTCTCGTCGATGTCCACGTCTTCCATCTCTATTTCGATGCCTTCGAGTATGCGGTGGATGCCTTCTGTGATTTAAATTAATCAGACTGACAGAAGAGATTCGATTTCTCCACCAAGGATTATCTCTAACACTCCAATCATCATCAATTACTAAAACTCTTCCTCTGAAATTGCGATGTTCGTACACCCTTACTTCCCAACCTCGTGGCACCTCAATGGAAGCAATTCTATCATCCCAATGATTTCTTCTGCGGTTAGCAGTCCAGTCCTCATCCAAATCAAAACTCTTACCTCGGAATCCTGGTTTGGAAAAAAGAACAACAGGTCGAACTCTTCTATTTTCTTCTGATTCAGTTATTATGAATTCAACTAATCTTCCGAATTCAGAATCATCTGCTTCTTTATATGTTGACTTTGGATTGTCTTGAGCACTAGCAATGAATGTTGCAAACCCAAGAATTAAATGAAAAATTAAATGCGATTTCATAATATTTATTTTTAGGTTATTAAATAGTTCTAAATCAAATTCAATAAAGAAAGACATGGATTACCTTATCCGTATACCATTAAATTATTGGTTTCTTAATTCGAATTTTTGACTTTCCCGCTTCCATGAATATCCATGTCGATGTATGGATTACCTTTATAGTATAAGTCCCCACTACCATTAATTTTTCCAGTCAACTCATCATTTACAAATACCTCAACATCACCTGAACCATTAATTTTGGCATGTGCAATATTCGTTTCCAAATCAAAAGCATATACATCTCCACTTCCTCCAATCTCAATATCGATGACATTAGCAGCTCCCGCTAATTTAATTTCTCCAGAGCCAGAAATATCAGCAATGACTTTGGTTGCATCAGAAAGCTCAATATCCATTTCTCCAGAACCATCAACTTTCAATTCAATTTCATCAACATCAAATTCATTCACACCTTGCATACTTCCAGAACCATCAACTTTCAAATTTTGAATATCAGGCATCGTGATATAAATATTCAACTTGGTATAATCTTTCATACAATCTTCAAATTCAATTTCCCATCTACCATCTTGAATATCTGTTTCGATATTTGAAATGATGTTCGCTTGTCCTTTGACCATCACTTTAAAAGGACTGCCTTGAGTAATAAAAACATTGGATGAACTTTTTAATTTGACACTTTTAAATTCATTGATTAAAAGTTCCTGAGTGATGACATTGCCTTCTCCTTTTAGACAATTAAAAACTCCGTGGTGTCCATCTTCGTTTTCACAAGAAAATGTAAATAGTAGAATAAAGCAGAAGGGTGCTAGCCATTTTAAATTTTTCATAATGTTATTTTTTATGGTTTTAAAAACTGTTGATACAAACATCGAACATCTTGGTATTCCAAGCGACCAAGCCTATAAGTTCGAACTTGATGGCAGTACGTGCTTTCAAGCCCGACAACTTAAATGACTGATAATCAATTATTTAGGCTTAGTGAAATTAAAAATCGTTTTTCCAATATTTTATTTGAAATGTTTATTAAAAATAGATTTGGAATTAAAGCCAAAGTCGAAAGCCAAGGAAAGTTGTATATTCCTCGAATCGATGATGCTATATAAATACCTATATCGTCCATGTTTTTATTTTCACCAAGGGAAATGAATAAGAATGAAATTGCGAATTGAATTATATTTTTCATCTTGTTTCTTTTTAATGATTTAATAAATAATACCTCACAAAAGTAACCGCAAGATTTCCCTGTATCGTTCGCAATTGTAAATGCGAACCTTATAATGAGATGTAGAACTTTTAAAGTTTAATGAATTATTTATTTCAAAAAAAAGATGGGAAGGGCTAGAGGGAATATTTCCCTTTCAATTTTGCCAGTAAAATTATTTTTGTTTTCTAAAGATTAGTAAGTCAAGTTACGCCCCAATGAACAATTCCTAGCTTCTCTACTTTTTTTCCTTAATCAAAAAAAGTAGAACAATGGGAGAGACGCAACTTGACTTCCTACTTAGTCTCCGATAGCAACCACTTCTTCGGTGTAGTTCCAGTTTCCTTTTTAAAATAAGTATTGAAGACTGTTTTAGAATTGAACCCACTTTCATAGGCCAAACCAATTAAGGTGATGTGTGCATTTTTGGGATCTTTAGCAATTTGTTTAAATGTCTCTACTCGATAGTGATTAATAAATTCATTGAAGCTTTTACCAAAATATTGATTCAATAACCAGGAAAGTTGGTTGGAATGTATATCTATTGAATCTGCTAATTTTTTTAGGGTAAGATTTGAATCTAAATAAGGTTCTTTAGTAGTTATTAAATCAAGGAGTTTTTTTGAATATGCTTCGTTAGTTGCTGCATCTAATAGCGGTTTCTTTTTCGCTCTTATTGGTTCAGCTAATAAGGACTGATGGTCTTCTTTATTTAATAAAAATTCTTGGTTTCCTTCTTTTGAAAAATTAAGGAAATATTTTTTACCAACTATCTGCTCAATCAACTCTTGAAAACGAGGAATTGAATAGAGGGCTTTTAGAATCGGTTCAGAAGTAACCGTTATCATCAGAGGTGACCTATGAGTAATTCCTTCTTCTATCATTTGAATTGCATCATCATACTTGCCCATCATAGCGTAAGCAAGAATTAAAAAATACATTCCCCAGCCCATCGAATCTGATTGCAAGACTTCTTTCAATTTGGCTATGCCTTCTTCCGCTTTATTATGTTCGCCCAAAGAGATATAAGCAAGAGTTGTTCCTCCCAATTTCGATAAGGCACCTAATCTATCTTTAGGGAAATCCTGAAATAACTTCAACAGGTTTCTCAATATTTTTCAATTCAAAACGCCCCAAAGATTGTGTTGAAATTTGTTGCTGATTTTTGAGTTCATCATTTAGTTTTCCAGAGAGTAAAATAGCACCTGCTACTCCCATACTTTCAATTCGAGAAGCCAAGTTGACGCCATCACCATAAATATCTGTACCATCAAAAACAATATCTCCCATGTGTAAACCAATTCGTAACGGAACGGGTTCTCCCTTTTTTAAAGCTCTTTGAATTTCAATCGCACACTCCACCGCTTCTACTCCACTAAGAAAAACACTAAGCGTTCCATCTCCGAAATATTGCAAAATTTCGCCATTATATTTTTTATGATATTCTTCAAATTCTTCTCGGTGATGTGCTCTTTTATTTGCTGTTGCATTTTCATCTTGCTGCATCAAGGCAATATATCCGACGATATCGGTAAACATGATGGCGGCGAGGCGGCGGGTGTTCTCTGGTTTTATGAAATATCTTTATGTGGTTTTTTGGTAGAAGAATTTGTGTTGGGTAGGTGCTTTTATCTATCGTGAAATTACATTATTTATAATCACACGCCAACAAATTTAGCTCAAAAAATTCATCATTCAAGTAAACTATCGCAGCTTCCCCATAAATCAAATCCTATAGACAAATCTAGTGGTTCATCCCATTTTTTCATCTAAAATTTTGCTCTAGAATACTACCATACCGGTTGCTAGACCTTCTTGTTTTGCAGCTTCTTTTATCGCTTCAATTTCACCCGCATCCAACCAAACACCTTTGCATTTTGGGCAGCGGTCAATAATTATTTCATTATTATGTTCCTTAACTAAAGTAGCTCCATCTACTGGACAAATACGGCTTGGCTCTCTGTTCAATAAAATTTTTGTTTGACATTCTCCACAAGTAGGTTGATTTTCAAAATCACGTTTTGTTTTATTTTCATTACAATGAACACATGTCTTTTTCTTTTTAAACCAATTCATAAATTCTTATTTACTTTTTTTTGCCAAAACGGCATTTACTATCCTCCCAGTAATTCTTGAATCTTTTCTAAAAAATCAATATTGGATTGTTACAAGGAAGAAATTTTAACAGTAAATTTAAGATTAAAATAAATACTTAATTAACAGAATAGACCAATCGGGAATATTGGTAGACAGATATTAGTGCCTAACCAGATTTAATTAAATCATGAGTCTTAAATTTTCATTTAAAACTCATGATATGATTTTTTTTAGTTTTTAAAATCCCCACCTTTTGCAATATTTTTATCTAACCTAAGTTCTTCTCCATCAAAATCATCAAACTGAAAATCAGAAATAATCAATTGATGAAGATTTTTCTTCTGCTTCTTTTTTATTTTAAATCCATACACCGTATGCACATGAGGAATTAAGATGCCATCTATATTTTTAAAATCACTAAACTCTATTGCTCCTGGAATTGCTCTGGCTCCTGGTGCTTTTAAATAAGTCTCCCGAATAGTATATTGAGTAAAATCCATCAACCCAGTTTCTTTATTGACCCAAGCAATATATTGGTCAGCTGCTTGATGCGGTTTTTCAGTATTCCAAGTCACTAGCACTAAATCATATTTTTGATCTCTAAATTCTTTTTCACCAGCGTAACTTATGATGGGAGCATTTTTCAACCGATCAATCATTTCTGTAAAATATTGGAAAGCTGACAAGCCAAACTTTATGCGTTTATTGGGTTTTCGAAATTTCGTTTTATCTTCCTCAACTTCATAGTAATTCCAATTTTGCAAACCTGCCAATTCACCTTTTCTTTTTCCATCATGAAATGCCACCTGACCATCAAAAGTGCCGATCTGATATTTAAAACTCATTTCAGATTTTCTATTTGGCCAAACTTTTCCAACTCGTCCCAACATTCCTTTCCAAGTATCTTTTCCATTGAAAGAATAAACTTGATGGTTTTTCATTTTATCAAAACCTTGCGCTTTCCATGATCGTTCTAAAATCGCTTTTCCCTTTTTAGTATTTTCAATAGTGATTCCTTCTTTCTTAATCGACTTCGTTCGTAAGTCTGCCATGCAACTTTGAAGAAAAAGAAAAGAGAAAATTAATAACCCTGAAATTTTAATGATTTGATTATTCATGATATCTATTTTAATGATTGTAATATTTTAATACTACAAAGATCAAATAGATCGATTAGAAGACTTTCTTAATTTGGGTCAAGAACTAATCATTTTGGGTCAAACGATATTTAGAGGGTTTTTTTCACAAAACAGTTAAATACTCATTTTTAAAAAAGTATTTCCAAGGGTGTAATATTTTTTGGCTCCCAGTCACTAACTAATAAAACACCATAAAATCAAAATTATGAAAGATCAAAATTATGTAAACAAGGGAATTATTTTTGGTTCAGGAATCGGAGTTGTTGTCGGAATTTTAACCGACAATATTAGTCTTGGAATTGCTTTGGGTACTGCTTTAGGAATAACTATTGGCGCAGCATATAAGGAAAAAGAAAAGCTGATTACTAAAATGATTTAGTAACCAGCTTTTTTTCAAAAACTTTATAAGCAAAAACTATTCACTTCTATCAAGAGCATGCTCCAAAATCTCCAAAGCCGTTTCCGCCATCTTATTTTTTTGATCATCCAACAAAGGATTGATTTCAGTAATTTCAAGACTCACCACTTTATCCCAAGAAAGTAATGCTTGCAAAATCTCTTTTGCCTCGATTACAAATAATCCATTTTCAACAGGAGTACCTGTACCCGAACTGACCGTTTTACTATCCAAACTATCTACATCAAAAGAAACATAAACGATATCGCAATTGGATAATTTATCTGTTTTTATTTCTTCAATTACTTTTGCGATTCCTTTTTGTCGTAAAATTTCAGGCGTATAATTCGTGATGTTATATTTTTCAATTAAATAGTTTTCCTCTTTTTCTGTATCTCTTACGCCAATGAAAATGATATCTTCTCCTAGTGCTTTCGGTTTCACTCCTCCAACATTTTTTAATTTTTCCCAATATGCTTTTGTTTCTTCTTTTACATCACCTGGGTCAAATTTTAAATTATCCTCATTGAGAATTGTAGCAAGCGGCATTCCATGAACATTCCCTGAAGGAGAAGTATAGGGAGAATGCAAATCAGCATGTGCATCAATCCAGATGATTCCCAATCGAAGTTCGGGGTAAGCATTTTTTATTCCAGCTACCGTTCCGCCCGCAGAAGCATGGTCTCCAGAAATAATAAGTGGAAATCTTTTGTCTTGTAACAATTGACTTACATTTTTACAAACGTCTTCGTAGATAGGAATTAAGGCATCAATATGCTTTGCCCATTTATGCTGAATAGGTTCTGTCAAAATGTGGTTCTTATCATTTAATGTTAGAGAAGGAGTTTTGGAAAAAAAAGGATTCCCCTTCGCTATCGCCGCCATGATTAAAGCATCAATACCCAAACTGGAACCTCTTGTCCCTGCTCCAATTTCAGACTTGTTTAAAATGATGGTAATATTATTTTTCATTAGAAAATGATTTTAGGGTTCGTTTAATTATTTCTACACAATCTTCTAATTGACTTTCGGTCATGACCAATGGTGGCGCAAAACGAATTTTGTTTCCGTGAGTGGGTTTTGCCAACAATCCATTTTCTTTTAGTTGTAAACATATATCCCAAGCGAGTGTGGAATCTTGGCTGCAATTTATGACTATAGCATTAAGCAAACCTTTTCCTCTAACACCTTTTAGGATGGATTCCGTTTGAACTAAATCGTTCATTCTTGCTCTAAATATTTCACCCATCTTTGAAGCGTTTTCTGCTAAGTCTTCATCTAAGATTACTTGCAATGCTTCTTTGGCTACAGCACATGCTAATGGGTTGCCTCCAAATGTTGACCCATGTTGTCCAGGCTTAATGACTTCCATGATTTCATTATTTGCTAAAACAGCAGATACAGGATAGACACCACCTGAAATGGCTTTTCCCAAAATCAAAATATCAGCTTTGATGTCCTCGTGATCTATGGCTAACATTTTACCTGTTCTTGCAATTCCTGTTTGTATTTCATCGGCAATAAATAATACATTGTATTTTTCGCACAGACTTTTTGCTTTTGATAAATAACCATCGGATGGAACATTTACACCTGCTTCTCCTTGAATAGGTTCTATCAACAAACCTGCAATATTTTCATTTTGCTTTAAAGCATTTTTTAATTCCTCTAGGTCATTATAGTTGATCATTTTAAATCCAGGCGTAAAAGGGCCAAAATTATTTCGAGCATTTGGATTACTTGAAAAGGAACTTATAGTAGTTGTTCTACCATGAAAATTTCCTTTGCAAACAATTATTTCTGCTTGGTCAGCAGGAATTCCTTTTTTTTCATATCCCCATTTTCTACAAATTTTAATGGCTGTTTCTACCCCTTCTGCTCCCGTATTCATGGGTAGGATTTTATCAAATCCAAATAGCTTTGTGAGAAACTCTTCATAGTCTCCCAACTGACTGTTGTAAAAAGCTCTGGAAGTCAAAGTCAATTTTTTGGATTGCTCGATTAAAGCATTAATGATTCGAGGATGGCAATGTCCTTGGTTGACAGCAGAGTAAGCAGACAAAAAATCATAGTATTTTTTGCCATCAACATCATAAACAAATACACCTTCTGCCCTGTCCAAAACTACAGGAAGCGGATGATAATTATGAGCACCATATTGCTCTTCTTTTTCAATAAACAATTGTGATTTTGTAAGTATCATAATTCATTATTTTTTTAAAGTTTTTAGTTACTATTCAGCAAAGCTGAACTTTATAAATTCTTGAACGCAGAGACGCAAAGGCGCAGAGAATTTTTCGTAGAAAAATTTAAAACTCTGCGTCTCTCCGTCTCTGCGTTCAATAAAATTTTAGCGTAATCTAATGCTGAATCATTACATTTTTTCTATTTAAAAACCAATACATCAATCCTGCTATCAGGAATGAATCAATAAAATGTGCATGCGTTATTTGAAATATTTCAAAATAGGTGAGCAAAGCAATAATTGAACTGATCGCCCAACTTAGTAATCCTTCCTTTCCCCATCTTTCAATTTTCTCTAAGTCATATTGTTGTTGTTTTAGCCAAAAAAAATCTAGAATATAGATTGCTGAAATAGAAGGAGTGAATACTCCAAGAATATCTAAAAATCCAAACAAGAATTCTGAAAAACCGAATAGCGCTAAACCAGTCCCAAACAAACTAACAATCAAACACATTTTTTTAAAACTCCAAGTAGTTTGAATGGTAGAAAAAGTAAGCACCGTAGAATATAAATTTGAAGCGTTGGTTACCCAAGTAGATACGAATAACAATATAAATGCGGGCACTACCAAATCAAGCGATTTCATAATTTTTATGATGTCAACCTCCCCTGTCTTGATGGAAGTTATCGCAGCAATAATAAAAACGAGAGGCGTTCCGATTATAATTCCTAAAACAGCAACTAAGCTTTGTTTATCATTATATACAAACCTCGAAAAATCTGCCATCAAAATAGGTACAAGAATGGAAGATCCAATTAGAACTGAAGTAGCCGTAAATAATGTCAGGGTACTTTCTTCAGACGGTACATAATCCCAAAGGTTGGTAATTGCTGTAACTTGACCTAAAGCTTTGTAAGTAGCGTAGCATAAAAATACCGCAAGGATAGGTACCGCAATATTCGCTAATTTTTCAATACTTCGAATTCCATAAATGGTCGTTACTGTAATAAATATTCTGGCGACCACCACGACCACCCAAAGAGGTAAAGTCATTCCGATAACCTCTGTCGAAGTTTCTTGTATCGCTTGTGCCAAAAGTTCGAGTGCTACGGAAAACCAACC
>JBGCCY010000082.1:0-62585 GCA_045104975.1 Saprospiraceae bacterium
GGCATTGCGCTTGATAGTCATCTTATCATTGCAAAAATTGAAGATGAGATTGTTGACGGTGAAATAGTCACCAATGAAAAAGTTCCTATTTTAAATATTCCTCCAGGTTTCTTTGGTTTTAATTTTGAAAGTGAAATTCCTTCTGAAACAGAAGAGGAACTTTTAGCTGAAATTGATGATCTTGAGATCCTGACAGATACAAAACTGAGAGATGAACCACGTATTTTAGGAACTGAATTAGCTACTGTTAATAAAGGAAGTAAAGTAAAACCGATAAACTTAAGTATGGATGAAAATTGGGTGTTTGTCCAATTTGGTGATAAGCAAGGTTGGCTTCCTGCAACACAAATTATTGTAGATCCGGAAGTGTCACCTACTCCTCTCAAGGTGAATGCAAGTACGGTTGTGATTAAGGATCCTTTGGCATCACCAATTGAAATCGAAACAACCTTAACCAAAGAATCAATAGCTCTCATCCTAAGTAAAAATGAATCAATGATTCAAATTCAATCTGACTTAACTACAGGTTGGGTTCTTAAAACAACTGAATTTATAGAGACCGTTTATAACACAAATTCAGCGATTGACACAGCACATGCAACTAGGGAATTGAGAAATTTATATCAATTATTGGGGTTTGATATAAAAGGAAAAACCAATAATAAATTACCTATTGGGCCAACTATTGAAAATGATGATTCTATTATTTGGCAATACGAAAGACTAGTACCTGCTTACACCCATTTTTCTTCAGAAGCAGTAACTTCACCATCAGATGACCTCGTAATTCCTGATCCCGAAAAGAATCCATACAAAGGAATTAAAACGGATACAAATGCTAAATTGGATATTCAGTTTTGGTGGCAGGATGTCTATGGAAATAAACTTACGACAGCAGATCCAGTCGAAAAATCTTTTGAGGTAAAATATACTGATCCAATAATTGGAATTAATCAATGGCCTTCTATCACAGAGTCTTTTCAATTTGTTAGAGACGATGATGATAATGTTAATCTTGAAATCGAACTTTCTTTTTCTACAAAAGGATATCAAAATTTAAAACCAGGAGGAGCAACTGCAAGGCGATTAAAAGCTGACTTAGAATCTTTTACAAAAGTATATTATCAAATAAATCAAAGTGATATTGATTTGTTAATTCATTCTTCTTTGAATGAAACTTGGGAAGCAAGTTTTAAACCTGATGAAGTTTCCAACAAAGATAACCTGCTTACTTTTGTGGTGAAAATTTATAATTATCTATTTGAACTTTACGAATATTTACTGCTTGTTGAAGAATTAAAGGGAATCAATGAAGCAGCCATAAATTTGGAAATTGACAATGAAATAGCTCTAATGGAGCCTGAATTAATCATTGCAATTGAAAGTAAGATTGCAGACTTATTAGAAGCTGAATTGGAAGCTGAAGTTATTCCTGTAATTATTAAAAACATTGAAGACGCAACTGAAGCAGAACCAGTTGAATCTTATGAAGATCAGTTTAAATTACATATAACCGATGAATTACCAGCCAAAATTACCTCGGAATCACCGGCAAGAGTTGAGGCAGAATTAAAGATTCAGAAGGATCAGATTAGGAAAATCTTGTTTGATGAAAAGCTTGCCGTAATTGTTGAAAACGATGGTTCGATTACCCCTCAAGCAAACATTAATTATCACGAAGAGAATAATTCCTTTACTAAAATATTAAACATCAATGTTTCACCTGAAGGAGATTTTCCTTTAGAAACCAAAAATGATTTTATTCAAGGATTGGATGTTAGCATATCCATCACTAGGGAGGCAAGTAATATTCATCGTAATCTTCATGTGGATTTAAATCCTGATTTGGGAATAGATACTAAGTATGAATCAGTAGAAAAAAGTAAAGCCATTCTTAGTCCAAAACATGAATCTTCCAATTATACCATTCTATCGAATCAATCCCTTCAGGAGATACTCCAAGGAATAAAAGATGAACTTTCCACTTTTCCACAACAATCTATTTCTATTGAAAATATGGTTCAATGGAATCAGGATGAAGTAGGAATTATTAATGAAGGAGCATCCTTTCCTCTTTTACTTGGGGGGATTTTAAGTGAAGATGGGGATACATTTAAAAGTCTATCAACCCAACTAGACAACGAAATAAATATTAACATAGGAAGATCTAATCTAGAGGAAGATCCGATTTTAAAAGATCTTCGACTAAAAGAAGATTTCGCAGTCAATTTTAAACTCAAGTCAGACGTATTTAATTTAGAAGTACAATTAACGATAGATGATGATAGTGAAGAGCAAAAGCAGTTAATGCTTTTTTCTCAAAATTTATCATTACAAGAAATGTTCAATTTGCTCCCAGCCGAATTATCGACATCTGATTCAGTTGAGAAACTCGTGGAGTGGAATCAAGATGAACTTGATATTATAAAAGTAGGCCTTAGTTTTTCCTTGGAAAGTTTAATTGATTTGGATGGCGAAGAATTAACTATAATTCAAGGTGTACCTCCAATTGAAAGTACAGTTCATGATACTTTTAGCACCATATTTACTAAAGTTAAAAATGCACTTAATGGTGCAATTCTAGAGGAAGATAAATCTGATGCAGTTTTGAATTATTCTTTGGATGATTTTGCTGAAAAAATCAAAGGTTTACCGAATATTTTCAATGATTATTCAAAGTTAACTATCAAGATTTCTGACACTCAAAAACATTTCATTCTTTTATCTGAAGAACCAAGTTTACAAGGAATAATTGAAACATTGAAATATGATCTTCAAGAAACTTTTACAATAGATTCTTTAGTTGATCAGCTTTGGGAATTAGATGGAATAATACAGAAAGATGTAGATTACAAGGTTGCACTAATTGAACTGGACGATAGCCAATTTTCATTAATTGAAAATATTTCGGTTTCCAGTTTAGAAAGCGACACCTTAAATATTTTAGCAGCAAGAGTTAAAAAAGAACTGATCAATAAACTTTCTGAAGATGCCGACCTACCCAAACCTGTGGTAAATTTATCTTTAAATGATTTTGTAAAAATATTTAAAGATAAAACGGGAATTTTTAAGACTGATGCAAAGTTGAATATCGAGTCTCTCAACCTTCGAAACTTTGCTACTAATTTTTCAGAAGCATTTCCTCAATTTCATTTGGCAGTAAGTGAAGAGCGTAACTCCACTCAAAATTCAGGAGCAGAAAATGATCGGTCACAACCTGGCCCTGGGAAGTTTTTGTTTGCAGTACATCTTGGTAATACAGGAATTAGTTATGACATCGAAGAACAGGATCCAAATTTCTATGCTATTCCACCTTTGGCAACTTCGCTATTTACGGGTAAAGTTTTAATTCAAAATTATCCATTTGATCCAGATGCATCACCGTTTGAAAAAGAAGTTAATGCAGTAGACATGAATGTTTTGGCAAGAGACTTTTTAGTAGCATTTGAGGATTTTCTAAAACCAGAAACACTTATTCCTGCATTTAAATTAGCAGAGAATCAAGTCATAGAAATAATAGAAACTAAATATCGATTAGCCGAAAGAATCAGCGATACCGTTTTGCCAGTCTTAGTAAAAGATAATGGTTCTTCTGCTACTGCGGACAATCGATTGTTGGAAGCACAAAAAGCGATAAGACATAAACTCCGACTAAATTTGATAGAAGGATATGATATCGAAGCTATTGTTCAATTTCAAAGTAATGTAACGGATAATATAGGTTTGACTGGTACTGAACTTTTGCCAAGATTTACAGGAAGAGCTAAAGTACTTGGCGCAAGTTTTGGAGAAGATCCTAATCATTTGGAACCTGCCAAACTCAAAAGCTTGGACTACCTAATTACGCCAGGATATTTTGAATTATCAAGTGCTGGAGAATCTTCTTCACTCACCTATTTATTTGATACCAAGTCTCCGGAGAAATTTGGAAATATTCATTTGGAGTTAGAATTCGAACCACTTGAAATTGAATACAATCTCAATAAAATACAATCAGAATTTTTAGCATCAGACAAACTCCGATTTGTACTTCCTGAAAAGTTGAATGTTTATCAGTTCACCGATGCTATGGTTTTAAAACTAAAAATACTGGAACCTGTGACAACAGAAGATGAAGCGAATTTTAATCAATTATTAACTCAGCTATCTGGTATTGCTTCTGATACAACTACTTATTCATCATTGCAAAAAATTGAAACTGCATTAAAAAAGGTCGATGGAATTAACCTAGATCATTATGAGCAATTCAGACATAAGATATTGACATTTTCCAACCCTAACTATATGGGAAAAAGTGCTGTACCAATTCCGTTGAGAAATTACCCGCAGCCTCCTTCCTTAATTTTCCAACGAGCAGAATCGGATGATAGTAGTCTAGAAAATATCAATGACTTAAGAGAATGGGAATATAAAATTGTTTACGAACATCAGGACATTGCGCAAGACAGTATTGATTGCATCGTCAAGTTAAATATCCTTGAAAAAACCCTTGGGGCTGGAGTTGCCATAAATTATGATTCTGCAGCTGATGCTGCTGCCGCTGCTGAAACTGCCGCAATAAAAGCAGAAGAAGAAAGAACTAAATCAGAAGAGGCTTTTAACGCAGTAATAATTCTTAAACAAGAAGAAGCAGAAAAAAGACAGGAAGCAGAATCACTAACCGATGCCACAGAAAAAATAAATAAACTTAAGGAAGCTAGAGAAAAAGCAACAGCTGCAAGCACTAAAGCATTGGAAGCCAAAGAGGCTGCTGAGAATGCATTAATCGCATTTGATGAAGCAACCTTCGCTGCGAAAGCAACTGATAAATTAGCAGAAGTAGATTCAACGGAAGCAAATCTTGCTATAGATTCTAAAGCAGCTGCTGAAACATCTGCGGAGGATGCTCAGACATGGGCAACACAAGCTGCTGAAGCAGTAGATAATTTATTTGATGCATTGATCAACTTTGCAGAAATTCTTCCAGACTTAAGATCACATTTTGCACTTTTGAGTAAAGATCCCCTTGATGAAACTGATGAAACTGAAAATGGACCTAATGCAACTAAAGCAATTAATGCGATATATGCACTTAATCAATTAAGTAGTTTGATCGCTGCTAATTGGGATAATGTTGAAATTTATAATAACGCTTCTTTTTATGAAGCCGAAGATAAAGATCTTCATTTTGAAATTAGCGAAGAACCTTTACCTGATAATATAGAAGGGGAGGAGCCGATTAAAGAACGTCAAGCAACTATAGAGTGGATTAATCCAACCACTCCTAGAGATGGAATTAAGCCATTAAATACACTTTTGGATCTCCCTAGTTTTTCAAGACATTTATCTTCAGGTGATGATATTGAGGAAGGTGATAATATTAAGACATTCAAATACACGGAAGGGAATTCAAATGAATATGCCACTTTAAAAGATTTTGAAACTGCCATAAAAGAAATTGAAGGAATTGATCTTGATGATTATGAAAAATTCAAAGACATTATACTAGACTTAGCTGAATCAAATGAATTACCAACGGTTTATCAGATTACTGATGACATTATTAAAAAATTAAGAAAGCCAGGAACAGTAGAGGAAGAAGATGAGAAAGACTTTAAAGTTCTTATAACTAAGTTGGAAGTTTTGGAAAAAGCATATGCATTCGATCCACATGATTATGGTGATTCATCTATTCCTGATCGTGTCTTTAGAATAGAAAACCTTGATGTACTCCAATATCAAAATGCTGCTGCTTCCATCTGGTTAAGTCGAAATAAAACCCTTGTATTTGATGAGGATACGAATCCAGCTTTTGTATTCCAAACGCCAGCGGTAAGTTTTGCCAACTCCGCAATTCCTTTTATTACTAATGATGAACCATTTGATATTGCAGCACTTGGGTCTGCTGATGGCGTAACTCCTCAAGACCATGATTTCCAAGTTCATATGGAAAATCTCCTAAAACTCATTGAACCAAATGCAACTACTTTGGAGGCGAACGATTACCGATACGAGGCACGACTTAGTTGTCGTTTTGCTTTCTCATTGGCAAAAGGAAAAGGACTCAATGATGATTTGGTCAGTACACTTCCGTTGCTGATTGGACTTCGACTTTCCCCAGGTGATAGTTTAGACGACAAGAATAGAAGTGAAATTCTTAAAGCTTATCCGGGAAAACTTAAAACCGAAATTAGTAAATGGTTTGAACAAAACAGACCGATAGAAGAAAGTGCTTATTTACTTTTCTCGCTTGATATTTTTTCAAAATTAGATCCAAATGAAAATTCTAGTTTACCAATGTTAAGAGTAAAACGATTGGAATTAAAACTAAAAAATATTGAAGACATGGATCAAATAAGAACTGGAAATATTTAAATTTTTACTTGACTTACATGTGTACGTATGAGATTTGACTAAGAACCAAAAAAAAATGAAACAGAATGGCTGATCAAGGATTTACAAAATATATTTCAGACTTCGCTGGAGCAATCAAGGAGAACGGGGAGGATATTATGTCTACCACAATAGAAATTGAAGGACTGTTCGAAGATATTTTAAATTACCTCACAGACAAAGATAATCTAGGAAAGGTAAAAACAGGAGTTCAAACTGGATTAGATTTCTTATTGGAATCATTGGAGACAAGTGAAGTTTTTAATATTGATAATTTAAAAAAACAATTTAGTGATATTACCGTAGATTTTGAGGAAGGCTTAAAGATTAAACTAGATGCTCCTCTTGATCCAGGTGATATTCTGACTTCAATTACGAGCATTATTCCACAAGCAGCATTTCCTCAGGAATTACAAAAACTGTATACCACCTTCAATGATTTTTTTACTAACATTGATATTTCAGAAATTCGGATAGGAGCTAAAAAAATAAGTGAACCAGTCGAAGAAATAAATACTACCATTAGTTCCACTACTAATCAAAATGCCTCAACTGATCAGTCAAGTAATTCAACTTCTTTTGGCAAAGAAGGAACCGATCCAGAACTAGAAACACTTTTCGATGATTTTTTTAATGCCATCGCCGACAAAGTAACGAATCAACAATCTATCATAGAAGGAATTATTGATAAATTGGAAAAGGCAATAATTGAATCGGGATTTCACAATACGCTGGATGAAAAGAAAGAAGAGTTTATGGATACCGTTACCGCAGATGGAGTTACCATTCCAAGAATATTTGAAGCAGCCAGTCAATTATTCTTGGATTTAATAGATGATGTTATTGAAGCTATATCTAACATTATTGAATTCCTGCTCGACGACCTTCAGGTGATTCTCAAATTTATTAGGGATGAATTGTTTACTCAAGAATCTGGTTCAGTTGTAAAATCAATTTTTGAACAATTTGATATTAAAGATTTTACGCCAAGGTTAATTAGCATACCTGCTTTTTTAATGAGCGTACCGTTTACCATTTTCACCAAGGCAATTACAGGAGAGAAACCATCTTTTGCAAATTTATCTCTAGATGCAGAAGATGATACCAATAATAAAATCAATGGCAGTCTTCAAATATGCAAAACCATTTTACCCGTAATTGGATTAGCTTCCTATAGGTTGAGTCGCAATTATAAAAAATCAGCCATTGGTGTTGAAATGATAGGAGACCTTTCCGGATTAACTTTTGATATCCTTGGTCAAATTTATGATAACCCAGATGAGGAGGATGAAAAACAAAAAGTATTTTGGTATCTTCAATGGGCGAAGATCGGAGTAGATTCTCTTATTATGTTATTTAAAGCTGGTGAAAACATTCATGATTTAAATAAAGGTAAAGATACTACTTCTACTTTAGATCATAAAGTAGGTAAGTCAGCGATAATCATCCCATTTATACAAGGAGTATTTGAGGCCTTAAATTTTGGTTATTTGATTTTTCTAGATAATACTGATGAAGGAGAAAGTGACACACGTATTAGGATTGGATATTATCTCGATGCACTACCAGGATATTTAGATGCGATAATCTCCCTAGCTAAAGTGCCAGAAGATGAGCAATTGGAAAGAATGGAAGATAGTGATAAAAAATTATTAACTGATGTAAAACAAACAATGGAAACGGTGATTACGGAGATGAAAACAATTCTTCCCATTAGCGATGAGGCTTATCTTTCATTTTATGTTGATGCAGGTGAAGGTGAATCTGACCTTTTATTTTTAAAAATTAAAATGGATGCAGTTCGAGATGATGTGGACAGTATTAGAAATTTATTAAAAAATGATTTTGAAGAAAAAACTCAAGTGGTAGAATTAAAGGAAACTTTAAATTCCATCATTGAAAAGTTAGATCAGATTAAAACAAAAATTAGTGAGACTCAACCTTTTATAAAAAAACACGAAGAAGAAAAGAATAAAATTACCACCTTAATTGATGCTTTTAATACAAATTTGCCAATAATCAATTTGGAGTTGGAAGAGAATATTAAAACATATTCAGAAGGAATAGGAGAGCGGATTACCCCTACAAATGAACAACACCTTAGAAACTTAAAGGATATTTTAAATCGAGATAAATCTATTATGGAGGGGCTAAAGGGAAGTATGAATGATATTCCTATTGATATTCGAAAAAACAAATTACTCGGATATGTTTTTGTCAGTAGTAATCATGAATTATCTATTCTGTTAAGAACAACAAATATCCAAACCGAACTGGAGAGCTTAATTAAAAGTCAAATTTTTAAAGACAACTTCCAGGAAACAGAAATAGCAAAATTGACTGCTCTAATTTCCAGTTTGAATTCAACAGTTAATGCTCTAGAAACAAAAAAAATCGGTATTCAAATGACTCAATTGTTGAGCTCGTTTCCCCAGGTTCACAATCCTTCACGAGCTTTGAACTACTCAAATAAATTATATACCATCACGAATGACCCTAGAGTTAGGATTGAGAAATTAATGGCAGAAATTTCCAAAGGACTAGCTAGTATCAATAACTTTGAAAAAGGAAGAGTTCCAAAAACTGATGAGAAAAAAATAAGGAAGAAAATTGCTTACATGGATTATGGTAATATTCTTTTTAATGGAGTGTTCCAGTTGACTTACGGTAGTTTGCAAATTAATACTGGAATAAATCCTTGATTCAAATTAAAAAAAGAAGTCCCGAATCTTGGTTAAGCCAAAGATTCGGGATTTCTTATTTTTAATAATAGATTTTCTAAAAAGAGAACTATACCTCTGAAGAGAATTTATTAAACTTGCGTTTTCTTTCCCCAGAGAAAATTTTTATTCTACTGTACTTTCCACATCGCACTTGCCCAATTATTATCAATAGGTCCCACTTCAATCTTGCCATTCTGATTATGGATATAATGAGTTGGTTTCCATTTATTTTGGATGCGTACCCAGCCGTTGGATGCTGGAACTATTTTCCATTGAGCACTCCACCAATTTGGTTGGATAGCGCCATCTTCGATTTTACCATTTTGATTGTGAAGGTGATTGCTTGGTTTCCATTTATTTTGGATACGTACATAGCCGCCTTGTGCAGGAACTATTTTCCATTGACTGCTCCACCAATTTGGTTGAATTGCACCATCTTCGATTTTACCATTTTGATTATGAAGATAATTTTGTTTTTTCCAATTATTTTGAATTCGAACGTAACCTGTAGATGCCGGAGCCATATTATTTGCTGGAGGCGTTGAGGTTGAAGTTGTTGTACTTCTTGTATTTGATTTCACATCTCTACAAAGTGGATTGGCGTATGCAGCAGCAACATTAGCAAGACCAGTAGGGTCAATACTAGTAAAATCTCGCCAATCAAAAGTAGTCGTACGGGAAGCATCATAAGCCATAGATGCATATTCTTTAATACCTTTTCGTTGATGAGCAGGCATAGGTTTACCATTTAATAATTGTTGTGCTTTTCCGATGAGATCATTTTCAATGATTGCCTTAGAAATTTTAACTCCTCCTTGAATGGCTTTATTGGTATATTTAATCACTTTACCTGTAGTGGTAGTAGCTGTAACCGCAGCTCCAGTTCCTGCTGTCGCTGCTCCTGAGCCTCCTCCAGTAACAATCATTCCTGCAATATTTAAGATAGCAATTAAAGGTGTAGTGGCCATGTCAATAATAGCAGTAGCACAATCTCCACCTGTTTTAGCACATCCTGCTCCACAATCAATCCATTGTTTTCCACTTACGTTAGGGCAAGTCACTTCCCAACAAACTGGCCCAATACCAACATAATTATTTTTACATTTTTGGTAACAAAGTCCAGCATTATATTGACCTCCGTTAGCACACCCTGTAGGAACAACACCTACACCTCTTCCATAACTTGGTTTTTTACAAGAGACTCCAATGTCTTGGTAGCCAGGAGGACATTCAGGTGAGCAAATACAACATCCTTGCTTTACGTGATTTTCTTTACACTTTGGATATACGAGAGCTCCATCTTGTTCACAATTTCCTTTACCATGATCTTTCTCACATCTTGTCATCTGTCCTGTATTTTTAAAGGGAGGATCTCCTATCAACCAAGGGTATCCTCCACCTCTACCATAAGGTGCTGATTTAGCTAGGTAAAGTCCATCATCTCTAAAACCATCAGGGACACCACTTTTGTAGCAAATTGGTCCGATGCCATAATATCCTGTTTTGCATAATTTATAACACAATCCTGCGTCCATTTGCATACCATTTTGACAAATTGTCGGTATTGATCCAACTCCTCTTCCATAAGTTTCTCTCCAGCAAAACTTATCTTCTTTTAAAAATTCGTAGCTGTCAATTATAGGAGTATAATTCGCATTTGTTTCGCTAACTATCTCTTCTTGATTAATTGATAAATTTGAAACTTCATCTTCCTGATTAAAGTTGTTCATGAAAAATAATCCTAAAAAAAGGAATCCAAATACTTTTAAATAATTCATGTATTTTTTTTTTGATAAAAATGACTTTACATCAACTTGATATAAGTCATCATTGAAATGAGGTTAAATAAAATGTTTTTTAAAAGATAGGTGCTTTAGGTTGGCTTAAACTTCTACGGTGAGATTGAGGATTTACAAAAGAAGTTTTTTCATTTTCTAAATTTGGTTATTTACGAGTTATGAGTTCGTTTCTATATCTCAAATATAAGACCTACGTATGGTTTAAATGGGTAAAATGTCCGAATGGTAGCTATGACTGTCCGAGCGGTCAACTAAGAAGTCCCAAAGAAAATCTTAAATCCTGATTTATATTTCGCTTTAGGTTTAATAAGAATTCTATCATTGATTTCTGAATTTTTTTTCAGTTTTTTGGAACTCAATACTCGTTCTATCATTATTCTTTTTTCCGTAATATGGAAGGCTCTTTGTAGATCTTGTTCTTGAAATGGCTTGGCGATAAACGCATAAGGTTTGACCGCAACAGCTTCTTGAAATGTAGCATTATCAGTATTGGAAGTCAAAAAAATTAAAGGGATTTGAAAATTTTCTATGATATATTCAGCAGCCTGGATACCATTCATTTGTCCTGCTAAAGTGATATCCATCAAAACTATATCGGGTGGATTATTTTCAATAGAAGAGATCGCATCTTCTCCTTTGGTGTTGATGCCTATTATTTGATACCCTAATTTAGAGAGCTGATTGGAAACATCAGCTGCAATAATCATCTCATTTTCAACTATTAAAATTTGTGATTTAGGCATCATATGGAATGGACATATTTTAAGTGAAGCAAGTCTTTTTAAGAAAGACTTAATAGATTAATTCCCAATTGCTGTCTAAAATTAAATTACTTGATGGAGAGTTACTTGAGAAATGTCCAAGTGGTGGGTGAGAATGTCCGAGCGGTATGGAAGAGTTTTCAAATGAAATCTTATTAGCTTAAATCTATCTTTATATCAATTTCAAATATTTCAAAATATTTTCCCGATTTCTTCGACTAATTGGAATGTTCACATTATTTATAACAAGATATTCCCGTAAATCACTTATAGCATCTATTTTTTCAATGTTGATCACAAATGAACGATGGATTCGGATAAATGATTTGGTAGGAAGTTCTTCTTCCACAGATCCAAGCGGAGTTGAAATTAAATATACTTTTTCAGTTGTATAAACTTTACAATAATTTCTATCAGCCTCCAAGTATAAAATATCTTTAATGGATACTTTTACCATCTGGTCTTTTTGGCGAATAAATAATCGATCATTTAAAGTGGTGACTTGATCATCATTTTTTGTTTGTTCTTTTTGCTCGTTTGCGATATGACTGAAGGCAATTCTTAACCCTCGTTCTAGCTCTGTTTTTTGGAAAGGTTTGGAAATAAAAGCAAAAGGCTTAGTAACAATCGCTCGTTGGAAAGTTGCGTCATCTGCATTGGAAGTCAAAAAAATAATAGGCGTTTTAGAAGTATCAGCAATATATTGAGCCGCCTCAATACCATCCATTTTTCCTTTTAAAACAATATCCATAAGTATTAAATCAGGAGGATTGGACGCGATCATTTTGATGGCATCTTCTGCCTTAGTTTGAATACCGATGACTTCGTATCCTAGTTGAGTGAGCTGCATTGATATATCTGCAGCAATAATCATTTCGTCCTCTACGATGAGAATTGTAGGTTTATTAGTTGATGTCATCTTCGCTTAATTTGGGTTTTGTGTATTAAAATTTGTTGGGAAATTATTCTTTTACCATTCCTTGCTCTTAAGCCGCATCATTTTTTGCAGAAAATTGAATTACCGTTGATGTACCATCTGTGGTTGACTTTTCGATTTCGCCTCCAAGTTGGGTAGTTAATAATTGGACTAACAATGTTCCAAAACCAGTTCCCTGATTATTTATACTTGAAGAAGTATTAGGTGTTCCATTATCGGCAATTTTTAAATTGAAAATATTATTTTCTATTTGATTCATTGCAATAGAAATCTTTCCTCCACCTGATGTTGGAAAAGCATATTTTAAAGAATTGGTAATTAACTCATTGGTAATCAGACCGATAGGAATAGCTGTGTCTACATCTAATTCTATTTTAGGCATTTCAATATCTAATTCCACCTCCTTACCTTTCTCTCCGAAACTTTGGATGATAGCACTACCAATAGTTTCAAAATAATCTCGCATTTCGATAGCTGCTAAGTTTTCACCTTGATATAATTTTTGATGAATGATTGCCATAGATGCTACCCGGTTTCTACTCTCTTGTACGGCATCCAATGCATTTTGATCGGTGATGCTGTTGGATTGTAAATTGAGCAAACTAGAAATAGTTTGTAGGTTATTTTTTACTCGATGATGAATTTCCTTGAGAAGGATTTCGTTTTCTTTGTTTTTCTTTTCTAATAATGAATTTGTTTTTTCAAGTTCTTCATTATTTCTTTTTCTAATTTGAGAGTTCCTATAAGATTGAAAAAAGAAAAGACCAAGTACTCCTGCAAATCCGATAGTCAACCATTGAATGAGCCGTTGTTGGGATAGTTGTTTTTCTTGAAGAGCGATGGTTGCTTCCTTTTGTTCAGTCTCATATTGAGTTTTGAGTTCTTCCATTTTTAACTTTGTCTCATGTCCTTTTTCTTCTAAAGAAACTTCTTCATATGCTCTCAGGAAATGATAAGCAGAATCATAATGTTGGAGACCTGCATAGGAATTAGCTAAGCTATTGTACAAATAATTTGGCTGTAGCCCAGTATCTTTTTTATTTAATAAGTTAAGAAAAATAGATTTAGCTTTTGCATACTCCTTTTGCTCGATATAAAAATCAGCTTCCATTGCATCGACACTATTTAAAATTAAATGATCGGGTAAGTCTACAAACAAATCTCTGATCAATTTGATATCTTTTAGTACTAAGTCATATTTTTTAAGAGAAGAGTGAAGGTGTAGTCGGGTAGTATAAAACTGGGTAAGATATTCCACCCCTAAAGAATTCGGTTTTGCAGTAGCTAACTGAATAGTTTCATTAGAAACCTCTAACGCTTTTTGGATGTTTCCCAATTCTTTATGACAAACGGCTATCTTATCTGTCGTCATGACTAGTTCGAATATATTATCATCTTTTTTTAAAATTTCTTTTCCTTTTTCGGCGTAGGAAAGCGCTTCTTGATATTTTCTGGTTTGGATAAGTGTTCCTGCAATATCATTATAGGTAGCTCCGATTCCTATTGTATTTCCTAGGTTTTTATGAATTTCAAGTGCTAAATAACATTGCTTTAACGAAGACTCAAAATCATTTGCTAGAGTATAGACATACCTTAAAATCCCATGTATTTCAGCTTTTTTAGCCATTGTTTTTGCTTTCTCAAAATCTAATAATGATGCCTCAAGATAAAATACAGAGGAATCAATAAGACCGGTGTTGCAATAGATTACACCAAGATTAGACAGCATATATCCTTTGATAAATGGATCATCAATTTTGTTAGAAAGTTCAATTCCTTTTCGAGCAAAGTTAACGGCAGTTTTGCCAGAATAAACATCTATTTCAGGATTGTAATGTTCAAAAATATCAAACTTTTCACGACTAGAAATTTTACTATCGAATAAAGTATCCAGAACACTTTTTGCAAATTTATGCTTTTCTAGAGTAGTCTGGGCAACCAATTTTTGGCAGGCTAAAATATGAATTAAGATAAAACACCCAAAGTATTTTAGTAGTAAAAGTAAGTGGTAATTGACTTCTTTTTTATTAAATTTCTTTTGGAAAACTACTTCGTTGTGTCCTGAAGTTAAAGATATTCCATGGGGTGAACAGAATAGTTTTTGGAAGAAAGAAAATTTCATTAAATTATTTGTTTTGGTAACAATATCAATAGAAGCTAATAGATTTAATTTGGCAGACGTTTAACGTTAGTAATTAAAATTTTATTTAGAATTAGCACTAATGATAAAACGAACTTACGAGATAATAATTAAACAACAGAAATTTTTGAAGAAATAAATATCGTATTCTACAAAAATGAATGTGTAACTTGAATGATTAAGAAAAGTTGTTAGATTGCGAAATGACCAATGGTCAAGAGGTTTCGGTGAGTAATGATTTAGTTTCCGAAAATTTGAAGGGGATATTAATTTTTTTAAAAAAAATAAGAAATATGTAATGGTTTGATCATTACTAATTGAGTAAAAATTGAAAACGAACGCTAACAGAAATAAAATAATGGATTCAACATTTTTAATTGGTCATCTAGATTCAGGTTCACGACCTGATCATCCTAGCTTCAATGGAAAAATAGATGAATCTATTGCATTCAATAAGTCTGGTATTCTGCAAAACGAACCACTCAAAAGCAGTCACCATAGTCATAGTAGCTTGTCTGCTAGAATTATTTTTAGGGACGATTCCTATTCACTTCCTGCTCTTCCCGCTACAGCCAAACTTGCTGCTGTGTCAATTCCTTCGCGAGGAAAAACTATCCTAAATTTTTTAAAGGGAATGGATTTTCTTCTTGGATTGTCACCTCAAATAGTTTGCATGCCTATTGGCTTCCGAAAATCAACTCCAATTTTTTATCCAATGATTTGCGCATTTCACGAAAAAGGAATTCTAACTATTGTTCCAATCGGAAACAACGGAGCAGGAAATGCTCAGGTGCCTGGATGTTATCCAAAAGTGATTTCGGTTGGAGCAATTGATGCAGATGGAAAAGTGGCTAAATATTCTGGAAGTTATTTAGATGATTCTGAAAGTTGTCTGAAACCTGATATTTTGGCTGCAGGAGATAGTCTTCCAATTGGTAAGCAACTCAATAAAAAAGGTACCTCATTTGCTTGTTCTTATATTACTGGAATAGCTGCAAGATTACTCCAAGCTCAACCTTTGGCAACTATGGAGGAAATCAAAGTTGCACTTTTTTCTAGCACTCAATCACTACTTCCTTCACAAAGTCATCGTTGCAAAAGAGGAATCGTTCAACCAGAGGCTGCCTTGGAATTTTTGTTGCAAAAAAAGAAAATTACTTCTCCAAAACTAAATGAAGTGTTTCCCTCTTTTGTAGATAAAAGATATCAAGACCGTCGTTTTGTTTCACAATTTAAAAATGCTACACCTGGTCAACTCCTAGAGGCGATCATCATTCCTTCCGCTAGTCTAGTGACCGTAAATGATACTAAAATATCTTCTCCAAAGTCTCAGGAATTAATTTTTCAAATTCAAAAATCTAAAGGTGTTGTGCCAGAAAGTACTTACTTTTTTAGGCATGCAGATATGATGCATGTAATCGCTAGATCTGATTTTTTTGAAGAGCTGCTTAGAAATCCTGAGCTGTTTTCGATAAGTGCAGTTGATGTAAATATTTTTGAAATGTAATTTATTCTTTGATCGGTTTTGTTTTGAATAGAACAATAAAGAGTATTTTTTAAAGTCGCAAATCATATTAATTTGTTAGTGTTTAAAAACCTTTTCTTCACCTATTATTTTGGTAATATGTTGTATGTTTATAATGGGCTTTAAATTGTAATTGGTTTGTTATCAATTGATTATGCTTTTTATCTGAAGTGATTTTTATGAAAGATGTAAGAGATGTATGGGTAATTGTTTTTAACTTATCTTAGTGTCTTGGCTGATGAGGAACTCCATTGATTAAAAATGAAAACTACTCATTAGAAATATCTCTGGGGAGAAATGTCTTTATCGCTAATCCTCTGGATTGTGTTTACTCTTAACTGATAAATAGAACAAAGTAAACACGATCCAGAAAGTTAACTTTAGCGATAATTCCTTAATCCATCATTGAACTATAAATTTCCATACTCCTTTTCGATCCCCATCATCAATTCGAATAAAATAACTTCCTTTTGCCAAAGATGAAATATCTACAGCAATAGTCTGCTCTCCAAAGCCTACTTGTTCCTCAACCTGTATTAACAATCGACCATTCAAGTCTAATATATTTATTTGAAGCAAACTATATTCTTCAGATGTAAAACTTAAATTTATTTCGTCCACTCTCGTAGGATTAGGATACAGTTTTAAGTCTAATCCAGTTATGACTTCCTCTACTGCAACCACATTTTCATTGAGGTAAAGTTTGGAGATACCTGCCGATGGAGTACTTTCAATCCATCCCGTAATCAACACGTCTTGGTCGCTGTCTCCATCTACATCCGCAAATGCAACTGAACTAAATTCTACAGCTTCAAATGGTGTTCCCAGCACTTCGCTGAATGTCCCTAGTCCATCGTTGGTATAGAGTTTTGCAATTCGAACAGCTGGATATTCTGTGCTAATTCGTCCCGTGATGAGAACATCAGGATCGTTATCTCCATCCACATCTGCAAAGGCTATCGAACTTAGAAATACTCCTTCAAAAGGATTTCCCATCATTTCGGAATAATTGCCGACTCCATCATTAAGGTATAATTTTGCAACGTTAAGAATGGTAGGAGGGATATTGACATGTCCGGTAATCAAGACATCTTGATCGTTATCTCCATCTACATCTGCAAAAGCAACTGCGCCCGAAATGATTTTTTCAAATGGAGTTCCATTCATCAAACTAAAATTTGCTCCTCCTTCATTAATATATAGATTTGTAATTGGCCCTGGCATAATTGCTGGACTGTTTGTCCCGGTGATGAGCACGTCCTGATCATTATCTCCATCTACATCTGCAAAAGCGATGGCAGCATCTACTACACCCAAAAAAGGTGTGCCTTGAACTAATGCAAAATTTGCTTCCCCATCGTTAAGGTAGAGATTTGACTTTCCATAAGCTAAATCATTTATTCCAGCAATAAATATATCCTGATCATTGTCCCCATCTATATCTACAAATGCAATGGAACTCGTATAGACTCCTTCGAAAGGCGTATTGAGCACCTCGCTGAAATTTCCAAAACCATCATTCAGATATAATTTGGCAATTGAAATTCCTAAATCTCCTCGCCCTGTGATCAGCACGTCTTGATCGTTATCGTTATCAATATCTCCGAAAGCAACTGAACCAAAAATGACTCCTGCAAAAGGTGTATTCATCACTTCGGAGTAATTTCCAAAACCATCGTTGAGGTATAATTTTGTCACCTCATTTGGATCAGGAGTTGAATTATCTCGCCCTGTGATTAATACATCTTGGTCATTATCTCCGTCCACATCTGCAAAGGCAACTGAACTCAGTCTGGCTGCTGCAAAAGGAGTATCCAATACTTCTGTAAATGTTTGAGCTAAAAGTAAAGGGCCTAAAAGAGAAAATAAGAGTAGTAAAATTGATTTCATTTTTGGTGTTTTTTCGTTAAATAAATATTTTGATTCTACTCAAATCTAATGTAATGAAATCATACGCTCTTACCAAACTATTTAGTAATGTCAGGTTTTTGATGTAGTAATTTTGTCACTAGTAGTATTCCTTGTGATGATGTTTGTTGAATTGACCTCTGCGTTATGTTTTGAATCTTGACAGCTGAACTACATATTACTTAAAATTATTTTTTTGATAAATATCATATCCTTATGATTTTGTAATTTCACTTAATTGCAAAATCAATTATTAAAAACTAAAACAATTACAAATGAAAACTTATCACTTATCTTTTCTTTTTTTAATCATTTTAAATCAAAATAGTTTCTCTCAACTCTCTGAAGTTTTTCCAACAGAAAATGCTTCTTGGTCTATTGATTATTTATGCTATAATGGAGGTCCTTCTAATATTGTTTATGGTACGAGAATCGTGACAATAGGAGGAGATACGATGATTAACAATGAAGAATATACTCTTTATTACTATCATGATTTCGATTACCCAACATTAGTAAAAATAGTAGATCAAAAAGTTTATTTTAAAGAAACACATCCTAATTTTGATACTACAACTTATCTTGGATTTGATTTTGGTTTGGAAGTCGGGGAGACATTTGTTTATCCTGTATTTCCTTGGGCAGATCCAGATTCGATGACTGTTGAAGCGATTGATACTGTTCAATTTTTAGATGGAATAAAAAGGAAAAGATTAAAATTAAATAAAACGTTTGAGAATATTTGTGGTGAAGCAGAGTTTTGGGTTGAGGGAATTGGAGCAATGCCTAATCCATTTTATTTTTATAATTGTTTTGAATGTTCCGTTTCTAGTTTTTCATTTTATCAAAATGGAGAACTTGTTTGGTATGAACTTATTTTAAATGATGAAGATATCATACAAGAATTTGAAATTAACATTTTTCCAAATCCTATCAGCAATTACATAAAAATAATCAGTAATGAGATTAAGATTGACGAGCTAACTATTATAGATCTTACAGGACGAGAAGTCTATCATCAAATTGTCAATGAGAATAACTTTGAAATTCCATTCTCTCAAAATTTTTCAAAAGGCATATATTTCCTTCATCTAAAATTAGATAATCAAAGTACTGTAATCAGGAAGTTGATCAAGAATTGAATCTAAAATCATAGAGACGATACTGTTAGATTAATTTTATAACACTATATTTACATTGATGAAAAACAAGTGTACTAAGATTTCTGTTTAGCAGTAGGTTCCAAGAAAACAGGAAGACTCCGACCTTTCATAGCACGTAAAAGAAAGCTACCTCCTACGAGATAGCTTTCTTTTTTTTGGGAGAAATTTTTAACTTACTTAAAGAAAAGGATGGGGAGAAAATATAAAATCAGAGACCAAAGTAGCTTAAATTATTTGATCCTAGTTTTGATATCGTTCGCTTGTAAAAATCTTTTTACTACAACTTTTTTATTTTTAAAGTTCATCAAAATTATTAGACATGAATACTCATACATTCAACGAATCCAAAAAAAGATTTGAACCCATTTTTAAAAAATGCTCATTTTGTAAGACTGGTTCTAATAAATCGAAAATGGAGGATAATTGTTTTTTTTCTGTTTACAATGTCCAAGATCGAACCAATCTTGTTGTTTTTAGAAATGTAAAATATAGTGAAATTAAGATTGGAATACCAAGATGTAAAAGTTGTAGAAAAGTGCATACCCTGGCAAAAGTGGCTACTTATCTTACTTTATTTATTGGAATCCCTCTAGTCTTTATCATACCGATTTACTTTAGTGCTAAACACGACCTTGGCACTATCGGACTTATTTTCTTGTTGGTGATGACCTTTGGTTTAGTATATCTAGCAAGGGTAGGAATTCAAAAGGCAATATTTAATGCTTATGATATAAAGAATGAAAAAGATGGAGCTGTCACAGAATCCTTAGTGCAAGATTTTCTTAGAAGTGGTTGGTCAACCGATCGGCCTAGGGCTTAAATAAATACAAGAGGTTTTTTGAAAGAGCCTGTAGATAGGTAATTTTTCACAAAAAAAAGTTAATTGAAATTTAAAAGAGAACACCTCAATAGAATGAAAATGGAAAAAGAAAATTGGAACATAATTCTATTAATGTATAGATTTTATTAGTCTGAAAGGTGTAAAATTATTTCAGAACTAGACATCGGTCAAAAGTACACTTTAGTCATTAAAGATATTTAAGGATCGGTAAAAAAAAAGAGAGAGAAGAAGATTAAATTCATTAGAAAAAAAACTTATATTTAGAGTTGATCTTATGAAATCGTCATTACATCTTTTTTATTTAAAAATACCCCAGTATGTCAAACCAAAACAAAATTCAAGAAAGTCTGAATCAATCACTTGCTAACCTCAAAGAGGGAATTCCATTGCAACGCATGGATTTATTTTACATCTTTTATCTTTTTCCATACCAATCCCAAAAAGATCAATTTATACTGCAGGTTAAATCATCAAACGAGAAACTTGCCGAAACATTGATTATTTTTCGTAACCTATTAATCAAACATGCCAAGGATAAAGATAAAATTAAAGAAGTGGTCAACAATGCCATTCATCATTACATTGTGAATACTGATGGGATAATTCCCGAAGGAGAAGCAGAAGATCGATTTGATGTTTTTGAAGCGGCCAATCAATATGCCAAATCTATCCATGTAATCTTGGAGAGAGATTCTAATGGAGATTCATTATTATCTGTAGATGGTAAAAAAATTTCTTGCCCTGCTTGGGGGATAGTTCCGAATTGGAGTGCTGCATGGTCATTACGTAATGTAGGCCCAATTATTAATCGAGTACGCTATGGACGAGATGATATAATGCCATCACACGCCTTTGAGTTTAATTCGAAAGCTGAAGGGCATACTTTAGAAAATGCTATGTCTTTAGCTGATTATGCTCATCTAGCTTACTTTGGACCAAAATACGTTGAAGGTCAATTAAAGCTTTGGGGCTATGATACATTTCGTTGGATTGAAGATAAAAAAACAGATACTCAGGCATTTGTTGCAGGAAAAGACGATTTCTTAATAGTCTGTTTTAGAGGCACAAGTAGTGGAGCTGATGCTTTAGCAGATTTAAAATTTCTTAAAACTGATGCCTATGGAGGAAAGGGGAGAGTTCACCGGGGCTTTAAAGGTTCTTTAGATAGTGTTTGGTCTGAATTAGAGGAGACGGTAAAAGAGTTAGGAAAAGATAAACCACTTTTTATTTGTGGGCATAGTTTAGGTGCAGCCTTATCTTTATTATCTGCCTACCGTTTTGCTTTCAATTCTTACAACGTGGAAGCAGTTTATACTTATGGTTCTCCTAGAGTTGGAAACAAGCGATATAAAGAAGCATTTAATGATTTACTAGAAGATAAAACTTTCATTCATATTAATAATAAAGATATAGTTACACGGATACCTCTAAGAATTTTAGGTTACCGTCATATGGGAAATATGACTCGAGTATTTGATGAGAAGCATGAAATAACAGAAACAGAGTTGAAAAAAGAATCAAGGTCTAGTATGAGATCAGCGGGAGGAGAAGTCGAGATAGATTTTGAAGACTTGAGTCCTCAAGAACAAGAAGAAGTAATGGCACAAGCTAGGGAAGCTCAGGCCTCTATTAATGCTTCGACAAATTTTTTAAGTACACCTCCCGAGCTACTGACCGGTGGAAATTATCGTAGTGATTTCGAAACCGGAGCAATGGATGAACATGGCATGAGTCAATATCTGTTTAAGTTTGGTTGTGCTATTGTGAGCCAAGAGTGGAAACGGATGGAAGAAGAAGTTTAATGTAAGATGATAAGAATCAATCTCATCAATATTATTTTTGTTTTTCTGGTCTCAGAAAATGTTTAAAATCTTGTACCTTCTGTACGACAAATTTATTTGGTGCTGACTTTTTTATGACTTAAAAGAGTCAGCATCAAAATAATATTTTAATATAATAAAAATCGACTTTAGTCATTTGCATTCAATCCACTTACTTTCAGTTGTTGGTGGTTTTCTATTTTTATAACCGCAAAGAGAAAGCTTATAAATTGATAAAGAATTCATTTTTTCACGTTCCATTCTTTAATTTATTGACATGTTAATTAAGATGTAATTGTATTGTTGTAAAAGATAAAGCTATTAAATAAATTAAGGAGAGAAAACCATTTTGGAAGAAATTATTTAAATAAATATTCAAGTTCATTCTAAATGAATTTGTACAAAGGAACGTAAAACGTCTAATGTAAAACGTCCATCGTATAGAGTCTATTTAATCAATAAAAAAATTAAACTATGCTACTAAAAAACTTAAAACTAATTATCCTCCTCACTTTAATTTTCAACAATTATTTATTTGCTCAACCAGATATAGAATGGGGAAAAAATTACGGAGGGACAGAAAATGAAATATTTTTTTGGATTCATCAAACGATTGATGGCGGATATATTACTGCAGGTGGTACATCCTCAAATAGTATAGATGTGAATATGAATAATGGATATCAGGATGTTTGGGTGGTCAAGGTTGATATGCTAGGGGATATAGAATGGGAAAAAAGTTACGGAGGATCACAATTTGATTTAGCTATATCGATGCATCCAACCTTAGATGGAGGTTATATTATCTCTGGGAAATCATCATCAGATGATGGAGATGTTGGAGGTAATCTAGGGAGTGATGATTTTTGGATTATTAAAATAGATATGTCAGGAAATATAGAATGGGAGAAAAACTACGGAGGATCATATTATGAGTATGCATGTGTTGCTAAACAAACAACCGATGGTGGTTATATAGTAGCAGGAGATACCAAGTCAGATGATGGTAATGTAGGAGAAAATTATGGAGAGGAAGATGCTTGGATCTTGAAGTTAGATGAGCTAGGAAACATAGAATGGTCTAAAATTTATGGTGGTTCCGATGTAGATAAAGTGTATGATTTGGTACTAGTAGAAGATGGAGGATACGTTGTGGCAAGTATGTCAAAATCAGATGATGGAGATGTCGGAGTAAATAATGGAGGTGAAGAATTTTGGATATTTAAAATTGATAGTTTAGGAAATTTGGAATGGGAAAAAAATTACGGGGGATCAGATGATGAACAAGTACAATCTATTGTTAAAATAAAAGATAATGGAGGATATATTGCAGTTGGAATAACTTATTCTAGCGACGGTGACATAAGTAGTATGAATGGTGGTTCTGATTTTTGGGTGGTTAAAATGGATTTGGAAGGAAATTTGGTTTGGGAAAAAAATTATGGAGGGTCAGGGTATGAAAGGGCTACCTCTATTCAACAGACTAATGATGATGGATTTATCATTGCAGGGAGTACTAACTCTAATGATGGAGACATTAGTGTGAATGCTGGGCTAACCGATTTTTGGATTATAAAAATAGATGAGGTAGGGAATATGGAATGGGAAAAAACCTATGGAGGAGCATCTGATGAAGCTCCTTTTTCTATTCAACAAACTACGGATGATGGATATGTTATAGCTGGACGTTCTAGATCAGACAATGGAGATGTTCCTGATAATTATGGTGGGACAGATTGTTGGATATTAAAATTAGCTCCAGTTCCGGTCGGAATTTCAACTACTGAGTATGCACCAGAAATTTCTATTTCTCCAAATCCTACTCAAGGTTTATTCACTATTCAAATAGATAGTTTTTCTGATCCTGTTAGTATTAGTATAACTAACAATTTGGGCATCCTTGTTTATTCGAAAAATGATGTTCAGAGTGAATTGCAAATTGATGAACTACCCAAAGGAAATTACTTTATCAATATTGCATCAGAAAAAATTAATCTTACAAAAAAAATAATTGTTCAATAAAATACTAAAATTCTGATGGTATTTCTTTGTTTATTTTTTAATTGTAACAATACATTTACATTGGGGTGGGGTTTTTGAAATGAGAATGGTAATTATTGATATCTATCTCAAATAACTAAATAATCAATGGCAAGTTTTTTATAATCTCCCATCACTTTTAATCGAGTGAAAAATGAAAAATATTGAAATTCAATATTCCAAAATATTACATCAAAAATATAATTATGAAATTAAATTACCTTTTATTCCTTTTAATTATTACTGTTTTTGCTTGCTCGAAAGATGATGAAGTAGAAATTGTGCACACAACTGATTCATCCTTAAATAACTGCTTTGAACTAGATAGTAAATCTATAACCGACATAGTAAGTGATGGTGCATATGGCCTAATTGACAACTTTAATAATGAATATATTTTTTATAGTTCGGACGAAAATTTATTAATAAAAGTGGACAATGAATTGAATGAAGTATGGAGAAAATCCTATCCTCATCTTTCTGGTGTTACAATTGATTTGCAAGAAATTTTACAAACTAGTTCAGGTGAAATCATCATTATTGCTCATAAGTTAAATGAATATTCTGAGGTCACTAAAGTATCTTCAGAAGGAGCACTAATTTGGAAGACCAAGTTTGAGGAATCGAATCTACCTCATTATAGATCTGTTTTAGAAATTCCTAATAATGAATATATTTTATCAGGTTCCGCTAATGATTCTATCAATACTTGGCAACCAATTGTGACTAAGATTAATGAAGAGGGAGAAGTAGTTTGGACAAAATTTATTTCCTCGCCCAATAATGATATTCTAAAATGTAGTTCAAGAAATAACGATCAAAATTTAGTTCTAGGAGTGAAAGCAAAGAATGGAGACCGAGAAATTTTTTACCATTTTATTGATAGCGAAGGAAATTATACCGACCGAACGGGAATAGGATATGAAAGCGGATGGGACCTTGAGTCAATTTCCTTATCAGATAATGGTTTTCTTACTTTATCAAGTTCTGATCAATCTACAAATGGAGACCTATCAAATACTGATTATCAATTGATAAAAATCGATGAGGCTGGTGAAATAGAATGGACTCAATTATTTGGAGGGGACAAGAGAGAACTACCAGCAGAGGTAATTGAATCTAAAGATGGTGGATATTACATATTAGGAAATACAACAAGTTTTGGGTTTGGTGGGTTTGATTTATTGGTCATTAAAACAGATGAATCAGGTAACATAATTTGGCAAAATACTTACGGTACTGCAGCAAGAGATGTCGGTGGAACTATAATAGAAACAGAGAATTCTGATTTGATAATTGGTGGAGTAACGGGAGAAAATTTCAATTTATTTATGTTTAAAATTGATAAAGACGGAACGCCAAAATAAAAAATGTTCATTCGATAATTATTAAAAGATTCAATTAGTTTAATTCCATGTCTCACCAAAAAATATTAACCATAGGTATTCTAGCTCATGTCGATGCAGGTAAAACTTCATTGACAGAATGTTTGCTGCACACTTCCGGAGCAACTCAGCAGCGAGGAAGTGTAGACAAAGGTTCAGCAATTACCGATGGTTTGGCAATGGAAAAAAGCAGAGGTATTTCTATCAAAACCGCCACCGTTGATTTTGTTTGGAAAAATACACATATCAATATCGTTGACACACCAGGGCATGTTGATTTTTCGGCAGAAGTAGATAGAGCGTTGTCTGTTTTGGATTTGGTTATTTTGGTCGTCTCAGCGGTGGAAGGAGTGCAAGCGCATACTTTAAATTTATGGGAAAGTATTCGAGAAAGACAATTGCCCATTTTATTTTTTATGAATAAAATAGATCGAGCAGGAGCAGATTTAGAACAAGTTTTTAATGACCTGGAAAAAGATTTGGGAGCAAAATTATTTGCTTTAAATTATGGAGATAATCATGACCCTGAATCTCCAAAAGTATTCGAGTTCTCAGAAGTAAAACCTTTCCTTGCTAAGCCTATTTTAGAAAAATCCTTTGAAAATCTAGCTGAATTAGATGAAGCATTTTTAGAAGATTATTTAGAAGGAAATATAGCAGACCTATCTGTAGTTTTTGAAAAAGCAAAACAACAAATTCAAGCTCAAAATATGGTTGGTGTTTTATTTGGAAGTGCCAAAATGGATTTAGGAATAGAGACTTTATTAAATCAAATCACCACGTTATTTCAAGCAAAGATCGCTACCAATAATGAGCCCTCTGCAAAAATATTTAAAGTAGAATATGATGCTAAGTTAGGACGTTTAGCATATGCGAAACTATATAGTGGACAACTAAAAAATAAAGATACCATTTGGTCTCAATACTTAAAAAAGGAAATAAAAATCAATCAAATTTTTCAACGGAAACTAGGCAAGATGGATCAAGTGGGAGAATTGGCAGTAGGTGGAATTGGTGTGATGACTACTTCTGATTTAGTCTTGGCAGGGGATGTTTTAGGTAAAGAAAAATTTGACGATGATTTTAATAAAATAAGCCAAGCAGTATTAAGTGTGCAAGCAGTTGCTGAAGAAGAAAAAGATTATCAAAAACTCGGAGAAGCTTTGGAAATATTAAACATCGAAGATCCTCAATTAGATTTTCAATGGTATAAAGAAGAACACGAATTTCACCTAAAGATACTCGGCCCAATTCAAACCGAAGTACTCAAAGATAGTTTGATCAATCGCTTTGGAATCGCCACTAATTTTTTATCCCCAAAAGTTATTTACCAAGAAACGCCAAAGCAATCTGCGGAAGGTTATGTTAGGTATTGGATGCCAAAACCTTGCTGGGCGATTATGACTTTTTTGATCGAGCCAGCCCCACTTGGAAGTGGGGTAACTTTCCTTTCAAAAGTACGAACAAGTGACATCAGCGTGAAATATCAAAATGAAGTTAAACGCGCGATTCCATGGTCATTAAGACAAGGGATAAAAGGATGGGAAGTAACTGATCTTAAAGTCACTTTAGTGGAAGGTTCGGAGCATACGATGCATTCTAATCCTGGTGATTTTTTGTTGGCAACACCAATGGGAATTATGCGTGGATTAGAGTTGGCGGATACCGAATTATTGGAGCCGATGTATGCTTTCCAGATCAAAGCGAATCAGGAATTATTGGGTGCTATTGCAAGTGATTTGAATCAAATGAATGCTCAAATAAATTCACCAACTTTCGATGATGGTTTTTTTATCTTGACAGGCAGAGTTTCAGTAGAGCAAGCAATGAATTATAGTATTAAATTTAGTGCCACCACCTCAGGCAAAGGTCGCTTAAAGTTAACCTTGGATGGTTACGAAAAAACAACGACAAGGGAGGAGAAAATTCGTTCTTATAAAGGTGTTTCTCCTTTGGACGAAGCGCAATGGATTTTGCATAATAGAGGTGCTTTTAAGGCGGATGAACAAAGGAGATAGTTTTTATTTTAAAATTTTTTAGTCAGTTAATTTTTTATTTTTTTAAAATTATAACAATGAAATTACATTATTTACAGAATCATTTGTTTTTGATGATTTTCTTAAGTAGCATTTTTTTTCTACTGCCAAATTCAACACAAGCTCAATCCAAAAATGGAATTTTTCTAGAAGGTGGCGGAGCCGTTCCCTATTATTCTCTCAATTATATGCGTCAAATTTTTTCTTCAGAAAAAACTAAAACCTATGCTCGGATAGGCGGTTCTGTTTGGGGATCAGGAGTGGCATTTCCAGCGGGGATATCTATACTATTTGGAAGTAGTGATCATCATCCAACTATTTCCTTGGTTGCAACTCCTCATTCTGAAGGTGTTCGTTTTTGGAATAGAGAAGATTCTGATATTATGTTAGATCTTGTTGCTGGATTTGAATATCGCTATCAACCGGTTGCCAAATCATTTTTTGTAAATATAGGAGCATATCCTTATCTACGACTTGATCCAACTTCAGATGATCTATCTGAAAAAGAGGTAGAATTTCGGTTTAGGGTAGGAGGCGGAATTGGTTGGTTTTTTTAAAAAAGGTTAGATTAAAGTAGTATTACCACATCAAACTAATGTCGCCAACTACTTGTTGCATATCATTATTTCCTGGATATTTGTAATTTAAACAATATACATATACACCGACCAATCCTTTTTTTCCTTTAAAATATCCATCCCAAGATTGGTGCTGATCATTAGTTGAAAAAACAACTTCGCCCCATCGACTGAAAATCTTTAAATCATACAATGGATAATCGCAATCTGCTCTCACAGGTTGGAAAAAATCATTTTCATTATCTCCATTTGGTGAAAAAGCATTTGGGAATTTTACTTTGCAATTACAATCCTCTACCGTCACAAAAATACTATCTCTTCCTTCTCCACAATTTTCAGAATTAACTTCTAGCCAATGCCAACCTGATGATTGTATGCTGGTGTTTGAAAAAATACTTCCGTCACTCCAAAGGTAGGAGTCGGCATCGAGAGACTCCATTTCTAAAAGGATACTTTGATCATTACAAATGGTAGAATCAGCAGGAAGGAAATCAAAGATAGGTTGAAAGGAATAATCATATAAAATGTTTGGTAAGCCCCAAGTAGAATTAATTCCTTCCAGACTAATGCCCTCTTTTTCATAACCAGTATCGTCACCGAATGCATTTGGATTATTTATGACAGAGAGGAACTTATGTCCATTAGTTCGAGCAATATAAATTTTTCCATCAGGTCCAATTTCCATAGTACCAAATGCTTTGATCGATTCTTCTGCAATGATGGTTTGTGAGGCAGGAATGTCAGCAGCAGTAAGATCGTATTGGAACAGTTTATAGGAAGGAACACCTTGGTAAGCCGTTTGATATAATTTAGTATTATCAGGTGAAAAGCAAACCCCATAACTTTTGTGATTATTGGAATTGTTTCCGTAGGTCATTGAAATAGGGTTAGATAAATTTCCAGTTGAAGGATCAAAGTCAAACAACTCCATATGCCAATCTCCTTTGACCAATCCTGCTTGAGTATTAAGTTCTGTTAATTCAGACCAAACTACTGCAATCTTTTTATTGTCAGGCGAGGACTTCATACAACCAAGTGTGCTAGTTCCTTCACAACAACCAATATTAGGTTCGATATGAGATTTGCCAACATAACTTATGGTCGGCTCAGGTTGAACACCTTGACAGGTTAATAAAAAACTATAAAAAGCATTTGATTCAAATAGGTGGGTAACAATCCAAATGTCTCTGCCATTGGAATGCCGAACTGCAGTTTGCTTTTCGGTCGTATAATTCAACAGTTGAATATTTTTTTCGATAACAGCACCATTGCCATTGTCTAATTCCATATCAATGATAGAATAACTTAATCCATTATTAGATCCATTAAAACCAGCCTCTGCACCGACGGTAAAGATCAAATATAAATTAGAACTTAAAGGTTGCGGTACAATCAATGCTGATTGAGTAGAAGAAAAATGGCCAGCTAATCCTGTTCCGTTTTCCATGATTTGATGATTTCGATTGAAGATGGTTTCTCCATTTGAATAAAATAACAGATTGCCACTAGCATCACAAATAGAAGAACATCCTTCATCAGTACTTAGCATTCCATCAGTCAATCCTGAAGGTGGGGAAGTATTAAAATCTATGCCTGCCCCAAATCCGAAATACCAAACATTGGCTTCCCCTTGGGCAAGGGTAAACAAAGAAATTAGTGAAAAGAAAAGGAAGAAGAAATATTTTATCATGGAGGTGTTTATCATCATAGACTTATAAAAAGCCTAATCAGTTGGGTTTGATTTTTCTTTTCTCAAAGAAAATCAAATATGACCTCTTAATGAAATTAATTAGTGATCTTCTTCGTCACTCCAATAGATAATGAATAAGTTATTGGTCTTTGAGAAATAGCCAAATTTCTTTTAATTTGATCAGATAAAGAAAAGGCTATTGCTGGACTAAAAGTCAACTGATAATTTGAATTTATTTTTAAAGCAAAAATAGGTTTCAGATGAGCAGAAAAATTCGACTTCGTAAAATAGGAATCGTCTTTGAAATTAATAAGTGAATTGTCCTCATCAAAAATTCTTCCTTGTTGCTTGATTCTATAATGGTAACTAACACCGCCAAGGATACCATAGGAAAATTTCGATTTGTTTTTGAGATACCCAACATGAAGAGGAAGGGTTACGGTTTGGAATTCATTGTAATGTTGTACATCTCTTTGGTTGGTTTGATTTAATTGGACATTCCCTGTTTGAATACCGACCGTATCCATAGTTTGTAAATCAATTAAAATATGAAGAGGAATGTCTTCTACTAAAACTTCTTCTTGGTCTTCCCAATTAAAATTGAATTTTACCCAAGACTTTTGATAGCCCAATCCAGTTCCCAAAACCAACCCTGATTTTTTTACTCGATAGATATTAAATTCTACTCCCCAACCTAGTTTTGCTTCCTCTGATTGCTTTCTTAGACTAGCATAATCAGGTGAACCATTGGCTTGAATATTAGCATTAGAAAAAGATAACCCAGCTTCTAGATTGAAAAGAGTTTGAGACTTTCTCTTTGTTTTATTTTCCTCAATATCTTCTTTTTCAATACTAAAATCAGGTAGGCTAGGTGTGTTTTTAGAAGTTAAACTTTTTACCATAATCGGCGAAAACAAACTTACGATCGGTGCAACTTCAGAAGCAAAATTTTGCTTGGTTTCTATTTTTGGGGTAAGTGATAAATTGTAAGTTTTATTTTTAGAGGATAAAGCAGCACTATTTATGTTGGAGGTTTTTGTAATTGTTTTGTCTTGAGATAATGGTAAAAAAGATTGATCCTTATTTTTTCCAGAAAAAGAATTTTTTTGACTTTTAATTTCTTTTGGATTAAGTGATAAATTTTTTCTAGTTGTTTCAGATGGTTCAGTTGGTATTTTTTCGATTTTATGAAATGTACTTATATTTTCTTTTTTGAGGATAGAATTTAATTCAGTTAATTCCTGCTTTTTATTTTCGGAATTATCAAAGAACAGGTAAGTAGAAATTAATAATAATGATCCTATAAGACCAAAAGTCAAATAAATAATACCTCTTCTTTTTTTCTTTTTTTCTAACAAAGGAGAAAGTGAATCCCAAACTAAATCAGGATCAAGATCAAAGGACTGATGATCATTAATTTGCTCTCTAAAATGTTTTTCTAAATCTTCTGATTTCATATCTCAAAATGTTTTCAGTACTTCTTAAAAGAAGCATTAACCAGTTTTAATTAGATTAATATTTTTTCCTGACTCAATATTTTTTTTTAAATAGGCCCGTGCTCGCTGCAATTTTTTTCGCGAACTTTCTATACTTATTTCCAATATGATAGCAATCTCAGCATGTGAATATCCATCAATGGCATGTAGGTTAAAAACATCACGATAAGTAATAGGGATGGTATTGATTAATTGCAAAATTTCCTCTTTTGAAATATTGTGAATCGCGTTTGCAATGATCTGATATTTTTCTGTTTCAATATTAGTATCTAGTTCAACAAAATTTTGATATCGTTTATTAAATTTCAAACTACTATTGATCGCAATTTTTCGAACCCATCCTTTGAAGTCTCCTTTTTTCTCATCGAATGAATGATTTAAACCTTTAAAGATTAATAGGAAAACTTCTTGAACAACATCTTTTAGTAATGACTTATCTCGTAAATATCTTTTGCAAATACTCGTAACATAGGGAAGGAATAACTCAAAGAGTTTTCGCTGGCAATGGCTATCCATTTTTCGACATCCTTGTATTAAGTCAGTTACGTTTTTTTCCAATTGTTTTGCAGTTGAAGATTTTTACATCCGTTTATGTTCCTAAATCTCAATAGGTATTGGGTGACACCTTTTACAGACTATCACCCAATACATGTTTTAATTTTTATCAAATCCTTTTGTCCATGTAATTTCATTGTTATGAGTGACTTGTATCCAAAAGAATCCATTTGGAAGAGCAGCAATATTAGTTTGCCATTTTTCAGAATTAACTTTTTCTAACAGCACTACTTTGCCACTTAGATCTATAATCTGAATTTGGCTGTCTGGTAGGTTTTTTCCTTCCAGATTAATCTCTGTTGTTGTCGGATTAGGATAGAGTTTGAAATCTATTGGTTCAAGATTTGAAACACTAGATGTCGTTTCGTTTATCAATAAGTTGCCGATATAAAGATGATCTCCTCCGATAAAAAGCCGTTCCATATTTCCTTCAAATGTCAAAATCTCATCAGTATAATCAATACTTAAATTGGGAAAAGATTGATTCGCCAAATCTTCAAAGCTAGCATAGAATTCTGGTCCAACGTTAAGTTGACTTCCAAAATTTACACCACCACCGCTTATATCTCTTACTTGAAGAGATAATTTTTCAACGGTATTTCCAGGCTCATAAAATGAATACCAAAAACCAGATCGGTGGAGTTCAAAATATTTGGAAGGGGTACCAGTTAATTCGCTATCATGATGTAATTGAAGACTATCAAAGAAAAAGTTGATTTGCCCATTGGCATCTAGTTCTATATAGTACCAACCTTTCAAAATGTTCCCATCTTCTGAATAGAAATCGTAACAAGGATCGCTCAAGGTGTCTATTGTACTGATGCCTGCATTACATTCTATATGAACATTTCCTTGATTGGGACTATAGAATTTTAGAGGAGTTTCGAGACATTCATAATCAAAATTGTTAAATGTCTGAGCCATGCTCTGTGAGCTAAATAGTATGCTTGCAAGAAAGAGCAAGCAGATGATTGAGGTATTTTTAGTTTTCATAATTTTACTGTTTTATTTTGTTAAAAGAGGAAGAAATGTCATGATCAAAACCGTTACTTGTGAGAGTAGCATTAATAAATCCTGAAAGTTCGTTTCGAATAGCATTGTAAACTGGATCGTAAACTTCTTCTGCATTGGTTATTTCAACTGTTCCGTTTATTTGATCGCCTTCCCAAATAGTTGTAGAACTTGTAGATCCAAGCTCAAATTTTTGTAAATCATAAACTCCTATTTCTAATAATAAACCATTGGTATTGGCTAAAAAATCAATGGAGTAGCCTGGCCCTCCAAAATTAGTACCATACATGCTTGCATCAAATCCATCTTTTGCAAGCCAGGCAGAATCTATCTGGATGGTTGTGGTATCATCAAAATTTATTACCCAAGTTCCGTAAGGAAGGAGTGAAACATCAGGGGTGAAATTTTCTGTGGTGGAAGTTTTGTTGTCGAAGTTTTCTTTATCGCACGAAAAGAAAATCAAAAACAAGAAGCAGCATAAAATCAATATATATTTACTTGACATATTTTTTTATTTTTAGAATTAATTACTAAATAAGAATAATTATTAAGGCCTTACATCATACCTATATCTTTGATTGCCGAAAACGTGACAGATGGAGGAATTTATTTTTAAGGTTGTTACAAATAGGAAGGATCTATTGAGAAGAATAATTGAAAACTTAAAATTTTGATGATGAGATTTTTTTGATAGTTTTACTAAAATTTAAAAACTGAGTTAACTTAAAATAAATGTCGATAATTATTTGCCCGAATTGTAAATCATTGCTACACCCCTTGGAGAAAACCTTAAAGTGTGAAAATGGGCATTCCTTTGATTTTTCAAAAGGGGGATATATCAATTTAATCCTAGCCAATCAAAAGAAGAAAAATAATCCAGGAGATAATAAATTAATGCTTGATGCGAGAGATTCATTTTTGGATACGGGGCATTATGATTTTCTAATTGAGCATATTGAAGAGATGATCAAATCACTTGGTCTATTTTCTTCTTCTAAAGATGAAGTTATTCACCTTTTAGATTTGGGTTGTGGAACCGGTTATTATACCCGAAATATATTTAAACAGCAATTTTTTGAAAAAATAGGAGTCGATATTTCTAAAATAGGAATTGCCAAAGCTTCAAAACAAGATAAGACTTCTACTTATTTAGTTGGTTCCGCTTTCAATTTACCAATACAAGATAAATCTGTAGATCTCCTCCTAAATATATTTGCTCCAGTTTATTTGGAAGAGCTTAAGCGAGTGCTAAAATCTGGAGGGTATTTTATCAAAGTAATTCCTACAGGAGATCACATGAAAGAAGTGGCAGAGTTAGTTTATGAAGAATTTATTCCTCATCAATCTACCATCCAAGATGATCTTGAATCAAACTCAATGTTCGAAATTATTAAAGTGGAAGATTTGAAAAAAATCATTTCTTTATCAGAACCAGATCTGCTTAATTTTATATCGATGACTCCATATTTATATAAATTTAAGAAAGAGCAACTTGAATCGTTAAAGGAATTATCCATAACTATTTCATTTAAAATAATCATAGGGGAATCTAATTGATGTCAAACGGGATATGATATTTTTTTTTCAATGGAGAAAATATTTTTATCTTGAAGAAAAGAATAAAGAGATGGAAAAAGTCCAAGAAAAAGAACCTTCAAAAAGAAGTATCCAAGATTATCTATCACTAGGGTATTTATACTTATTAGCCTTAGGGATTATTCGAGAAGTAATTTATTTTAGTTTTTTAGATGTCAATATTTTAAGTTATTCCAATGTCTTAGATGTGATACTAAGTCCTTTAGTATATATCGCAAAAAATCCAATAGTAATATTTACTCTTTTTATCCTAGGAGGTATAATTCATTTTATCAATAAATATAAACTCAAAAAGAAGAATAAAGCTGCAGTTGAATCTGGAAAGACAGAAGAAAGAGTGTATTCAGATATGGAGATATTGGAAGGCTCTTTTATTCTAATTGCATTTCTTGCTTTTTCATTTTTTCTGGGAACTGGAATTGGTAGTGGAAACAAGCATGGGAAAAAACTAGCAAATGGAGAATTTAATGTAACTCATGAAATTACTTTTATGGACAAAGAAAAAATACAAGCCAGAGTACTTGGAAGTAATAGTCAATACATCTTTTATGTTTTGGAAGAAGAAAAACACGTTTCTATTTCGCCTATTCCAGGAAATGTAAAAAAGATAAATAAATTACCCTCGGATAAATAATTGAACTTTCCCTAATTTGTCATTTTTAAGTTAAAAGCCTTTTTTTACTGAGCAAAATTATTCTCTTTTTATTGTAAAGATGAAAAAAGAGGTATTTTGCAATTTCTATTTTGAAAACATAACCGAATACCTATCAATGAAAAATTCTAATGCTCAAGTTTTCTTAAGCTTACTATTTCTATGCTTTTATCTATTCCTTACTTCTTGTAATGAAACTAGACCTATTCCTCCCGAATCTACTAATAGAATTGAACAAAAACATGAACCCAGCGATGAGTTCTTTTTACAAAGAATGGGGCCCGATGGTCATTTTGCTTTGGATGCCTACACCAATGCTTTAAAGCAAATCAATCAACAAACCCAAGTACGAACCATCAATGGTTTTGAAGAAGAATGGACCACTCAAGGTCCTGGGAATATTGGAGCAAGAGTTAATACAATTAAGGTGCATCCAACGAATGAAGATATAATTTATGCAGGTTTTTCAGATGGTGGAGTTTTTAAAACTACTGATGGCGGAACAACTTGGAATCCTATTTTTGACAATCAAGCTTTCCTTTCTATTGGAGATATAGAATTAGATCCACAAAACCCAGAAATAATTTATGTGGGAACGGGGGATTTAAATGTTTCTGGTTATCCATTTATTGGTGATGGACTGCACCGGAGTATGGATGGAGGAGCCACTTGGACTAATTTAGGATTAGAAGAAACCCGAATTATTTCTAAAGTTATCATCGATCCTACTAATTCTAACAATATATTTACGGCTACAATGGGGCTGCCATTTCAACGTGGGAACGACCGAGGAGTTTATCGATCTAATGATAATGGAAGTACTTGGTCCCAAGTACTTTTTATTAGTGATTCAACTGGTGTTTCTGAAATGGTGATGGATCCAAGTGATCCACAAACATTATATGCAGTTGGTTGGGATCGTATTCGGAATAATTTTGAATCAGTTATCAAAGGGGAAGGAGCAAAGGTTTATAAAACTACAGATGGAGGAGATACTTGGAATATATTAGAAGGAGGATTGCCGAATGGTGATCCACATTCAAGAATGGGAATTACGATTCATGAAAGTAATCCAAATATCCTCTATGTGCAATATGTAGCAGCAAGTGGTTTTCAATTGGAAGCAATTTACAAAACTGAAGATGCTGGAGTTAGTTGGGTAACTATTCCTATTGATGAAGATGTCAATGGATTGAGTGGGAATGCGATGGGAGGATTTGGTTGGTATTTTGGAAAAATAAGAGTTAACCCAAATGATCCAAATGATATTTATGTGCTAGGTGTAGACCTTTGGCGAACATTCGATGCAGGAGAAAATTGGGATCGTGCATCACCACCTTGGTGGTCTTATGATGTTCATGCTGACAAACATGATTTGACTTTTTTAAATGACGGAGGAGTATTGTTGGCAACAGATGGTGGAGTGTACAAATCTGACGCAAATAATGATCTTTGGGAAGATATCGAAAATATTCCAACGACTCAACTGTACCGAGTTGCTTACAATCCACACCAGCCTGATTTATATTTTGGAGGAGCTCAAGACAATGGGTCGATGGGAGGAAATGCTGCTGGAATAAATAATTGGGATAGAATTTTTGGAGGTGATGGATTCCAAATGGCTTTTGATCCTGACAATTCTGAACGGTTTTTTGTAGAAACTCAAAGGGGAAATATTAGTGTAACTCTTGATGGTGGTAATAGTTATAATAGTGGTGATAATGGAATTGATAATGGTGACAGAAGAAATTGGGATATGCCATACATTATCAGTCCGCATTCTTCACAAACGCTTTATACAGGAACGTATCGTGTATATTCTGGTTTGGGAGATATTCCAGAATGGTTTCCATTAAGTGAAGATTTGACCGATGGCCCAGATGCAGTTAGTCGATACAATAATATTACGGCAATTGATGAATCTCCTGTTGAGGAAGGTTTGTTGTATGCAGGAACTGGAGATGGAAATGTTTGGCGAGGTGATAATGCCGGATCAACTTGGACTTCAATTTCAGATGGATTACCTGATCAATATGTGACGGATGTGATTGGTTCACCAACAAATGTGAATGTTGCGTATGTTACCTTTTCTGGGTATCGAGACAATGATTTTTTACCTCGGATTTTTCGGTCTGAAGATCAAGGAAGTACTTGGGAAGACATTTCTAATGATCTTCCAGATTTAGCGATTAATGAATTATTAATTGTTCCGGAAACGGGTGACTCAGTTATGTTTGTAGCAACTGATGGAGGTGTTTATGGAACGATTACAGCTGGGAGTTCATGGGAAAGACTCGGGAGTAACATGCCAATTATTACTGTTTATGACCTAGTCATTAATGAAGAAAATAACGAATTGGTGGCAGGTACATTTGCTCGTTCGATTATGACTTATCCTTTGGATTCTGTCTTTGCAATGGAAGATACGATCATGGTTTCTAACAATACTCCTACAAAATTAGAAAATTCAGGAATTAAAATAATTCCAACGGTTGCCACTCATTCTACTCAAATAAAAGTTGAAAATACTGAACCAAATCGAACCGCTGAATTGGTGGTAATTTCAATAGATGGGAAATTGATGGATCGAGTGTCTAAACTTTCAGGAAATGAAATTATTCATGATTTGGATATTTCAAACTATCCTGCTGGACAGTATTTTGTCAAAGTAAAAATTAGACATAAAATCATAAGTGCGGCATTTATCAAGCAATAGTTTTTTATGATTTTCTTGGTTAGGGTTGTTAACGCTTTGAGCGCTATTGAATGTACACTTATGGGTGGAATTTTTTGCCACGAATTTTTCACAAATTACACGAATTTTTGAAGATTAGATTTTTAGATTTTTAGATTTTTGACTTGACGGAATCTTTTCAGGAGATTAAACTCGTATTTTCTCTTCGTGTAATTCGTGCAAATTCGTGGCAAAAAAAAACCTCGAAAGTATGCAAAGAATACCTATCAATGTAATTACAGTCCTTTTTATTTTTAATTGGTAGAACTTATTTAATTCGTTATTTTTGTCAGATACGAATAAAATAAAATAATGAGCCAAGTAGAACAACGAATAGAAGAAGCCATTCAACAAAATAGAACAAACCTCGATTTAAGTTCTTTAGGACTGACTTCGCTACCTGATTCTTTCCTTCGAGTCGCCCCTCAATTAGAAGTTTTAACTCTTGCAAAAAACGGATTCATTAACCTTCCAAAAGCATTGGGCGCTTGCAGGAATTTGCAAGTACTAATTCTTGATAAAAATAAATTATCCGAATTATATGGAATTCGTTCTTTGCAAAAATTAAATAACCTTTCTCTCAATGAAAACGAGTTAACTTATTTCCCTACCGATCTTTTGGAATTAAAATCTTTGGAAATTCTGTGGATGAATGAAAATGCGATGACCTCCATTCCGCAAGGGATTTTAGAATTAAAAAAATTACAAAGCTTATCAGTTACCAATAATTCAATTGAAACTTTACCAGTTGAAATTGCCCAACTTTCCGAGTTAGCCAATATTCATTTATCAGGCAATCCTTTAAAAACGCCACCTATCGAAATAGCCCTTCGAGGGATTCATTCCATCCGAGGTTATTTTGAAGATTTAAGTAAAACTAAAAAACAAAAAACAGAAAATTATTTATTGACTATCGCGATTGATGAATATTCAGATACTTCTTTTTCCAATCAAATAGGAAGGGTAGAGGATGCTCAAAGTTTAGCCAAAGTCCTTGATAACAAATATGATTATCGTTCGGTGGAATTATATAATGAGACTGCCACAGGGAAAAATATTTTAGAACAATTGAATTCCTTGGTTGCTGAAACGAAAGAAAATGATTCGGTGATTATTTATTTTAATAGCCAAATTTCAGATGCTTTTGGATATGGCTATTTTAGTTATAATATGAAAAAGATAGAGGAGAAAGAACTCTATTCTGCCATTAGCAAAATGCGAGCACAACATGTTTTAGTCATTATTGATTTTCATTATTATACAGATCGAGGAACAGCAAGTCGATCTATTAGTTTGGAAAAAGGAACTTATAGTTCAAGGTGGATAATGCATCGTCAAGGATCGGAATGGGAGGATCGGTTTACGCCACAGTTGGTTGAATTTTTGGAAAACCTAAATTTCGAAATTGGTGTCCAAGAGTTGTTGAGCATTTTAAAAGATGTTGTGATTGCACCTTTGAATCTAGGAGGTGATGAAGGAGGAATGTTTAATTTTATTCCTAGAACAAAAACTTCTGAGGATAAAATTAAAAATTCTTTTTCTCAAGAAGATTTAAAAAATCTAAAACAAGAATATAAAAACCTAATCGGTAAAGCTAAAATAAAAGAACTGCTTAAATTATTAATAACTGACTTTGCTGAAACTTCTTCCTTGAAAAAAGAAATTGTATCAATAAAAGAAGATTTTGATAAAACTAATTTAGAATTTGGATTAAGCAGTATTAGTTACGATGATCGAAATATTAAGCTAAATAATTTAAACATAAAATTGCTTGAAATTATTGATAGCGTGAAAGTAAAGGATTTAAAGAAAAACGAAATTGTCGTTGATAACTTAAGTGAACATGTAGAGAAGGTGAAACCCAATTTTACCAACTTGGATAAAAGGAAAAAAGTATATAAAGAATATGTAGCCAAAGCTGAAACTAGGAAGTTATTCGAAATAATATTAAATGATCTTTCTAAGAAATCTTCTTCTCATCAAGATTTTTCATTATTAAAAAATCGTTTTGATACCATTAGACGTGATCAATTGATGGGGATTTCTAGTGATGAAGAAAATAACATCGCTTTCAATAAAGTCAACTATGCAATTCTTAATATTATTGATGACTTAGGAGATAAAGATTTTGAAAAAGATCATATAGAAATGCCAAATGCTGGGGCGGTTGATTTTACAGATGAGCAGAAAGAAACTTTAGAAAAAATCAATGAGAATATTGTTTATGTAGAAGAATTAAGAAAAAATTATTTCGAAATAAATTCCATTAAGGAAAAAAATGATATTCTAAAATCTATTGATAATACTCTCGCCGAAATAGAATCTCTTCGAGAACAGTCTGGTGCAAATCATGCTACTGATGCAGACGAAGAGGAATCTTTTAAATTCTTAGAAGAAGAAAAATTATGGCAAAATGCACTTGCTAAAAATACCAAAGAGGATTATCAAAAATATTTAGAGGAAACATTGGAAGGAACTTATCGACAAGAAGCGACCGTTGCTCTTCGAAGTTTAGAACTGGAAGGAGAGGAAGATATTCTTTTTGAAAAAATTAAAAACCAAAAGGATATTTCTCTAATTAATATTTACCGAAGTGAATTTTCCAATGGAAAATATATCCAAGAGGTTGAAACTATCTTTGGACAATTAGAACAAGAAGAAGATGAATTATGGGAACGACTTTCGGATAAAAACACCATTCAATCTTACGATGAATATTTGGATAAATCAAAATTAAAAACTTACCAAAGGAATGCTGTCGATAATAAAAAAAGACTAGATGGCGAAGGAACGGAGAGTCGAATCAATGAAGCTAAATTAATTTTCGTAGGCAATGGTCGGGTTGGGAAAACTTCTTTAACCAAGCGTTTGGTGAGTAATGATTTTGATCCCAAAGAAGAATCTACTCATGGAATTAGAATTGAAAAATGGCCCTTGAAATTAGAAGATGGAAGAACAGTCCAAGTAAATATTTGGGATTTTGGTGGTCAAGAAATTTATCATAACACGCATCGTTTTTTTCTAACCAATCGAGCGTTGTATATTTTAGTTTGGGATATGGATTCGCAAATAGACGCAGAGGAAAATCCAGAGAAGGAAGAGAATTTTATTTTTGATTATTGGTTAGAAAATGTGAGTGGATTGAGTGAAGAAAGTCCTGTATTAGTGGTTCAAAATAAAATGGAAGAACCTGCGACGAGAGGTTTTGATTTGACCAATTTGACAGAAAAAAAAGGATGGAATGTCAAAGAAACTTTATCGGTAAGTGCAGCCAAAGGGTGGAATATTGATGAGTTGAGAAATAGCATTAGTAAGCAATTACAAAATGCTCCGAAGTTAAAGAATTTGATTGGTTATGACTTAGGAGAAGGTTGGTCAGCGGTACGGAAAGAGTTGGAAACGCTAGCGTTAGAACAACCTTATTTGAAGTTTGATGATTATTTGAGAACCTGTGATTCTCATGAAATTTCAACGGAGAATGCAGGAGACTTAAGTCGGTTTTTGACAGATATTGGAGTGATTATTCATTTCCCAGATAATGATATTTTAAAAGAAATGGTTATCCTAGATCCTCGTTGGACCACTAAAATAATTTATCGATTACTCAATGAAAAAATAAAAGAGAAAAAGGGGGAATTCAAAAAGTCTGAACTAAAAGTGAATATGAAAAATTCTGAGCTCGAAAAATTCTCGAAAGAATTTAGATTTCGAGATGAAAGGGAAATTCAGATTTTTTTGGAATTGATGACTAAATTTGAAATCTGTTTTGAATTACCAAATGAGAGAGATTCCTTTATTGTTCCTCAATTTTTATCTGAAGAAATTCAAGCTTTCGATTGGGAAAGTAAAAAAGCAATTAAGTATGGTTACCAATATGATTTTTTGCATAAAGGAATTATTGCAAGAGCCATTGTAAAACTGAATAAGTATGCGCTAGATAATACTTGGTGGCGAAATGGATTGCTAATAGAAAAAAAAGGAATTAAAGCGAAGATTGAAGCGCTGCCTAAACAAAATGAAATTCGTATTGAAATAATCGGTGAAGGAGGAGAACAGTTACGTGATTTTTTATTGAATGATGTTTTTGAAGAAGTGAATCATAAAATGGATTTTAAGACCATTCGATATTGTCCTAGCGAAACTTGCGATTGCATTTTTGAAGAAGAAGTTATTTTAAAGTTAGATAAAGAAAATGAAAAATCTATTTATTGTTCAATGTAAATGTAATGTTAGCATTGATGAAATATTAGGAAAAAATATAGAGCAAATGGACGTACCGAAAATTTTTATTTCTTACTCACACAAAGATGAGTCCTTCAAAGACGAATTGCAATCTTGGCTAAAATCATTGCAATATAGTTTTGAGATTAATGTCTGGGAAGATCGACAAATTCAAATTGGTGATGATTGGAGTGAAGAAATCTCAACAGCAATGGAAGCTGCAGAATTCATTATTTTACTCATCAGTAAAGATTTTTTAGCTTCAGATTTTATTCAAGATGTGGAAGTGAAACGTGCTTTTGAAAGACATAAAGCTGGAGAGGCGGTGGTTTTACCTGTTATTATTCGCCCATGTTATTGGCAACAAAAACCAATTAGTGATGTCCAGGTTGTGCCTAAAGATGGAAAACCAATTACGAAATATGATAATGCAGATGAAGCCTGGTTGGAGGTATTGCAAAAAATAAAAGAACGAATAGAAAAGTAGTTTTTGATTAAGTTGTTCTACTCACAAGGTGACTAAAATTGACCTTGTGAGTATATGATTAAGTATATTCTAAAACAAACAAAACGAATGGCCTACAAATTTACTGCTCGAAATCTTCACCGAGATATTGCTTATTTCTATGTTGGATTAATCATTTCATTTTCTATTTCTGGTATCGCCTTAAATCATCGAGCCACCTGGAATCCAAGGCAATATACCATCGACTCCAAAGAGATAAATGTTCAAGTTCCAACTGACGCAAAACAAATCAATGATGATTTTGCCAAAGGATTAGCTCAAACTTGGGGGTTAGAAAAATCCTATAAATCAGTCAGAGTGCGAGGAGAAGAAGTACGCGTTTATTTCGATGGTGCAGTTGCAGATTTTGATATTAAAACTGGAAAAGGAGAATTAGAAACCATTCGAAAAAGACCTGTCTTGGCAGAGATGACTTTACTACATCAAACTACAGATACTGCTTGGATTTGGTATTCAGATATTTTTGGAGTAGCGATGTTGTTGATTGCAGTTACAGGAATGTTTATCGCAAAAGGGAAGGAGAGTTTTCAAAAAAGAGGGTGGAAATTTGCTATTGTTGGGATTGTTTTTCCATTGGTATTCTTGTATTTGTTGAGTTGATTTTCTTTCGTACTTTAAAAGTTTTTTTAATGAAAAATAGAACCAGCATAATAATTTCTAACAGTATCAATTTTCATTTTTAACCCTTGTTCAGATTTGAGATAAATATTTTTTAAAAGGAAATAATAATCTTTTTGAAATTGTATATCTACCTCTCTTTGATCCCAAGGTATTTCAAATGAATCTGATTTTCCCTTAGATAAAAGTTTAGCACTTTTATAAAACTCATAATCATATTTTATTTCTGAGAAATTTAAATCAATATGGTCTGTTGTAATTCTTATTTTTAATTTCTTTTTAGGATTATTATGTGAACACCCAAAATTATCAATGCAAATTTGCTTTATGATTGGTAATAAAATGAGAAATTCCAGACTATCTTTCTCATTAGTAAGGTGAAAACTTTCTAATGGTTTTTGTAAATTAGGAATGATAAGAAACTCACAATTTCCAAGATATGATATACTTCCATTTTGAATTTTCCAATTTTTGATTTCCTCACAAGAAGAATTCTCTTGAATAATCTTGATCTTATTTTCGACATGACTAATTAAAAATCCATCAAGACAAGGATCATCAAGATTCAGAATTATTATTTCATCCTTCTGATTTTGGTTACAACTTTGGATTAAGTATGAAAGTGAAAAAAGAGTTAATAAGCAGATAAAATTATTCATTCTAATTTCTTTAAATTTTTACACTTCCATTCCTCAACCAAAAATCCGCCACAACCAATGCTGCCATTGCTTCTACAATCGGCACAGCTCTTGGCACCACACAAGGATCATGTCGTCCTTTTCCTTCCACAATCACTTCTTCTCCTGCCTCATTGATCGAATCTTGTTTTCGAATAATAGTAGCCACAGGTTTAAAAGCAGTTCGAAAATAAATATCCATCCCATTAGAAATTCCACCTTGTACACCGCCCGAAAAATTAGATTTAGTTGTAGTCATTCCATCTTTATTTTCAAAAATATCATTGTGCTCCGAACCTCGCATGGTGACACTATCGAAACCACTTCCATATTCAAAACCTTTACAAGCATTGATGGATAACATTGCTTTTCCAAGATCAGCATGTAGCTTATCAAACACCGGTTCACCTAATCCAACTGGACAACCTTGCACCACCGCCGAAACAACTCCTCCAATCGTATCCCCTTGCTTTTTAATTTTTTTTATCAAATCAATCATCCGTTCAGCAGTTGCTAAATCAGGACATCGAACTGCTGTTTCTTCTATTTTTGAAAAATCGAAATACTGATAATTTCTAGAAACTGCAATTTCGCCTACTTGACTCACATATCCGGTAATTGAGATGCCATGTTTTTTTAACAACAATTTTGCAATTGCACCTGCGGCAACCCTAGCAGCAGTTTCTCTAGCTGAACTTCTTCCCCCACCTCGATAATCTCGTAAACCATATTTTTTTTGATAAGTAAAATCGGCATGTGAAGGACGAAATTTATCTGCAATATGAGAGTAATCTTTTGATCGCTGATCTTGATTATAAATGACCATCGAGATAGGAGTGCCTGTACTTTTTCCCTCAAAAATTCCAGAAAGAATTTGTGCCTCATCACCTTCTTTTCTTTGGGTAACGATAGCAGATTGGCCAGGACGACGACGAGCCAATTCACTTTGAATAAAAGATTCATCAATTTCCAAACCAGCAGGGCAGCCATCGATGATGACACCAATTGCTTTTCCATGAGATTCTCCGAAAGTAGTAATTTTAAATAATTGTCCAAATGAATTTCCAGCCACGTTGATTACTTTTTAGTGAGCTGCAAATGTAGGGATTTTTGAGTTTTGAAATTGTGAATAATTTAGTGTTTTTACAATCAGTTAAATCATTTTCCGTAAGACGACTTTCCAAGTCGTTCATAATGCAACGACTTGGAAAGTCGTCCTATAGAACATTTATAAAAGGCTTGATAATTGTATTATATATTCTAATTATCAAACATTATATATTCTAACATATCAAGTGATTTTTTACAAAAAAAGCCCTATTTTGCACCGTTTTTCGCCTAATTAATCTTCAATCCATGAACAAAAAAATATTAATTCTGCTTTCCGCAAGCCTGGTCTCCCTATTAGGGTGGATGGTTTTTCAAAGTAGAATCGCACCCGAAACAATACTTACCCAAACTTCTCCAGGTCAAGAAGCAGAAGTGGAAGAAGTAAGTGGAGCTGGAAAATCTCTTGATGCATGGTCTTTGGCTCGATCTTATCCTTCAGAAAAAATAAAATCCAATAAGTTTACAGAAAGTCATGAAGTCAAACAACGACTTTTGTCTACTAATTCTTCTAATCGATCTGATTGGGAGCCACTTGGTCCACAAAATTTCGCAGGTCGGATTTTAGCAATTACTGTTGATCCAAATAATCCAAATACACTTTACGCAGGAGCTGCGAGTGGTGGATTATGGAAGTCAATTGATGATGGAGCCAATTGGAATTATCTTTCTACCGGCATGCCAGTTTTAGGTGTTTCGAGTATTGTAATTAATCCTGATGATTCCAATGAAATGTATATTGGAACAGGTGAAGTTTATGGAGATTTTGATCCAGATGATATGGAGCCTAATCAAAGTACAGGTCAAGGATATACCATTCGATATCGAAGAGGGACTTATGGAATTGGAATTTTAAAAACTACAGATGGTGGACTGACTTGGAATTATAGTTTGGATTGGTCACAAGAAGAAGAATTAAAAGGAGTGAATTGTTTGGAAATTTCTACTTTCGATTCTGATGTTTTATATGCAGGAACCACGGATGGACTTTTTCATTCAACGGATGGAGGAACGACTTGGAATAATATTTTAAACTTGCCCAATGTGATGAGTTTGGCCATGCATCCAACAGATGAAGGTACGATGTTAGTTGGGGTTGGAGTATTTGGAAGTACAGGAAGTGCAGTTTACCGAACTATCGATGGAATGAATTTTTCGCCTGTTGATTTGCCTGATTTTACTGGGAAAGCGACTATGGATTTCTCAAAATCTGATCCAAACATAGCTTTTGCAAGTATTGGAAATTATGATGAAACGATTGGTTTATTTCGATCTGAAGATGGTGGAATCAATTGGACTATGACCAGCGATTATGATTATGCCAAATATCAAGGTTGGTATTCACATGACGTGGCAATTAATCCAACAAATTCTTCGACAGTTTTAGTAGGAGGTATCAATGTTTATCGTTCTACTGATGAAGGGCAAACTTTAATTCCAGAATCAGATTGGTTATTATGGAATTTGTCGGCATTTCCAGTCGAAGGGCCAGAGCAATTACCAGGTGATTTTATCCATGCGGATATTCATGAAATTATTTATCATCCAAATATTCCCAATAAAATATATGTCGCTTCTGATGGTGGAGTTTTTAAAAGTGAAAATGATGGATTAGCATTCGTGAGTGCTAATTCGGGTTTGCAAACCGTTCAATTTTATCAAAAGTTTTCATCTTCTCTTTCTGATCCTGATTTTGCCATCGGAGGATTACAAGACAATGCGACAGCAGTCTATCGAGGAGGATTAGCATGGGAAAGAAAAATCGGAGGAGATGGTTTTGGAACGGTCATCGACCCAAATGATGATCGAAGTGTTTGGGGATCATTATACTATATGCGTTTATTTTATTCCGATGATAAAGCAGAAAATTTTACTAGTAATACAGGAGTCTTGCCTGGTTGTGGAGGAGTTGATCCCGATTGTTATTCTAATTTTTCAGCACCAATTTGTTTTGCACCGAGTAGTCCCGATCAAAGACTTTACGGAGCTTCAAATATTGTCTATACCATTGAAAATGGAACGACTCGAACAGCTACGAATGGTGGAAATCCTTTGGATGGAAATAACCCAGTTAATTGTTTGGCGGCATCTCCAACTGATCATAATTTAGTGTTTGCTGGAACAGCTCCACTTTATACTTCTCCAGCTAAGATGTTTAAATCTGAAAATGGTGGAGATACTTGGACAGAAGTAACGAATGGATTACCTGATCGATTCCCAATGGAAGTTATGGTTGACCCATGCGATAATAATGTGATTTATACAGTTTTTGGTGGCTACGATTTGTTGTCACATGTTTATAAATCTGAAAATGGAGGAGGGTCTTGGAATACATTGGGAGAGGATTTACCAGACGTTCCGACCAATACAATTTTTATCGATCCTGAAAATACACAACATATTTATGTTGGAAATGACATTGGTGTTTTTGTTTCTACTGATGGCGGAGATACTTGGATGACTTATTCCACAGGACTTCCAGATGCCTGCATGGTGATGTCCTTAAGTTACACCGCCTCCACTCGAAAATTAAGAGTGGCGACGCATGGAAATGGTGTTTATGAAACCGATCTTTTGCATGAACAAGAAATGTATATTGCAAAAACAGATCAATTAGCAGAATGGTATTCGGATGATTTTGAAGTGAGTTTTGATGACTTACCAAGTGCCTGTGTTTATCAAAATTGTTTTTACACGATCAAAGATTTCGATGGAACAGAATGGCGAGGAAATAATTTAAGGGGTTTTATCTCAGATGATTTTGAGCAACCTAATTTGAATGCAGAATGGTCCACCAATACTGGTACTTGGGGAGTTCAAAATGGAGAACTTTTACAATCTAATTCTAGTAGTCAAAACACTCAGTTAAATATTGATTTGACCCAAGATAATTCATCTTCATTTATGTATCAATGGAAAATGAAATTTGAAGGAAATGGGACGGAAAAAAGAGCTGGAGTTCATATATTTTCAGATGATTTATCACAGGATTTTCGAGGGAATTCTTACTTGATTTATTTTTATGAGGATCAAGATCGAATTAGAGTAATAAAAACAAATTCAGCAGGTGATTATGATGTTTTGTTGATTGAAGATGTATCCCTTCTTGTAGGTGACTGGTTGAATTGTAAAGTGATTTATGATCCTGTTGTTGGACGGATTATAGTTTATTTGGATGATAAAAGAGTAGCCGATGTAGTTGATATTAATCCACTACAAAGTGGAAATGGGTTGTCTTTCAGAACAGGGGAGACCAATGTTAGTTTTGATGAGGTGGCAGTTTACAAAGGAAGAGATTGTTCTGGAACAGAAAGTATTGTTGTAGCTACAGATGGTGATTGTCGCTTTGAATCTCAAAATGATTCTACTTTTGTTTGTGGTATTCAGTCCATTGGTTTTTCCAATATGCGTGGTTGGTCAACACCTGATGAGTCACAAGTAAAGATTGGAGAACACCTGTTATCATTACAGGGTAGTATATTTACGTATGATGATGAGGCAGTAAAAGATATTGATGTTGTTATTAATGGAGGTGTTTCTTCGACCTTGATAACTGATGATCTTGGAGTATTTGACACAGAAGTGATGAGTGGACTTTCTTTTGAAATACGACCTGAAAAATTAGATGATGTTAAAAATGGCGTAAACATTTTTGATATGTCTGATATTCAAAAACATATTTTAGGATTGGAATTATTTGATTCGCCTTACCAATATATTGCAGCAGATGTAAATAATAGTGGAACGATTACAGTTCTTGATATATTGAAAATTAGATTTGTGATTTTGAATATTGATACGGAATTTCCAGGAACTGATTCTTGGCGATTTGTTCCGAATGATTTTGTTTTTTCTAATCCAATTGACCTCAATAATTTTGATGAATCGATCTCGATTACTCAAATTTCCGAAGATCGAAACGATGCAGGTTTTGTAGGAATAAAGATGGGAGATGTGAATTCTAGTGCCACACTTTTTACTTCAAATACACCTGTGGATACTCGATCAAGTAAATACGTGTATTTATTGTTAGAAAATAAAAAACTGACTGTAGGAGAACAGGTTGAGATTCCATTTTTTGCCAAGGATTTTAAATCGATTGCTGGTTATCAGATGGCTTTAGATTTTGACGATTCTGCCTTGGAGTTTGTGGAAGCAAAATCAAATAAGAAAAGTAATTTCCCAAAAGAATATTTCGGTACTAATGATTTAGAAAAAGGATTGCTTTTGATGAATTGGGTGTCGGGAAAAGCAATTTCTGTTGACGATGAATCTGAATTATTTACGTTAATTTTTAAGGCGAAAAAAGAAACTACTTTAAGAGAAGTTTTAAAAATAACTGATCAAGAATTACAAACGGTTGCTTGTAATCAACAAAATGATCAATTAAGAATTGGGTTAGAATTTTTTGCGAAAAAAGAAAATATATTTTCAGAAATTAGTTTTTCTCCAAATCCTTTTTCTCAAAAAACTCAATTAAATATTCAAAGTGATAAAGAAGAAATGACTGAGATTATTTTCTATGATGGAGTTGGAAGAGTTCTAAAAACTGAAAAAACTAATCTACAAAAAGGAAAGAACTTGATAGAAATTGATTTCGTTGATAGTGGATATTCAGGGATTATTTTTTACCAAATTAAAAGTGAGAATGGGAGAGGAGAAGGTAGATTGGTGAAGTTATAGATATTTAAAAAACTTAACATTTTCTCAATGCCATCTCACAGGATTAGCAAAGCTAAGTTCATTAAATATAATTGAACATTGGAACTTTATCTTCGTACTTTTGTTTAAGTATTTTTTAGAGGAAAATAAAATCAAAAATAGATTTGAGTATCATGCAACTGGAACCGAAAGACCTATACGAAAAAGTAGAATTTGATAAAGTAATAGAATTACTGCAAAAGGAATGTTTAGGAGAATTGGGTAAAAATGCCATCCAGCATTTACCTATCATGACTGTACGAAAAGAGATTCACGAGCAACTTTTAGAGGTGAGTGAATACAAATTGAGTATTGATGATAACAAACATTTTCCGCTGACTTCCTATTCCGATTTATCGGATGATTTAAAGCATTTAGGGATTGAAGATTCGGTTTTAACGACGGAGGGATTGCAGCGAATTAATACCATTTTACTTTCCATTCGAGATATTTTTAGATTTTTTACGCCTACTCGTCAAGAGCTTTTTCCTAATTTATATTTTATTATTCGAGATATTGTTTTTGATGCGGAATTAATTTCAGCTATCGAGCAAGTTATTGATGAGGATGGAAAAATAAAACCTGATGCGTCTCCAGAATTATTGAAAATTAGCAAAGGAATTGGAGCGAAGCATAGAGAGTTAGATAAAGTGTTTCGAGCAGTCATTACCAAATATCGAAACCAAGGATGGCTGACTGATAATGTCGAAAGTTATCGAAATGGACGACGAGTTTTAAGTGTGCCTTCTGAGCATAAACGAAAAATTCGAGGAATCATTCACGATGAATCTACGACAGGTAAAACTGCTTTTATCGAACCTGAAATTATCATCGACATTAATAATGATATTTTTGATTTAGAGACTGATCAACGACGAGAAATATATCGAATTTTAAAAGACTTAAGCACAACCTTGCGGCCATATATTTCCTTGCTGAAAGATTATCAAAGTCTGATGATTCGATTTGATATTATTCAGTCGAAAGCTAGGGTTGCGATTAGAATGAATGCTGCCCAACCTAAATTAAAAAAGTTTCCGCACTTCGCTATTCAAACTGCTTACCATCCACTTTTATATTTAAAAAATAAAGAACTCAAAAAGGAGACCGTTCCTTTCGATTTAATTTTTCATAATAAGAACCGAATATTGATGTTGTCTGGGCCGAATGCCGGAGGGAAATCGGTTACTATGAAAACGGTTGGTTTGATGCAATTGATGTTGCAAGCAGGAATGTTAGTGCCAGTCGATCCAGAATCAGAAATGGGAATTTTTACCAAAATGTTTGCTGATATTGGAGATCAACAATCTTTGGAAGATGACTTAAGTACCTATAGTTCGAGGTTGCAAAATATGCGAACGTTTTTGGAGCATTCCGATGAAAATACTTTAGTGTTGATTGATGAGTTTGGTTCAGGAACTGATCCAAAAATTGGAGGTGCGATTGCTGAAGCAATTCTAAAAGAATTAAATCATAAAAAAATTTTCGGAGTCATTACGACCCACTATTCTAATTTGAAAATTTTCGCATTTAACTCTCCTGGAATAGTAAATGGATCGATGACTTTTGATAAGGATAATTTGACACCAACCTATGAAATGAAAGTTGGGCGACCTGGAAGTTCCTATGCGTTTGAGATTGCCAGGAAAACTGGGTTAGATCAAAAAGTGCTAAAATATGCTCGACATAAAACTGGGAAGAATGAAAAGGCGGTGGATCAATTATTAATTGATTTGCAAAAAGAAAAACAAGAGCTGGAGGAGAAAATCGATAGCATGAAGGAGCGGGAAAGAAAGCTCGATAAGTTGATTAAAAATTACGAGAACCTTCACCGAGATTTAGAATTCAAACGGAAGAAATTAAAACTTCAGGTGAAGGAAAAAGAGCTGCAACAAGTGGCTCGAGATAATAAGGAATTTGAAAAAGTTATCCGAGAAATCAGAGAGGAAAAGAACTTGGAAAAAGCCAAAGAAATGGCTGCTAATGTTCGTGCGCAACGAACAGAGTTGGCGGATAATGTAGATGGATTACGGGAGAAAGTTTATTATGAACCGACTGCTGCTAAAGCTGCGAATGCAACGATTAAAGTTGGTGACTTTGTAAAATTAAGATCAGGCGGAGCAACTGGAACCGTTGAAAGCATCAAAAAAAATAAAGTGATTGTTTTGATGGGAATCATGAAAATGACTACTCATTTAAAAGATCTTTTGCCTGCTAATCAACCTCTGGAAATCATTAGTTCGAAAAGAGTTCAGACTGATGTGGTGGATTCAGGAACTACATTTGAATCAAAAATTGACTTGCGAGGAGTAACAACAAGTGAATCGTTAAGGTTGATAGAATCCTTTGTAGATAAGGCTTTGATGACAAGTGCAACTCATTTACAGATTCTTCATGGAAAGGGTAGTGGTGCGCTTAGAGATGCGGTGAAACATAAATTAAAAGAATACTCAGATTCTATTTCAAAAATTTATCATCCACCAAGAGAGCAAGGTGGAGATGGGGTGACGATTGTGGAGTTTTAAACCCCCAGCCCCTAAAGGGAGCCTTTTTCAATTGTGCCTTCGGCAATTGAAAAAGTTAGTTTGAGTTGTTTGAGGAGTTTGATTTTTATATTACTTCTCAAAACTTAGTTATTAATATTGCTATTTGTATTCAACAAAAAAGCCATTTGGAAATATTTCCAAATGGCTTTTTTATTTGTGTAACAACGTATTTACATTTTTATAAATCGCCGAATAATGCTACCGTTTTCATTCTTTAATTTAATAAAATAAACACCACTTGGGTAGCTTGAAATATTCATTTCAATAATATCATTTTTCCCAAAAGTTCTATTATCCTCTTGTAGAATTTTCCCATTGGTAGAAATAATTTCAACTTGCAAATCCATTGTTTTTTCTAATTCAATTTTTGCAAATAACAATTCATTTACGGGATTAGGAAAAATAGAAAACCCAGTAACTTCTGCTAAATCATTAGTAGCAACAGTCTCAATCGTAATGATATTTGAATTTCCAAAACAACCATTGGTATCAACAGTGCCTACATAATATTCCCCTGGAGTAGTTATACTTAATTGTTGATTATTTGAGTTGGGAAGTACTGTTCCATCTTGAAACCATTGGTAATAGTCAGCTTCTGTAGAAGTTAATAAACTACCATCCAAAGTAATAGCAGGAATAACTGGCTCATAGACAGTAATTTCAATTCCCCCAAATGCCTCACAGCCTGAATCTTCATTGATAATTTGCAATGCATAATTTCCTCCTTCTGTTACGTCAACCATTGAAGTAGAATCAACCGTTTGATTATTAAGACTCCATATATAAGTGAAGTTTCCAATTAGAGTAGCATCTAAACTAATAAAATTACCTTCACAAAATTCAGTTGGTCCACTTGGAGTTATGATAATAGGTGGATCGAATGAGAAAGTAACTTCGAATTCTTCACTAATTGATTCACATCCATTGTTAGAAGCAATCAATTGATAAGTTCCAGTCTGATCGATTAGAATTGTATTAGAAGAGCCTACAGTTGCTCCATTTTGAAGCCAATTATATGCATCATAACCTTCAGGTACTTCATAGATGAATTCTTGTCCATCACAAACTACAACATCTTCGGTATTCAAATTTGAAATGTCAGGCGACTCATTGATCGTCACCACCATTTCATTGGAAATACTTTCACATTGTTTGTTATTTATTTTAACATAGTAAGTTCCACCTTCTGTAATATCAAGAAAGAAATTAATAGAATCTACAATTTCAGAATCTTTGTACCAAGTGTATTTTTCAAAACCATCAGGCACTTCAAATATTCCATTTTCTCCTTCACACATCTCTAAGGTACTTGGAAGAATGGCAGATATATCTGGAGTTGTGGGAGGATCAATATTTTTAAGTGAGATTGATGAATCCAACTGCAAAACATATAATCCTGTCGAAACATCAGATGCTAAAATTAATCCAGATGGTAAAAATGGGTACGTTCCCCAATTTCCTTCAAAACCTGCATAAGCTGTATCACTTGGATTCGTATCATAATAGGCAGCTGTAAATGGATTCAATGGATCGGATACATCAAAGACTTGAATTCCATCATGGTAGTAGGAACAAAATAAATAGTCTCCTCGGATAAATGGATTATGCGGTCGATTATTATCATCATTTGGATTCAATGGAAACTTAAAAGTAAGATCTATTTCAATAATTTCATTATCGATATCTTCCAAATTTATAACACCCAATGGTCGTCCAATCGGTACCTCCTCTGCATAAATAGCAAAATCTCCTTCTTCTGAAACCCAACTACTATGATTATATCCTCCAGTATCTTGCGAAGCTAATAAAATCGGAGTTGTCGGATCAGTCATATCCCAAACAAAAAATCCTAAGTATCCATGTGAACCATAGGCAATATTATCGCGCACATAAATATCATGTGCATAACCTTGACCAGAAGTAGGATTTGCTGGGAAGTTTACCGCAGCCATTAGTGTAGGATTATCTGGATCTTCATTTAAATCCAAAACAATAACTCCACCATTTTGAGTGTCCGTACCAACGGAATATAATCTTCCATTTTTTTCATCAATGAAAATGTTATGTGATCTCCCAAAATACTCTGTACTATGATAAGTCTTAGTAATTGAATTAGGCAAGTCACTCAAATCAAAAATCATTAATCCTTCATTCGTGCCATCCGAAACTGCATAAGCTCGATCTTTATAAGTTTTCATATCTCGCCAAACCGTCGTTTCTCCACCTGGAAAACTATCAATCTGAACAAGATTGGTTGGATCTGTCAAGTCAATAAAATGAATATGTGTGGAAGATCCCATTATCGCAAATTCATTTCCATCACAGTCTACATATCCCCAAATTTCATTGAATTGAACTCCCGATGGAGAAGGCCGTGTATCATCTTCCCAAGTATCAAGAAGCGTCATATTCATTGATTGCTGAGCTTGTAAGTTTATTGTTAGAAAAAATAAAAACAAGTAGGTGAATTGAAATTTCATATTTAATTTATATTTAATTTTATATATTTTCTTTGGTGCAGAAATAATGCCAGTTGGTGGTTTCATTTGGGAGTTGGCCATGTGATAACTACATACTGAAATCATTTCCATTCATAATTGTCAGACCACCTATAAAAGTCATCTACTTTGGCTCCATTTTTTTCCATCCAATCCTGGATAGTTTTCTCATTTGTTGAAAGTTGAATTAAATAAGCTAAGGTTTCTGCATGTCCTTCGTCATTTAATTGTTTAAAATATGGGGCAAAATGTTCCCAGTAAAAACCTTTCTTTGAGTTGCCATCTTCGGACAGCATATCGCAGATGGTTTCAATTTTTGCTACTAATTTTTCTTCATCTGTTTTTGGTTCATCATCATCATCATCTTCGCCCAAGTCAGTTGCACCACTTAAATCAATAATCATTTCTACCATGGAAAAATCATTTTCTTGTTTCGTTTCAAGCATCATTGAATTTAAAGTAATAGACACTTGATTCTCCCCAGTTTTTTTTGCGCTACCTTTCATCAAGTTGGAAATTCCTTTTTGCATGATTTTAGCTCGTTCTCCAGTTGGCTCTAAAATTAAAAACCGCCAACCTACCAAAATAGCAGGAACTCTCATTCTCAAATCACTAGCAATCAAAGACTGTACATAATGTGAACTGGCATGATTTGGATTTAGCTGAGATGATTTTTGAAAGCAATCCAACGACTCTTCTGTATCACCTAGTTTAGCAAGCGTAATTCCATAATTAAAATAAAGCATAGGAGCCTTCGGAAATTTTTTGATGCCTTGCTTATAGATTTTTTTAGCCTTTTTAGTTTTTCCGATGATGTCTAAAGTATTTCCATAAGTAACATAAACAGAAATCAACTGCTTACTTTTTTTATGATGCTTGATCGCTTTTTTACAAATATCTATGCACTCGTCATATTGTTGCAAGACATGATAAGTGAGTGCTAATTCAGCTAATGCTAATAGATTTTTGTTATCAGAGTCTAAGACTTCTTGATATTTTTTGATAGCGCCTTGATAATCTGAAGCATCATATAATTCAATACCTTCATTAATTAGTGTGGTAATTTTGTCTTCACTATCGTTTTGAGCAGAAAGGGAAAAAACTAAAATGGATAATAAAAAAGTAAATAAAAATTTCTTCATAGCTAAATGATTTGCTTTTAGAAAAATAAAATTTTATGGTTTTAAGGAGAAAGGAAATATTCAAAGATAATGAATAATTTATATGAATTTTTGTTGTCAAGTATTTTATATATTTTTGAATTTTTACTGACACATTTTATGACAAATGGCAAAAGAAAAATTACTAGAAGTTATCGATTTACAAACCCAATTCTCCACAGAAGAAGGAATTGTAAAAGCTGTAGATAATATAAGTTTTACCCTTTATCGCGGTGAAACCCTTGGAATTGTTGGAGAATCAGGATCTGGAAAATCTGTGACCTCTTTGTCAATTATGCAATTAGTAGCGCAACCTCCAGGCAAAATTGTAGGAGGTCAAATTCTTTACTATCCTAAAGGTCAAGGTGAAATAGATTTACTTCAACTTTCCGATAAAGAAATGCAGCACTACCGAGGCAATGAATTAGCGATGATCTTTCAAGAGCCGATGACTTCTTTGAATCCAGTTTTTCGATGTGGAGATCAAGTAACCGAAGCAATGATTTTGCATCAAAAATTGTCCAAAGCAGATGCAAAAAGGCAAACCATTCAACTTTTTGAAAAAGTCCAATTACCTGATCCAGAACGAATTTTTAGTGCTTATCCTCATCAATTATCAGGTGGTCAAAAACAACGTGTTATGATTGCTATGGCTATGAGTTGCAATCCAGATGTGTTGATTGCTGATGAACCAACCACGGCTTTGGATGTAACAGTACAAAAAGCGATTATTGATTTGATGAATGATTTGAAAAAAGAAATTAATGCATCGATCATTTTTATTACGCATGATTTAGGAGTCATTTCTGAAATTGCAGATCATGTAATTGTAATGTTTAAAGGCAAAATTGTGGAGCAAGGAGATATCGGAAGTATTTTTTTAAATCCTCAGCATCCATATACCAAAGGACTTTTGGCTTGCCGACCACCACTTGATTTTCGATTGAAAAAATTACCTGTCGTAAGTGATTTTATGGATTTTGGAAAAAACGAAGAAGGCGAGATTTTCATCACCGAAAAAACAAAAAGTATTGAGGAAGTCAAAGAGAATAATAAAATTAATTTGACGACCCGTGATAAACGACAAGCATTTTTAAGTACGCAGCAACCAATCTTGGAAGTGAAAAATTTAGAAACTTGGTTTCCTGCCAAGAGGAATTTTTTTGGAAAAACAACTGATTGGATTAAGGCCGTCAATGATGTAAGTTTTCAAGTTTTTCCTGGAGAAACTTTAGGGTTGGTAGGAGAGTCTGGATGTGGGAAAACGACATTAGGGAGAACTATCTTGAGATTAGTGGAAGCAAAGTCGGGAGAAATTATTTTTGATGGAAAAAATATAAATGATTATTCGAAAAAGGAAATGCGCAACTTACGAAAAGATATGCAGATCATTTTTCAAGATCCATATTCATCCCTTAATCCAAGAATGACTATTGGAAATGCGATCATGGAACCAATGCAAGTTCATAAAATTTTAGACAATGACGAAGAACGAAAAGCGAAAGTGATTGAATTATTGGAAACTGTAAGTTTAGAAGCAAAACATTTTAATCGTTATCCGCATGAATTTTCGGGAGGACAACGACAACGAATTTGTATCGCAAGAGCTTTGGCATTAAATCCGAAATTTATCATTTGTGATGAATCAGTTTCTGCCTTGGATGTGAGCGTGCAAGCGCAAGTACTGAATTTGTTGATGGAGTTACGAGAGAAATTTCAATTTACGTATATTTTTATTTCCCACGATTTGTCGGTAGTGAAATTTATGAGTGATCGAATGATTGTGATGAACCAAGGAAAAATTGAAGAGATTGGTGATGCTGATGAAATTTATCATCATCCAAAAACAAAGTATACACGTGATTTGATTGAGGCGATTCCAAAGGGGAGGAGAGAGGATTTGGAGGCACGGTTGGGGAGGCAGTAGGCAGTTAGCAGTAACCACTAGCCAACTGTTTACTGAATAGTGTCTACTGATAAGCACAATGTCTACAACCACTTCCACAACAATTCCCTCGCAGCAAATGATAAAATTCAGTAAAAACAAAAAAACCATTATCCAGATAAAAATGTAATCCTTCTTCTAAATCGCCTGAACGCTTTGGGAATGCTTGGTCTTTTGCCATTTCAGCAAGTCGATTGATATCACCTAAACAGTTTTTACACAAACAATCGTATTTGGTTTTTTTCAAAAAATCATTCCCAGCCTCATTTATAACAATACTATTGCATTGACAACTCGCAATGTCATTCATGTTACAGTCGAAAGAATTTTTGCAACGTTGGCAGATTTTAATTTTAGAATTTTCCATCTTTGGAATTTTACGTTTACTAAACCTTTTAGGATTTAGTAAACGTATTTTATTTGAAATATTATTGTTTAATCAACAACTGCGAAGCTACTTTAGTTTCAGTTTGCACCTTCACCATATAAGTTCCTTTTGCTAAGTTTTGAATATTAATTTCGTTTTGGTAATCTGTAAGTATATTGTTATAAATCAATTTACCAGTCATGTCAAAGATAGCTACTTCTGTATTTTCGTTTTCTAAATTTTTCAAAATGAAAAAATCACTAGCAGGATTTGGGTAAATTTCAAATAAAGAATTTGCTTCCACATTTTCAACTGCAACCAAGCCATCAGAAGTCACCACATTATCAACTGCAAAATAGGCAGGTGTGTTCATTCCATAATTTCCTACATCAGTAGAACTCATACTGAACGCCAAACTATCTGCTTGACCTAACGAAGTCAAATCAACCCAAGTCCATTCATTCACAATATAATCTTGTGAATTATCTGAAAAGCGGTAGTCTGCTAAATAAAAATTAACAGAGTCTGTAGAAAGTGTTCCACCAAAATATTTCTTGATAGTCAATAAAAAATAATCTTCATCATCACCAGTTGCTCCACCGAATTTTTTGGCAATTCCGTCACCATCTGTCATACTTAAAAAAGCGTATGTTCCATTAGTGATATACATTCCATTTACGACTTCCCCTTGAGCGTCATTTTCAAGTTTCATAATTGATCCAGTTGAAGCATAAGTAACAGCATAGGTCAAAGAATTATCTACCCCAGCACCAGTAATTGCACTAAAATCATTGGTATAACCTGCAGTTGTCACATCTGTACTAGAAGAAATAGCCCAGCCTCCCCAACCATTCCAACCAGGGAAATATTCATTGAATAGAGAAACATTACCACTGTTAAAAAGATTATTTCCATCACTTCCATTTAGAAGAGAATCTACTTGGAGATTGTAATTTTCAAAGTCAGCAGTTGTTTGTGCAAAAGATAACAATGTAGTAAGCGTTAAAAATAAAGTAAAGATTTTTTTCATGATTCGCAGATATTTAAATAGTTATTAAAAGAAAAATTGATTCCTAATTGAAAATGAGTTCCTGGCATTGGTCGCCTTTCCACCACGATATAATTTACATTCCAAAGATTATTAATATTAAAAAAAACAGTACTATTACATTTTTTCCATTCCTTAGAATATTGCACTCTAGCATTGGCAACTTGATAAGCAGCAAGTTCGCCGAATTGTCCTCTTGTCTTTCCTGTGAAACTATGTTGGTAGGAAAAAAGAATATTTTTCCAACTCAAGGTCGCTCGCCCAAAAGCTTGATGAAGTGGGACATAAATGATTTGTTCACCAACTTCACGACGAGGTAAAGTCATGGCAATTTCATTGGTTGATTTGATGAAGTCGTATCCCAAATCAATTTTTATTTCTAATCCTTTGTCCTCGTTTTGCTGATTTTTATTTTTATAGAAAAATGAAAAACGAGGTTCTAATCCGCGACTCCAAACTTTTGAAATATTGTAGGCTGCCCAAAAAGGTTGACCTTCCTTAGGTGCCCAAAGAATCCAGTTATCAATATTTCGATTGAAGCCGGTCAATGAAAATTCGAAATTAGTTTTGCCTAATGTAAAAGGAGATAAAAGAGTGACTTCTTCACTCCAACCAGATTCTGGGAGAAGGTTTTCATTACCTCCAGTTTTCCAAAAACGATCATTGAGGGTAGGTACTCGATAATTTCGACTGACCTTCCCTTGCATTTTTAACCAAGGGAAAATGGAATAATCAAATCCAAAGGAAGGAACAATGGGTACTAACTCACCATCAATTAATTCCTGACGTACACTTGCTTGGAGTTTGTAATTATTTTGTTGGAAAAAATAGGAAAGTTGAAACGCTGACCTATTTTCAATTGGCGATTCTGTGTAGCCATCATTATTGGCAGTCGTTATCGAATGAGTAATTCCTGCCAGAATTTTATGGTTATCTTTCCAAAATTTATGTCCATTGAATTCAGATGTAAAAGTGCTAAAGTCACTTAATGAAATCAGTCCGATGGCATCGTCATAATAATTTAAATGTTCTTTGAAAAAGCCAAATTTCCCTTTTAAAACGTAGGTTTCATTGACGTTTTTCCAATCCAACATCATTCTTGTGGAACGATCATTTTGATTAGCCTCACTTTTGGTTTGAACATTAGTCGGAGGAATATTTCGGTCAGAGAGTTGTTGCCAAAAATGGAAAGCAAATTGATTTTTTCTATCCATTTTCCAATAGACATCTTGCAAAATATTTAATTGAGAAACCTCTGCATTTGTTTGTTGTCTTTTTGGAAAATTAGGTGCAACGAAATATTTAAAATTATTTTTTCCTTGCTGGCGGAATACTTTTGTAACACCATACATACGTAATCCTCCATAGCCAATTTTCACCTCTTGATTATAATTTCCAAAACTACCAATGGTACTTTTTATATCAAGGGAACGATACATTCCAAAGTTGGGTTGACTATTCATGGCGATGACTCCGCCGATTGCACCACTTCCCCACATGGCAGAGTTACCTCCTTTTTGCAGAGAAACCTCTTCGACAGAATTTAATGGTAAAAGAGATAAATCTAACAAACCAAGGATCGGACTTTGTAAAGAAAATCCATTCCACAAGACTAAAGTATGTCCTGCACTTCCACCTCGAATCGAAGATGTGGCCAAACTTCCTGAGCCATAACTTTTGATAAAAGTACCACTTTCTGAACTCATTAATTCACCAATGTTTTGAGCTGGAAGATTCGCTAGGTCCTTAGTTTTCCATTGTTTAATTTGAGTACCTACAGGTTGTTTTCTTATTTTTTCAGCAGAGATTTCTACTTCACGTAAGGCAAGAACAGTATCCAGTTGTCCAAAAGAGAACAAGGGCAAAATACTAAAACCAAGAAGTAAAACAAGAATTTTTTTCATCTGCCAACAATGTACTTACGGAGAGGAGTAAGCGGCAGATAGTTTCAGGAAGGCAAGTGTTTTTAAGTTTTTCCCAAAAGTACGCATAGGGGGGAATTCCTAAAACAACTCGATAGCCAAAGCCATAAAAGTGGATCTGTCGTTAACTTTTCCTCCGAAAGTCGATTAAACGAAAGTACTTTGGCAGGTCTTCTGGCTCGTTCTACTTTTAAAGCCTTCCCTTTTTGAATTTCTTTTTTTCAAAAAAGTGGCGATTTTTAAAAGCTGTTTTAGAACTTACAGCAGCGGGGACTGCTCCGAAATCTCATCGGATTCCCTTTTCATTCCGTCCAAGAACGGAAACCATAGTAGCGCAAAGGTAAAAATTAGTTTGGAAATAAAAAGAAAAGAGAGAGGGGATTTTGGGTATTGGGATGTCGTGGGAGATCCATAATGATGTGTAATCTCAATACCTAATACCTAATACAATACCTAGTACTCTTTACTCAGCCTCTCAATATTATTTCAATAAATCTTCCATTCCATAAAATCCGTTTCGATCTTTCATCCATTCTGCTGCCAACAAAGCACCTTTGGCAAAGCCTAACCTAGAATGTGCAGTATGTTTTATTTCAATTGAATCGATGGGAGAATCATAATTGATGGAGTGAGTTCCTGGAACATTTTCAATTCTTTTAGAAAAAATAGGGAGTTCATTTTCATGATTCGCCTTTTCCTTTACCCATTTAGATTTTCGAGATATCTTATCCAAGAGACCTTCTGCTAGAGTAATTGCAGTTCCGCTAGGAGCATCCAATTTTTGTGTATGATGAATTTCTTCTAGGGATATATCATAAGAATCATAGGTTTCCATCATTTGAGCTAAAATTTTATTTAGCTTAAAAAAGAGATTAACTCCTACACTAAAATTTGAGGCATAAAAAAAACCTCCATCTAATTTTTTACAAACTATTTTGACTTCTTCCATTTTTTCCACCCAACCAGTAGTTCCGGAAATAACAGGGACTCCGCATTCAAAACATCGAGTGATATTTTCAATGGCACTTTCAGGGCGAGTGAATTCGATGGCAACATCAGCCTTTTTGAGTTGTTCGTTAGTGTAATTATTAGAATTGTTTTTATCTACTTTTAAAACTATTTGGTAGTTCTTTTTGAGGGCAAGTTTTTCGATGGTTTTACCCATTTTGCCGTAGCCGATTAATGCGATTTTCATTTATTGATTTGATATTTAAATTAGCAACTATTTTTGGAAAAAACCACGTGGTGGTCTGAAAGATTGAGCTAAGCAAATTTTTCTTTCCATACTTCACTCACTTTGCTCTTTTTTTAGGTCAGCTAAAGCAGACCACCACATGATTATTTGCAACTTCATTTAGTGCCGACAACTACATTTTGTTTGCATAAAACTATTAGTACTCTCAATAAAAGGTAAATTATTAGAACCACCTTCTTTTTCAAAATAGAATTGCGCTCGTTTCTTATTATAGTTTCCGACTTCATCCATA
>JBGCCY010000083.1:0-31303 GCA_045104975.1 Saprospiraceae bacterium
TCTAATTTTAGTCGACTATTAAAATAAGTATTGATTTTGTTGATGGAAGAAAGTTTGGTGATATACTTTCGATTGATTCTAAAATGAAAATTTGGATCCAAACATTCTTCTAATTGATCTAAAGTATAATCTAAAATATGTCTTCTTCCATTGACATTCTTAGCGCAAACTATTTTGTCTTCGGAGTAAAAATATGCGATGTCGTCAATTGGAATATAAGAAAACTCTTGACCAGTTTTTACCAAAAAACGTTCTTTGTATTTTTTGCTTTGAATATTATTTAACAAGGCTTGAATAGCAGAAGAGTCATAAGTTTGAGGCTGATGATATACTTCTTCATATTTTTCCATTGCCTTCGTAAGTTCTTCAGGATCAATGGGTTTAAGCAGATAATCTACACTATTTACCTTAAATGCTTTTAAAGAATATTGATCATATGCAGTTGTGAAAATGACTGGAGATTTGATAGTTGTCTGTTGAAAAATATCAAAACTTAAACCATCTGCCAACTGAATATCCATAAAAATTAAGTCTGGCTGATCGAAAGTATTTAACCATTTAACCGCCGCTTCAACACTATCAATTACTTCTAAAATTTCAGCTTGTGGAGCACACTCAGTAATTAATTTTTTTAAGCGAAGTGCAGCTGGACGTTCGTCTTCAATAATAAGTGTTTTCATATAATTGTAGTTTTGAGTGAAGGTGTTTTTTCAATAACCAATTGGCCTACGAGAGGTAGTGCAACCAAAAATGAATCAGAGGTTACAATTACATCAACTTCTTTTTTAGTGAAAAATTGGTATCGATTTTTTATGTTTTGCAAACCCATACTGGTGGAAGAAATGACTTGATTTTTTTTCTGTAAATTATTTTTCACAATCAATTTATCCTTTTCAATAGAGACTTGAATCATCAATGGTTTTTGAGTAGAGATGATGTTATGCTTGATGACGTTTTCAAATAAAATTTGAAGAGAAAGTGGAACAATCTTACTGTGATAATTAGATTTAGGAATATTAATATCGATATTTAAATTTTCTCCGAACCTTTCTTTTAACAAAAAAACATAAGCATTTAAGAATTCTAATTCATCACTTATCGTTACAATTTTTTGATCCCGAATTTCTAAAATGTAGCGATACACCTTTGATAATTTTTGCACAAAATTTACTGCTTTGTCTGGTTCTTCAGGAATCAAATAGGTCAAGGTATTTAAACTATTAAAAAGAAAATGAGGGTTAACTTGATTCTTTAAACCTTCCAATTGACTTTGAATATTTTCCCTTTGTAGTTGCTCTTTTTCTTGAATTGACTTTTGCAATTTGGTATAAAAAATAATGCCTTCATAGATAGCCCAAATCAAAAAGATAGACATAAAACTTCCCACAACTTCTGAAATTCCATCTTTATGATCTTGATGCCACTCATCAGGAATGCATAGATGAATGATATTTCCGACGACTACCTTTATCATAAAATACCCAAAAAACATCAGAATAATTTGTGCTGATAGTCTTTTCCAAATTTGATTTTCATGGGGAAAATAGTTGAGTAAAAATGCCGTTGCATACCTGAAAATAATCCAATAAGTGGTGGTATAAATTAATCCAATCGTATAGCAACGTCTAAAAAAATTCACTTTGCTATCCGAAAAAAGTTCTGGGAACATGATGATATTTATGACAAATGCGATCATTGGAATTCCAATCAGCATTAGCCATTTATCATTAAACCCTATCGTGTTCTTTACATAAGCCATAAAATAAAATTACGAAGATTAGTTGATTTTTATTACAAAAAAGGATGAAGCAATTATTTAAATTGGTTCATCCTTTACCCAAACTATTTATTATAAAACGAAAATCAAATGGGCTGTAGACCATTGATGTACTCAATTTGGGTGTTTTATTTTAAATTTTAAACTACTTTCTGATGAGTTGTTGAATTTTAGGGATGAATTGTAATTTTTGGAAGAGGTTATTCTATTCGGTCTAGATTCCAGGTAGCATCGGGAGTTTGAAATCCAATTAATCCTTGCATTTTGGTGTAATAATATTTTACAGCATCCTCTTCGGAGGCAAGCACATTAGTGTATTCCTTCCCATTTATAATGATTGAATTTTTTTCCAACAAAAATTGGTTGACCCCTGTGCTAGATTCTAGAAAATTTCCAGAGAATTGAATATCCGTTACTGTACTTGCTTGTGAAATATAGTTTCCTATAGAAAACCCAACTCGCATCATGCTATAAAAATTTTGAGTATTCTCCTCGTAAACTTCTGAAAAAAACAATAAATCCATCAAGGTAGTTTGAGCATCATCTCGAAAGATAAATCGATGTGTTTGGGAACCGAAATATTCGCAAGTGGAGTTGCCTTTTATTTTAGGTTCGGTACAAATAGTTTTAATACATAATTGGTCTCGAGTTATTTTTTTTCCATCAGGAGCCAACAAAGTGAGACTATCACCAGCTGCATTTTTAAAAATTAATTTTTCATTTCCGGAGTAAGGATTAAATTCTAATGTTGCTGATCGCAAATCTAAATCTCCTAGTTTTTTATCAGGTGGACAAACGTTTTTTTTACAGGAAAAAGAAAGGATTAAAATCAGGAAAGAAAGGGTAGGGAGGATTGTTTTTTGCATGATGTTTCTTAGTTAGTTGTCAGGTGGGAGGTTGGTCGCTTTGCTCTCAGTCAGCACTCAGGGGTTTCTGAGGAGACGATATTTATTTGAAAATTTAAGTGTGCATTAATTTTAAGATAAAAAATCAGATTAATATCGTCCCTTGAGAAGCGCCTGACTCTTGACCGAGAGCAAAGCGACCCACCTCTCACCTGACTGCTCATTATTAAAAGGCTAATGCTTCATACATCCAATTAGCCAACGCTTGGCGATTATCTTTTAAGAATCGTTGTTGGTCATCTTTATTTCGAATATTTCCAAGTTCAATGTAGACTGATTTTCCTTTTGTCTCTCGAAGCATGTGCAAATCTCTCTCTTTGATTGTACCATGGTATTGACCATTTTTTCGATACTTCTTATATTTTGCAGCTAGTTTGTTTTTAATTTTTTTGGCTAAAGCTAAACTGACATAACTACCAGGGTAGTAGTAAAAAAATACATCTGCTCGTTGTCCTTTTCCTCGAGAATCAATATGTAGAATGATCGTAGTTTGATCTTCATCTTTTACCCCAAGACTTTTATATTTATCAAATAAAATATTGATAGCATTGGACCGCTGGAATAATCGTTGTTTTTGAGATCGAGGAATCGCATAATCTCCATAGCAATATTCATCTTCATCACATCGTAACAAATTAGCATCTCGAATTCCATCATTAGGATCGCGGGTAATCATGTAAGCAACAGCACCATGAGCAATCAAATTTCGAGTCAAGCGAAGAGAAATATCGTAAGCATATTCGTCTTCACACATATTCATTTTACCTCGTTTTCCAATCGCTCCAGGGTCAGGACCTCCATGGCCACTAACAATGTAAAACACTTTTCCTTTGAGTCGATTACTTGCCACAGGAACGTGGGCATATTTTTTTCCAAAAATTCCAAATTTGCGAGCCTCTTTATATTTCTTTTCCGTTTTTACCGCTTTTTGATGAACGACAATTTCATTTGGGTTGACTATTTTATCCAAGCAATTTAATTCATGAAATGGAACCCAAAGAATTTGACTATTAACTACGCTTTGTCTCCGTAATTTATTTTCTAATAAAAATTCATTGTACTCTTTAATTCGAATCGCCTGTGCCCATTCTGACACTCCAACAGTTGTTCGAATACTTTTGCCATTGTATTTATAAATCAAAACTGGAATTTTATAATTTTTCCCTGTTTTTAATTTACTACTTTGATTAGTTTCATTCAAAAGATGAAATTGTTCGAAATTACATCGATGATCATTTAATTGATATCTGGAAAGTAGAGTGACAATATTATCACCTGACAAGGCTGGAACATCGTGAAAAACGGGTTTGTCATCTGCTGCTTTTAAGGACGAAAAACAGATAAAGAATAGAAAACAGAAAAAGCAATTTCTCATAATAAAAGTAGTGTTGGTCATAGTATTAAGTTATGTACAAGATACATAGAATTTCATTTGCAAAAAGGGCAATTCAAGGAGATTTAGTTAGATGAGAATTAGGTTTGTAGTGCAAATATAAAATATAGCGAAGGTTTCTGCAAGTTTTTCCCTTAGAGACAAGGCATGCCTTGTCTCTAAGGAAGTTTTTATAAATAATCCTCCAATCGATATTCATCATCATAATCAAATGGAATATCAAATTGAACTCTTGATTGTCGAATTGTAATTGTTCCCAAGGATCGAATTTTGATAGATCTTTTTTTCCATGCTCCATTCAACATGTTTTTAAAATTTTTGAAAAATTCCTTTTGTGCAATAGGAACTTCAAAACTTAAGGGTAAAGAAAAATCACTATTCGGAGCCATTTCAATTTCTAAATCTTGAGTGAAATGAGTCGTTTTTTCTCCATCGACAATTACATCAAAATCAACTTTGGAAACTGTCAATTTATAAGGATTTGGATTGTTAATTACGGCATCAGAAGTAAAGGTAATTTTTAAGTCAGGTGGAAGCGTTACATTTTTAAATTGGATATTATCCAAACGAACGAATTCTGGATACTTTAAATTGGAGGCTTGGTTATAAAGATATAATCCTCCACCCAATAAAGCTAAAAAAAAAGTAATTCCTAAAATTTTCGAAATCTTCATTGATTTGATTTTTTAAAAAGCTGTTTTTTGTGAAATAGAATGTTTGAAACAATGAACTAATTTTTCGAAATCCTCCAAAGTATTATAAACGTGTGGAGCAATCCGAATCGCATTTCCTCGCTGAGAAATTTTTACATTATTTTTTTCAAAATTATTTTTCAATTGATTCATATCCATTGTAGAAGAAAGTCGAACCCCAAATAAATGAGCTGCTCGATAGGATTCTTCTTCCATTTGGCAACCCATATCTAAAAGAGATTCGATAGCATTTTGAGAAAGATCTTTACAATAAGTTTGAATATTTTCTACGCCCCAATCTAAAATTTGTTCGAGTGATTTTTGGAGCATTGGCACTCCAATAAAATTACTTTGTTCACCCATAGAATATCGGTTAGCTTTTGGTTTATATTCAGGTTGATAATTGACCAAGTTTTCAAATTGATTGCTATCCAATCTATTGATCCAATTTTCTTCAATTGGTTCTCCCAAATCAAACTTTTCTCCAAAATATCCAACTCCTGAAACATAAGGTCCCAATAACCATTTATAGCCTGCACAAATTAATGCATCTAGTTTAAGTGCTTGAATATCAATTGGATACGCACCTACAGATTGAGTGCCATCTACAATTAATAAGGAATTATTTTCGGTAGTTTTTTCCCTTATTCTTTTCAAATTAAAAAGAGTTCCATCTGCCCAATGTACATTTCCCATAGCCACGGCAACAGTATTTTCGTCAATGGCATTTAAAATATTTTGGTTCCAAATTTCACCTTTAGAAGCATCATTATTTGGAGCAGATATTATTTTGATTTTAGCACCTGAATGATCAGATAATTTTTTCCAAGAATAGTAATTTGATGGGAACCCTTCTCCCACAAGTATAATGTTACTTTCGGCAGTTGCCTGGACGTTTTTCACTACATTTGCAATCCCATATGAAGCGGAGGGAAGTATTGCGATCCGTTGTGAATCAGGGCAATTAATCAATTTGGCAAAAGTACTTTTTAGTTTTTCTACTGGATCAAAAAAATCGGATCGAGTTACTTTCCAAGGTTGACTTTTTTTGATGATAGCATGAATCCCAGCTTCTTCAACTGATTTTAAATTAGGCGACATGTAGGCGCAATTGATGTAACTTACTGCCTCCGAAAGATTGAATTTATCCTTTTGACATTTGAGCATGATATTTGATTTTTCTGCAATGTATAATGATTTTTAAGATTTCCAAAATCCATTTTTCGCATAAAAAATTTCTTTGCTAAAATAAATATGATGAATAAACTGATTTTACTTTTCCCCATAGTTCTAATTTTTTTATTTCCTGAAAATGGTTTTTCTAATTCCACCGCTGATCCAGTTGAAGCAAATTTCACTTTTGAAAATGCTTGTCTTTTTGAACCAGTTTTATTCACAGATTTGTCATTTGGAAATGTAACTTCTTGGAGTTGGGATTTTGACAACGGGGCAGGTTTTTCTGATGAACAAGATCCAGAATTTAATTTCTTTGGCTCAGGTGAATATGTAATTCAGTTAATCGTTTCAAATGATTGCGAATCAGATACCATGATTCAAGAAATCACTATTTATAATGGTATTCCAACTTTCCGCGATACCACCGTTTGTAATAATGAAGCTGTGGAAGTGAATGGTAAGATTTATTCGGAGTCAATTTTGTCCACCCAAGTTTTTAATTATATCGATACTTTAATCAGCTCTCAAGGATGTGATAGTATAACCATATTTAGAGTAACAGTAAATCCTTGTGGATGTGAGTTAAAATTTCCAAATGCCTTCACACCCGATGGTGATGGATTAAACGATACTTTTCAACCGGTGGTGATTTGTGATCAAATAATTGCTGATTATCGAATGATCATTTTTGATCGATGGGGAGAGACCGTTTATGATACTTATGAATATAATGATCCTTGGGATGGAACAATTAATGGATACCCGATTCCGACTGATGTTTTTGTGTATTGGGTGCAATATGAAATTGTGGATGGAGATAATCGACAGGTGTTTAATGAAGCAAAAGACTTTACATTGATTAGATAAAAGGAGCGAAATATTTATGATTTAAAACATTGACTTATGCTAAATTACTGGCAAAAAAAGGTAATTGCTAATTTTTTAAGCCTAGTTTTTTTACTTAAAATCGCAGTTAGACCTTATGAAGAAAATATAAAAGACTTCTATTAAATTAGATACGGTGTATGAACCCGTTGTAACTCGTTTGCAACGGGTTTCTTTTTTGTGGAAAAAAAATAATATTTGTATTGGTAATTTGCCTAATTGAATTAGCTTTTTTGGAAAACCTTTTATAGATTTGCGGCAACAAAATTAATTTATTATGAATCAGGAAGAAACATCTTCATCAAAAACAGATTGGCTTTTATTTTTAATATCTACAGTTGTTATGATTGCAATGTTGATATGGGTAAATGAGTGGTTTTGGTTAGCAATGCCATTTTCATTGACTTATTTAGTAAAAGCTTTAAAAATGATGTAATTCAATAGAATTTCATTTATTTTAGTCTAATAATATAAAAAAGATAGTCGTGCTAAATTCTAGCACGACTATTTTAATTTAGGGTAATACAGGTATTTATTCTGTAAGTTTATTTGTTTGGGTAAACAATAAATTATCCAAAATTAGCGGTTGCTCATTTTGAATATTAAAGGAAAAAAAATAGCACAGAATAAATTTTCAATAAAAAGCCCAAAGGTAAGAATGGACTTTTAGTATGTTTTCATTCTTAAGACGGAAAAAAATGTAAAAGTCACATTTTATGTGTTTTGTGACAGGATAATAATGTTTTATGTTTGTAATTTTAAATCATCTGTTTTTCACTCCTTAAAAAAAATTATCGATCAAAAGCTTTTAGAATTTCTAAAACTAGGCGAGTTGATTGATATAGAAACGAAGGATCAATTCTCTCAAAAGTATCTGTTTGTTTATGATAATCTTCATGATCCTCCACACCTAAATAAATAAATGGTATTTTCTTTTTGTGAAATGGCCCATGATCTGAGGCTCCAGTCCAATCATTATATCCCAAATCAGGCGTGTCATGACCAAACAAAACATTTAAAGAAGAAAGAGAATTAATACTCGTTAATTTCTCTTTAAGAATAGGATAATGGTGCGTTCCACAAATGTAAATTTCACTTTTCTTATTTCGACTTATCATATCTAAATTGACATTCATCAAAATATTATTAATCGAAATCGGCGGGTTGTCTACAAAATGTTTAGCTCCTTCCAAACCTAATTCTTCTGCATCAAATGCGACAAATAAAATAGAATGTTTTGGTGGAGTCTTTTTGAAATATGCCGCAGCTGCAAGGACGGCAGAAACGCCTGAAGCATTATCATCAGCGCCATTAAATATTTTTTCCTCCCGTTTTCCCAAATGATCATAATGAGCAGTCAGGACTATATATTTTTCTGGATGTTTGGTTCCCGTAATTTTTCCAATAACATTATTGCAATTATAAGTTTTCTTATAAATCCTTTTGTAAAAACTAAACGGTTGTAAAAAACTGGTATCCACTTTCTCTAAACCTAGTTTTTGAAATCTTGTAACAATGTATTCGCGGGCAAGCGCATTTCCTTTTTCTCCGCTTCGTCTTCCTTCCAATTCGTCAGAAGCGAGGTGCTTAATATCTGCCATGATTTGGGTTGAATCTACCTGGTTTTTTGAAGGAATGTTTTTGTTTTGGGAAATGACAGGAGCTTTCTGAGTGGTAGATTTATTTTGAGTTTTGCAAGAAGTAGCAACGCAAATTACTATTAGGAATAGAAAAGTCTTACGAGAAAAAGAGTTCATAATTTTAGATTTTTGCAGGAGATGAATTAAATGGTTATTGGGTTATTCATTATTAAGTTATTGGATTTTTATACTTTTGAAAGTAATCCCAATAACCTAATAACGAATAACTAAATATTAAATTCCTACATAATTTTGAGGAGTAATCACTTTCAATTCTTCCTTGACGATTGGAGCGATATCAAGGGTTTCAATGAATTCATGGATATCTTGCTTGGTTACGCTTGCTTTACCTCGAGTAAGGTTTAAGAGCGCCTCATAAGGCTTGTCAAAACCTTCTCGACGGAGAATATTCTGAATAGCTTCTGCAACGACCATCCAATTTTTTTCAAGGTCTTCATTCAATTTGGCCTCATTCAAAAGTAATTTTCCAATTCCTTTTTCGATAGAACGAAAGGCAATCAAAGTGTGTCCCATTGGCACTCCAACATTTCTTAAAACAGTACTATCCGTTAGATCTCGTTGCAATCTTGAGATCGGTAATTTGTCTGCTAAGTGAGTGAAAATGGCATTGGCAATTCCCAAGTTTCCTTCCGCATTTTCGAAATCAATTGGGTTGACTTTATGAGGCATAGCAGAAGAACCAATTTCTCCTTTAATCGTTTTTTGCTTAAAATATTCCATGGAAATGTATGTCCAAATATCCTTACAAAAATCTAATAAGATCGTATTGATTCTTTTGATTCCTTGAAAAATAGCTGATAAATTATCGTAGTGAGCAATTTGTGTAGTGTATTGTAATCTTTCTAATCCGAGGTATTCCGTTACGAAATGATTCCCAAATTTCTGCCAATCAATTGACGCATAAGCTACATGATGTGCATTGAAATTACCAGTCGCTCCACCAAATTTTGCTGTAAATGGAATTTGCTGCAATAACTTTAATTGATTGTCCAATCGTTCAACAAATACCTTCATCTCTTTACCCAATCGAGTAGGAGAAGCAGGTTGTCCATGAGTTTTTGCCAACATCGGAATGCCTGCCCATTCCATCGCTAAATCATTGATGTAGTTTCTAATTTTTTTGAAAAAAGGAAGGTAAACTCTTTCCATGGAATGCATCAATAACAGTGGCGTGGCAGTATTATTAATATCCTGTGAGGTCAATCCAAAATGGATAAATTCTTTGAATTCAGAAATCCCGATTTCGTCAAATTTTTCTTTTAAAAAATATTCAACTGCTTTTACATCATGATTAGTTGTCTTCTCAATATTCTTGATGTACAGCGCATCTTGCAAATTAAAATTCTCAAAAATATCATTTAATTTATCCACTTTGTCCAAATCAAATTCAGCCAATTGTGGCAATGGATGTTGGCAGAGGGCGATAAAATATTGAATCTCCACAAAGACTCTATATTTGATTAAAGCATATTCAGAAAAAAATTCAGAAAGCTCTTTGGTCTTCTCGTGGTATCTGCCGTCGATCGGCGAAATTGCAGTTAACATATTTTTGATTTGATATTTTTGAAAATGAAATTTTTTGCAAAAATAGAAAAAGGTGGGGAAGTTTTAGCAAAAGAAAAGCGGTAAGAAAAATTGATTTCCTTACCGCTCTTTGATAACTCAACTTTGAGTTTATTTTTTAATATTATCGACAGTCACCGCATCAATTTTCTTTTGATACTCTGCTTTAATTTTTAGCGCATTGTCATCAGCTTCTTTGATCACCTTATCAGCATTTTGATTGGCTTTGTCTTCGACTTGTTGTGCTTTTTTGTCTGTTTCTTTTTTTAATTTATCAGCACCAATTTTTGCAGCTCGTTTTTTGAGAGGATTTGAACCTGCTTTTTCTACGAGAAGATCAGCTTGTTTGTATCCTTCTGTTTTTACTCTATCGGCTGCAGTTTTTCCTTCCGATCTGATTTTATTCGCACTCTTTTCAGCCGCTGCAGTCAATCTAGCGATTCGGTCGTTGGCTTCTTTTTCCAACTTAGCTTTTCTTTCTGCTACTGCTTTTGACAAGTCTTCAGTCTTATCTTCTATTACCTTATTTACATCAGCTTTTACTTTATCCTTTACTTCCTCTACTTTTTCAGTAATGGCATCTTTAACTGTTTTGCCACCGCTTCCTACTAAACTAAATTGAACTTTGGGATCAGTCATAGAACCAGTCAATTTGATTTTTACATTGACGAATTCTTTATCCTTAATATTCAAACCAAGTTTTGAAGCTTGATCATTGAGTATGCCTAAACCTTTTTTAGCGGCAGCTCCAACTGCGTTTTGATTGATTAATTTCATTGGAACTTTAGCATTAATATCATAATCAATATCTTGAGTAATTCCATGCGATCCTCCAATCATCATATCAATGCCTTGATATTTTAAAGGAAATTCTTTGATCAAAACTTTTCCTTCTTTAACTTCAAACCAGTTTTTTGTTCCTTTTAAATCAATTCTATGATTAGCTAGTTTTTCAATATTTAATGCTTCTCCAATTTTTTTCAAAGGAGCAAAATCTTCAATTACCCCGTTGACCGTTTGCAAAAATCCTTCAGCAGTTAGGGTATTTAAATCAGGCATTAAATCTTTTCCTAAGACTCCTTCTAAACTCATTCTAGTAGAAAAATTTCCTGTAATATATTTAGAAATTGGTGCTAGTGATTGGACGGTATTTAATTGCTTAAATGAGTTTTTAAAATCAAAACTTTGGACATCATAAGTTAATTTATATTTTGGTTTTTCTGGTATTGTTGTATCGTAATAACCATTGGCTTCAAATTTTCCACCAAGGGTTCTAGCATTCAAATTTGACATTTGAACCTTGCTATCTTTGACTGCTAAATCACCACTAAAATCTTTTAAATCAAGGTTAGTGTAAGTGAGTTTTTTGATATTAGCATTGATGTTGATGTCGACATTGTTGGGGATGACAATTGGTTCATATTCTTCTTCATTTTCATCAGCAATTGTTTTTGCTTTTGGCGCTTCAGTTTCTTCCATAAATGGATTTAAATCGAAGAAATCTGATTTCATGGCAAATTCACCACCAAGTGTTTCATCTTCAAAAATATAATTAAATACGTTGGTTAAATTTCCATTTCCACTTATATCACTTTTACCTAATTTAGTTTCAAAGTCATTGATTATCAATTCGTTAGAAGTAAATATTCCTTTAGCACTTGAATTGTCTAATTGATAAACATCATAATCGATTTTTCCAATTTTAGCATCAACGATAAATTTGAACCTATTGAAAATTTCTACTTCTTGTTCTGGTTCAACTGGGGTTGGAGAAGCAGTTTCTTCTTCCATTTCAGTCATCCATTCATCAACGTTGAAGTAGTTAGACCTCAATTTTACGTCCCCAGTTAATGTTTTATTTGGAGAAAAGTAAGCTAAAATATTATCTAATTGTCCAGAAATTTGAAGATCACTTTTTCCTAATTTCCCAGTAAAATTACTTACTTCAATTTTCTTAGGAGAAAGAGTCGCTTTAGCATCAGAAATAAAAACTTTTGGAATTCCCTCCGCATCATAAGTTAAGTTTTTAATAGATGAAGTTCCGCTGACATTGGCGTCTTCATATTCTCCCTTTTCCAAAGTTGATAATCGAGTTTGTGCAGTAAAATCAGCATTGATAATTCCAGCTAATTCAGTTACTCCTTCCAAAGGAAAAGCCTTGTTAATTTCAGCTAAGTTAATTGTTCCTTTCACCTTTGTATCGATGTTTGGATCAGAGATTGGAGTCGTTAATTTAAACCTTCCTTCAAATGGATCTCCACCCATCGCAAACTTGAAATTAGGAATGTCGATTTTCATTTTATCCAAATTTGAACTAGGGCTTTCGACATTTATATTTGCTACAATATTATTGAAGCCTGAAGGCAAATCTGGATATTGGAAACTTCCTTGATCTATATTGACATTAATTTTGAAACCTGGAAGTGATTCTTTTCGTCCATTATAAATTCCTTTTACATAACCATTCAAAGCCATTTTTCCATCTGCTTTTACATCTGAAAAATCGCTAGTGTAAGCACTTGGAATTAGAGATAATAAATTTTTAAAATCATTCTTAGGAGCCTCAAAAGTGAAGTCAATATTTATATTATCGTTCTCCTGTAATTGTACAAAACCATCTGCCAATAATTTCATGGCATTGATTTGTAAGCTATTATCTTTTAACGTGTATGTATTGTTAGGAAGGTCAATATTGAAAGTTGCATCAAGTGAAGTATTAGCTTTTTTAAGGTAGCGAACTCCTCCTGTTGCAGCAGAGAATTGTTCAATATTAGTTTTAGTCACAAGATCAAAAACATCTTGAGTGAAATCTCCACGACCTTGGTGATTTAGATTTTTTAATTCCAAAAACATATTACTTGCTCGATCATCATAAGTGAAGTTTCCTTCATTGATAGAATAATTTTTTAATTGAATTAAAAAATCATATTCTGCGGATGCTTCTGCTGTATCATTAGAAGGTTCACTAGGTTTGACGATATCGTAATTGGCATTTCCATTTTTTAAAACCAGAATATTGATTTCGGGTTGATCAAAATTAATCGTTTGAATTTCGATAGGTCGATCAGATTTAATCACCGACATCAAATCTAAAGTGAAATCTATATTTTCAGCTTTGACCAAATTGATACCCTCAAAATCATCAATTCCAATGACACTTAATTTATCCATTTTGAAGCTAAAATTTGGAAAGCTCCGCAAAAGAGAAAGGTCAACATCTGCAAAATCAACTTTAGCATTTAAGGTGTTGTTGGCTTCCTCTTTTATTTTGATTAAAATTTCATCTTTGAAAAAGTAAGGTACAGCAATGGCTGCTCCAATGATTAAAATAACTACTATTAGGATTGTTGAAAATATACGTTTGACAACTTTTGTTAACTTCATTATGTTTCAATATTTATGATCGTGACGCTATTTGTTTGACTATGTAATACGTTTGGATTTACGGATTGTTTAAATTTCCTTTTTATACATTGTAAAAGTAATCAATATGTTTAATTTTATAATATTTAAGAAAATCAATTGACTCTTTTTTACAAAGATGACTATATTGCGCTCATTGGTTAAAGAACCATCTATTTTAATGTTATTTTAACAAAATGATAGATGAAAAGAAGATTAAATAATTACCTTCTTTTTAATTTTGAAACTGGTGATTTTTTCAAGAAAAACACTACAAATCAAACGTTTTCTTTTCCAAAAACATTATTTATTGACCAAAACAAATTAAATAGAAACTCTAATTTTGATTAACTTTTTTTTAATATAAAAATTGAATGACCCTGAAAGATTTAAATTACACATTAATAGAAACCGACGAAGGAGTTCAAGCCTTCCTAAATGAAAACCAAAATATAGAATGGATGGGATTTGACACCGAATTTATCGGTGAAAAACGATTTCATACCTTACTTTGTTTAGTACAATTAGCTACCGAAAATGGTTACTACCTATTAGATACTTTAAAATTAAAATCCTTCCCTGGAATATTAGATTTATTTACTAATCCCGAAATTTTAAAGTTAACCCATGCAGGAGAAAATGATTATCGAATTTTTTATAAGCAATTTGGAATCATCCCTGTCAACGTTTTTGATACTCAATTAGCTGCAGGTTTTGTAGGATATAAATATCCGACTTCCTTCCAAAAATTAGTAGAAAAAGAATTAGGTGTTTTTGTTCCCAAAGGATATACCGTTTCAGATTGGGAAGCCCGACCATTTTCTCCGAAACAAATTAGTTACGCCTTAAATGATGTAATTTATTTGAAAGGATTATGGGAATCATTGACTGCGAAGTTAGTAGAAATGAACCGACAAACTTGGTCTCAGGAAGAGTGCGATAAAATTGCCACAGAGGAATACTATTATATCAATCCCCATAGAGATGCTTTTAGGAATAATGCGATTTCAAATTTGAAAACACGCGACCAGATGTTTATGATCCGATTATATGATTGGAGAAAAAATGAGGCGAAGCGAAAGAATTATTCTAAAGAAATGATTTTGCCAAGTAAGTTGATTACTCCAATTGTCAAAAATATGAATTCGGGGAAAAATGCATTGCTTAAAGATCGTAGACTTCCAACCAATACGATTTCTAGACATTGGGATACTTTTAATGATTTGTTTAATCAAAAGATTTCAGAGGAAGATCGAGCTATTTTGGAATCAATTCCTGCACAAAAGGAATCTCCTGATCCGATGGAAAATACTATGTTGGAAATGTTGTATTCTATTGTAGAATATATTTGTCAGAATAATCAAGTAGATCCAACTTTGGTTTTGAGTAGAACTTCTTTTAAGTTGATGAAAGCTGAACCTAGTTTTTTTGATGAGTCGATTGCACAAGGTTGGCGAGCAACTTTACTTGGAGAAGATTTATTAAGATGGTTAAGAAAACGAAAACAGTTAATCATCGAAATGGTGGATGGTAAATGTGTGATTCGGATGGAGGACTAAGGGAATGTTGAACACCGAGCGAGGATTTGAGATTTGAGATTTGAGAAGTTTTGACGATGTTTATTTTGTGTTTTCTATGAGAAGCATCGTCAAACTTCTCAAATTCTTAGTAAAGCGTTCGATATTCGATATTCAAAATCTGTTAGCCTTAAGCAATCTTTCTTCATCATTTATTTTTTTCTCTTCTTTTTTCCCTTTGATCTCCTCTTCTTTTTTTTCTTCCCTAAGAAATCATTTAGGCTCAACATCATTCCCATATTAAAATTATAATTGTTGAAATTGGTTAATTGAAAATTCATGGAAGTATTCATTCTCGAAAGATTGATGAAATACTTTATTTGTTTTACTCCAAGCAAAATTCTTACGCTCGATTCATGGAACGTTAAAGGTTGAGCAATTAATCCATCATAAAAAGATAAATTATTCCTGCCGATTAGCCCAATAAAAGTTCCTTGTAGTTTGTGGTAATTGATAAACCCAATTCGATAAGTATAACTGAATCCGATAATCTTTCCAAACCAATGAACTCCAAGTTGAGCATAAAATCTTTGAAAACTAAGTTGATGAAATACTGGAGGTCGAAAATAAACATTAGATCGTCCTTCTCCATAGCCAAGATGAAAATCAGCTAAAAGTCCTTCCTTCTCTATCCATTTCGATTTTTTTGAAAAAAGTGGTTTCCGCTGATGAATGCGTTTTTTTTTATAATCAAAAACGTGAGTTTGAGGAAAAAAATAATATAACCCAACAGCAATACTCCAAGCGTAATACTTTCCATCAAAGGCATTAAACCCTACTATTTTACTATTATATTTTTGATGGAAAAAATTGGATTGAATACTTAAAAATTGGCGAGGACTAATGCCTAATTCTACTTGAAAATTTTCAGGAGCTTTGCTAAAAATGGAAGATTGAAAGGAAGTGGAAAAATGGAAATCATTTTTTTCTTTTAATATACTCATTCCTCCATCGTTCGGAGAATAGTAAAATTGTCCTAAAGTAAAATTATAAAAAAGGAAAAATTGTAAAAGTAAAGCAGTAGTAGTTTTCGTTTGCATTTAAAAAAAACGTTGAGGGAAGGGCTTAATTGTCAAGTTAAAACAATGTAATTACATTTTATTTTTTCTAAAGAATTCATCAATGTCAACAATCAACCCAAAGGTAGTGACTACTTCGACGACACCAAGTTGATTTAATTTAGCATTTTGACTTACTCCAGATATAGAGAAAATAAATCTGGTATGTTTTATTCCAAAATTTGCTCGGAAGGAATGCTCCATCAAATTAAAATTATTTCTAGCTTCCAAATTATCAATTATGTAGGAAGTAGAAGCTGATGGTTTTCCGCTAATTATCGCTTTGTAATAGTTTAGTTTTCCAATTCGAGTAGCGAGATCAAAACCGATAGATTTGCTGGTCCAATGAATCCCAAATTGGATATAATTTTTCTTGAATTTTAAATCGGTCGTTCCTCCGTTTTTATATAAATTATATACAGAACCTTGACTTCTTCCAATATAAATATCCATGAGTATGCCTGGAGGATGAAAGAGATATTGATTCCTAAGAATTTTTTCACGCCTTTTACTATCTCGTTTTGAAATTCCCGTTGCTATAAATGGTTGAAAAAAATAACCTCCGACTGCTGCATTCCAGATTTTTTCACCTCCTCGTGCTGGAGGATTTTTGGGATTTTTCCATTGTTCAAATTTAAAGTAACTCCCCGTAAAAGCAAGATGTTTGATTGGGCTATAGCCAAGTTGAACATTGTAAACTTGCTTGTTATTTAATCCACCATTAGTAGTGCCAGAGATATGAACATCATTTTTTTCTTTTAATACCACTAGGTCAGCATCATTGGGTGCATAATATTTATGGCCACAGGAAGAAGTCAAACCAAGAAGGATAAATAAATAGAGGATTGGAGGAATGAGAAGTTTAGATTTCATTTTAGCTTTTTATAATTTAGAAGATTTTAAGAGCAACAAATAAAGTATTTGATTTAGAGTAGTAAAGTTAGAAATTAAGAAAATTATAGTGGAGTATTATTGATTTAATACTTTGTTAAATTATTCTTTTAAAGTCTTATCTTTTCACTTCCTTATTTTAAAACAACTTCTTTTTATAAAAAACCATAACATGAATAAAGTAAATGTTGACCTTGGAAAAGGTTCTTTTCAACTTCGAAAAAGTGCCAAATTTATTGGCGTGCAACTCAACGATCAATCGATGAATGCCAAAACCCCTAGGTTTTTATCTGCCAAAAAAATAACCAATCAATGGTTGGGTGGATTTAAAATATATAGTATCGGAGGAGGAATGAAAAAATTAAATGAATTCTTAGATAAAGTAAGGAAACATAAAGATGTAGCAATTGGAACTCATGTTTATTTTAGAGAAGGAGGGAAAATTCCTATGGTGCCTACTGGCAAAATTTTACTCACGTTTGTTCCAAGTTCTACCATTAAATCTCGCAACGAAATATTAAAAGATTTAAAATTAAAATTGGTCAAGAAAAAAGATAAAAACTTGTGGGTGGTTTCTATTTCCAGAAATTCACCTAACCCAATGAAGGCAGCTGACTTGCTCAAGAAGACTGCTGAAATTTCACACGCAGTTCCATTCTTTGATTCACCTTTGACCTTTCATGAAGAAGTTGATGCTCCATTGGAAGATCTATTTTTAGATCAATGGTACTTGAAAAATAAAGGTGGAAATACGAAGGATCCTAAAGGGAAATTTGTTCGAGGTTCAGATATGAATGTTCCAGCTGCATGGAAATTATTGGGCAATCGAGGTTCTTCTAAAATTAAATTAGCCGTAGTCGATTTAGGTTTTGATATGGCTCATCCTGACTTCCAAGGAAAAATAATTGCTCCCTTTAGCTTATATAATTCTGAACGCGTTCCTGTGCAAGGGATTGATACTCATGGTACGGCTTGCGCTGGTTTGGCGATAGCAAAATCAAATGGGTCGGGTATAATTGGAGTTGCGCCTAATGCTAAATTTTTGCCTGTGGAAGGAACAACTCATAGTGCGGATTCTCTCGAATTTGTTTTAAATCATTGCATGGATAATGGTGCAGATATAATTAGTTGTAGTTGGGGATCTATCCAGCCAGAACATGAATTAACTGCAGAACATATTTCAGTCATAGCCAATGCTGCGAAAAAAGGTCGAAAGGGAAAAGGTTGTGTCATCCTATTCTCAGTCGGCAATGAAAATGCTGAACATATCAATCACTACTCTAATCATCCTGATGTAATTGCGGTGGCTGGAAGTACAAGTGCTGACGAACATTTGACAGTTTCCAATCGAGGAAGAGGCATTTCAGTTTGCGCTCCTGGTGGAAATTTTGCCTTAGTGACGACTCGAGCAAGTTGGGATATAGGACAACATTTACACTCTGGAATGACAGAAAATTTTAAATATTGGAACGATGGAAAGGAGAGGGGAGCAGGAGGACTTTACAAACATTTTGAAGGAACATCTGCTTCTTGTCCATTGGTGGCGGGTGTTTGCGCTTTGGTTTTATCTGCCAATCCTAAATTAAGATCGAATGAAGTTAGAGAAATTATTGAGTCTACCGCAGATAAAATTGGGGGTAAAAATGAATACACCGATGGCTATTCATTGCGCTTTGGATTTGGTAGAGTGAATGCTGAAAAGGCTGTTGCTGAAGCACTCCATAGAAAGAATCCATCCGCAGGAATGCCAACTCCTACGCAAGAAAAAGTGATGACTGGACTCTTTCATTTTTCTGTAGAGTCAAGAACGAAAAAAAATTATGGAGTTGATATTGGCAACTATAAAAGTTATAAAGATGTGGTAGAATTGACGGAAAAACTTGAAAGAGAATTTGGGAACTCCGTCAATGTGCAAATTTCTCAAAAAAATAACCAAGTTTCGTTTAAGGTAATTGTTGGATATTTTTCGAGAAAGAAAAAGGTGGAACCTGTTTTGAAAAAATTGAAAAAAGCAGGCCATGATGGAACAATTATCGCCTACTCGAAATTAAAATAATAGAGTCTTTTCGAAATTAAAAAGAGGTGTTAGCAAACAAAACGCTAACACCTCTTTCACTTTATAATGATAAAATATCTTTTTTTGAAAATAACTCTAACTCAAACTAGATAATTCATTTTGAATATTTTCAATTGCTTGCTCTTCAAAATTTTCTTTAAAGAAATCAGTCATAAAAATATGATCACCTGCAATGAATTTTTCCAAAACAGATTTTCTGCCAGTCTGATAAAGATCATCAGGAAATACACTAAATTCTTTTCTTATCGCAGAAGTGTATTGATGATAAATTGCTGGCTCAGTAGCTAACACAGACATATCTAAATCTAAAAAAAGTTCATTGTCATGATCCTGCAAAATAGGAGCATGTACAATCGTACTTAGAATCATTTGTTTTAAATTTTCCAAAAATGAATCAGCTAAAAAGGGCGACAATAATTCCACCGCTCGTTCGGCACTCTTTTCTTCATTATCATTTCTACTTGGATCATAAATCAAATCATGAAACCAAATCGATAATTCAAATAAAACTGGATTTTCAATAAAGTCATAATATTCCTCCGCCATCATCAACAAACTATATACATGTGATAAGTTATGGTAAGATCGATGTGGTTCTGAGTATTTAGAAATGACTTCCTCAAGAATTTTCCTTGAATCTACTTTGGGAATACTTAACTGGTAAGAAAGCATATCCCAGACTTCTTCGATAAATCCTAATTTGGAATCATCTAATTTTTCTTCAATTATTTTGATAGGTAGCATTGGTTTGTTTAATGTTTTTCGCGCTAAAGATACTCTTTTTTCCCAAACGCAAAATCTATTTTTTACGGAAAAATCGTAATTTTGATTTTTCTAATTATAAATATTAATCAATGAAACTACCCAATAATTATTCCTATTTAGAAGCAAAAAATTCTCATGGAAAAATTGCCAATGATATTATTTTTTCAGTCCTAAATGAATATGGACTTGGAGGATTTACTCATCATTCTGATGATTCATTAGATGAAATTGAGCAATCATTTGCAGGTGGATTTTTTGGACTAATTCAAAATGAAAAACAAGAAATCATTGGCACCTTTGGTTTATATCAACTAAGTGAAACGAACTGTGAAATTCGAAAAATGTATCTTTTGCCTAAAGCAAGAGGAAAAGGATTAGGAAAATGGATGGCGAATTTTCTAATAGGAAAAGCTAAAGAATTAGGATATCAAAAAATAGAATTAGACACAGCGAGCGTACTTTTGGAAGCGATTGAATTGTACAAAAAAATGGGTTTTAAAGAGGTGCAAGCTTGTAATGATTCGCCTAGATGTGATCGAGCCTTTGAAATGGAAATTTAATAGTTTATTCAATAATCAACGTTTTCCGATTATAAGAAAGCCCTGTGAAAATTCCAATCCCACCTTCTATATTAGTTTTGATAACACTAGGTTGTCCAAAAGGATTTCCATTGGAGTTAATGGCAGCTTGAACACTTTCCTGAAAATCATAATAAGCTTGATCAATATGATACAAAGTCGAAATTACTGTATCTCCTTTCATAAAATCAAAACCAGTACCGTATACAATTTCATTATCAACTGTCGAGAAATTATCAGTTGTAGTAAAATCTTGTTCATCACTTCCTTCTCCAAAGGTTCCACCTGATTGAAACATCCTTCGATAAAAATTATCTTGGTCAGGAGGGTCTTGAAAACGAGTGAAAACTAGTGCTTTGGTTGGATCATCAGGCATCCATACAATTTCTAAAGTATCGATCAATATCGGTTCTAGAATTTGTGTAGTGGCAGAGGCAACTCTACCATTTCCATCTGAAACCGAAATGGTAAAATCTTCCTCATAATTTGCAGGACAAATGGCAGTAGATCCATAGTTATATAATTTAGTTCCAGTTGGGTCAGAGAAAACACCTCCATTTAAAGGATAAGTAACTCCTTGGTGAGTAATGGTAACTGAAGCGCCAGAAATAACTGGTAATCCTGGATCAGCAAAAAAATCAACACTTTCAGAAATAATGGCTAGAAATGGTTGACCCACTTCCAAATAACATTCCACCACTAATTTGTTTTCATAAGTCGGAAGTTCTAAATCTACCTCTTTTTCTAAATCGCAATTTGAGAAACCAAATATTAGAAATAATGATATTGTAAGATAGTAGAACGTATTTCTTTTCACCATTTGAATTGTAGCATTTTAATAAACCAAATGTAGGAATTAATTAATCAACTAAAATTTGAAGGTTTTGTTTTTCTCTAAACAGATTAAGATTGAATTTTACGTCAAAATCGAAAAAAAACTACCTTTTATAGATCAAAATGGCTGTTTTGTAAAACTAAAAATGATTTATTTTTAATTAAATCTAATTTTTTAATTTTTTTTTCAATAAAAAACTAAAAAAATACCTCACAAATCCAATATTAATATGTTGTTTTAATTCACTTTTTAGGAAATGGTTTTAGGTTAAAATATTGATAGTCAATGTGTTAAGTTTTATAAAGATTGCTTGTTAAATAAAAAATAATTCACAAAAGCTGTATTTTGTCTTTGTCTAAGGGGGGCGGCGACTCTATATTTGTAATGTAATTAGTGAGAAAGTAATTAAAGGTTACTTAAGAGGAGAAAGAAAAGGTTAAAAAGCTAACCTTTAAAATTGACAAATAAGGATATGTTCATGGGATTATAATTTGTTGTAGTTAGTCAGAGTCCTAGTTAAATAGGATTCTGACCTACTTCTTTTTCTCATGATAAAAAATATAGGAGGCGGAAAGAAAAGAGAGATTGCAAAATGATGCAATCAAAGCTGAAAGATCAGCACTTGAAATTGGATATGTTCATGGGATTATAATTTGTTGTAGTTAGTCAGAGTCCTAGTTAAATAGGATTCTGACCTACTTCTTTTTTTCATGATAAAAATATAAAAGAAGCAAAGGTTTTAAATAAAGAAAGTCATAACTCCTTGAAGGAATTATGACTAGTCTAAAATTTTTGTTTATGGGAATACAATTTATTGAGGTGTAAATCTAATAAATATTTTCATATTAAAGAATAAATATTTGTGTTTTTACACAATAAAAATATTTGCTAAGTAAAATTAGCTTAAAAGATATGTTCATGGGATTATAATTTGTTGAGCAAGTCGCATTTTCAGTAGAAAGTGCGACTTGCTTTTTTTTTGCCCAAATCAGAATTTCCGAAATCTAACTCTACCGAAAAAGTGTTTTTCAAAGAAAAAAAATACCAGATTTGGAAAATCCAGTTACAAATGACGATAAATATTTTCTATTTTCGCTTTTTTTAAGATTTCAAAATAGAAAATATGACAACCATTCTTATAAAAAATGCCCAGTTAGTCAACCGAGGCAAAATTTTCAATGCTGATATTTTAGTGAAAAATGGAAGAATCGAAAAGATTGATTCCACTATTGATGTAAGAGCAGATCGAGAGATTGATGCTACGGGTAAATATGTTTTACCTGGAATCATTGACGATCAGGTTCATTTTCGAGAGCCAGGATTAACTCATAAATCTGATTTGTACACCGAACCAAGAGCAGCAGTTGCAGGAGGAGTAACTTCGTTTATGGAAATGCCTAACACCAAACCACCTGCGGTTACTCAAGAATTATTGCAAAATAAATACGATATCGCTGCGCAAAAATCATTGGCGAACTATTCGTTTTTTATGGGAGCGACGAATGATAATTTAGAAGAAGTTTTAAAAACGGATGCTGAAAATGTTTGCGGAGTTAAAATTTTCATGGGATCGAGCACAGGTAATATGTTGGTTGATAATCGGAAAACTTTAGAAGGATTATTTTCAGAAGTTCCGATGTTGATGGCAACTCATTGTGAGGATGAAGCCACGATTAGAAAAAATATGGAGCACTACAAAGCCATTCATGGAGAAAATATTCCCATTGAGTTGCATCCAATTATTCGATCGGTAGAAGGTTGTTATTTGTCATCAAGCATGGCCATGGAGATGGCTAAAAAATATAACTCAAGGTTACATATTTTACATATTTCTACGGCTGATGAGTTGGAGTTATTTCGAAATGACATTCCATTAACTGAGAAAAGAATTACCTCTGAAGTATGTGTTCATCATCTTTATTTTAATGCATTGGATTATGAAAAATATGGCACTCAAATTAAATGTAACCCAGCCATAAAAGCACCGCATCATCAGGAAGCACTTTTCCCCGCTTTATTGGATAATCGATTAGATATCATTGCGACTGATCATGCACCACATACTTGGGATGAAAAAAGTGGTACTTATTTCAATGCGCCTTCTGGTGTTCCGTTGATTCAGCATACCTTAAATGTGATGTTGGAATTTTATCAACAAGGGAAAATTACATTGGAAAGAATTGTCGAAAAGATGTGTCATGCTCCTGCGGAGTGTTTTCGAATTAGAGATCGAGGATTTGTTGAAGAGGGAAACTGGGCCGATTTAATTATTGTTGATTTGGAAAAAGAATGGACTGTAGAGAAAAGTAATGTACACTATAAATGTAACTGGTCGCCATTTGAAAATCACACCTTTAAAGGTAATATAGATGCAACTATAGTTTCAGGACATCTAGCCTATGAAAATGGAGAATTTTTCGAAAGTAAAAAAGGAGAGAGAATGAAGTTTGATAATTAATCACATTATCATTTTTGAGATAAAGATTAGAGCTTCCAGATTTTTTAAATCTGGAAGCTCTTTTTTTAGTTATTGATTAAAACAAAAAACTACTCTCCGAAACAATCATCCCCGCAATCGCAGCTGTAATAAAACACGCCACCGTACCACCAATCAAAGCTTTAATTCCAAATTCTGCTACAGTAGTTTTTTGTCCAGGAGCAATGGCTCCAATTCCACCAATTTGAATCCCAATAGAAGCAAAATTAGCGAATCCACAAAGAGCGTACGTCGAAATAATCAAAGATTTGATTTGCAATACTTTAGTAAATTTTCCTAATTCAGCATATGCAAAAAATTCATTAATCGCTGTTTTTTGTCCAAGTAATTGACCTACCAAAAATATATCTGTACTAGGCACTCCCAACAACCACGCAATTGGAGCGAAGAGACAACCTAAAATAAATTCAAGATTTAAACCCTCCATTGCAGAAGGTTGTATTTGGAATCCATTTCCTTTGAGGTAAAGGGCAAACTCTTTTACCCAACCATTCAACGGAGTAAAATATCCAATTACATCAGTTAAGAAATAATTTAGCATAGCGATCAAAGCGGTAAAAACTAATAACATGGCTCCTACATTTACCGCTAATTTTAAACCGTCAGTAGTTCCAATTGCAATCGCTTCTAATAAGTTACTACCTATTTTATCTTTTGGAACCATGAAATCCTGATTGACTTTTTCAGGTTCATCTTGAGGGTATAAAATTTTGGCAGCAACAATGGCCGCTGGTGCAGAAATAATAGATGCTAATAAAAGGTGTTGAGCGAATAAGTTTTTCGAAGCATCTTTTGCAGCTTCAATGGCTGCTTTTCCCGCTTCCACATCCATTCCAGTTATGTCTGGCAAAACAGCAAATGACTCGCCTAAGAATCCAACATAAGCGGCAAAAACTCCTCCTGCAATGGTAGCCATCCCTCCAGTCATCAAACAAAGCATTTCAGATCGAGTCATTTTTTCCAGATAAGGCTTAACCACCAAAGGAGCTTCTGTCTGACCAATAAAAACATTGGCAGCTGCAGCTAAACTTTCTGAACCAGAAAGTCCCATGACTTTTTTCATCAGCCAAGCAAAACCAAAAATAATTCTTTGAAGGATTCCTAAGTAATATAATACTGCTGAAAAAGCAGCAAAGAAAACAATGGTAGGCAAAACTTGGAATGCGAAGACATATCCAAAGGATTGAGACGGATCCATTAATCCTGCAAAAAGAAAAGTAGCTCCTGCTTCTGTAAACTTTAAAATTTGAACGAAAAAGTCAGATACGATCTTAAAAAAAAATCGAAGAAAAGGGATATTCAATAATGCTAAAGCAAGTCCTAATTGGATCAACAACCCCTTAATCACTAATCCCCAATCAATCGCTTTCCGATTATTACTCAATAAATAACAAATTCCAATGAGTGCTGCAATTCCTAATGAACCGCGAAAAATTCCTACTGCTAATTCCATAGTTTTCGTTTGTGTTTTGCGAAAGGTAAAAGTAAGCAATGCATTTGAAATTTGGTAATGATTAGATCCAAATCAATTTGAAGGCATTTTTTTTATTCTTATCTATGAATATCATCTGTTTAGCGAAAGGAAATGAATATTTTTCTAAAATATACCGTAATTTAGGTTTTAAAGTATTATGCTTAGAAAAGATCAATCTTAAAATCTAAAATAATTTACATGAAAAAGAAAAGGACGGCTGCCTTACTAGCACTTTTATTTGGAGTATTTGGTTTACATCGATTTTATTTAGGGGAACGAGTAAAAGGTTTTTTGCACCTTGGCCTATTTTTTATGATGTTGGTCGCAACGGCAGAAGAAGGAGCTCCGTTTATTTTTATTCCTGCGATTTTAGGATTTATTGATTCTGTTTTATTTTTTGTAAAACCTACCGAAGAATTTGATGAAAAATACAATGCTAAATATTTAAGAGATCAACCTCGGCAACAATCGAGACGAGATAGATTATATGATTCCAGAATGGAAAGAGAGACACGAGAACCTAAAAGAAGAAGAGTAAACGTAGAACCAGTAAATTCATTTAAAGAATCAGGTATGCGCAAGTTTGATGAATATGATGTGAAAGGTGCCATCATTGATTTTCGAAAAGCATTGAACGCTGATTTTAAAGATTCCAAAACTCATTTTTTAATGGCATGTTGTTATTCAATTAATGAAGAACCTGAGAAGTCATTATTCCATTTGGATAAGGCGGTAGATTTTGGTTATGTTGATTTCGAGACAATTCATTCATCAGATGCCTTAGCTTTTTTAAGAACGCATCTTCGATTTGAAGAATTTGTAAAGAATAGTTACCAAATTCCAAGATACTTGCCCGAAGAGCAAGATGAAAAATTAGATATAATGGATGATGAAAAAGCAACAGATTTGTTAGATCAGATTGCCTCATTGGGAGCATTGTATGAAAAAGGAGTTTTGACTCCAGATGAATTTCAAGAACAAAAGCAAAGACTTTTGGATACCTAGTGTAAAATGTAAATGTTTTGTTATAAAATAAATGGTCAAAGGAATTTAATTCTTTTGACCATTTGTTTTTGTGAAAATTATTATATTTGATTCAAATCAAAAAATAAAATTTCTATGAAAACCATAATTAGAACATCCTCACTTATTTGCTTTGCTTTTCTATTTCTAACCGTAGCACATTCCATATCGATAAAAATATTTCCTACTATTCAATCATGGTCAAGCGTAGCTATTTGGAAAAAACAAGTTAATAACTACGAATATGAGAAAAAGAGGAAAATGAATTCTGAATGGAAATCCTATATCGTCGATAAGAATATAAAAGACCTAGAGATAGGAAAGGATGACTGGAGTTATCCTTATTATGTGGTTAAGCATGAAAATGGTTTCGAAAATACGATGAGTGATATTGTTACTCCTCAAGATACTATCCATATTATTCATAATGCCAAATGTATTTCTTTATTAGAAAAAGAGGAGAGAGTTTTTTCAGATACTTTATCTAAATTGAATATATGCAAGTACAGAGTAAAAGATGAAATACTTGGATTAAAATTATACGAAGAGAGTGTGTCAAATGGGGAAGGTATTTATTTGGAAATAAAAGACAGGAAATATAAAGTTGATTATAAAACTACTTACGTTTTTCCTTACAAAAACATCGAATGGGAAATTATTGATAGAAAATTAGAATTAAATCAATTCTTACCAGTTATGATTGGTTCTGAATTAATTGGTGAAATAGATTTAAAAGTGAAAGAGACCATTCATTTTGATAACGAAAAACCTTCGACAACTAGAACTAAAATATTCAAAGGGAAGTTTCAAGTTAATATTGAAAAAATTCACCCCAACTACTTCTAATTTTTTGTTAAAAAAGAATTCATCCACTTTAATCTTCCTTGCAAAATATTACCTTTCCGTTTTTAATATTTTTTAAAATATTTTACCAAAATGCGTACTACCAAATTATTTTTGTTTTTACTTCTTACTATTTTATTTACTCAATGTGAAGAAGAAAAATCACCACCTATAAAAGATGATATGAATTCAGAAGAAACTAAAAACCCACGAAAAGATGTCCATAGTTTTGCACAACCAGAAAAGGCGAAAACGAAGCACCTCAATTTAAATTTAGCAGCGGATTTTGAAACCAAAACTTTAAAAGGTTTTGCCTCATTTGATATAGAGAATAATCAAGCGGATAAAATTATTTTCGATATGCGAAATTTGAATATTGAAAAAGTAACGCTTGACGAAAACGAAACGCCTACGACTTTTACCATAGGAGAGGAGAAAGAATTTTTAGGGAAACCATTGGAAGTAGTCATTTCTCCTATCACCAAAAAAGTAAAAATTTATTATTCTACCAATCCAGATGCAGCCGCAGTCGATTGGTTAAATCCACAACAAACTGCAGGTAAAAAACATCCATTTTTATTTACCCAAGGTCAAGCAATCTTGACTCGAACTTGGATTCCATGTCAAGATTCTCCAGGAATTAGAATTACTTATGATGCTACGATTAAAGTTCCTAAAGAGCTTTTACCGGTGATGTCTGCAAGTAATCCAACGGAAAAAAATGATTCAGGAATTTATCAATTTGAGATGAAGCAACCTATTCCACCTTACTTAATTGCTTTGGCAATTGGAGATATAGAGTATGGTGAAATTGGCGCACGAACAGCAATTTATGCTGAACCAAGTTTGCTAAAACCATCTTTGTATGAATTTGCGGATATGGAAAAAATGTTAATCGCTGCGGAAGATTTATATGGAAAATATTTGTGGGATCGATATGATGTAATCGTTTTGCCTCCGAGTTTCCCTTTCGGTGGAATGGAAAACCCAAGGTTGACTTTTGCGACTCCTACGATCATCGCTGGTGACCGATCATTGACTGCTCTGATTGCGCATGAAATGGCTCACTCTTGGTCAGGGAATTTAGTAACCAATGCTACGTGGAATGACTTCTGGTTGAACGAAGGATTTACCGTTTATTTTGAACGAAGAATAATGGAAGCGTTGTACGGAGCGGAATATGCTAATATGTTAGCGGTATTAGGATTTCAAGATTTGGAAGCAGATGTTCAAGATTTGGATGAGAAAGATACCCATCTATTTTTGAATTTAGAGGATCGAGATCCTGATGACGGAATGACTGATATTGCTTATGAAAAAGGAGCTTACTTCTTGATGATGTTGGAAGATAAAGTTGGTCGAGAGAAAATGGATGAGTTCTTAAAAACTTACTTTGATACCCATAAATTTCAAACGCTGACTACCGAGGAGTTTATTAAATATTTAAATAAAAATTTGATTGAAAAACATCAAGTTGAAGTGGATATTAATGAATGGATTTATGGGCCTGGAATTCCAGCAAATGTTACCAAAATCACTACCGAAAAATTTGCAGCAGTTGACAAAGTAGTTGGATTAATCAAAGAAAATTATTATCCAAAATATTTGAAGGTAACCGATTGGACCACACATGAATGGTTACACTTTCTCCGTCAATTACCAACGGAGGATGAAAAAGGTTTGATGAAAAAATTAGATGATAAATTTAAATTTTCTACTTCTGGAAACTCAGAAATCCTAGCAGCTTGGTTTGAAATTGCAATTAAGAATGGATATGCTAACAATATACTTCCAAATATAGAAAAGTTCTTAGTATCGGTAGGAAGGCGTAAATTTTTGACTCCTTTGTATCGAGCATTTAAGGAAAAGGGGCAGCTTGAAATTGCTCAAGATATTTATGAAAAAGCAAGACCTAATTATCATTCAGTTTCCACACAAACGATGGATAAGCTACTTAACTAACGGTTAATGTTTAACGGTGAACGGTTAACTACCTAAGAGTTGTTAACCGTTCACCATTAATCATTCACAGTTAAAAAACTATTGTTTGATTATTTTTTTGGCAACAGCTCCTGCTTCAGATTTTAAATTGAGATAATAAATTCCATTGCTCAGGTGTTCTAAATTAAGACCTTCAGAATATTTGTCTTGAATAGAAATATTCTTAGAAAGGATTAATTTACCATTCAGGTCTAGAATTTCCAATTCCAAGTCAACTCCTTTATTAACTGATATTTCAATAAATATATCTTTGTCAAAAGGATTTGGAGTAATCGTAATTTCATTTAGAGAAGGAATATTTTTGATACTTGTAGTAACGGAAGTTACCGATGAAGAATTGGTACATCCATTCCCTCCAGTAACCACAACGGTATAATTTCCCGACTCAAAAGCGGTGTAAGTTTCATTTGTCGCGCCAGTAATAATTTGACCATTCAAAAACCATTGGTAAGCAGTATAAGTATTAGGAGCAGTTAATACATTATCATTTACCGTAATCGTTGGAATGATTGGAAGAGGTAATGAATTAACCGTAAATGATTCCGTTAAAGTACAACCTGCCGCATCCGTAATAGTAATGTTATAATTATCTGCTGGAAGATTATTTAAATCTAAACTTGGAGTAAAAGTATAAGGAGGTGTACCGCCTGCGCCATCGATTTGAGCAGTACCATTCGTTTCTCCCTCGCATGGTTCGCTAACCACATTGACAGAAACAGCCAACGATGCACAAGCATCTGAAACCACTTTGTAAATTCGACCTTGACCCATACGAGCACAATAAAGTTCTCCATCCAGATCTTCACCAAAGGTAGAAATGTCGTAATTAAAATCAGCCACTTCTTGTCCAACCCAACCACCAGAACCATCAGGTGCTACAGTAAAAATTTCACCAGTACAATAATCTGCAAAAACGTAAATCCCCACCAAGTCAGGATAATCTTCCCCTCGATAAACAAAACCTCCAGTTACCGAACAAGGACCACTAAATCCATTATGCTGCACTTCGTAAATAGGTGCCACATAATCACCAGCAGATCCACAATTACTAGTATTAACACTTCCATTCAAATGATTTCCTTCATAGCATCTCCAACCATAGTTTTCACCACCAGGACTATTCGCAGGTTGGAAGTCAATTTCCTCCCAAGCATTCTGTCCAACATCAGCAATCCAAAGATCACCCGTTTCCCGATCAAAACTAAACCTCCAAGGGTTCCGAACCCCAATTGCCCAAATTTCATCTAAAACATTCGCATCATTCACAAATGGATTATCAGCAGGTACTGAATAAGGCGAACCATTATCAATATCGATTCGAAGCATTTTTCCCAAAAGAGACTGTGTATCTTGACCATACTGATCTGGATCATTTCCACTTCCACCATCACCCATTCCAATATATAAATAACCATCTGGGCCAAATTTGATTCCACCACCATTATGATTAGAATAAGGTTGGTCAATGGTCATTAAAATTAACCCACTATTTGGATCGGCTAAGTTTATATCGGAAGCATCCCTTTCATATCGGGCTACCACCGTTTCACCACTATTGTCGGTATAGTTGACAAAGAAGAATCCATTATTGATATAATCAGGATGAAAAGCCAAACCAAGTAGACCTCGTTCACTTTGACCGCTGGTATTAGCTACCAAATTATCAATATCTAAGAAGGGAGTTGCCATCACAACAGCATTTTCATCAATAATTTTTATCCTTCCAGACCTTTCTACCACAAATAATCGGTCATCACCTGCATGAGTAATATCGACAGGAGATAAAAAACCAGTAGCATACTGCTCTAACTCAATAGTTTGGGCAAAAATGCAAATGGAAAAAAAACCTAATAAAAAGAGGGTAAATATTTTTTTCATGAAAATTTTATTTTGAAAAATAAAGCTATTAAAGAATAGCACAATGTTACGATTATTTGATTTCAAGGGAAAAGAGGAAGGGAAGTTTCTTTGCAAATTAGGAGGCAAAAAATTAAATGAGAAATATTAAAAAAAAAGACAAAAAAGGTTTGACTTTTGATATAACTAAATATATATTTGCACCGCATTTGAACGAAGATGTTAACATTTAAATAGATAAAATCACTCGGAGGAGTGGGAGAGTGGCTGAATCCACCGGTTTGCTAAATCGACGTACTTGGAAACAGGTACCGCGGGTTCGAATCCCGCCTCCTCCGCCAGTTTTATAATAAATCATTCTTTCGAGAATGTA
>JBGCCY010000084.1:0-3977 GCA_045104975.1 Saprospiraceae bacterium
AATAATAAATCACAGGAAGAATTATGACCATTTTTGCAACGCTCATGGTAAAGTGATATTAATCCCGTGAGTCCAAAAGTTGTTTCAGCACTTCTCCTAATTAAATCATCAAAATGGGAAATAGCTTTTTCATAATCTTTATTTGCTAAAGCGGTATATCCGTTTTTCCAATACCAGTTTAATTCCTTATTAGTAGGAGGTGGAATTGGTTGATAATGATGCGGTGCTAGTTTTTGATGCGCCGTCTCAACTTTTGTATAAAAAAAATTAACAGCCACAAATGTTAAAGGAATCAATATCAAGGTGAAAACCAAAAGTTGTATTAATAGTAACCTTTGCCTTTTTTTCTTAATCCTTAATTTAGCTGGCTCCCCTAATTCAATTAATGGTTTCATTTCTATCTCCTCTTTTGGAGAATTTAATTCATTCCATTGTTGTTGCTTGATTTTATCAAATCCAACTCTAGGTTTTCTAAGTTTATGTTCCTTTGGTGAATTATATAAACTCATCCGCTTTATATTTTGATAGTTGAAAAGGATACTTTGAAATTCCGCAATAGTTACTCCTTATTTTATTTTTTTCGATAAATAAGTAGATTAACTATATCAATCAGAGTTTTTGACGACTAATTTTTCCACCAGTTTCTCCAAAAAAATAAATCCATAACTAGGACAATGAATTTACTTTTTATAAAAAACTGACTAAAAACCTCTCTTGTCAACATAATAGAGTTCATTCTAAATGAAGTTGTATGGGAGAACGTAAAACGTTTAAGGTTCAACGTCCATCGAATAAAATCTAATCAATCTATTTTCAATTATATTAAAAATCTTCCAACCTTCGTTAAATTGTTATTGTCTTTACATCATTACACTTCTAAGCAACTATTATCAAAAAATAAAATCTTTCAAAATGAAAAAAAATTTCACGCCATTCACGATGGCATTATTAGGAGTATTGATTCTATTTAACCAAGTACAAGTTTCGGCTCAAAACAAAAGAGTTCGCGGAAACGGAGACGTAACTGAAGAAGTTCATGAGGTCAAAGCATTTTCAGAATTGGAATTAGCTGGCGTTCTAAATGTGTACATCGAGCAAGGAGATAAGGAAAGTGTAACTGTCGAGACGGACGAAAATTTACATGAATTTGTTGTCGTTGAAAATCGAGGAAATACTTTAATCATTGATACTCAAGAGAGAATTTCGATTAAGAGAAAAAATAAAATGAATGTCTATGTTACTGTTCGAGATATTGATCGATTGAAAATATCAGGTGTCGGACACGTAGAAACATCTGAAACACTTCGTCTAAAAGATCTTGACTTGAGGATTAAAAGTGTTGGAAATGTAACCTTGGATTTAGAAGCGGATAATTTAGATGCTCGATTAAGTTCTGTAGGAAATGTTTCTCTTTCGGGGAAAATTGGTAAGGCTGACATCGACAACACAGGTGTTGGAAAATTAGCTGCTTATGACTTACACAATGAAGTATTAAAATTAAAAGCTGCCGGGGTTGGTAAAACAGAAGTTTACGCTTCTAAAGAATTGGCCATAAAATCAACTGGAGTTGGAAATGTATATTATAAAGGTGATGCAGTCATAACCGACTTGAATATACGTGGAGTAGGGAAGGTGAAAAAATATTAATGCTTAATCTTTAACGGTGAAAGGTTAATTACCCATAATGAAAAATTAAATCGTGGGTAATTAACCATTCATCATTCACAGTTAACCATTATTTACTGCATTCTAATTTGAGCTAAAAGAATTCTTGCTTTTTTCATTTTACTTGGATCACCTTGCGCTTCTTTCATCATTTCTCTCACTTTATCCTCATCATAAACGGCAATCGTTTCCATATTTATTTCAAATTCTTTATCGTCTAATTTTAATTTTTGAACACTAACTGATCTAGTATTGACTTCCTTGGTTTTTACATTTTTGATCGACATTTCCATTACAAAACCTTCCATGCTATTTTGAAGAGCTTTTGCTACTCTTGGCATTGCCCGTTGTTGAGATTTTAAAGTTGGAAAAAGATCATTTGGATTGATTTCAAACTTTTTAGTAATCCAAGCGACGCCTTCATGTTTATCATCATTAGCGACTACTTTATAGCATTTGTAGCCATTGATCTTTTTGGTTTCGCGCGTCACTTTTACCATGATATTATTGAACCGTTGTCTTTTTTTCTGATATTTTTTATTGAGGTTACGATATTGCATGTCATTAGAATTTTTGACAATTGCAACTGAATCTCCTGTTTCATTATCAACGGTCATCGTAATTTTATCACCTGTTGAAATATTATTGATCATCTTTACATAACCTCTAGTAGTTTCTGTTTCTAGCATGGTCATCTCATTTTTGATTGTAAAATGAGTATTATAAGTATTTGGAAAATTATTGATAATGGAGATTTTTCCTTCAAATTTTTGAGCTACAACAAGGGATAACCCAACAAGGAAAAAGAAAGAAAAGGAAAAAGATTTGTAGTAGATGGAATGTCGCATGGTGTTTTTTTTAATATTAGGTTTAAGGAGAAGAACTAATCATCGTATTTATGAATATCTAAGATAGGAATATTCAACTTTTTTTTATTAGCTAAAAATTATTTTAGCTAATAGACGGCAATGATTTTGGAAAAACGGTATGGGACAATCTCTTATATCTTAAAAACTTGCTCTTATTTCGGTAAACTCAGCATTTTCGATAGGTAGGTCTTGTGGATTTTCATTTTGAGCTAAACTAGTAACTGCTTGGTATGCACCAACCCAAAAGAAAGCGGAAAAAAGGGTACCGAATGCAAGACCTTTAATGAATGATAATTTTTTCATAGAAAAATAATTTTTTGAATAAAAATGCTAGAAAAATTATTGATTTCTTTTGCTGGTACAAAAACCTTACCCTTTTACTAGTTAAAAATATATAAGCATTGAACTAATCTTATATTTAATAAATCTAAATCTGGGAGAAGGTGAACCTACTTTTTATTGGCAAAAAGTATAAAAATTAAACGATTAGATAGGTGAAAGATTGTTTTATCCAAATTTGTTTTAATTTTTTCTAACAATTTTGAATAAAAAAGGAGTCGAATAAGGTTAGTATGTTATGTATAATTAACTGATAGTTAGGTGTTTGTAAATTACAATACATCCCAAGTATGATCGGAGAGAAGTGTAACAGTTGCTACAAATTTTTCGAAAGGGATGGATTTTCCCCATTCCTTTGGGCCAACCATAGAAAGTGTTTCCTTCCCATTTGTTCGCTCATACAAATGATAGGTATGACCAATTAATGGTTTGAAATTAATATCAGCCAAGTAAATTTTTTCTGAAATCCTTACTCGTTGGTGAATCTTTTCTGCTTGAGTTGCTAGTAAAGTAACTTGTTCTCGAATTTGATCTAACTGCATTTCAGTTTGATCGTACATAGCTGAGACTGCCAATCCTTTCACTCGACCTTTATCAATTGGTTTAATAACTGAGCCTCCAACTGTATGTGCATAGGGGAGAAGATGCGGAGTCTCTGTTATTTTATCTTTATCAATTGGATTGAATTTTAATTCAGTAGCTTCTTTTTTCTTTGAATCAGACATTGTCGTTTATTTTGATTTTGTTCAAAGACATAAACGTCGGAGATGAGATTATGTTTATTTTTTTTTGAGGAGTTAGTGGTGCGGTTGGTCGCTGCGGTCTCGGTCAGGAGTCAGGGTTTTTTGTTTTCCCACTTTTTGTAAAATAAAATTCTAAATTCTGGGGATCATAAAAAGCCCCTGACTCCTGACCGAGAGCGCAGCGACCTACTTCAGACCTGACTCCTTAGAATAAATAAAAAGAGCCACGCACCAATTTAATGGAACGTGGCATTTATTACAAAAAAGTTCTTTTGATTATTTCAATTTAAAAGTATTTGCTCCAGTCAAGTAACCTTTGTTGTAAACTTCAACGGTGTAAGTACCTTTTGAAAATTCAACA
>JBGCCY010000085.1:0-3404 GCA_045104975.1 Saprospiraceae bacterium
AAAAATGAGAGCAAAAGATTCCGTCCAAATCGGGGAATTATTATTTGACCATTACTCAGATTGAAGCCAGTTTTTAAGCGTTTTGTATTCTTCATCGGTCAGTTTTATCGAATCACCTTTTGGCATTCGGCGATATACGAAGACTTGTTTATGAATCTTTTTGGCATGTCTGTCCATATTTTTTAGGGTAAAAATTTTGAAAGGATTTTTCCTTTTATGACAGACGTTGCATTTAGATTTAAGAATTTGGAAAGCCGCTTTTTTTAGTTCGGAATCGGCTTTGCTGACAAATGATTGTTCAGCGGACTTGACCTTTATTTCCGACTTTTTAAATGCGGTAAAAAGCTGGAAGTTGAAAACTAAGAGTCCAATAAGACATAGATGAATTAATAATTTTTTCATTTTACTTCTGTTTTGATTATGATTACAGAAGCAAAATTGAGGATAATTTGCAGGGTTAACTTGACCGAATCAGCCAATGTTTTGACACTTTAAGCCAAATGATTTTTTATTGAGGATTTCGATAGTCAAAAGGTGATTGACCAGTCCATCGTTTGAAGGCACGACTAAATGCACTTTGTTCGGAGAAGCCAGTTTGAAAAGCAATTTCGCCAATGGTGCAAGACGAATTTTTGAGCAAATCTTTTGACGTTTTTTCTTGCGTTTGTTTGATTAAGTCTCTAAAAGTAATTCCGTTTTTAGATAATCTTCTTGTCAACGTTCGGCTGCTCATCCCCATGTGTTTGCCAATTTGAATGATGCTAGGGATTCCACTAGGAAGCGTATCTTTGATAAGATTTTCTACATCTGCAGTTATTTTTAATGAACTGATTTCTATGCCTTTGGTTTCCTCTTCGACTCTTTCTACTAAAAATTTATTAATGCTCAGGTCCGCTTTTGCAGTTCGAGTTTCAAGGTCAGCGGTTTTGTAAACCATAAAATTCTGAGGCTGATTAAATAAGATGGGACATTTAAAAGCATCCTGATAACTTTTTAAATCTTTAGGTGGATGATGTTTAAACGAAATACTAAGTGGTGAAATATCAGTTTCTGTGATTACTCGCAGGACAACAACAGAGGCAGAAAATGTCGCTTCATTTGATAATTCAACTCCTCTTCGATGAGCATCTCGCAACAACAAAATTTTAGAAGTTTCATCTCCTTTTTCTAATTTGAATACATAGGTGTTGGATAAAAGATGAAAATATCTTTCACATCGTTCATATATTTCTCCAGCTTTCGAACACGTTTTCCAAGATAAGCCAAGCACTCCATAATCATCCATTTTCATTTGTTGACCAATGCGTACCGAAAATCCAGGCCCAAGTCTTTGGTCTAATTTTTCATGAAGTTCAAAAAATAAATCCGCAGGAACAGCCTGAATGTCTTTTAAAGAATCTATTGGAATTGGGAGGTCTTTAAAATCTTCTTTTGACATTCCTTCCTCTAGGGCATAATCTATCATTTTTTGATAAAGGCTTATAGATATATAATTCATTGGTGTTGTTATGGTTTTTCGAGGCGATAAAAAAATGATGGAGGTAATTTTCAACAACTAAATTAATGATTACTTTTCTAAAGTCTGAATATTCAATTCTCATAATAAAATAGATTTGCCCATTTATCTACTGGAATTGTTTTTAATAAATGTTACAATACGTTCATAGTCTTTCGAACTAGGAACGTGTTTAGAATTTTCCAACCATAAAATCTCTTGTAATGAAGGGAAAATGATTTTGCTTCGTTGCACTAATTTTTTACCAGAGAAAAATAAATCCTTTTCTGCTGCCACGAGATAAACAGGAGTCGTAATTTTTTTAGCCGCTTCTTTTTGGATTAATGGAGTTGACGAAAAATCCATCTCGTAATCCATCAATAGGGTTGAAAAAAATGGAATCGAAAAATCATCTTTCTCCGTAAAAAGTTCATTCAGGAACTGATGAACATATTTTATATTCATTCCCCACTTGTACCGTTTTATCGGAAGGAAAATTTTCCATAAGGCTTTCCAATAATTTCCATTTACAATGCCTGCTGGTGCAATGAGAAAAGCTTTTGAAATTCTTCTAGCGTCGAAGACTAATGTTTTCCAACTGATAAATCCTCCAAAGGAAATCCCCACTAAAATGGCATCCCAAATATTTAATCGAGTCAATATTTCAAACATCCATTTGCCATAGGAATCATCTTTCATTTCGGGACGAAATGCTGCGCTCAAATTTGGTTGCCCAAGCACATCGATGGCATAAATTCTAAAGTTATCCACTAGTCCCAACAAAGCTTCAAGCGCAACAGGAGCACATCCATTCGAACCATGTAGGACGACTAAAGGTGGATTGTTTTTTTCTCCGGTCAGAATGATGTTCGTATCGCCAAAACTTGTTTCCACTTTTGAAATTCATAAATGATAGGAAGTTCATCCAACTTGTTTTGATACAAATTTTGGATATGCTTTTGGGCTGCTGCGTTTTTGAAAAATGAATCCATAGGAAATGTAATTGTATTGTTATTTTATCTGATGCCTACTATCAATAACCATAAGCACATAGAAAATTCAGCAATCGTGGTAGGCAAAGTGACCATTGAAGAAAGTGATGAACTATAGTTTTTCACTAGAAAAAAAAGGAAGAAATCTAACAAGAAACTAAAACAACCAATCATCAAAAGTATTCCAATCCACTTTGGTATTCGCCCTGATTGATAAACCAAATAACCCAATGGAAAAAGCCAAATGCCAAAGAATATTTGTGCAATTCGATATCCATATTTCTGAAGAGTAAGAGTAAATAAAACCAATTCGTTGACCTGTTCTATATCAAAAGCAGTTGTAAGATTTTCTTTTTCCAACAATATAATTGCGGCATACTGATGAAGCATGTTGATGCACATGATAGCAACACTTATGACGACACTTAGCAACATTAATAATGCGTGACTTTTGTTGACATTTTTAAATAAATGATACAAGGTGAAAGCCAAAAAGAAATAGGCAACCTGCATTAATAAATCACTTACAAAACCCATTCGAAAAGTGACTGCATGAGTAAGAATATTCTCGACGGTTGCTGCTGTGTTATCAGGAATGATAAATTTTGCTCGGACATAAAGTTCAGCATATATTCCAAAAATGATGACCAACAAATAGAGCAAGCCTGAAAGTCTTGCCGTTTTTTTATTAGATTTCATTGATGTATTATTTGAAAAGAGTGAAGGAATACGATTACTAAACTTTTAAAGTTTAGTAATCGTTAATCAAAATTTATCGCCCAATCGGAATCATATAACCTACTGAAAGTGTACAACCTTGATTTCTAGTTTTTTCCCAACCATCGGGTTGGTCTCCATCAAATTTGGTATTGTCGGTCAATCCAAAACTGTAGCGAGCATCCAAAACGATAGAACCA
>JBGCCY010000086.1:0-22464 GCA_045104975.1 Saprospiraceae bacterium
GTCTTTGGATTATGCTTATGCGCATCATATTCAGCGATTAATGGTGACTGGAAATTTTGCTTTGTTGGCTGGAATTTCTCCTGACGAATTGGATGAATGGTATTTGGGAATTTATATTGATGCGATTGAGTGGGTAGAAATTACCAACACGCGAGGTATGTCGCAATTTGCAGATGGAGGAATTGTAGGAACAAAACCTTACGTAAGTTCTGCCAATTATATTGACAAAATGAGCCACTATTGCAAAACTTGTTTTTACAATAAAAAAGAAAAAACAGGGGAGCGAGCTTGTCCATTCAATAGTTTGTATTGGGATTTTTATGATCGACATCGAGATAAATTAGAAAAGAATCCAAGGATTGGAATGGCTTATCGGTTGTGGGATAAAATGGATGGAGAGAAACGAGCTGATATATTAAAGCAAGCAGAAATTTATTTGAATGATTTGGAAAAATTGTAAGGTATTTATTCGGAAGCGAGAGTTTCGGAACATGGGTGTTTACACCAATTTTAGTTTTGTCAGCATCTTTATTTTCAAAGACTTTTAACAAAAAACCATTTCTAAAATTTCACTCAATATTGTATCTTACTTTTTCTAAAAATAATATTATGAAACTACCAAGAATAATCAGAGTTCCTAAGCATCATAAATTTAAATACACACCTCGACATTACGACCCAAAGAAAGAAGACTTAGAACGACGGGTTGAAATTGCCAAAGGATCGCAAGGAGATAATCCTGAAGCAAGGAAGGCTAGGATCAAGTCGCAACTACGTCGAGGAAGGAATAGTAATCCAAGATTACGAAAGCAATTGGTATTTAAGTCTAATATGTTGCTCTTAGGAATTATTGTGGTACTAGTTGTAGGACTGTTTATAATGATTAATGTATATTTGCCAGAGATAATGAAGTGATGAGAGAGATTATGAATGAATAATTTAGGATTAATGATTCCCCCATTTAAGAGACTGAATAATGGGAAAATCCATAATCATAAATTTATAATCCATAATCAATTCAATTTTTTTAGAAAACATAAAAGTAAGAATAACCTATGGCTGATGTGATTCAGCTCCTACCCGATTCTATTGCAAATCAGATTGCCGCCGGTGAGGTGATTCAGCGACCTGCCTCTGTAGTGAAAGAATTGATGGAGAATTCGATTGATGCGGGAAGTACTCAGATCAAATTAATAGTTAAAGATGCTGGGAAAACATTAATTCAAGTGATTGATAATGGCTGTGGCATGTCAGAAACGGATGCCCGAATGAGTTTTGAAAGACATGCAACATCTAAGATTCGTGCAGCCAAAGATTTGTTTGCGATTAAGACCATGGGATTTCGGGGAGAGGCAATGGCTTCGATTGCAGCGATTGCGCAAGTGGAAATGAAGACCCGAAAACACAACGAAGATGTTGGTGTTCGATTAACTATTGAAGGTTCGGAAATCAAATCTCAAGAACCTTGTCAATGCAATGCAGGAACCAGTCTTTCTATAAAAAATTTATTTTATAATGTTCCAGCGCGACGTAATTTTCTAAAAACGACGACTGTTGAAATGCGTCATATCATTGATGAATTTCAGAGAGTTGCGCTAGCTAATCCAGATATATTTTTCTCCCTTCATCATAACGGAACAGAAGTTTTTCATTTGCCTGAGAGTAATTTGCGTCAGCGAATTGTTAATATGTTTGGGCAAAACAGTAATAAAAAATTAGTTCCAGTTTTGGAAGAAACAGACGCATTGCGTTTGGAAGGATTTGTGGGGAAACCTGAATTTGCGAAAAAGACGAGAGGGGAACAATTCTTTTTTGTCAATCGAAGATTTATCAAAAGTGGTTATTTAAATCATGCTTTGATGGGAGCGTATGAAGATGTTTTGCCAAAAGACACTTATCCTTTGTACGTGATTTTTATTGAAATTGATCCCGCACGAATTGATATCAATGTGCATCCAACGAAACAAGAAATTAAATTTGACGATGAACGATTAGTTTATAATTATTTAAAAGTTTCTGTTCGTCATGCTTTGGGGCAATACAGTATTACGCCTACGTTGGATTTTGATCAAGAGCAAATTTTAAATAATCATCCGTTGCCAAATATGAATGAATCGAGAAGAGAAGCTGTTTCTGGTCCGCCGTTTTTAGGAGGCTCAGTTGGAAATACTTCGAGTGGTAGTGGGACAACAAGTGGAGGGGAACGATATGAAACGTTTTCATCAAAGGCGAATAACACTCCTTTGGATAGTTCTAATTTGCAAAATTGGAAAAAAATGTATGATGGATTGGATGAATTTGATCCATCGCAAGATGAGAAAATTGGAGACCAGCCGATCACTATTGAAAGTGGAATGTCGGAAGGGAATCAATTGGATGATGGGAGTAATAGTTTTTCAAAAGATGTAAAACCACTATTTCAAATTCACTCTACCTACATTGTTAGTCATATCAAATCAGGTTATATTCTAGTAGATCAACAGGCAGCACATGAGCGAATTTTGTACGAACGGTATTTGAGTATGTTGAATGAAAAAGAAGCGGTGACTCAAAAAGAATTGTTTCCTCGGAATATCACACTCAATCCTGCGGACGCTGAAATTTTAAAAGATTTATTGCCACAAATTAATTTGTTGGGATTTGATATTCAAGAATTTGGGAAAGATGCATTTGTGATTCATGGTGTTCCTGCAGATTTAAAATCATCGCAAGATGAACAAAAAATCATTGAGCAATTATTGGAACAATATAAATCGAATCGCGATTTAGATTTGAATATTTTGGAAAATATAGCTCGTGCTATGGCTCGAAGTTCAGCGATTAGAAAAGGACAAAGTTTGACACAAGAAGAAATGCGAGAATTGGTTGATCAACTATTTGCTTGCGCTATGCCATTCACAAGTCCAACAGGGAAAAAGTGTTTTGTAACTTTTGAACTAGAAGAATTGTCAAAGAAGTTTAGCGCGTAAGATTTGACAACAAACAATAAAAACTAATATATTCTGCTAAAAAAAAATGCTTCAAGAAATTAAATTTTCCTGAAGCATTTTTTTTATAATCAAGTTTCTTCTTTTTTTGCATCTTGGTTTCCTTTCATCCAAACCACCCGTTGAGGGAAAGGAATTTCCACATCATTTTCTCTAAATGCATTATCAATCTCAAATCTCAAATCACTCTTCACATCTTCAATTCGAATAAAATTTCGAGAGAAAAAATGCAATTCAAAATCTAAAGATGAATTTCCAAAATCAATAAATCGCACAAATGGATTTGGATGTTCTACAATTTCAGGATGCTCGGCAGCAACATCTAAAAGTATTTTTTTTACAAGTTTCGTATCCGAACCATAAGCCACTCCAACGCTAATTAAGAATCTCACTTTTTCATCTAAGTGACTCCAGTTAATTACATTGTCAGTTACTAATTTTGAGTTGGGAACGACCACGGTGATGCTATCTCTCGTTTCAATTAATGAAGTCCTTAAGCCGATTTCTTTCACCGTTCCGACCAGTCCGCCAATATCTAAAACATGTCCAATCTCAACTGATCGCTCAAATAACAATACAATTCCGGAAAAGAAATCATTAAAAGTTTGTTGTAACCCCAAACCAATTCCGACCAAAAGCGCAGCCGCGCCACCCCACAAAACAGTCATCTCAATTCCCAAACTAGAAATCGCCCACAACAATGCCATCGTATAAATGACATATTTCAACAATTGATTAATCGCATACTGAGAGCCAGAATTAATTTTACTTCGTTTATAATATCGAAATAAAACTAACTGAGTGACCATCCAAAAAATCAATCTTGCAGTTAGAATAATTAGCAAAGCTTCAAGAATATCTGAAACCCTAATTTGTGTATTTGTACCTCTGTAAATGGTGTAACCTTCTAAGTTAAAACTTTGCAAGACTAAAAATATCGCCGCAGCATAAACTACTAATCGAACTAAATTTCCAGCATTACTATCCGTTTCTTTTGCATATTTTTCAACAGAAGTTTGATAATCCAAATCATTCCGACTTCGATGGTAATTGTAAACCAAAACTTTGGAAGCCAACCAATCCAAGAGACCTGCTACTTGCCAAATCGTCAAAGCATATAAAACAGTCGAAACCCGAATGCCCACACTTTTCATTTGGTAAAGAAGAAAATCAATTTCGAGCGCCCAAACAGTTCCAATCAATGCAATTAGAATAAAAATATTTCGAATACTTCTTAAAATTCTTGAGTTATTCCGAATAACATATTTCTCCTGCGCAAAATATTTTGGTAAAACTTTTTTGATAACTAATTGATAAATCAAAAAAGTTCCAACCAGAACGATTCCCCAACTAATGAGTTGGCGCACCGTTACGTCATGGTTGCCGATGTTGAAAAGTACTTGTTGGAGAAAATCGTTAAAGTTCATTTTTAGGTTTAAAATGATTTAATTCTGAAATGTAACTATTTATAAATATTTTAAAGTTTTTTTACAAAAAAATATTTCAATCTAATTTTTCCATAATGCAAAAAGCCCTGGTCAACTACTTTAAGTCATGCTATCAATCGGATTATCGAGCGGTGAGTTTGTTGAATTTTTATAGTTCGAAAGTGGAGCATCCTTTGATTTTGGAAAGTGCAGAATTGCTGCAAGGGAAAATGTTAGAATTTCCAGTTTCAACTGACTGGGGCAAAAAAGTAGATCAACAACTTGCTGTTTATTCCAAAGAGAAAGCATTGTATTGTTGCTCTTTTTTTATGTTTGGAGAAACGACCGTTGCTGGAAAAAAACAAAATATCGTTGCGCCACTTTATTTGCATACGGTTGAGTTGAAAAGGGAAAATGAGATTTTCTATATTTCAATTGATGCGGAAAATCCAATCGTCAATCCAGCTATTCTGCAAGCTGCCGAAAATGTCCAGACAGGTTTGTTAGAAAGTATTACTCAGAAATTGCCAAAAGGATTTATCCAATTTGACCAAGTTTTTGAAATAGAGAAAACGCTAAAAGAATTTTTTTTAAACTTAGATTTCTCCAAAATAGAAAATTACCCAACTCTGTGGACGAACAAAATGTTGAAAGATTTTCAGAAAAAGAGAAAAGAAAATTCACCATTTGTCATCGTTCCTGCTTGCGGAATTGCGATGTTAAATAAGCCGACTGGTTCACGTGGAATTTTAAATGAGTTGGGAAAAATGTCTGAGAGAAATGACTTCTCAACGTCGTTAAATGAAATTTTTGGAACGTCCCAGAAAACTTCTTTTGCTAAAAAAATCGACTTAACTGTTCCTATCGTTTTAAATAAAAGTCAAGAAAATATTTTAAAATCTGCTTTTGCGAATCATTTGACTTTAGTGATCGGTCCTCCAGGAACTGGCAAATCATTTACAATTGCAGCCTTGGCGGTTGAGTTGATGAGTCAAGGAAAATCAGTTTTGATTGCGTCCAAAAACAATCAAGCAGGAAATGTTGTTGCGGATAAAATTGAAAAAGGTTTTGGTTTGGGTAGTATAGTTGTTCGAGCAGGAAAGAAAGATTATAAAAAGGTACTCCAAAAAAGGTTAGAAAATTTGTTGCGTGGGATTGGACTTTTTGAAGTGACATCTTCTGAAATAAAAACACTTTTTAAAAAAGTAAAAAAACAAATCAAGACGCTCGCTGCACTTGAAAAGAAAATTACTTCAAGGACAAAAACAGAAATGGAAAGAGGGGATTTCTTATTTCAATACCAAGCATCTTTTTTTCAAAAAATAAAAATGTACTTCTTGACTAATAAAGTGGAGCAAGAAATTCCGCTTTGGAAAAAAATGTTTTTGCTGGAAAATGAATTGCTTCAACGAAATAAAAATTTGAAAATATTAATTCAACTTCGGTTTTATAGATTCTTAAGTCAAGCCTTAAATCGTTCGAGAGTGGAAGTGCAAGATTTGGTAAAAGCTTTTAAAGCGAGAACTGGAAATCGAAAGGAATCTATTTTTGAGGAAATTAATTTCTCGAAAATTTTAAAAGCATTACCCATTTGGGTAGCCAATTCTACGGCTATCAATAAAGTACTTCCTTTGCAAAAAGAATTGTTTGATGTAGTGATTATTGACGAAGCGACGCAATGTGATATTGCGAGTTCCTTGCCGATTTTACAAAGAGGGAAATCGGCAGTCATCGTTGGTGATCCCAAACAATTACGCCACATGTCTTTTCTTTCTCAGGGGAAACAGAACCAATTAATCGAACAATTCGGAGTAGGGAATCGAGATAAGCAACAGTTAGATTATCGAAGTCAAAGTTTGCTCGACATGGTTTCTGACTCCATAAAAAGTCAAAAACAAGTTCATTTTTTAAATGAACATTTTCGTAGTATGCCTGATATTATTCAGTTTAGCAACACTCATTTTTATGATGGAAAATTGGACGTGATGACTGCTTGCCCTGCGACGCTTCTTCGGCAACATGTATTTTTACACTCTGTGAATGGTCAACGGAATAAAACGGGGTACAATAAAAAAGAAGCGGATTCGATTTTTGAAATGATTAAAAAGATTATTGAAGAGGAAAGAAATGTAGCTATAAATTTATGTCAAAGTATTGGCATCCTTTCTCCTTTTCGACATCAAGTTGATTATCTGCAACGACAGATTTTAAAGATTTGTTCTGCGGATGAGTTAGAGCGACATGAAATATTGATCGGAACACCTTATGCATTTCAAGGCGAAGAAAAGGAAGTAATGTTTCTGTCTTTTGCTTTAGACGATGAAAGTCATTCCGCTGCATTTAATTATTTGAATCGAGAAGATGTGTTTAATGTGAGCATCACCCGAGCGCGTTCTTTGCAATATGTTTTTATTTCTTTTTCTTCAACAAAAATTAAAAACACGAGTTTGCTCGCAAGATTTATTTATGGATTAGAAAATCATAACAATACCTCTACATTTTTAGAAGAGAAAAAAGTAGACGTGTTTTTAGAGGAAGTAATTGAAAGTATTCGTTCCTTTGGAATCGAAGAATGGCATATTGCTTTTCCAATTGCAGGAACTGAAATTGATTTAGTAGTGGTTCATGAAGGGAAAACCTTCTGTATTGATTTGATTGGTTTTCCTGGCGAATTTGAAACGGCATTGCCAATCGAAAGATGGAGAATGTTGGAACGAGTTGGATTGAGTACATTTACATTACCATTCAGCGCATGGTATTTTGATAAGGAAAAATGTGTGACTGCGCTAAAAGATTTTTTAAAATAATCCGTGAGATGACATTCGAAGTCGTCCGATCAAAATAAAATAAAAATGACTATCTCTGCAAACATCGTCGATATTCCAAATCGCCAAATCTATTTTGGTGAAGTAACTTTTGAAAATGGAAAAATAAAAAGTATCGAAAAGAAAGAAGGCGAAAGTGATTTATTTCTTCTTCCTGGATTTGTGGATGCACATGTCCATATCGAAAGTTCGATGCTCGTACCTTCCGAATTTGCGAGGATGGCCGTCACCCACGGAACGGTAGCAACTGTTTCTGATCCACATGAGATTGCCAATGTGATGGGAATTGAAGGAGTTTATTTTATGATCAAAAATGGAAAGCAAGTTCCACTTAAATTTAATTTTGGTGCACCTTCGTGTGTTCCTGCTACAAGTTTTGAAACGGCAGGTGCGGTCATAGGAGTCGATGGTATTGAGGAAATGATACAAAATCCAGATATTAAATATTTAGCCGAAATGATGAATTACCCAGGTGTCCTTTTCGAAGATCCAGAGGTCATGGCAAAAATTGAAATTGCTAAAAAATATGGAAAACCTGTCGATGGTCATGCACCAGGCTTGATGGGGGAGGATGCCAAAAAATATATTTCTGCTGGCATTTCGACCGATCATGAATGTTTTACTTATGAAGAAGCTCTAGGGAAATTAGAAATGGGAATGAAGATTTTGATTCGCGAAGGAAGCGCTGCCAAGAACTTTGAAGCCTTAATCGACTTGTTGCCAAAGCATGCTGATCGAATGATGTTTTGCTCAGATGACAAACATCCGGATGATTTAATCGAAGGACATATTAATCAATTAGCTGCTCGTGCGATTGCAAAGGGTTGTGATATTTTTGATGTGTTGAAAGTGGCTTGCATCAATCCGGTGGAACATTACAACTTGGAAGTTGGACAAATGAAGATAGGTGACGATGCTGATTTTATTCTAGTTCATGACCTCGAAAAATTCAAAGTAAAAGCAACTTATATCAATGGTGAATTGGTTAGCGAAAATGGTAAAAGTTTTTTTGAATCAGTAGAAACAGAAATCATCAATAATTTTTTCACAGACAAAAAATTACCAACTGATTTTCAACTCGAAGCAAAGTCAGATCAAATGCAAGTCATCAAAGCAATCGATGGTGAAATTGTAACGGAGAGTTTTTTAGCTAAAACAAAAAACAAAAATGGATTAGCCATTTCTGATGTAGAAAATGATAATTTAAAAATGACTGTCGTCAATCGCTATCAAAATCAAACTCCTGCGATTGCATTTATCAATAATTTTAATCTAAAAAAAGGAGCAATTGCTTCTTGCGTTGGACACGATTCTCACAATATTATAGCAGTTGGAACAGATGATGTATCGCTTTGTCGAGCGGTCAATTTGATTATCGAAAATCAGGGTGGAATTTCAGCGGTAAGTGCGGAGGACGAAAAAGTCTTGCCATTACCTATTGCAGGAATTATGACGAATGCCGATGGATATGAGACAGCAAAAGCTTATTCTGAAATTGATTTTTTTGTAAAAAATGAATTAGGTTGTACTTTGACTGCACCTTTTATGACCTTATCATTTATGGCATTATTGGTTATCCCACAATTAAAGTTAAGTGATAAAGGATTGTTTGATGGAAAAGAATTTAAGTTCATTCAGGTTTTTTTGTGAAAAAAGATTTAAATTGAACTTTATTTCTCTCCAAAATTCCCTTTCAACCTCCATTATAGATATTATGTGACTTCCTCTATTTCTTCATATAGATAAGAACCCTCATGTGTTTTTCATTAGAATTATTTCATTGCAATAGTATTTTGTTTTAACTAATACGTTGAAAATCAATGTGTTCTAAATGGAAAATATTTTTCAGTTTTTTGCTTTTTTTCAATTTTTGGTCAGGTTTTTGCAACTAGTTTGTGACAAACATGAAAAGTTCGATTATAATCCCATATAACCTACACTTTTCCAAACCGATTTTAAAGAATACTATTGAACAACATAATGAGAAAAAAAATCACCAAACCCGTTAGAAAAAATTACTTTTTTCTAGTCTTCATCATTGGAGTGCTATCCTTTTCTTCTTGTAGAAAAGAAGACGTTCCCGCACCAAGTACATTTACCAAAGAAAAAAGAGAAATGCTAGGCGATCAAATGAGAATTGCGATTGCAGCAGATCCTGTCAATTTTCCAACTTTGTCTCACGACTCACCAGCTGATTCGGCCTATTGGTATATTCAAAAATTATATAATCAAGCTCACAATGTTATTAAAATTGATGGGCAATCTCCTTCAGATGATCGGTGGGATCGAAACCGAGAATGGCAAGTAACGATTTTGGATATAGATGAAGTTAAGACAGCTTTTACAACTCCAGGAGGACACCTTTATCTTTCCACAGGTTTACTGAAATCATTGGAAAAAGAATATGAGTTATATTATATTTTGACATTTGAGGCGACTTTGATGCATGAGAAATATTTATTGAATCGATTGATTAATGAATTCAATACGACTACGTTAAATAATTTTGTTCAAGGAATTCCACCACCACCTGGTTCACCTACTTTGGAAGATGTATCCATGATGCTTGGGGAACTCAAATTTGATGAAACAATGACAAGTGAAATGGATGAGATGGCAGTTTCTTTAATTTGCCAAACTTCAATATTTGATCGAACAGGAATTATTTCAATAATGGATCATTTGGACGAGGTTGATACCAAATGGATGCAAACCAGAAGATCATATGATTATCGAAATCAAGTAGATTATATTTTAAATCTTCCAGTTACCTCAGGCGATGATTGTGGAAATTTTAAATCCAATGGAGGTTATCAAAAATATGTTTTAGATCGATTATAAAAAAGAACAAAACTAAAAGTGCGAAGCAGTAACTAAATTAACTTAGTTGCTGCTTTTTTTTTAGAAAAAGTATGGAGAAGATAGGGATTAAGTATAGTAAATGCGGTCTGTTTCAATACTCAATACGCATCATCTCAACACCTAAAATCTCCGACTAGAAAGTCAGCAATCTGACTCGAAACAAAGCCATATATTTTAACGTTACATATCTGGCATTTTTTTAATAAATTTGCGACATCTTAGAAATCATATTGTCCTTAATTCGAATAAGGATTTAAAATAAAAAAATATAAAAAGAATAATGGCAGAACCACAGTATAAAACAGATGTAGAAGCAGTAGATGCATTAGCGAAATCTTATAAAGCACTTTCCTCAGAGATATCAAAAGTAATTATTGGTCAAGAAGATGTTGTCAAAGCGGTGATTATTTCACTATTTAGTAATGGGCATAGTTTACTGGTAGGAGTTCCAGGATTGGCCAAAACATTATTAGTGAGTACAATTTCAGAGGTATTGGATTTGAGTTTCAAAAGAATTCAGTTTACGCCCGATTTGATGCCTTCAGATATTACAGGTTCTGAAATTTTAGATGAGAGTCGCCATTTCAAATTTCATAAAGGACCATTATTTGCCAATATCGTTTTGGCGGATGAGATAAATCGTACCCCTCCAAAAACTCAAGCAGCACTTTTGGAAGCAATGCAAGAACGTTCGGTAACCGTAAACGGTGTTCGACATATTTTGCCTTCACCATTTTTTGTTTTAGCGACACAAAATCCGATTGAGCAAGAAGGAACATATCCTTTGCCAGAGGCGCAACTAGATCGATTTATGTTTAATATTACATTGGACTATCCATCGTATGAAGAGGAAATTGCAGTAGTGAAAGCAACCACAACGCAAACGAAATACGATTTGAAAAATATTGTAACTGGCGAGCAGATTTTGTTTTTCCAACAATTAATTCGCAAAATTCCTATCGCAGATAATGTATTGGAATATGCAGTTAGCCTAGCATCTAAAACTCGACCAAATACAAAAATGGCGACAAAGGAGGTGAACGATTACATTTCTTGGGGAGCAGGACCGAGAGCTTCGCAATATTTGGTTTTGGGGGCAAAATGTCACGCAGCAATTAGTGGAAAATATTCTCCAGATATTGAAGATGTTCAAGCGATTGCGAATTATGTTTTAAGACATAGAATTGTTAGAAATTATAAAGCAGAAGCAGAAGGAATCACAGAGGAAGATGTAATTAGAGGACTGTTTTAAGTTTGAATTTGAGTTTTAAAAAAGGTCTAAAAGTTTTTTGTAAAACTTTTAGACCTTTTTTTTTGTAAAATACGTTTGTCTAACGTTAGAATTTTTATCTTGTGGGGAAACCCTAAACTCTTCAAACATAGGACTTTGAGAAACTAAAATTTTTATTCATACTAAAAGAGAAAATGGTGAAAGGGAAACAACTACCTTCTTATATAGATCATACTATACTCAAGATCGATACTAAAAAAACAGATATTAAAAAATTGTGTACTGAGGCAGAAGCCAATAATCTTTATGCAGTTTGTGTACCTCCATATTTTGTACAAAATGCATCGATGTTGTTAAAGAATAGTGATGTGAAAATTGCAACAGTCATTGGATTTCCTTTAGGATATTCGGCGACACCTTCCAAAGCAGCAGAAATTCATAAAGCGATTGATGATGGGGCAGATGAATTAGATGTAGTTATCAATGTGAGTGCGGTGAAAAGTGGAGATTGGAATTATGTGCAAAATGATATTAAGACAGTTGTACTTGCTACTCAGATGAAAGGAAAAATAATCAAAGTGATTCTGGAAACGGGACTTTTGAATAAAAAAGAAATAAAAAAACTTTGTGAGATTTGTGCAGATGCTGGTGTAAATTACGTTAAAACTTCAACTGGATTTAATGGAGATGGAGCAACAGAAGAAGTGGTTGAATTTTTAAGAGCTAATCTTCCAGGTTCGATTAAAATAAAAGCATCAGGCGGAATTAAAAGTGTGAAAAAAGCACTAAAAATGATAGAAGCAGGAGCTGATAGATTAGGGACTTCTTCAAGTATGAAAATTATTAAAGGAATAGAAAAATTATCATGAAAAGAATTGTAAGTCTATTGTTAGGAGTTTTATTTTTTTGTGTTGCATCACAAGCACAAGTACAAATAAGTGAAGATTCTGCTGTGGAGTCCTTATTGCAAAGGCATATGGATCAAAATAAAATGTCGACCACCATTTCGGGTTGGCGTATTCAATTATTGGCGACGACTGATCGGCGAAAAGTTGAAAATGAAGAATCGAAATTTATCCAAAGGTATCCTTTGATTCAAGTGAATTGGGTACATTCTAAACCATATTATAAATTAAAAGCAGGTGCTTTTGCTAATCGATTAGATGCCACTCGACTTTTAAAAGAATTTAAAGAACACTATCCAAGTGCATTATTGACTAAGAGTAATGTGAGAATTAATGAAGTTTTAAATTGATTAATGTTGGTAACTTATCTCCACTAAAATGAGTATTCGCGCTCGTAGAAATAACGGATTCCAAAATGTAGATTTGCAAACCCTAAGTTATTACATAGGGCTGGTATTGATTGGTTGGATGATGATTATTGCAGCTACTGCAAAAGGAAATGATTTTGGAGAGTTAAGTAAGGACGCAACTAAGCAAGGGTTTTTTATCATAGTTTCATTTGTCCTTATTGTTGGGGTTTCATTTATTGAATGGAAGTTCTGGAGAACATTTTCTTATATATTTTATGCACTTTCCATTTTGTCCTTGATTGCTGTTTTGATTATTGGAAAAAAAGTGAGTGGAGCAACTTCATGGTTTAGTATAGGTGGATTTAGTTTGCAACCTTCGGAGTTTGCTAAATTTGCAACATGTTTGGCGATGGCAAGTTTTCTTAGTTCCTACAATGCCAATCTTAAAATATTTAGATCTCAGTTTATTGCTTTTGGGTTAATTACCATTCCAATCATTTTAATTCTCTTACAACCTGATGCAGGTTCTGCGATAGTTTTCACCTCTTTTCTAATCCTCTTTTATCGACTTGGATTATCAGAAAACTTCTACATTATTTCTTTAACGCTGACGGCCTTATTTATTATCGCATTAATTTATCCAACCTATTATGTGATACTAGGATTCATGATGATTGGAGCAGGAATTTTTATTTATAATATAAAAGATGAAAGACGAAAATGGGCGATTGGATTTGCATTGATGATTGTCGGAACTATTTTAGGATTATATTTCTTCCATACATATTATCGGGAAATCTTTGTTGCTAACTTTTTATTAATCCCAATTCTTTCATTTAATCTTTGGAGAAATGGGCGAAAAGAATTGGTCAAATTACTTTTGCCTTTAATTATTTTTGGAGGAACATTTGCCTACGGAGCTAATTTTGCATTTAATAATATACTCAAACCTCACCAACAATCTCGAATCAATGTTTGGTTAAATCCATCCAAAGCTCCCTCCGATGCAATTTATAATTTACGCCAATCCAAACTGACGATTGGTTCAGGTGAATTATCTGGAAAAGGATTTTTGCAAGGAACTCGAACTAAGTTAGACTTTGTTCCAGAACAATCAACAGATTTTATTTTTTGCACGATTGGAGAAGAACAAGGCTTTATTGGAGTTTTTGGAATTATTGGACTCTACCTACTTTTTTTATATCGAATCACCGTAATTGCAGAAAGACAACGGTCTGATTTTTCTAGAAACTACGCCTATGGAGTTGCAGGTATTTTGTTTTTTCACTTCTTTATTAATATTGGTATGACCATGGGTTTGGTTATGATTATTGGTATTCCTCTTCCATTTATTAGTTATGGAGGATCTTCCCTTTTAGCTTTTTCCTTGATGATTGGTGTCTTGTTGAAATTAGATAGTAATCGTTTTTCTATCTAAGAGGAGTCGAATATCGAATAACGATTTGAGAAGTTTAACGATATTCTATATTACTTTTTTTTTTTTTTTTGGCAAACTTCTCAAATCGATATTCCTTGTTCGATATTCGATATTCAAATCACTCCTCATCATTCATTTTTTCCCTACTTTTGCACTCTATGAAATTTGATTTACAACATACAGATCCAAACTCTAGTGCTCGTGCAGGAGTGATCGAAACGGCTCATGGAAAAATTGAGACGCCCATATTTATGCCAGTAGGAACTTTGGCAACAGTCAAAGGTGTGCATCAGCAAGAACTAAAAGACGAGGTAAAAGCTCAAATAATTTTAGGAAATACCTACCACTTATTCCTGCGTCCAGGAATGGATGTTATGGAAAAAGCAGGAGGTCTTCATAAATTCAATGGTTGGGACAGACCAATGTTGACTGATAGTGGTGGTTACCAAGTTTATTCTTTGAGTGGAACTCGAAAGATAAAAGAAGAAGGTGTTACTTTCCGTTCACACATTGGAGGCGAAAAACATTTTTTCTCTCCTGAAAATGTCATGGATATTCAACGAACGATAGGGGCAGATATCATCATGGCATTTGACGAATGTACGCCTTACCCTTGTGAATATAATTATGCGAAACGTTCGATGGAAATGACTCATCGTTGGCTCAAAAGATGTTGCGACCGATTCGATTCGACCGATCCAAAATATGGTTTTGAGCAAACGCTAATGCCAATCGTCCAAGGTAGTACGTACAAAGATTTACGAATAAAATCAGCAGAAACTATTGCTGAATTTGATCGCCCTGCTAATGCTATAGGAGGACTTGCCGTGGGTGAACCTGCAGATAAATTATATGCCACAACAGAATTAGTCTGTGGAATTTTACCAAAAGGCAAACCTCGATATTTGATGGGTGTCGGTACTCCTGAAAATTTATTGGAATGCATTGCTTTGGGAATCGATATGTTCGATTGTGTGATGCCAACTAGAAATGCTCGGCATGGGCACCTATTTACTTCGCAAGGAATTTTAAACATGAAAAATGCAAAATGGAAAGATGACTTCAGTCCAATAGATGCTGAAAGCACCGCTTCCACGAGTCGTTTTCATAACAAAGCTTACTTGCGACATTTGTTCCAAAGTAAAGAACTTTTGGCTTCGCAAATAGCATCGATACATAATTTGAGTTTTTATTTATGGTTAGTTGGAGAAGCTCGAAAGCATATTATTGCAGGAGATTTTTATGATTGGAAAAAAGCAATTGTTCCTAATTTAACTCGAAGACTCTAAGACGTTAAAAAAATATACAACGTTAAATATAAGTTAGGTTTAGAAAAAAGCTCGCAATTTTAAATTCCAATTTAGATATTCGCTATAGAAATAGATTAACAGTTAACCGTTAATCATTCACCATTAAAAAAAACATGTTAAAAAAACTCGATTGGTACATCATTAAAAAATTCTTATCCACCTTCTTTTTTACGGTGCTGATTATCACGATGATTTCTATCATCATTGATTTTAGTGATAAGGTAGAAGATTTCATAGAGGAGGAAGGGATTACAATGAAAATGATTTTCGTCGATTACTATTTCAATTGGATATTGTGGATCAATGGACTTTTATTTCCATTGGGAGTTTTGATTGCCGTTGTATTTTTTACTTCTCGAATGGCATTTAATTCTGAGATCATTTCCATTTTTAATGCAGGGATTAGTTTTAGGAGATTAATGCTTCCATATTTAGTAGCAGGAGGGTTTTTAACAATTTTGCATTTAGCAGGAAATCATTATGTTATTCCGAGAGCGAATGAAACTCATTATAATTTTCAGCACACCTATATATATAAGCATAGTCAAAAAGTAAACGATGCCAATATGCATCTTTTCGTTGGCCCCAATAAAAAGATATATGTTGAAAAATATAATAAAAGAGATACCTCTGCTAGAAACCTTCGAATTGAAAAGGTTGAAAAAAATCAATTGACTTACCTCTTCAAAGCAGGAAGTGCTAAGTGGATTGGGGAACCTAATAAATGGAAATTTAAAGATTATGAAGTCCGAACTTTTAATGAAAATAAAGAGTCGCTATTAATCAAAAAAGGAGCAGAATTGGATACTACACTCAATTTGACTCATTTGGATTTCATTTATTATAATGAGGATAAAGAAATGATGACAACACCTCATCTTTTAGCTTTTATGGAGACACGAAGGAAAAAAGGAAAAGGGAATTTAAAAAAATACGAAACTGAATTGCATCGTAGAACAGCTGAACCATTTACTATCTTAATTTTGACTATCATTGGTTTAGCAGTTGCTGCAAGAAAAGTACGAGGAGGAATGGGGTTACATTTGGCAATAGGAGTAGGGATTGGAGCATTGTATATTTTCCTTTCTAAATTCTCTATTACCTTTGCTACCAATGAAACATTACCTCCCATGTTAGGAGTTTGGATGCCTAATATTATCTTTTTTATTGTAGCGGTTTATTTAGTTTCCAAAGCTCAAAAATAAAAGGAATACTTTATTTTATAAAAAAGAAGAGGTGTTAGACTGAATAGTTTAGCACCTCTTTTTTCATTTTAAATGAAATCGATTTGTTTAAATTAATTTCATTAAAAAATCACAACTTTCAATATTTTTTGAAAATAAAGTATTTTGGGTAAAAAAGATAAATTAGGCGTAAATAATTGATAATCAGTTGTTTATGGTTTTGATAAAACGAACTGCTTCGAAATTGTCTTGATTGAGACACCTTTTTGTTTAATTTAAATTTGGATTTTGTTTAACAAAGGTTTAAATTTGTAACACATTGAGAAACAATCTATTTAAAATTATCCTCTAAATAATATCAATTATGTCAACACTAGAATTTAACGGTCGATACGAGGGAATGTCAAAGTTACTTCACTCTTTTGCCTACAACCTCACTAAGAATACAGAGGACGCAAAAGACCTTTATCAAGAGACATCTTTCCGCGCGTTGACAAACAGAGACAAATTTCGTCCAGGTACAAATTTTAAAGCATGGTTATTTACGATCATGAAAAATATATTCATTAATAATTATCGTAAAAAGATGCGAGCGAATACGATTATGGATTCGACGGATAATGATTATTATATCAATTCAGGTAATGTGGTCATTTCCAACAAAGCGGAAAGTAACATTATGATGGATGAGTTAACTGCAATGATTGATGGAATGGAAGATGGAATTCGAATTCCATTCATGATGCATTACGAAGGTTTCAAATACCAAGAAATTGCAGATAAATTAGAATTGCCTCTTGGTACAGTTAAAAGCCGAATCTTTTTTGCTCGAAAAGAAATGAAAGGATTGATTAGTAAGCGGTACGATAACATGGCAGCTTTAAGAGAAAAGAATTAAGTCAATGTTTTAAAAGAAGAAATTTAAATTTTACGAGAAAGGCGGCAAATGCAAATTTGTCGCCTTCTCTATTTTTTCGTAATTATGTTTCTGGAAAAGACTTAATGCGGGTTATATTTTTCAACGCTGACTTTTTATCTTTTCTCTTATTTAATATTTTTCGAAGGAAAAACGAAAACATAATAAATCCATAAAAAGTCAGCGTCTAAAAAAAATCAACAATAAATGAATCAACAATTTTTCACCAAACAACTTTTAAAATGGGCAAAAACCATTGACCGGCCCATGCCTTGGAAAGGTGAAAAAAATCCATACTACATTTGGTTATCAGAAATAATATTGCAGCAAACTCGTGTCGAACAAGGTCTTCCTTATTTTTTAAAATTCAAAGAAAAATATCCTACCGTTCATGATTTGGCGAATGCACCAGAGGATGAAGTGATGAAATTATGGGAAGGATTGGGCTATTATTCTCGCGCTCGAAATTTACATTTTTCAGCTAAAAATATTTCGGAAAATCTCAATGGAGAATTTCCGAAAACGCTGGATGAAATTTTAAAATTAAAAGGAGTCGGAACTTATACCGCTGCAGCGATTGCTTCATTTGCTTATGATTTGCCACACGCAGTAGTTGATGGAAATGTGTATCGAGTGTTATCCAGATATTTTGGGATAGAAACACCTATTGATTCTACTGAAGGAAAAAAGGAATTTGCTGCACTTGCAAATGTATTGTTAGAAAAAAAGAAACCAGCAATTTACAATCAAGCAATTATGGATTTTGGGGCAACACAATGTACTCCCAAATTAACAAATTGTAAGAATTGTTTTTTGAAAAAAAACTGTCAAGCTTTCCAAAATGGAAAAGTTGCTGACCTCCCAATCAAGTCTAAAAAAATAAAAAAGAAGACGAGATATTTTAACTATTTAGTATTGAATGTTGGAGGAAATGTATGGATACAAAAAAGAACTCAAAAAGATATTTGGCAAAATCTTTATGAATTTCCATTGGTAGAAACTGAAGCACTTTTAAAGAATGATGTACTCTCCAAAAATGAAATTTGGAAAGATTTAATTAGAGATTTTGATTTTGATATAAAACATATTTCCACTCCATTTCGACAACAGCTGACTCACCGAACGATCATTGCTACCTTTTTGGAAATTGATTTGCCACCTAATTTTTCCATTAAAAAAAATACATATATCAAAGTAGATCGGAAAAACTTAAGTAAATTTGCGTTCCCTAAAGTTATCGATTTGTATTTAAAAGATAATTCGTTAAATTTATACTCAATGCTTCAAGATTTGGAGTGAGAAAACTAAATTTTATAATACTAAAAAACGCAAATCATGATTAACAAAGTCATCTTAGTCGGCAATCTTGGAAAAGATCCTGAGGTTCGACATTTCGAAGGGAATTCTTCCGTAGCTTCTTTTTCAGTTGCTACGAGTGAATCTTACATGGACAAAACTACTAACGAACGAAAAACTCAAACGGAGTGGCATAATGTAGTCATGTGGAATGGCTTGGCAGGTGTGGCAGAGAAATATCTGAAAAAAGGAAGTCAAGTTTATATCGAAGGAAAATTGACTACGCGAAAATGGCAAGATAAAGATGGAAATGATCGATACACAACTGAGATAGTTGCAAGAACTATGAAAATGTTGGGAGGTAGAGAAGGAGGAGGTAATTATAAAATGCCGGCTGCTTCTGATGCGCCAGCTCAAGTTGCAAAAGAGGCATCAGGATCATCTCAACCAACTGCGGTTAATACTCCAGTTCCAGCATCTACTGAAAAAATTGCAGATGCACCTGACGATGATTTACCATTCTAAAAAATAAAATCTTAGATGTTCGGTGGATTGTACTAATGATAACAATCCACCGAAACTTAAAAATAACGTTCTTAGATAAAACACAAGGTTTATCTAAGAATTTAAAAAAATGACATTGGATTCCATACCCGGAACATTTTTCTCTTCCTTATTTAACTCCTCTTTTTTGTTGGCGGATATTCCTTTTTGGCAAGTAAGTGGCGCAGCAATTTTTGTCATGATTTTACTATTATGTTCAGCTTTGATTTCAGGATCAGAGGTAGCATTTTTTTCATTGTCTCCCAATGATATTGATGAACTAAAACAAGAGAATAGTAAAACGTCTGAGCGAATCATCAAACTCAAAGAGATGCCACGTACTTTGTTGGCGACCATCTTGATCAGTAATAATTTTATCAATATTGGAATTGTTGTTTTGTCGGATTTTGTTTTAGGAAAAATAATGCCGAAAGAAATTTTCACCAACTGGGCAGCACAGATTGGAGCAGCAAGTTATTTGTCCTTTCTTCCTTATTTTGATCCAACCAATGCTGATATAGCATGGCTAGTTGAAAACTTAATCAAAGTAGTTGGAGTCGTTTTTCTTTTGGTTTTATTTGGAGAAGTAGCGCCCAAGGTTTACGCTAATTTGAACAATGTAAAATTGGCAAAAATGATGTCGGGGTCTTTGAGGGGATTAAATAAATTCTTTTCTCCAGCAAGTAAAGTACTAGTTAATTGGACCAATTATATTGAGGGGAAATTAGAATCAAAAGCACAGAAAGCAAGTTTGATGAGCAAGGAAGATATAGATGAAGCAATAGAATTAACGGTACGAAATGATGACAACGCAGAGGAAGAAGTTGATATTTTAAAAAGTATTCTGAAGTTTGGAGATGTGACGGTAAAGCAAATTATGCGTTCACGAGTGGATGTAATTGCGATTGAATTTCGAACAGCTTTTCGAGAAGTTTTAAAATTAGCTCGACGAGCAGGCGTTTCTCGGGTTCCAATTTTTGATGATGACTTTGATAATATAACAGGTATACTTTATACTAAAGATTTGGTCGGTCATACAGATGAAGGAGACGATTTTGAATGGCAGGCGCTCATTAGAACAGATTTATTATATGTGCCTGAATCGAAAAAAATTAGTGACCTGCTCAAAGAATTTCAACAGCAAAAATTACACATGGCAATGGTAGTAGATGAATACGGAGGAAGCTCAGGGATTGTAACATTAGAAGATGTTTTGGAAGAAGTCATTGGTGAAATCAAAGATGAGTTTGATGATTTATCTGAAATTGATTTTACCAAAAAGAATGAATACATCTATGTGTTTGAAGGAAAAACGTTGCTCAATGATATGTGTAGAGTCATGGATTTAGAAACAACTACTTTCGATGAGGCCAAAGGAGATGCAGATACAATTGCAGGATTGATGCTAGAAATATTTGGTCAAATTCCAAAAGTCAATGCTGAGTCGTCGTACAATCAATATCGATTTAAGATCGTTTCTGTTACGAAAAGAAGAGTAAAACAAGTTCAAATCACCTTACCTAAAAAGACGTAAACAATAATTTTTAATGATTAATATTTTTGAAAAACAACAACGAAGTACTTCGCTTTTTTTAGCGATTGCTTTCTTTTTTACATTTGGTTTTATCTTACAAAGTTGTGAAGATGAAGCAGCGATTACACCTAAGCCAAGAGGTTTTCCAAAAGTAGTTTACCCTGAAAAATCTTACAAGTCATTTGAAGAAGGATATTGTAATTTTTCATTTCAATATCCAACTTATGCAAAGGTTGAAAAAACTAATTCATTCTTTGATGAGCGTCCAAGTAATGAATGTTGGTTTGATATTTCTATTCCCAGTTTTAATGCAAAAATTCATTGCACTTATTCACCTATCGATTCAAAAGAAACTGGTGAAAAATTAAGAACAGATGCATTTGAGTTAGCACACAAACATAATATCAAAGCAAAGTATATTGAAGAAATTAAAATTGATACTAAAAATGGAGCGAAAGGATTTGCTTTTAATCTCGAAGGAGAAGTCGCTTCCCCTTTTCAATTTTATGTAACTGATGAAGAGAAACATTTTGTTAGAGGATCACTTTATTTTAATAATGAAGTTGCTCCTGATTCACTTGCGCCTATTTTTTCATTTGTGAAAAAAGATATTGAGTATATGATTAATACTTTGAAATGGCAAAATTAATTTAGTCAAAAGATCAAACGAAAAAAGCGCAATTGAAAATTAATTCAACTGCGCTTTTTTTATTTTTTCAAAAAAAATTACTCACCACTTCTATGATCGAAAACTTCAATCTCTTTTGTTTTTACAATAAGATCAGTAAATTTTCCTTTGAATCGAGTTGCTTTTACAATGTGATTATCAATCCAATGATAATTTCCACCACGAGGTTTTTCCATCAATAAGCCATGATATTTAAAGTCATGCTTCTTCAACCAAAATTCCGTTATTTCTCGATGCTCTTCCGTTCGGGAAGTGAAAAAAGTAATGATGTGACCTTCGTCATACCATTTATTCAAAATTTGTAATGCATCAGGATATGGTAAAACAGTACCCATTCTTTCTGGCTCCTCGTTAGGAACATCATCGCAGACAGTACCGTCAATGTCAATTAAATAATTTTTTACACCATCAGCTAATACTGGGCTGATCGTTTCGCCTTTTTCATTAAAGGTTTCGTTTAATTCATGTTTATTTTCGCTCATGATTTCAAATAGGTTAATATTTTACAATAGAATATATAAATAGCAAAATTATGCCAAGAGTATGTCTTGATTCAAAAGTTGATTTATTGATTTTGGTTATAGTCTAAAATCCATGGTTAGGTAGGAAACACAAAAGTATTGAAAACTTTACTCAAAAGTGATAAAATCTTCGGGATTTATTGGTTTTCCTTTATGCCACAATTCAAAGTGGAGGTGTGGACCATTGGAAAGAGTTCCAGTATTTCCAATAATTGCTACCGCCTCTCCAGCTTTTACAGAATCTCCAATTTCTTTAAGTAAGGCTGAATTGTGTTTGTAAGAAGAAATCAAATTGTTAGAATGCTGAATCGAAATAGTATTTCCAGTTTCTAATGTCCAATCTGATGAAATTACAGACCCATCCAAAGTAGCTTTTACAGGTGTATTTCTCGGAGCTCAAATCTCTGCTCCATACTGTGCTTTATCCGGCTGTGACTGCTCACTTCC
>JBGCCY010000087.1:0-45639 GCA_045104975.1 Saprospiraceae bacterium
AATTTAATTTTAGTCTTTCAATTTAAGACTAGGGAATTATCTTTTTAGTAAAAAATAATACTCAAATCTGTTTTCATAAAAAATGCTAAATCAATGAAAACATAAAATAAGATTGAAAGAAAACGAAAAACTCGCCGTTAGGGGTCGGGGGTAAAATACTTTAACAACTTCGTCGTCGCAGATTTCCCAACCACTTCTTCAATCTCACTAGGCAAAGCAGCCTTGATCTTTTTGACGGATTTAAAATGCGATAATAATTTTTGGGCGGTCTTCTCCCCTATCCCTTCAATATTAGTCAACTCTGTTCCGAGTGCATTTTTCGATCGTAAATCTCGGTGAAAAGTAATCGCAAATCTATGCGCTTCGTTTCGGGCTTGCTGAATAATTTTGAGTGACTCTGATTTTTTATTAATGTATAATGGAATGGGATCGTTGGGGAAAAATATCTCTTCCAATCGTTTGGCGATTCCAATCAAAGTGACTTTATCTAAAATTCCTAACTCCTCCATGATCTTCGTTGCCGAACTCAATTGTCCTTTTCCCCCATCAATAATTATCAAATCTGGAAGCGGTTGATCTTCTTTGATCAAGCGAGAATAACGTCTTCGAACGACCTCTTCCATCGATGCAAAATCATCTGGCCCAATGACCGTTTTTATCTTAAATTTTCGATAATCCCGTTTGGACGGTTTAGCATTTTTAAAAACTACGCAAGACGCAACTGGGTTAGTTCCTTGAATATTGGAGTTATCAAAACACTCGATGTGCAATGGTGGACGATCCATTTGTAAGTCCTCTTGCATCGTTTTAAGAATCCGTTCAGCCGGAGTTTGTTTGTTGGTTCGGGAAACTTCTTGCTTGCGTTTTTGGAGTAAAAAATATTTTACATTCTTACGAGAAAGGTCGAGGAGTTTCTTTTTATCACCTATTTTTGGAATAGTAATTTGCAATTCATCTTCAATCAACTCTATTTCTTTTTCTAAAATAATTTCGGCTGCATTACTTTTAAATCTCTTCCGCAACTCATCAATCCCATACGCCAATAATTCATCTTCACTATCGTCATCTAAATTCAATGTCATCTCCAAAGTGTAAGTATGAATTATCGAGCCATCAACAATTTTAAGGTAGTTGACAAACGCTTCTTTTTCATCAGAAGTAATCGTAAAAACATCCACATTTCGAATCGTCGTACTTACCACCGTAGACTTTCCTTGATAGTCTTCGAAAGCAGATAATTTCTCTTTAGCTTGTTGCGCTTTTTCAAATTTCATCTCTTCCGCAAGGCGCATCATTTCTTCTTTCAAATAATTTTTTACAACTCCAAGATGTCCTCGGAGAATGTTTTTTATTTGCTCGATTTTGATATTATACTCTTCCTCCGATTCGTACCCAACACATGGCCCCAGACAATTTTTGATATGATATTCTAAACAAACTTTAAATTTTCCTTTTTCAATATTTGATTGAGAAAGTGGCAAAGTGCAAGTCCGAAGTGGGAACAGATTTTTCACCAAATCCAAAATTACACCTACTTGATATTTTGAAACATACGGTCCAAAATAAGTCGAACCATCTTTAACTACACGACGAGTCAAAAACACTCTAGGGAATCTTTCTTTTTTGATGCAGATATAAGAATATGATTTTCCATCTTTCAACATCACATTGTAGCGAGGTTGATATTTTTTAATCAAGGTACTTTCGAGAAGAAGTGCATCGTGTTCAGTTTCGACGATGGTGTATTCGATATGATCTGCTTTTTTGACGAGGACTTTTGTTTTGGCAAGGCGATCTCTTCGCTCTCCAAAATAGGACGATAATCTAGCTTTTAAATTTTTGGCTTTACCAACGTAAAGTATCTTTTCGTTGGGATCAACAAATTTATAAACCCCTGGTTGCTTGGGAAGTGTGTGAGCTATTTTTTTATAATCTTCTGTAGTCATTTATTTATTTATAAAAATGCAAATATAATGTTAGAAAAACCATCCGTCAAAAAAGTCATGTTTTTCATCTGTAAAATTAACAGAGTTATCTCAAAAAACATAACTTAACATTATGCTAAAACAAATTTTATAAAGCCTAAACTTAATATTGAATTCTTTGGTAAAACAAGGTTTTGGGTGGGATTGTTTTTGGGATTGGGGTTAGCTTTTTCTTTATTGGCCTTTTTTTCTTTTTCCAAACTAGCGATACATCATCTTACTTATATGAGTTGGATGGGATATGCCATGCACTCGCCTTCTGAAACTCGATTTTATCAAGTTATTTTTGCCTTCATTGCTTTGCTGATGGGGCAATATTTTTTCCTAGAGTTTACACTTTCCAAACCAAAGGAGTTTTTAAAACGAAACATTAGAAAAAAGACTATTCTCCACAACAGTCGATTTAGTTCTTGGACTATTCTATTCGTTGGATTCAAATGGGCATTAAGCATTGGTTTACTTTCCATGTCGAATGTATTTTCTATTTTTAGTTGCGATGGAATTGGTTGGTGGCTAAGTCTTCTTTTAGTTGTTTGGTGGCATTTTTTCACTTGGCAAGAAATATCAAGAACATTTACAAATGGTCGAATGTTAAGTGTTTTTGCATTTTTTGGAATCGCAATTTTATCTATAATTTTCACTCGATTTATTCCAAATATTTATGCATCCTCTTATCGACAAAAAGCAAAACAAACTCCTCAGTATCAATTAAAAATAGATGTTCCACTTTCCCAGAATAATGTTTCGACTAAACTAATTCATCCCAGCTTAATACAAACCTTTTTTGTGGGTGATCCAGAAGAAAATGATTCAATAAAAATCTCAACTTTTTGGGGCAATGAAACTGAAATGACCTCACTTCCATTAGACATCGAAAACTTTAATCATAGAGTTCCTGAATCTAAAAAGCCTCTCATCATTGCTTCCTTAGTCATTGATAAAGAAATTCAGATGAAGCATGTTTTAAAACTATTAAAAATACTAAGTACAAATAATCGTTTGAAAATTTCTTTTGCAACGATTCCTGCTGATGATTATAATCCAAACTTATATTTTGAATTCTTTGGGAGAGGACTTTTAGCTCATATAAATTTTCATTGCAATGACCTAAGATTAGCAGTAGAAATGATTAATAAAAGTCCAAAAACTACTGTTCAAGATTTAATGAATTTTTATGCTAAAAATGAAAAGACTAATTGTAAATATAGTTTTTGGAAATCAGAAAAATATTATCAAGCAGATTTTGATTTTATAAAACTTACTTCTCAAAACGAGTATTTTTTTAATGGTAAAAAAATAGCACGAGAAGAGATTTTTGAAAAAACCAAAGATATTATTTTGGAAAAAAATACTAAGGCAAATTTTATATTTGATGTGGATGAGGATACATATTACGAACATTATTTTTTCCTTCGCCATGAACATAAGCGAGCGATGAATGAAGTTAGAAATCAAGAAGCTCGAATTCGTTTTGGAAAAAATTATGAATTTCTAGAAAAGATTCAACAGAGAGAAATAAGGGCTAAATACCCTTTGATGATTTGGGAATTTTATAGTGACGAAGAACGATTTATATTTGATTTTTTTAGGAATAAAAAATAAAATAGGATTGAAATAAGCCCCCTTAAAACGTCACCTAACATTATGCTAAAAACAAATTTTATAAAACCTACACTTAATATTGAGTTCTTTGGTAAAACAAGGTTTTGGGTAGGATTGTTTTTGGGATTGGGATATGGCTTTTTGATTTACTGCTTTTTTAATTTTTTGAACCTGGGAATGTATTATTTCTGCTATATGGATTGGGCGGGTTTTACCATTTCTACTCCTAGCGAACATCAATTTTATCATTTCCTTTTTGCATTTTCAGCATTTCTATTTGGTCAAAATATATTCTTCGAATTTACTTTATCAAAAAGCAAGTCTTTTCGAAATGATACTTCTCGCGAGTTTATCATATTACATCATAGTCGAATGGTAACCTGGTACACTTTATTTGCTGGATTTGCTTTTTGTACTACTTTTAAATTACTCGGTTATACTGATGTATTTTTACTCTTTGATTTTTTTAAGATTGGCTGGTGGGCAAGTATTTTAGTATTGGTTTGGCTACACTATTATATGTGGATGAAGTTGGCTAAATATTTTAGGAAAGTTTATCCAATGAGCATTTTTATATTTTTTGTTATTGGCATTTTATCGTTTGGATTATCACATTATGATCCTGTGCCCTATGCAGATATTTATCGAAATAAAGCTAGAAACTTGGCGCACTATAAATTAAAAATAAACCCTCCGTCTTCTTCAATCGTATCATCTAGACTAATGCGGAAAAGTACAGTTAATACAATTTTTGTAGGGGATCCAAAAAAAGTTGGAACTCAAAATTATGGTTTAAATGATGCTAAGGGTACAGTTGAAGATATTCCTCTTTTTGTTGAAAACTTTAATGCTAAGGTCCCTGAATCAAGACGAGGACTTATTGTCACTTCTTTGGTTTTGGATAAGAATCTAAAGATGAAAAATGTTTATGATTTATTTCAAACACTTTCTGAAAATAATAGATTGAAGATTTCTTTTGCAGCACTTCCTCCTAATCAAAACAATCCGAAGGTTTATTATGAATATTTTAACAAAGGTTTGTTGACTCATATTCCTCCTTTTATGCCATGCAAAGAAATAAGAAAAGTGGTGGAATATTTAAAACAAAATCCAGATTTACCTTCTGATTTTTTAGTTCAAGTAGAAAATGAAAGTCTTAATTGTTTTGAATTTTCTAATTTACTTCTTCTCCCAAATGAATTTGAAACAACTCGCATCACCGCACAAAATGAATTCATTTTTAATAATAAAAAAATAGCTCCTGAAGCACTTTTTGAAAAAATAAAAACAATCCTCTGGGAGAAAAAAGAAAAAGCATTTTTTGTTTTTGATGTAGATGATGAAGCAACTTACGAACATTATTTTTTCCTTCGACATGAACATAAACGGGCTATGAATGAAGTTAGAAATCAAGGAGCTTTAATTCATTTTGGAAAAGAATATGAGTTTTTGGAAAAGGTTCAACAGAAAGAAATAAGGATTAAATACCCTTTGATAATTTGGGAATTTTATAGCAACGAAGAACGATTTATATTTGATTTTTTCAAGAATAAAAAGAGGTAATACAATTATAAAATTGTACTACCTCTTTTATTTTTTTGTACTAAATTAGAATTTCATAAATCTTAGAACAACTCCCCCTGCCCCTTATCTTTTTTATCTACATCAAATTCTATCGAATCGCCTGGCGAAAGTTTTTCTTTATTACTTGCATCGACTTCTTTTACGCCCGTCAATTTTTGATCACTCAATTTATTCCCAAGTGCTTTCCAACCTTTCACATCTATAAATTCTGCTAGGTTAACTTCACCTGACATTTTTTTCGATTTTACTTTGTAGCCGTACTCGATGCGTGGATTATCTTTGACTGATGCAAAGAGTAATTTTGACATTCTATGATCTGTCATGTAATTAAAGACTTGATCATTGGTAGTCGTTTCAATATTGAAACGCTTGACCATTGTCCATTTTTTCGCACCATCATAATAGACTGCGCTGACGACTAAACTTGAATCTAATTTTCCAATATGCAATAATTCTTTCGGTTCAAATCGCTTAGTCATATCGAAATCAACGACTTCGTAAGTTCCATTTTTATATAAAGCAAAAATAGAATCACCTGTGTCAAAATCCCCAAGGAAGGTTCCTCTTTCTTCCGCATTCAATCTTCCACTAACTTGATCCATCCATAATTTTTGAGCCCCCAAACTTGATTTTCCAACTTCTTTTTGAGTTACTTTTCGGATCGGATATTTGGTAACAATATTTCCATTAGCAGCTCTCCCTTTGATTTCCAATTCATCGAAATAGTAATCAAAAATCTTTTTGTGAGCAGAGCAACCTTGCGATAATTGGATGGTTACGATTTCTGATTCTCCATTCGCATTCGCAGTCAAGTAATGAACTTTAGAACCTTTAGTTCCTTTGGTCAAATCATATTCTCGATCACGTGTGATTCCTGTTACATTGAATCGCTTTGCCATTGATCTTCCAGTTTTTGCATCGACATAAATCATATTATAAGTCGTTCGCTCATCTCCTTTTTTCCAAACTGCAACATGCAAAATATCTTTTCCCATAAAAATCTTATCGGAAATTCTACTCACTTTCAGCACACCATCTTTTCGAAAAACGATGATGTCATCAATGTCAGAACACTCTCCCACTAATTCTTCTTTTTTCATTCCTGAACCCGACCCAATAAACCCTTCTTTTCGATTGACATAAAGTTTAGCGTTGTTGGCAACAACCATAGCTACTTTGATCGTTTCGAAAGATTCTATTTTTGTTTTTCGTTCTTTTCCTTTTCGGTATTTTGCCAATAGTCTTTCGAAATATGCAATAGTATATTTTGTCAAATTCGCCAAGTCATGCTTAACTTGTTTTAACTCTTCTTCAATTTTCGCAATAAGTTCATCTGCTTTGAAAGCATTGTATTTTGAGATACGTTTGATTCGGATCTCGGTCAATCGTGCAATATCTTCTTTCGTGATATCTCTAAAAAGATGAATTCGCTTATCAGATTTTTTCGCTTTGTCTTTTGGAGTAACGATATATTTTTTCAACTCTCGATCAATCGTTTCGATCACTTCTTCCCACGTTTCACATTCTTCAATTTCTCGATAAACTCTATTTTCAATAAATATTTTTTCTAAACTTGCGAAGTGCCATTTCTCTTCCAACTCTCCTTTTCTGATTTCCAATTCTTGTCGCAACAAATCTTTTGTCGCCTCAGTACTGAATTTTAATAAATCATTGACCGAAAGAAAAAGTGGTTTATCATCAACAATTACGCAGGCGTTTGGCGCAATGGAAACCTCACAATTAGTAAATGCATACAAGGCATCCATCGTAACTTCTGGCGAAACTCCAGGAGCCAAGTCAATAATAATGGAAACATCCTTCGCAGTATTATCTGTTACTTTTTTAATTTTAATTTTTCCTTTATCGTTGGCTTTGACGATACTATCCATCAAATTGGCAGTCGTGATTCCGTAAGGCAACTCTTTAATTTCCAAAGTATCTTTATCTACTTTCTCGATAACCGATCGCACTTTAACTCTCCCACCTCGTTTTCCAGCTTTATAATCTGACACATCAATCGTTCCTCCAGTCATAAAATCTGGATAAATTTTGAACGGTTTATTTTGTAAAATTTTGATCGACGCTTTGATGAGTTCGATAAAGTTATGCGGCAAAATTTTAGTAGAAAGTCCTACCGCAATTCCTTCTGCTCCTTGCGAAAGCAACAAAGGAAATTTCATTGGTAAGTTGACTGGTTCTTTTTTACGACCATCGTAAGTAAGTTGCCATTCTGTAGTTTGTGCATTAAATGCTACTTCCAAAGCAAACTTAGTCAATCGTGCCTCGATATATCGAGGTGCTGCTGCACCATCACCTGTTCGAGCATCTCCCCAGTTTCCTTGTGGATCGATGAGCAAATCTTTTTGTCCCATGTTGACCAATGCACCTCCAATGGCAGCATCCCCATGCGGGTGATATTGCATAGTTTGGCCAATCACATTAGCTACTTTGTGATATCGCCCATCGTCCATTTCTTTGAGGGCATGAAGGAGTCGACGTTGTACAGGTTTAAGTCCATCTTCATAGGCAGGTACGGCGCGCTCTAAAATTACATAGGAAGCATAATCCAAAAAATAATCTTTATACATTCCTGTGAGCGTGATGACGCCATCTTCATTGGTTCCTGTTCCATTCTTAGGTGTCCAAACTGGTTTTTTACTTTTTCCCTTTTTACTCATTCTATTATTATACTTTATTCTGTTTTACATTTCTTTGTTTCCTATTCGTTTTCTTTAATAAAAATCTCTCTTTACTTTTTGCAAAAAAATAACATATTATATTAGTTATGTTAAAATTCTCACAAGTTAAAAACATTAGTCGTTTCTCTAATTTGATTTATATAATTTTCCGCCCACAAATATAGTAATTTTAAAATTATTTTTAAAACAAATTGTTTGACAGAAACCAATTATTTAATCTCTAAAATTTTATTTATGAAAAACTTATTTACAAAATCTTTTCTTGTTTTATTTTCTCTTTTTATTTTTTCAAATTCTAATGCTCAAACCTTTCCTTACTTTCTAGAAACAGAGACGGATACCTACACCGACATCGAACAAGCAACTGAATTAACTTCGGTTGGTGATGAGTGGGATGATCCTGAATATGTTGTGCCGCTTGGTTTCAATTTTGATTTCTATGGTGAAACATCCAACGAGATTAGATTTGTTGGCTTAGGATCATGGTTTTCTTTCCAAGATCCATATACTGTAGATACAATTGACTTTTTAATTCCTTACTTTGATGATCTTGCTGATATTGAGAATGTAGATGCCGCTACTCAATCTACTATTTCATATGTAACAGAAGGTGCTCCAGGTGAACAAATCTTAAAAATCCAATGGAAAGATTGTGGTTTTTATGAAGAAATTTTTACTACAGCAACTGCCAACAATACGATTTCCTTTCAACTTTGGCTTTACGAAGGAACTAATAATATTGAATTTCGATTTGGCCCAAGTATGCTTCCAGATTCAGCGGTTGTTCATGATTACGGATCACCAGTTTGTGGAATTATGGCAGGTTATTCTCCTGATGCAGATACGTTTGAAGATTTATGGCATTTAAGTGGAAGCGTTACTTCACCTACTATAGTTTCTTCAGATGAATCAATACTTTATTCTTACTCTGTTCCAGGGTTGGATTCAGATCCAGCATCAGGACAAGTTTACCGATTTTCGACTGTTCCAACTTCAATCAAAGCGCCTACTCAAACTTTGGAATTAAATGTTTACCCAACAGCTGTGACTGATGAATTTTTCGTGGAAGTGAGCGAAGAACTTTTGAATAAAAAAACTCAAATTTCCGTAGTAAATAACTTAGGTCAAGTAATCCATAACAATACAATCACAAATACAAAAGAGCGTCTCGATGCTTCCAATTTTCCATCAGGAATTTATTATGTAAGAATAAATAATGAGAATGGAATTGGTACTAAGAAAATTATTAAAAATTAAATTTTAAATTTTTCCAAAAAAAATCCGCGTCATGGTTTGAACTTTGACACGGATTTTTTTTTGGAAAAAATAAACTACCCACCAATATCTCCCAATTCAATTCCTTCAGAGTAAGCTACTTGAATTCCATTTTCATGAAATGCCTTTTTTATTGCAGCATGACATTGATAAGTTGCTCCCCAATAATTATTAGGATCAATAAATGGACGAATCGCTAAAACTATATTATGACTATCATAAGTTTCTATTCCTATTTCAGGTTCTGGATCATTTAAAATCGATGGAACTGTCAACAAAGCATTTTTGATGATCCCCTGAACTCTCGGAAAATCCTCTGCATAAGGCATCGTTACATTTAACTCCAAACGAATCGTTTGTTTCTGAGAAAAATTAGTAATTACTCCATCCATCACTTGACCATTGGGGATGATGTGAGTTTTTTGTCCAGGAGTAACAATCGTTGTATTGAAAATTTGGATACTTTCCACTTTTCCAAACTTGTCACAAGTCTCGATCCAATCACCTAATTTATATGGTTTAAAAACCATAATCATAATTCCAGCTGCAAAATTTGCCAAACTTCCTTGCAATGCCATCCCAACAGCAAAACCTGCCGCTGCGATTAAACCTACTAAAGAAGCAGTATCTACTCCAACTTGCCCAATAGCAGCCAATAGAATAAACACTTTCATAACTACACTTAACAGAGAGGAAAGAAAGGATGTAATCTCTGGGGAAAGATTTGCTTTATTCAGAGAGACTTCTATTATCTTCATTACCTTTTTGACTACCCAAAAACCAATGATTAGAATTGCTATTGCCATAGCTAGATTCGTAGAAATGCTGATAATTAAATCTAGGATTTTGTCGTAGTTAATTCCTTCTCCTACTTCGGCTGACTTTTCTACTGTTTGTTGAAATTTCATAAATTTTTAATTATTCAATTATTGAAAATTTTTGCAAAAATAATAAATCAAAATAGCTGTCAAAACACTTTTATGTGTTAATTGAAAATCAAGTACATAACTTCATCGTTAAAGAGGATAATGTGCTTTTTCAAAAAAAGAAAACTTTGACGTTAAGAAAACACCTTATTAGTCATCTTTTAATGATATTTAGTAAAAAAGAAGTTTATAACCTTTGAAAACGCAGCAAATACCTAGATTTAATCGTTCCTTCTTATGTAAACTATTTTATGCACTAGGGAGGATAATTCCAAATATTAAACCTGTGTTTGGGATTCTCGGTTTTTTTAGGCTAACTTTAATTCTAACAATCATTCTATGGAATTAGCCTTGAATTTAAATTACGAAGAAAACGATCTCATCCAAGCGTGTATTCGCAAGGATCGAGATGCACAGCAATTGCTATATAAAGAATATTATAGCAAGATGATGGGTGTATGTCTTCGATATTCAAATAACAAGGATGATGCATTGGATGTATTGCATGAAGGATTTATTAAAGTTTTCAAAAATATTTCAAAGTACCAACCCGGTACTTCTCTTTCTGCTTGGATGCGTCGGATTATGGTGAATACTGCGATTGATTTTTATCGAAAAAATGTTCGTAGAAGAACCGAAGATTTGGATACTGCTTATAATATTAGTTCCAATTCACCTGATGCACTTAGCCAAGTAACTGAAAAAGAAATTCTTTCAGCCGTCCAAACCTTATCTCCCGCGTACCGATCCGTTTTTAACCTTTACGTAATTGAAGGTTTTTCACACAAAGAAATTGCGAACGAATTGGGAATTACCGAAAGTACTTCCCGATCTAATTTGGTAAAAGCAAGACATAAACTTAAAGCGATTCTTGCTGCGAAATCAATACAATATGGAGAATAAGAAATTTGACGATTTTATTAAACAATCATTGGAGCATTTGGATGGTGAAAATTTCATCCCAATGGATTGGTCGTCAATGGATGAAAAATTGACTGCGGATAATCTCGACGAGACGATGAAAGGATCTTTGGAAAACCTAGAAGGTGCAGCATTTGTTCCGATGGATTGGGCGATGATGGAAAGCAAGTTAGATGCAGCTATCGCTGATACTCCTGACGCTGACCTTGATCCTCAAATGGAGGATATCTACTTGGATGCGATTGCATATGAACATTTAAAAAATATTCAACCTGCCTATAATCATAAGCATTGGGAAATGATGTCCGCTAGATTGGATGAGGAATATGCTTATCGACGAAAAGTTTTTGTTACCAAATTATTTGAAGCAGCTATCGTTTTGTTATTGGTATGGACTGCTTTTAATTATTTCCCAAACAAAAAAACTACTCAAGATTCACAACCTATAGTTGATACTAAAATTCAAACTAATACGAATGACCTTTCGACAAATTTAAATAATCAATCATCATTGAAAAATGAATTTGTCGGTTCTTCTGAAGAAACGATTCCTTCTTCCAACCAAGTCAATCAAAATGAAATTGTTAAAAATGTTGAGAGCCAAGCACCATCATTAATTGCGAAATCAAATCCAGTTAGTGAAAATGCAATTACTGCAACTCCTACTCCCCCCATCTCAGATGATAAAATTTCTGAATCTCCATTTTTAAATAATGTTAATTCAATTAGTCTTTTGGAAAATAAAAAGCAAAAGACTACTTCTCTTCCACTTGAAAAAACATTAGCATTAAATGAAAAGGAAATTTTAAAAGAAAAACTAATTATTCAGATTTCTCCTTTACCATCTTTAATGAATTCATTTGTGGAAATGGATGACTTTAAAAAAGATCGTTTTTCTTTAGCTCAACTTATTGAATCTAAGAAATTACGAACTCACGAGGTTTTCTTTAGTATGTATGGTTCTACTGATCTCAACTTTGTAGATTCTGATTTTTATAATGGTACTGAAAGAAAATGGGATGTGTATAACCGATATCGATATGGATATGGTGGAGGATTTGCCCTTGGTTTTCAACTTAAAAGATTCTTAATTGAAACAGGTGCTTCTTACAATTTTATTAGTTATCAACAACGAGAAGAAGCTAATATTATCGGAAGTGTTGCTCGTGGATTTGTTGAAGAACAATGGGATGATGCTGAATTAAATATGGTTCAAGTTCCATTAAATATCCAATATAGTTTCTTAGTAAAAAATAAATGGAGAATGTACAGTTTGACTGGAGTCTCCATTAATATGGCTCTTCAAAACAACTTTAACTTCCAATTAGAAGATCAACAAAATACTCAAAGTAGATCTATTTCTTTAGATGAAAGTGAGATTGCAAATGAAGCTTCATTATACAAAGGTATTCTTGAAGGTGGTGGCTTCAGAGAAAATAGTTACTTGACTGCCAATTTAGGTTTTGGAGTGGAAAGAAAATTTACTTACCGTTGGAGTTTATTTTTACAACCAATATATCGTCGTCATTTCTTAATCGATGGAATTGGTCCTAATGAAGATCGAATTCACTCAAGTTCGGTACGATTTGGAGCTAAAGTAAAAATCCGATAATTAATGATGGATGTATAATGGTGAATGGTTAATTTTTTTCGCCTAGAGTTTAAAAAAAAAGGAGCGATGATTTTGAAAAATCATCGCTCCTTTTTTTTTAAATCAAACAGACTCTGGGAAAAATTAATCATTCACCATTATTTATTTAACGCTAACATCTCCATACTTTACTCTTGCTTTGATATAACTATACGGATTGATCTTTTTCCCAACATAAAATTCTACTTTTTGCTCATCCCCTTTCGTATCTTTACAAATGATATTGGAAACTGTAGGATATTTTAAATTGGCATATCGAGCAGTTGCATCCATTTTATAATCACTCCCTTCTTCCACATGTAATTGAAAATCGGTGTTTTCTCCAACCATCAAAATATCTGAAAACCCTTCGGTTACTTTTCCAATTTCCACACTTCCATATACCATGTCAAAGTCAGCATGCTTATTCACAACATCAATGTTGAAATCAGTAAATTTAGAAACGACGATAATATTATCAACTTGTTTGATTTCGATTTTATCATATTTTCCAACATTCCTAAACTCTTGCACGATACCTAATTTATAAATATCATTGACACTTGTGCTTTTAATATCAGCAGCCTCGTCCACATTAATTTTAGAATAACTTGTTGCGAATTTAATGTTCTCTGCTTTTTTCAATCGGATATTTCCATGAACCATTTTTATATCAGAATTAGCAGCCTGAGCAACAGTACAATTTCCATATTTCAAATCCAACTTCAATAATCGTTCTACCGTCTTCAATCGAATATTTCCATGCTGAACAGTAAGGCTTGCTTTGCCTTCCAACTCTGCAATCAATGCATCACCATATTTATTAAACAAAGACAAATTACATTTCTTAGGCATATAAACTATGTAATCTACCGTGTACTCACTCCGCACATAATTCCAATTCCACTTAGGTACATCGCGAATAATTGTTCGACTATTGACGGTATTTTTGTAGCTATCAAATTTAATTTGAATGCGATCAAAAACTTCATTTGCATCTCTAATATTTCGAGCATTGACAGTAATAAGAACATCAATACTCACTTCATTTTTATTCCAAGTTCTGACATCAATTGTCCCTCGAGTATTAGACAACTCTACTTGTCCATCCATAGATATAGGACTACTCTTTTTGATACTCCGTTCAAATTCTTTTGCCGAAACCGATTGCCCCATAAATATTAGAACCACCAACAACCATCCTATTTTACATTTCAGAACCTTCATTTTTTTTGTCTCTTTTGGTTTGAGTTAATGCTATTTTTTTCAATACAATTTCCAAGATGGCTACTTTTGTTTCATAATTTTTCAACATCGCTTGTAAAACTTGCTCTTCACTTCCTTTGGGTACATCCTTTAACTCTGTTTTCAAATCTGCCAAAGTTTTGTCCAAATCAACTAGATCATCATTAATTGCAATATCATAATTAAAACTAGCTAATTGAGCTTTTTTATTTTTAATTTCCTGCTGAAAATCTTTTTCTTTTTTTCCATATTCAGGGTAATCTTCCAAAGATAAGTCAGCAATTGGAACATTTACTCCTGCTGTAAAATAATTTCCTAAAAACGCACCTGTTGATAATAAAATAAGCACCGATGCGGCAATGCTTAATATTCGCTTCATCGAAATCCGCTTGGCTTGCGGAGGATCGAGTCGTTTTTCGATATCAGCCCAGACTTTTAGGTTCGGAACCTTATCGTCAAACTGATCACGATTTTGGTTAATAAATTTTTCGAGACGGTCGCTCATGTCTATTTTTTTTTGATTAGCTGATTTTGATTGTTAAAATATTTTACCTCGCTCCTCTTCTTTTTCACGTCTAATAATCTCTCTTAATTTCTTTTTGGCTCGGCTAAATTGCGACTTCGAAGTCGCTTCTGATATTTCTAAAATTTCTGCAATTTCTTTGTGATCATATCCTTCCATCAAATAAAGTGTAAACACCACCCGATAACCATCCGGCAACTGAAACAAAGCATGGTTGATTGATTCTGTAGAATATTCTGGAGAATGGTCTTCCTCCTCAGGTTCTGGTTGTTCTGTAATTTGGTCGTTTAACTCTTGAATTTCTAATCGTCGTTTTTTCAAAAAATTAATACAATTATTGACGACTATTCTTTTTATCCATGCTCCAACAGAAGATTGAAAACGAAAAGAGTCTAATTTAGTAAAGATATCAACAAATGAATTTTGCAAAAGATCTTCCGCATCCATATCATTCTTTAGCATACGTAAACAAATATTGTACATTGCTCTCGAATAAAGTCGATACAATTCGAATTGAGCTTGCCGTTTTCCCAACTTGCAATCCTCAACGAGTTCGCGATGAATGTTGTTATAATCCAAAAGCTCTATCCAGTTTAATTAAAAAGACAAAAGGTAAAATTGATAGTTGCACGTAATTTTTTTCCAAAAATACAAAAGGTAGTTCAGTTTATTAATCCACTCATCCTAGATAAAATCTCATTCGTCGATATTCTGAAAAAAGACTTCGTTTTATTCTCTTCTTGCAAGCATCAAATATCTCCTTTGCTACTTTTTAGCAAAATCCTTTCTAATCAAAAAATACCATTTTCAAATTTCATTATGATGAATTGCAATCACGCAAGATTGCTATCTCGTCTATTTATTTAATCAACAAATACTAAGACAAAACGCTCAAGATATTTTTGTCTTCGTACTTACTAAATTTTCAATTATGAAAAATTTTAAAACCACCCTCATTCTAATGGTCTCTTTTTTGATATTCCACTCTGCTGCGATAGCTCAAATTGACCAAACCAAAATCCAAAATTTATTAGAAAAAAATTTTCCCGCTGATCAACCTGGGGTTACTTTGCTGGTAGCGAAGGATGGAAACATAATTTTTAAAGGAGCTTCAGGAATGGCAAACTTGGAATTAAATATCCCAATGAAAGTCGATCATGTACTTCGAATCGGTTCAATCACCAAACAATTTACAGCCGTTGCAATTTTGATGTTGCAAGAGCAAAGTAAGTTAAACATTCAAGACGATATCACTAAATTCATTCCTGACTACCCCACTAATGGAAAAAAAATAACTGTCGAACATTTGCTCACCCACACCTCTGGAATTCAAAGTTATACTGAAATTCCAGGTTTTATGGCTAACCATCTTCGAGGTGATAAAACAGTAGAAGAAATGATGGATTTTTTCAAAAATAACCCCATGAGCTTTTCTCCTGGAGAAAAATTTCAATACAATAATTCTGGTTACTTTTTGCTCGGGGTAATTATCGAAAAAGTGAGTGGAATGACTTATGGTGATTTTGTAGAGCAAAATATTTTTCAAAAAATTGGGATGAAAAACTCATTTTATGATTCTGAAAATAAGGTGATTCCAAATCGAGTTTCAGGATATGAAATGGATGGTGGGCAAATTATAAATGCTCCTTATTTAAGTTCGACCATTCCCTATGCAGCAGGTTCGCTGATTTCTACTGTTGAAGATTTGTATAAATGGAACCAAGCAATTCATAATTACACATTAATCAAAAAAGAATCCTTGGAAAAAGCTTTAACTCCTTTCACATTGAATGATGGTGAATCGACTGAGTATGGATATGGCTGGGGCATTAAAAATTTCTTTAATGAAAAATCTTTTCAACACTCAGGGGGAATCAATGGTTTTGTTTCCAATGCTATGTATTTGCCAGAGCAGAATCTTTTTGTTGCCGCATTTTCAAATGGAAAAGGTCCTCAATTTTTAACAGATATTGTTGCTGCTCAAATCCTTGAAAAATATCCAGAGGTAAAAAAGAAAAGTTTGACTAAAGAACAAATGGCTGAATACGTTGGAATTTATAAAGTAGAAAATGCTACAAATCATCAACGAACTATCCAAATCAAGGATGATCATCTTACCTCTCTTCGAACAGGTGGAGATCGACATAATTTATATGCATTCGAAAAAGATAAATTTTACTTTGAACATACTTTAGAAATTTTTGAGTTCAAAAGAGATAAAAATGGAAAAGTACTTGGGATGCTCGCTCACCTCCCAAATGGCAAAAAAGGAAGAGCCATAAAAAGCGATGAAAAGCCAATACAACGAAAAGAGGTTCAGTTAGATGAGAAAATACTTCAACAATATGTAGGAAAATATGAGGTAGAACCTGGCTTTTTCTTAGTTTTCACTATAGAAAAGGGTAAATTTTGGATAGCTCCAACAGGTGATAAAAAGCTCCGAGTATTCGCCGAAGGAGATCATAAGTTCTTTTTAAAAGACGCTGATGCCTTTCTAGAATTCGTCCAAGAAGAGAATAATTTCAAAACTGTAAAAGTCAATTTAGGCGGACAAAAGATTATTGGAAAAAAAATATAGCTTTATTATTAATAATAATTGAAACCATATCAAATTCTTGGCGTTTGATATATTCTATACACGCCACAACAGAGTAGAATTACAAAATACAAAGCCTATACTTTGGTAATTCATAAATACTCTAAAACTAACTTCGCCTAAATAATTTTATTACGTTTTGAGAATTTCCTATGGGAATTCATGCTTTAGATATAACGACAATAGCGTTTGGATTTTTTGCCAAAAAATCTAGATGTCAAGATTATAGGGCGTGTGTTAGTTATCATTCGGAGGTTCTCGCTTCGGCGAGAACTTTCCTTTTTCTTTACACATCCATTTAAGAAATTAATTTTCCTTTTGTATTTCCTTTTTTAATAAAAGTTAAAATAAGGGAACATGAGGAGAATCCAAAATATCAAGAATTTTAGGGCGTGTGTTAGTTATCAAAGAGTCTATCGTTTTTTCGATGGACTCTTTATTTTTGTATTAGTAATGAACTATGATTATTTTTACAAAAAACAAAAATGGAATTCGAAGGCAGAATTGATAATTTTCACAATGATAATATTTATGGCCATCACCTCATCGTTCCAGAAGAGGTCGTAGAGTTTTTTTCTACGAAAAATATCAAACGATTTATCTGTACTTTAAATAAAGATTATTCTTTCCCTTGCGCATTTATGCCAAAAGGAAATGGGATTTATTTTATTTTAATCAATGCTGAAGTTCGAAAAATCTGTCACCTGCGAATAGGTTCAAAAGTACTCGTAAAATTGACACTTGATAAAAGTAAATATGGCATGCCGATGCCAGAAGAGATGGAAGAGTTATTAAAAATTGATGATGAGGCCAACGAATTTTTCCATGCACTAACCAAAGGAAAACAAAGAAGTCTACTTTATATAATTGGCAAACCTAAAAGTTCTGAAATCAGAATCAACAAAGCTATCATCATTGCCGAACACCTCAAACGGATGAATGGAAAATTAGATTTTAAAATCTTAAACCAAGATTTTAAAAATTCTAGAGAACGATAAAAAACGAAAAGGCTGCTTACTCTCGCAAACAACCTTTTTAATGAAAAGATGAATAAGTAAGTAATTGTTCACAATAAAATATAATTTTTGACGGTCTCTTTTCCATTTATTCTTCATTACAAAAATACTCACTATGCTTTGGCATAGCTCCGTCTTTTGTGCTTCGAATAAATGAAAAATACCCTCGTCAAAAATCATACTTTATCATGAGCAATCACTTATTTTTTGACCATCACTTTCCAATCAAGCTAATCAAGTCTTTATGGATTAAAGTATTTTTCTGGATCTACTTTTTTTCCATCTTTAATTACTTCATAATGTAGATGTGGTGCTGTAGAAACTCCTGTGCTTCCAACCAATCCAATTACATTCCCTTTTTTTATTTTAGCGCCAACTTCTATTTTCACCGCACTCAGATGGGAATACATTGTTTTAAATTCTTCATCATGTTGCAAAATAATTCGGATACCATACTTTCCATCTCTACCTGCTTTCAAAACAATTCCATCAGCTGTAGCTAAAACAGGTGTTCCCGTTGGTGCTCTCAAATCAATACCTGTGTGAAAAATTTTCCTTTTATAAACAGGATGCATTCTTCTTCCAAAGCCAGAATTAATCTTGAAATCTCCTTCAAGTGGTTTGATGTTAGGAGGATCATGTAAATCTACATGAGTAGCCACAGGCATTTCATTTGATTCAGACAAAAGATTTTCCATTGTCATCATCTCTTGTGGCGAAGGAGGTTGAATACCATTGATGACAGTAGTTTTCTCTTCTTTGGAAAAAAAGAAAACGGCAGATGGAATGATTAAAAGTGCAAAAACTAATAAAGCAAAACTTTTCATACGTTGCGATTTTTGATGAGTAAAAAAAATTGTTTGTTCTTGTAATTCTTTTAATTCATCTTTTCCAAAATTCTCAAAAATCGCTTGATTCGCTTGCTCAAATGTTTTTCCATTTTGCATATCCTCTTCCGTCATGCAACAGATGTGATCTAAAATCTCTCCTTGAAGTGGAACATAATCTAAACCTAATTCTTCCAGTTTTTTTTCAATCAAAAAAACTTGTTCCTCGTTCAATTCTATTTTCATGAGGAAGTCGTTTTAGGTTTTAAAATTAATTGCATCGCATTGATAAACTCTTGAAATTCAGCGAGTTTACTTTTATTGGCTTTCTTGCCTTTAGCGGTGAGGGTATAATATTTTCGCATTCTTTTGCCTACCATAATTTGCTTGGTTTTCACCAAGCCTTCTGCCTCTAATTTGTGCAAAGTAGGATATAATGCGCCTTCGGTCAAAATCATTTTCCCATCAGAAAGTGTTTTGACATGCTGAGTAATTTCGTAACCATACATCTTTCCTTCCTCATCAAGAAGTTTTAACAGGATGGTTTTCAGCGTTCCTTTTGTAAGTTCATTTGATAACATAAGACAAATATACCTAAGAATTTTAGGTATCCAAATTTTTACCTAAGAATTCTAGGTATATTTTATTTGATGGACGTTGAATGTTAGATGTTTTAGGTGTTCCTATATAACTTCATTTAAAATAAATTCTATTAATTAATACATCCTTACTTTTTAACATTCGTCGAAATTCCTTCTTCTCGACGACGAAAATGGAATTCACTCTAAAAAAAAAAACAATTTAATAACTCAAACATCAAAAAACCAGACCTACAACTTGTTCTTCTTTTTTCCCATCAGGCACTTCGAGTCTTGAAGGGAAAAAGGAAAACAGTTAAAAAAAATTCTACGATAAAATTTGGCTTAACGAAAAAGTATAACAATGAAATCGGCTAATCATTTATTCAAAAAATATTTTCACCGTAGTAATAAAGAACTAATTGCTATCGTCGAAAATGCGCACCTCTACCAAAAAGAAACCGTTGAGGTAGCGAAGGAATTATTGGAAGGCAAAGCGCCTGACCAAACATTTATTAAAGATTGTGCTCGGCAATTAATGCATCAACAATTGAAAACCTATTTCGGAAATTTTAGCATTTGGAATGATGAATTGGAAGTTCCTACGAGTGAATTTCTTTCGGAAAAAGAGGTGCTACGAATTTTTGAAATTGAGTATGATAATTTTTTAGAATTACGCATTGACTTTGGTCTTGACATGAATCAATATCAGGCGATGTAGTCTCCTAACAATACATTCCCAAAACCGATTTTAGGTTTTTATTACATCCCACATTAACCTTGTTAGCAATGAAAACTATTTCAAATGAATTGGATAACAAAAATAATCATATATTTAAATCCTGAAAAAATTGGTACAAAGGATGTCAATCGTTGGGTGCAAGAGGGCAATATTGATCTATTAAAATTGATTTTAAAAAAAGGACTTTACCCAGAAAGAATTCAAGCTATTAATGGATTAGAACAATTGAAGGAAAAGTCGATAATTCCTGAGTTGATAAAAATTGGAAAACATGATTTTGAAGTCGTTGCAAAAGTTGCGATTAATGCAATTAAGAAACTGGATATTGACTCCAACCTAACTATTGAAATAGAGCATTTAGAAAAGTTCTGGGAATGGAAGAATAAAAAAACGCCACGTTCTCCTAATACTAAATGGTTAAACAAAAAAGAAAAGATGCAGATGTTAGAAAAAGTTCGCAAACAATTAAGGAGACCGATGAGGTAGAAAAAATTTTCACTAACAAAAATTAAAACGGCAACAAAACCTACAGGTTTTATTGCCGTTTTCTATAGAATATCTTTGCTCGTTAATATTTTACTTCGTTATATTTTCTAAAAAAATAATTGCATTATCTGACTTTGCCCATTTGTCAGCAACTGCTTTTGGAACTTCTGGCGTTTTGATATTCATCGCAGATAACAATATATCTACATCTTTATCTCCATCTAAATCTGCGGTGACAAATCGCATCCAACGACCTTCTTTAAATTGAGTAATCGTATGTGCAGTAAAATTATTTCCCCCATCATTAATAAAAATCACAAAAGCTTCCTGAGGATGATTTTGGAAGTCAGGATGAAATGAAACTGCGGCAATATCCAAATCTCCATCTTGATCAAAATCTACCGCTTCCGCTTGGTAAACTCCATTCAAAGGAATGAAAAAAGATTCCTCATATTTTCCATTTTTATTTAAATATAAATGAATCCCATGGTAAGGTTTTAAAACTGGAGGATAATCTCCATTGTCTCCATTGGAATATAAAATATCTTTTTCTCCATCACCATCGAAGTCTATTGATTGAAAATGAGTCGATCCATTGGTTGGTAAAAAACGTAATTTTCGTTCTCTTTTAAATTTGTTATTCCCTTCATTGATATACCAATCAATTCCTTCGTCACTATTAGCTTGAAGTGCAATGATGTCATTTTTTCCATCGCCATTGAGGTCTTCGATTTCAGCTTTGATAGCTCCATCGTCAGGAAACAAAACATGTTTTTGAAATTTCCCTCCATCCTTTCCTTCCCACCATGCAAGTTGTCCTAGAAGGTTTCCGTATTCTGCAATAACGTAATCTTCGGTTTCATCGCCATTCAGATCGCCCGAAGAAAAGTTCACAGGACGCATTAATTCATTTAGGCTAGCTTCGTATTTTTTTTGTTTAAAATCATTGAAGGATTTTGAAATATTAAACATGCCTTTGGGATTATCTGAAGCATAACGAGAAGCCATATCTAAGGCTATAAACTGATCTCCTTTCACTTCTAAATCTACGATATGAGATTTGCTTTTATGATACTCAAGCGCTTTACCTTGGTAGTTAAATTTATACACTCCGCCTTGGAATTCAGTTGCGTAAACTAATTTATTTTTGGAATCAACTGCCATTGCCTGCACCACAGGAAGGATGTCTTTTTGCTGTGAAAAAGATGTTGATTTAAAAAATGGAATACCAATTTTGATATCCGTTTTGGCAGAAGCACTAGGAATAGAGACAGGTGCATTTTCGAGATAAAACTTAGCAATTTTTTGCCATTCTTCCACAGTCAACGCAGGTTTGTCTGGATAAACTTTTGCCTGTTTGACTCGGTTTCCACCTTTGCCTGGTTCTAGCCATTTGCTTGGCATCTTATCTACATACTTATTTCCATCTTGGTAAATCCCTAAAAAATTACCCATGCGAATCAAGACAAAATCGGCCCATGTTTTTTGATCCAACAAATCAGGTGATGGATAGAGATGACAAGATGCGCAGTAAATTTTCGACAACTCTTCCCCTGTTTCAGGTGCTTTGACTTCTGGTGTGGAAGTATTTTCTGTGCATTGAGAAAGAAAGAATAAAGAAAATAAAAGAACTATGATTGGAAATTTATGCATTACTTTTTTTTGAGAATGAAAGTAGTGATTTTTTATAGAATCAAAAGTTTCTCAACAAAAGACTTCTTATTTTTTTTATCAAAAACTTGAATAAAATATACTCCTATCAACAAATTTGAAACGTCAATATTTTTTTCGTTCTCTATAAATACGTTTCTAAAAACTAATTGTCCTTGGACATTAAAAATTCTTATTTCAAAATCTCCACAATCTAAAGGGCGGGATATTTTAGTGAAAAATCTAGCAGGGTTTGGACTTATTCTAAAATCATTATCTGATAATAACTCTGGATCAAATTGGTAAATTATTCCATTGGAAGGAATCCTTGCTACTCCATAATATTGGTTACTTAATCCTCCTTCAAAATAATTGGGATCATCCGCATCGCCATAAGGTTGAGCACTCCAATCAGAACTAAATCTTAATCGACATCCGTAAACATTTTGTCCGTAACAATTAGTTTCGCTAGTTCTGTAAATAGCTGGATTATCAAATGACTCCCCAAAATGTATTTCTACCAATCCTGAATTTTCGTAAATCCAAAATTGAACATTAGTGAAATGAGTATTTGTAGTGTCGCAACGAAATCCCATGTTTTTATATTCGATTTTCAAAATGCGACTTCCGCAATTTGATGCGCCTACTTTTTGATAGGAAATTTGACTATCGTTTTTCATTTTCAAACTTACAGGCAACAACTCTGCATACTCCACCTGACTCCCAAAATAAATTCGTCCTCGATTAGTTACTAAGATTGAATAAACCCTGCCATCAAAATAAGGAATCAAAAAATCCGACTCCACCATAAAATCATCAAAAGACTCTGGATAACTACTATCATTCAAAATGGTAGGATTATCCAAATTTTGATAGGTTTGAGTGACGGTAGTAAAGCTATATCGTTGTTGCCCTGACAACGGTAAAAACATCAGCATTTGCAAGGATAACAATACACACACGTTTCTCATTTTCATTATTTTAATTCTTCAATTGACTTATAAAAAAGACCACTCAAAGTAGCTACATAAATTGATTGTCGAAAGGGCATCACCGCAGTAATTTTACTTCCTTCCAAACCTTTATTTTTTAAAATAGAATAGGAAAAATCATCTATATTAACTTGATATAAATCATCCTCATAAAAGAAAACTAAATGATCGTAGACTTCTTCAAATTCTCGAAACCCATCAAATGTAGGAGTATTGTTTTTTTCTTCCCATGTTTCGCCATCGTCAGAAGTGAATCCAATTCGGTCTCCAAAATCTGCATATATTTTTCCATCATACTCAAAAAAATCTGTCGCACCTCCGACGGTCAATAATTTGAAACTTCCATCAGGACGAATCATGTAGGTATTTTCGTTAGTGCTCACGTAGAAGTTTTTTTGGAAAAATTCAATGCGGTGAATTTCTTTCGTAGTTTCTTCTGGCAGAAGAATTTCTATAAAATCTTCCTCTGGGTAATAGTAATTATTGACGTAAGCGGAATCAATCAATTCCTCTAGGTCGAATAATACAAAAGCTACTTTACTTGAATCTGTGCTTTTAACTACTGGCAAAAGGACTTCATTAAAATCACTAATAGCCACATTATCAAAACCAAAATTATATCGCTTATATTTTGTTCCTGGTGTATTTATAGTAGTTGCAATCCTTGATATATGAATATAAATTTCATCATAAAGTAAATCTCCAATTGTACTATGAAATCTTATCGACTGATCATAAACAGGAAAAGACAACGCCATGTAATTTTTACCTAAGCAATACTTTTTAAAAAAAGTTAAGGAAGTATTATGGTAGCGTCCTTCTCCGTTTTCTCCATTGGCATGTATTTTTGAAATGACAAGTGGACTAAGGAAATACAATTGATTCTTAAGAATGTTAGCATTTAATATTATTTGATCAGTATTCCTTAAATCATGTTCTATAAATTCTGTTGAGGGGATTGTGCTAAAATCAAACGTTATTTCTTCCTCTGGTTTGCAACCAATCATTAATGAAATTAACGATAGCAGAAGTGTTAATACAATTTTTGTTTTCATGTTTTACTCTTCTTTATAAGTGAAAAAAGCCTCTAGCTTTTTAAAATATAATCCTTCATGCGTAGCCAAATATATTTTATCCTTAAAATTAACCAAGGAACGAATTGAGGTCGATTGAATACAACTTGCATCAAGTTCCTTAATCTCACGAATAGAATTAGGATCGACTTTGATAACCCATAATTGATCTCTTATAACCATAATGAATTGATCATTGACTTGATAAAACTGCCCCCAACATCCATCGTAAAGACCTAAAGAATAGGTTGTCCAATTAGCATTAGGAGGTTTTATGGCGTATCCAATATCGCATGTCGCGATATGACCTAAAGCAAACAGCGTATCATTTCTTGAGAAAATTTTCGCATGTCGAAGCGGAAATAATTCTTCATATTCACCTTCATTATTAATTTTAAATGTAGTAACTGGACGCGTAATACTGCAATAAAATTCATTGTCAAAGACGCTTAATCCTGATACTGACTTTTCAGTTAAGGTATTACTAGTTCCGGGTATTTCAATTTTTATTTCTTGGTCGAATTCAATGGTCAATAAATTATCTTCAATCATAACATCAAACATCCACAGATATAAATAAGGATCAGGTACTCCTTGCACATATTCTTTTCCTACACTAAATAAAAGCTTGTTGGAATCATTTATCACCATTCCATTTCCTGAAAAATAATTAATTTCTATAACTGTTGAATCTATAGCCTTTATGTCAATTGTGGTAAATATTGCTGGATTTGAAGAGGAATAGATGTTTATTTTTCCTAAATTAAAAACATCTAAACCAATCGCAAATATTTTATCATTTAACATCGGATAATCATAGAGTGAATAATTACCTTCTTCCGAAATAAATTGTTCTTGCACCAATCCTTGCTCATCCATTTTTAAAAAATAATTATGACTCAATAAAAATAGATTATCCTCGGTAGCATAACTTTGGATAAGCAGCCTCCTATCCAATTCAATCTCAGGATGGAGTTGCCAACAGGGTTCTTCTTCGACATTATCAATTGGAGGGATCGCTTCCTTTTTGCAAGAGAAAAAAAGAAGGAGGGGAATTAAAATTAGAGATAGAGATAGCTTATTGTTTTTCATCTTTTGTTAGATTTATCTAAAGATAAAAAACAAACTGTAAGTGAAAAAAACATTAACTTTTATTGGAGGTAAAATTTTTGATTTTAGTGGACTTTTAGATTTCTTTAACTAAAAAGGGCTGTTAACGTTGGATACGCTAACAGCCCTATTGAAAAACTTAATGTAAATATTAATTCTTTCGATCAATTTTATCAGGAGCATTATTTCCATATCGAATATTGACAGGAGAGTCTATGCTAATCACTTTCACTTCAGTTCTACGATTATATTGATATTCTACTTCTGTACAATTTACGCCATCGATACATTTGTTTCGAGGTTGAGATTCACCATATCCAACAGCTCGCACTCGATATCCTTCGACACCTTTTGATCTCAAAAATTGCTTAGCAGATTCCGCTCGAGCTTGGGAAAGTTTAAAATTATAATCTCCACCTCCTCGGCTATCGGTATGTGAAGATAATTCGATGATCATGCTTGGGTAAGTTTTCATCATCACTACTAATTCATCCAATTCTCTCGCTGCTCCCGTTCGGATAGATGACTTGTTGAAATCATAATAAATATTTTCCAAAACGATAATCGTACCTGCTCCAATGGATGGTCCACTCGAAGCTGGAGTTAGTAAAACATCCTTCCGTAAGTTAGTTGAATTTAATTCTGAAGCAGGAAGTTTTACGAAATCACCAGAGTAATTTTCTTTCATTCCCTTTACCATATAATCACAATCTGGTTTTGCACAATATTCAAACTCTGCCTGATCATTGGAAAAAATTTCCACTTCTTCGCCTGTGCATCCATTCCAAAATTTTACAATTGTATTGGGTAGTATCTGATTTGTTACTTTATTTCTTACAACACCTGATATCGTTGCACAAGTTGGTTTTTCTAAAGGGATTCTGATATTAGAAATAGTCTCATTTCCAATTGTAGAATACGTTGTTTCCTTAGCAGAATAACCATCTTTAGTTACAACAATCAAGTATTCTTTTTCGCCATAAAATCCATAGGTAGCTTCTCCTTTTCCATCTGAAACTTGATCAGCCTTACCTAGTGATCCAGCATCTTTTCGAATCAATTTAAAAACTAATTCACTAGATCCTTCCTTAGCTGGAAGTAAAACTGCTTGGTATAAATTATTATCACCGCTTAAAAATCCATCCTTACTTTTTTCAAAAACACGAATTTCTGCACCTTCGATTAAACTATTATTTTTCAAGTCATAAACGGTAATTGTCGAAGTCAACAACTCAGCGGTAGTTGCTCCCATAATTCCATCGGCAGCATCAAAATAATAAATATCATCTTTCCCTGCACCACCTTCTCGGCTAGAAGCGAAGTAACCACTTTTTCCATCGGGGCTTAAAATTAATCCTAGGTCATCACTTTCAGAATTAAAAGGCGCACCTAAGTTTTTGACCTCAGCATCTTCAATCATAACGTTAGCCATGAACAAATCTAAACCACCTTTTCCACCATGTCCATTAGACGCAAAAAATAAATTTCCGCTAGTGTGAATGAATGGAAAAACATCATGTCCTGCCGTATTTATTTTATCCCCCATATTGATCGGCTGTCCCCATAGGTCTCCATTTTTTTCTACCATCCAAAGATCCATTCCTCCTAGTCCTCCAGGTCGGTCGGAAGAAAAATAAAGTTTGTTCCCATCAGTTGAAAGTGTTGGGTGAGCACATGAAAATCCATCATTATTAAAAGGTAATTCCTGAATATTTTCCCAATCGTAAATTCCTTTTTGGGCTTCGTAAATTTTCAATCTAGTAATTCCTTTTGCGTCCGCTTTTTGTAAACCTTTTTTGATATTATTCCTAGTGAAAAATATTTTGGTTCCAGTTCGATTAAACGTTACAGGACCTTCATGCAAAAATGAATTAACTTGTAAAGAGAATGCACGAGCTTTTAAAGGTTCGCCATTTCCATCCGTTTCAGAGTAAAATAATTCGAAAAAGGTTTCATTAATCTTTTTATCTTTTTTCCCAGCAACTCGTGAAGAAGCGAAGACAATTCCATTTTGATAATAGGCTGGAGAAAACTCAAGATTAGTTGTATTTATATTTGCAGTATTTCTTAATTGTACCGCATCTGGATTTCTTTTCATTTCAATTCCAGAGGGTTGTGCAATTGCCATTTGTGACAACAATACAAAAAGAGAAAGCATTATAAGCTTCTGATAATTCAACATGACACATAATTTTTTAACGGTGAATTGTTAACTGAGAATCTGCCTTTGCTGGAAAGCAAGCAGGCAGCTAACAATGATTTAATAACAATACGTTTACATTGTTATTTTTTTGGATTCACGTGAGTACTTTCTATTTTAAAAAAAAAATAAAAAACGTGTGGTGTAAGGTTGGTTGGTTACTTTTTAATTATGAAGATTTTTTTTTACAATTAAAACTTCAAAAAATTGCGACTTAAATTTTATTCACAAGGCGACATTGCGTCACCTTGTGAATAGTATTTTTATTTAGAAGAATCGAGGGTTAACGATATCTTCTCCTTCTGATGTTCCTATACAATATCTAACAACTCCTTCGATACTTCCATTACTGTAATCTTTGATTTCTGAAAGCGTTATATCATAAGATAAACCAAAGAATATATGGTTACTAATTTGTGCTCCTACCATCAAATCAAGTGACTCTCCAGCAGCAGAAGTACTTGAACCTCCTAATCGATAAGTCAAACCTGCAATATATTTTTTGTTAAAAATAAAACTTGCATTCACATCTGCATCGAAAGGAGAATTAGTAGCAAACTTCAATAATGCTTGAGGTTTGAAAGATACCTTATCATTGATATCAAATAAATACCCAGTCATAATATACCCATGTAGTTTTTCCTCAGAAAGAATAGTTCCGGCTTCATTAAAGTCAATATTATTATTCAATAATCTTGGAATAGAAGCTCCTACATAAAATCTTTCATTGCTGAAATAAGCACCTGCTCCAAAGTTAGGAACATACTTACTTCGAGCGCCTGAAGGAATAGAATTATCCAACGCAATCGGCACCGTAGAAACTAACCTAGAATCGGCAAAATTGTTATTGAGATATCGAACAGAAGCTTGCACCCCTAATCCTAAGGTTCCAGTTGCTAATCGAATTCGATAAGAATAAACTGCATCCAAAGTTAATCGTTGGGAAATACCAATAGTTCGTCGAGTCAAGTTCGCTCCAATTCCAACCCGTTGATTTAGGATAGGCATATTAAAACTCAGCGTTTGAGTATTAGGTGCACCTTCTAATCCTAACCATTGGCTTCGAATTATTCCAGTTATACAAGCAGTCTCATGACTTCCAGCATATCCTGGATTGTATGCCAATTTATTGTACATAAATTGGGTGTGCTGCTGCTCTTGCTGTGCAAAACTAGTCATCGCAAAAAGAGCGCAAATGAACGTAAATAAAATTTTTCTCATTACTTCTTATTTAGTTTTTATAAAAATGCAAATGGTTGTTTTCTTTTTCCATAACAACGTATTTACATAATTCATTTTTTATAAAAAATAGCTTATCCGCATCCTTTCCCTCCATTGCTTTTGGAAAAGGATGCGTTAGGCATTTGTTTTAATTTTTAGAAATATTATCTTTCTAATACTAAGAACCCAGATGTTGGCGTAGTTCCATCTCCAAGGTCAATTACCCAGAAGTAAGTCCCTGAAGGAAGATCTTCTCCCTTGTAAGTTCCTTGCCAATCATTTTGGTATTGAGCTTGTCGGAATACTTCATCTCCCCATTCATTGAAAATGGATACAACATTATTAGGGAATTTATCTGTACTCAAACATGGTACAATGAATTCATCATTGATGCCATCGTTATTTGGAGAGAAGATCGTTGGTATTTCACAATTTGCATCTGCTCCAACTGTCAAAGTTACGGTAGCTGTAGAACATTCATCTGGACATATATCACTACAGATTTCATAAGTAAATTCATCTGATCCAACGTAAACTAAATTAGATACGTAAGAGAAAATTCCATTATCCTCAGTAATTGTTCCATTCGTTGGATTATTGAATGAGATAGTATATCCACCAATAATATTATCGTTAGCCAATACATTTAAATCAAGTGAACTATTGTATGAAATGTCATAAGCATCATCATTTGCAATAGGTGTTGGTTCAAAGAATACCATTACCTCATCTGAAGAATACTCTCCACAAATTGCATTACTCAATGTCCATGTAAATAGATTTGCTCCTGGCTCTAAGTCCGTTACAAATGTATTTGGCTGAGATGGAGAAAGGATCGTTGCGCCTCCTGCTGTTGTCCAAGTTCCAGTAGAACCTGCTGGAGCAAGAGTTGCAGCTAAAGGAGTTTCCTCACTTCCACATAAGTCAATATCATTTCCTGCGAATGCTTCAATTCCTACTGTAGTTTCATCTGTAATTACCACAATATCAGAAGAGAAATCTCCACAACCTGTGTTGCTTAATGTCCAAATGAATTGGTAATTATTCCCTGGCATCAATCCTGTAATTTGAGTATTTGGATCAGTTGGATTCACAATCGTAACTCCAAGCAATGCTTGAGAAGAAGGTTGTGTCCAAGTTCCTGTGATGCCACCTCCAACTGAAATAGCATTAAGGTTAGTTTCAGTTGCATTACACAATTGGAAATCAACTCCTGCATCAGCTGTTGCTACTGCAACATCAACAGTTACTACTACTTCATCCGTTGCATAATCGACACATGATCCATTGGAAAGTACCCATGCAAATGTGTAAGATTCTCCTGAAGTTAATCCAACAATCGAAGTTGTTGATTGATTTGGATTTGCAATGACAACTGTTGAACCACTTGTCTGAATCCATTGTCCTGTACCAACTGTTGGTGTTTGAGCATTTAGAACGACAGAGTTATTATCACAAACAAAAATGTCATTTCCTGCAAAAGCTCCATTCGTAGGTATGTTATCAAATTCTACAGTGGTTGGAATAGAAGCCGTTGATGGACATCCATTTACACTTGCCACCACATAGAAATCATTAGCACCTGTAGAGAATGAATTGAAGTCAGAAACAGTAGTCGTCAATGAAGTTGTTGGTCCTCCTACAACAGCATTAGTTGAAGCTAGGTACCAAGTATAAGTGGCTCCTGGAATTGCAGAAGCACTTGTAACTGAAAGTTCTAAAGTTGCACTTGGATCATCTAAACAGATTGGTCCATTATTAACAGCAAGTACTGCCTCTGGTGCATCATTCACTTCAACTAAAAGTGGAGCAGATGAAGCAGATGGACAACCATTAACTACAATCGAAACAAAATATGTTCCTTCATCAGTTTGATCCGCTGGGAAAATTAATGGATTCTGATTCGTAGAATTAAAATTATTCGGCCCTGTCCAGAAGTAAGATGCTCCAGGGACAAAAGCAGTCGTTAATTGTAATGTCGTTCCTTCACATACTAAACCATTATAACTGGCTACTGGTGCCGCCGGAATACTATTCACATTTACTGCAAACATTCCTGACACATCAGATGTACATCCATCAACTGTAACAGATACCGAATAATTTCCAGCATCATTTACGGTAGCATTGTTGATCGTCAAAGAAGCTACTGTAGTCGTTACGATACTTGTATTTGGTAAAGTCCAATTGTAAGTAACACTCGCGCCTACATATGGATTGTTTACCAATTGTAATTGTAATAAATCTCCATCGCAAAGTTGGTTATCTAACGAGGTAAGAATTGGAGTAGTTGGTAAATCATCTACACTTATCACATGTGTATAAGGATTTGATTGACATCCACCAGGCCCGTTGGTTACCACTAAAGTATATGAACCATTATCTGCAGAACTTACATCTGGTAAAGTTGCATTCATTGAAGTTGAGAAAAAACCATTAGGTCCTACCCATTCATATAAGTAATTAGCATTTGCTGGTGTAACAGTTGGAGTCAAAATCATATCTTCATCACCAGAAGCACAATCAATTGCGGTATTGGTAATTGAAGTAATCACAGGACTTTCACTTACATCAACACTTACTGCTCCAGAAGCATTAGTTTGACAAGCATCCACATCGACGATTACATAGTAAGAATATGTTCCTGCCGTAGGATTTGAAATCGTATAACTTGGTACTGAAGTAGTTCCAACCAAAATTCCTGTTGGAAAAACTCCCTCATACCAACTATAGATAACTGTCGTACCTGTGTATGATTGAGTTTCAATTATTATATCATCCGTTGTGCAGATATCATTATCTACAATATTTGCAATTGGAGTATTTGGTGAGGAATTAATTGTCAACGTAACTGCTCCAGTTGCTTGACAGCCACCTTGCCCAGTAATCGTTACTACGTAAGTTCCTGAGTAAGTAGGATCTGCATTTGCAATAGTAGGATTTTCGTCAAATGAAACAAAGCCATTTGGCCCAGACCAGTTGAACGTGTACATTCCAACAGGTGCATTGGCAAATAAATTCAAATCTGTATTTCCACATAAACCTATAGAGAATGATGGGAAAAATTCTGCAGTCTGAACATTTACAGGAGCAACACAAGAAGAAGTATTACCAGAATTATCTGTTACTTCTAATGTTACATTAAACGTACTTCCTACATCCGTACAATCAAATGTATTTGGAGAAACAGTCATATTTGCTATACCACAATTATCAGAACTTCCATTATTTATTTCCATCGGATCAAGTGTATAAACACTTCCGTCTGGAGTTACATAAATTGTAGTCCCTTGACAAACAGCAGAAGGAGCAATATTATCTTCAACTGTAATATCATAAGTACAAGTATTTACATTTCCATTGACATCTTCGATTTGGTAAGTAACTGTAGTTACTCCAACATTTAAATTATGAGTAACTGGAGCTAAAGGCACAGGGAAAATACTATTTCCAATAGTTGTTGCACCTGTTGCAAAATAGGTTGGTGCTACAGATGTATAATCTAAAACTACTGTCATATTACTCGCTCCATCAGGAGTTCCATCAGGTGTACCTGATGTGAAAACTGTACACGCAGGACTAATACCATCCCCTGTAATTCCTGGAGGAGGTGATCCAAATGTATTATTCGAAACTGCATTGATATCCACTTGACCATCTACAGCCCATGAGTTAAATATTCCAACGGGTACTGAGATAGTAGTAACGCTTATCGAAAGCGCAGGACAAGTTCCAGCAGTAATATTTACATTAGCTTGACCTGCTTGAGTAGTTCCAATCAAACTTCCATCTTCTCCATAAATCTCAAAATACTCATCAGGGTCTTCCACATCACCTTCCACTCTAACTGTAAATGTTACAACTCCATTAACCGCATTTGCACCAGTTCCAAAGAATGAAAAGGATTTATCATCTGCTACATAATCCAAGTAATTTGGATTGTATGAGAAGGTCAACAATGATTGATTAAAACTTTGTGGTTGAACTTGTGAGAATATATTTTGGAAACCACAATTATCAAAAATATTTGTCGGTGGAATTAAATCTACCGATGCTCCTACTGCACAACTTACATTTGCAGGAAGTGCAATAGTCATATCTGCTGGACATGACATCGTAGGTAATTCATTATCATTGATAGTTACAGTATAACTACAAGAAGATTCATTGCCAGAGCAATCAGTTGCAAAATAAGTAATCAACGTAGTTCCTACATCAAAAGTATAAGGTATAATTGTCCCTGGAGTTACTTGAACTCTTGAACCATTATCAATTCTATATTCGTAGGTTAATTGATTTGGAGAAACTGCTGTATAATCTATATTTGCAGTAGCTGTTGAATTCCCTCCTGTTGGAGGACCTTGTGGACAAATATCATTGATTGCAAAAATCGGATCCACAGTTACATTTGGTAATAAAGTGATGGTTAAAAATCCATCTGTTGAAGCCCATGCATTTAATTGATTAGCTGTCAGAGTTACAATTGTAGTTGAGTTTCCACATTGTGTTGCGGAATGATTTGTTTGCCCTAAACTTGTTCCATCTTCTCCAAGTATATTAAAATACTCTCCTGCTTCTTCTCCATCGTAATCATTTAAATCAATTGTTAAAGTTACGGGAGCTGTTGCTACAGCTGGGTTGATTGGCAATGGTCCGATATCTAATGTAATTGGATTTACAATGGTTTGATCATCACCTGGATTTGGTGAAACAAAAGGTTCCACTACTGTTACATTAACATTAGAAGTATTACTTGAACATTCGTCCGTAATCAATGGAGGATTTAATGAGTAATTATATCCGCAAGTTCCAGGAGCACTATCAAAAGTAACATCTACTGGACAAGAGGCAAATACTGGAGCAGTATTATCCGTCAATGTAAAGGTAACTGTTTGCTCTATTGCATTACCACATTGATCAACAGCTACAAATGAAACGTCATCTGTTCTATATATTCCCATCGTTGGTGAAGGACAAATTGCTGCACCTAAACCAGTTGGAGCAGTCGTAAATGTTGCTTCATTATCAATATCATAAGAGCCTGGTTCTAAAACATACCATGTGATGGTTCCACAATTATCAGTTGCCGTACCGCCAGCGTAAGTTGCTAACCAGGTAGCATAAGCGGCATCTGCCGACATATTATCTGTACACGCCATCGTCATATCTTGAGGCATATTTCCAAAAACAGGATCAGTTACATCTTGTACAAAAATAGTTTGTACATCAGAAAATGAATTTCCACAGGCATCTGTTACTGTCCAAGTTCTTTCTAATGTATAATTAAAAGGACATGATCCAGGAACTGAAATATTATCAACAAAAGTTATTGCTGGATCATTATCACATCCATCAGAAACATTTGTTGGCTGACCTGTTATCGCTAAGTTGTTTACATTTTCACAATTAACCGTTAAATTAATTGGTCTTATAAGAGTAGGTATATTATTATCTTCTACCGTAATTATTTGGGTATGTACCGTTGTATTTCCACATAGGTCAATAGCCGTCCAAGTTCGAGTCAAGGTATAATCATAAAAACTACATAAGTCAGTATCTATACCTTGTGTCGATGTTTGTAAATAATCAAAAGATGCTAATCCACAATTATCCGCTCCAACAATATCAGTTCCTGCAATTGGTGGTGTAGGAATCGCATTACATTCTACAGTTACATTATTTGGTAATGTTCCTGTGATCGTTGGGTCAGTATTATCTTGTACTGTAATCACTTGATCGTCTGAAGCTATATTTCCACAAGCATCAGTTGCCGTCCAAGTTCGTGTAATTACATATTCATTAGCACATGTCCCAGGAGTTGTATTTGTTGTAAAAACAATCATTGGGTTCATATCACACATATCTGTTACAATAGGTGTTCCTGGCAAAGGAACCATATCACACTCAACAGTTACATTTGCCGGAGCAGTTACTATTGGTGCAGTATTATCTTCTACAGTTATTACTCGTACACCTGAATCTGTATTTCCACAATCATCCGTTGCTGTCCAGGTTCGAGTTACTACATAACTATTTGCACAAGTAGAAACAGTATCAGCTACTAAAACAATTGTAACTGCAGCATCACAATTATCAGTTGCTGTAGGCATAATTGGTGTAGGTGCTTCACAATCCACCGTTATATCTGCAGGAATAGCAGAAAGAATTGGATCAGTATTGTCTTGAATAGTAAAACTTGAAGTAGTTGTAGATGTATTGTTACATTCATCTGAAACTCTAAAAGTTACTTGAACTGACCAGTCACAATCATTTGCCGTTACCTGAGGGTAATTGGCATAATTCCCAAAAGCTACTGTACCCATTACAGGAAATGCATCATTGGTAACAAAATCAAAATCTACCCAAGTTTCATTGGAACAACCATCAGCAGCGACAGCACCTCCAATATTATCGATCCATGTTTGCAAATCAGATTGATCATCTCCGTTTCCACACTCTTCATTCATACTCGTTGAAGTAGGAAAAATTGTTGGGGAAATATCATCAATAATGGTAAAGTTAACTGTCAATGATTGCGTTAAACCACAATCATCTGTAACCGTAAATGTTACATTATAAACCCCTGTATTTGGACAACTAGGAGTAAAGCTGTTTTCTACATAACTCCAATTTGTTGAAGTAATCGAATTATCTATATTTGAACAAGCATCAGCTCCTATTCCTCCTCCATGTGATTCTAACCAAGCCGTATAATCAGCCATTACATTCGAAGAACATTGTACTTGTGTACTAGAAGGTGGAGTTGTAAAAGTTGGATTTTGAGTATCCGAAACTGTAATTGTTGCTATTGTTGTAGAAGACAATCCACACTCATCTGCCGCAGTAAAAGTTACTGTGGTAGTTCCTGATCCAGGACATACTGTTGAATATCCCATATAATTATGAGACCAGGTAACATTTCCACATGCTTCATTAGCCACAGCATTTCCATTGACTGCCAACCATGCATTTATATTGGTCAAAGTATTAGCATCACATTCTACATTCAAATTTTGTGCAGGAGTCGTGAAATTTGGTGCAGTAGTATCTTCAATTGTAACTGTTGCTGTTCGAGTTGCAGCAAATCCACATGCATCAATTGCTGTAAAAGTTACTGTGGTAGTTCCTGTTGCTCCACAGCCATTTGACAAACCTGCATAATTATTGGTAAAATTAGTAACTCCACCACCACAATTATCAAAAGCAGTTCCGCCATTTCCAACACTAGTTAGCCATGCCGTAATCTCTCCTCCTGGATCATTTGTCCCATTACATTCAACAGTTAAATCCATAGGATTAGTTGTCCAATTTGGAGGAGTCGTATCTTCAACTGTTAATGTTGCAGTCCTTGTTTCAGAATTTCCACATCCATCGTGTGCAGTGAACATTACGTTTACTGAACCTGACTCACCACAACCATTTGAGATCACTGTATAATTATGAGTATAAGTTACTAAGCCAGGATTACATCCATCCGTAGCACTTCCATTTCCATTATTTCCTATCCAAGTCGCAATCTGTCCTCCTGGATCTACTGTTCCATCACATTCAATAGTTAAAGGTGTCGGATTAATTGTCCAGATTGGATCAGTTGTATCTTCTATCGTAAAAGTTGCAGTTGTTGGAACAGGATTTTCATTTCCACATCCATCACTTACATAAAAATCTACGGTGACAGCACCTTCATTTCCACAAGTATTAATAATGGTAGGCATTACTGGATCAGTTCTCCAAGTTACCGCTGCTCCACTACATACATCATTTCCAATTGCATTTCCATTCGCATTTAACCAGTTGGCCAAATCTGCCGTATTTCCCATTCCATCACATTCTACTGTTTGGTTAGAAGCAGGAGTAGGAATAGTTGGAACACCATTATCAACAATGGAAAAATCTGCATCCGTTGTAGACATATTTCCGCAAGCATCCATAAAAGTAAATTCTACTGTTATGGTAGCCACAACATTAGCAGCACATCCAGTAGATATCGCATTATTCAAAGCTATGAATGGATCATCTGTTGTCAAATCCGAAGGAACAGCTACCGATTTCATAATTGAATTATTAGGAGAACAAGCATCCATTGCAACAGAATTACCATCTGTATCTAACCAAGCTGTTAGATCTGCTATATTTCCATTCCCATCACAAACTACTTGCTCATCTTGAGCTCCAGTTGTAATATTTGGTGGATTAGAATCTTCTACCGTAAAATTAATTGTTACACTAGAAGTATTACATCCATCTGTAGCAGTATAGATAACCGAAGCCGTTCCTGTTCCTACACATGCTCCTCCACTCAATCCTGTATAATTATTACTCCAAACAACTGTAGCACAATTATCTGTTACCGTAAAATTACTTTCATAATTCAACATTTGAGTTTCAGGATCAGAAGGTACACCTGTACATTGAATCGTAACATCCGTTATTGCAGGAGGCGTAATAACTGGAGCTGCATTATCTTCTACATTAATATTTTGAGTTACATTAAATTGTAATCCACAATCATCTTCCAATGTCCATGTTCTTGTAATTAACTGAATTGTTGGACAAGTCTGACCTCCCAGTATATTTTCCAAGCCATTATTTATAATCGTAACATTTGCTGGAAGTGTACAATCATCTGAAATATCCGCAGAAGTCAATGTTGGGGCAACTGGAATCATATCACATGAAACCGTAACATCAGCAATACTTGCTAGAAATCCAGCAGAAATTGTTGGTCCTCCATTTCCCATAACTGTAATATTCTGAATAGCTGTTGAAGTATTTCCTGCAGCATCAGTTGCAGAAAATGTTCTCACCATCGTTCCTCCTGTACAATAATCAATTGTAGCAGGAACATCAGAAACAGTTGTAACAAATGGTACATCACAATTATCAGTTGCATTTACAACTGGTTGAGTTGGAACCGAACATGATACCGTAACATCTGCTGGAACAGCACCGGCATCAATTAAGGGAGGCGTATTATCTAGAAAATCAATATCAAAAACTAATAGTGAATCATTCCCTTGATTATCTTGTGCCAGATAAGTAATTACGACATTGGTTCCAGGAGGAATCATATCACCAACTGAAAAACCTCCGCTGATATTATTAATATCAAAGAAGGTAATGGCTTGTCCATCTCCTGGATGCGCTGGTAGAACTGACACATCAGCTGAATTCCAACTCAATGTCGCTTCACAGGAAGCATCGACATAAATTGTATCGGCAACATTTTCAATAAAAATAAAATGTTGCGACCACCCGACTTGGGCAAAAAGCATCAAGGTAAAAAACGCTAAAAGCGTTCGTTTTAAAGTGAGTATTCTGTTCTTCATATTTCAAACTTTATGAAAAAGATTTAGGATAAAAATTAATAATAAATGTTTTTGTTAAAAATTAATTTGATTCGATAAATGCCTAAACATTTATTCATAAGTACTAGGTGTTAATGAATCGGGTAAATTTAGGAGCTAGATTTTTTGATAGAATTTCCTAAAAGTTAGCGGAAAAGAATGCTTATAAATTATCCGATTAAATAGCACTTAGTGCTAAATATTCAAATGAAACCTTAAAACCTTCGTCTTAAAATCCATGAATTGCGATTGTTATTTTCGTGTGATAAAGTATAAGAACTGTATACCAGGGAAACCAGATAACCTCCTAAGATGTGATTTTAGAGGTCAGATTGTGAAGTCTGGAGGAAGAGTAGTCTCAGTTATTTAACTGACTCAGCAAAATATTTAATCAAAAATATTTCGCCAAAGGTGTTTATAAAGTATTCTCTATATTTTCTCCCAATTCAATAGCTTTCGCTAAATTCTGGGGGGAATTTTTTAGAGCGGTAACTGGGAATTCTCAAGTTCCTGGGATTCATTAATTTTATAAAAATGGATCACACAAAATGCTTGATTTATTTTATCATTCTTGTAATTTTTCCAAAACAAGCATTTCTTATGATTCTTAAACACAACAAATATATAAAAAAGTGACATAGTAAGTTTTTATCTACCTACTTTTTAACTCTTTTTTGCTCGGTAATTGGTTTTTAACATATAACAAAAAAAGTGCCTACATTTCAGATATAGACACTTTAACAAATATTATTATGTATTATTTGTTAAAAAACATTATTCTTCCTCTTGACTATCAGAATCTTCTGTAGAATCATCTCGATCTAATAATTTTTTATCTTCTACATTTTCGTCCAAAAATTCATTTAATTTATCCACTTTCACATTGGAAACAATTTCTCCAAATTCATTAATTTTTATATCAAAACCTTTCAAGTCATCATGAACTTCAGGTTTTCCTTTTTGTGGTTTTTTCTTAGGCATAACTGTTTATTTTTTTAGTCTTTATAAATACAATATGTTTGTTATTATTTTATTCAGCAATCACTTTATCAAAATATTTATAACTAGCTGCCATTCGATTAACGGTTTTCTCATGACCCAACAATGCCATAATATCAAAAACAGATGGCCCCATCGTTGTTCCAGAAACTGCCAATCTCAAAATCGGTAGCACCTCACCAAAACCTAATTCTTGTTCTTCCATAAATTGTTTCACCTCCGATTCAATGGTCGTCGCATCAAATGACATGATACCTTTTATCGTATCAGCGAGTGTATTCATTTTTTCTCGACTTTCCGATTTCCATCTTTTTTGAATAGTCCTATCATCATAAGATTTTATCGGTTCAAAAAGATAATAGCCAGATTCTAATATTTCAGGTATAAAATGTACCCGCTCTTTCATCATTGCAGCTACTTTTTCTAGAAATGCTTGATTTGCTCCAAGTCCTTTTTCTGACAATAAGACTCCCAACTCTTTGGCAATTTTTTCATCTTCTTTACTCATCAAATACTGCTGGTTAAACCAACGCGCTTTTTCATAATCAAACTTGGCTCCTGACTTCCCTACCCTTTCCAATGAAAATGCATTAATCATTTCTCTCATCGAAAACATCTCTTGTTCCGTTCCAGGATTCCATCCTAAAAAGACTAAAAAATTGTTCACCGCATTAGCATCAAATCCTATTTCTTTAAATCCAACAAAAGAGTCAGATTCAGATTTACCATCCCAAGAAAGTGGAAAAACTGGGAATCCTAATCGATCACCATCTCGCTTACTCAATTTTCCATACATCGCATTTTTCAAAAATTCTTTCACCGCTTTCTTTTTTCCATCATCATTTTTCCCAACCTTCAATTGACTTTGAATATCTTTTGGATTACTAAAAACTTGCGCCACAATTTTTTTCACCTCTTCCAAACTAATTTCTAGATCTGTCGATTTCATAAATTCATCAGAAAAACTTTCCGTGAATTTCTCTTTCGTTTTTTTGGTAACATAAGTATTTGGGGCTGGTTTCAGAATCAATGGTAAATGCGCAAATTTTGGCATCGAATCTTCCCAACCAAAACATCGATACATCATCACATGAAGTCCTGTACTCGGCAACCATTCTTCACCTCGGATCACGTGTGTAATTTCCATCAAATGATCATCGACGATATTAGCTAAATGATAGGTTGGTAATCCACCACTCTTCATCAATACTTTATCATCTAATTCATTGGTTTGAAAAGTTACTTCCTCTCGAATCAAATCATTAACTGTAACCTCTTGATTTTCAGGCATTTTAAATCGAATCGTATAAGGAGTATCATTTTCTAACAATACTTTTACATCTACTTCAGAAAGACTTAAACTATTCCTCATCATCATCCGAGTACTTGAATCATATTGGAAGGAATGTTTTCCTTCTGCCTTAACTTTTTCTCGCATCGCATCCAATTCCTCCGCCGTATCAAAAGCATAATAAGCATGCCCATCATCCAACAATTGTTGCATATATTTTTGATAAATGTCTTTTCGCTCTGACTGCCGATATGGGCCAAAATCTCCTCCTATCCCAGGTCCTTCGTCAGGTTTCAACCCACACCATTTCAGCGCATTCACAATATAGTCTTCCGCACCTTCCACATATCTCTTCTGATCTGTATCTTCAATCCGAAGTATAAAAGTACCGCCATGTTTTTTGGCTAATAAATAATCGTAGAGTGCTGTTCGGACTCCACCAATATGTAAAGCTCCTGTTGGACTTGGTGCAAATCTTACCCTCATTTTTGTCATTGAATTGAATTTTATATTTTTTAAAAATCGAAATTTTGTTCTTTAATTTTAGCAGCAACTTTCATTTGCCAAACGTTATATTTTTACCTAGACTTAATCTTAACTATTTCCCATTTCAAGAAAATTCCTGCAAAGATAAATAAAATGTGCAGGTAGGCATGTTCACCTTTTTTATTTTTTTTATTATAAGAAAACAAATTGGCCTACCAGACGTAATTCACAACAGTACAATTCCTATCAAGTTTCATTTTTATAGTTTAAACAGAGAATTCAACACCTAAAATTAACACCTAGTAGAATTATGTATTTAGTAAAAACACCACAACTCATCCAAAATCTTTTTCCCAATTTCACCTGGAGAATTCCAACGGAAGAAAAAGTAATCTATCTAACTTTTGATGATGGCCCAATTCCTGAAGTCACTCCTTGGGTACTCGATCAATTAAAAAAGTATCAGGCCAAAGCTACCTTTTTTTGTGTAGGTGAAAATGTAAAAAAGCATACACCTGTTTTTGACCAAGTGGTTACCTCTGGTCATACCGTCGGCAATCACACCTTCAATCATCTCAACGGATGGGGAACTGAGAACATTCCTTATTTTCACAATGTTCGTAATTGTGCTCACTTGGTGAAATCATCTTTGTTCCGACCTCCGTATGGAAGGATGTTACCAAAGCAAGCTCAATTTTTACAACGCCATTATCAAATCGTGATGTGGGATGTGTTGAGTGGGGATTTTGATCCAGAAATTACAAAGGAAAAATGTTTGGAAAATGTAATTAAAAATACTAAGACAGGTTCCATTATTGTGTTTCATGATAGCTTAAAAGCAAAAGATAAATTGGAATATGTATTGCCAAAAGTTTTGGAACATTTTTCTCAACAAGGTTTTCGTTTCGAAACTTTAAAAGAAAAGGAAGAAGTTTTAAATTAGAAAATTAATTTTTTCAAAAAGAAAAGGTTTTGTAATTACGTTGTTACAAAACCTTTTTTTTGATATTTTTTGAAAGTAGTAGTTTTTAAAAAAACTCAGTATTTGATTTCTTATGATAAATAAAGTTTAGTCAGCTAGTTGATAATTCATTACATTATAACTTTGCTTTAATAATATAACTCCTTCATTCCTACGTTTTTATTCCATTCTTTTTGATAATCTATTTTTAAAAATAATTCGCCAATAAGTTTAACATTGACATTTTTTTCTCTAATCAAAATTGTCCTTTATGAAACAACCTATCGGTGTATTATTTCTATTTATCTCTTTTTTATTTGTTTTTCAGTCTTGCAAAAAAGACACAACTATCGAAGAAATTCTTCCTGAAGAAAAAATCGTTTTTTATTCAAATATTCCTGCACCACTTTGGAGTTATTTTAAAAACTTTGAAGAAGAAGCGCTCCTACGAGGTTTTCAAATTGATCTTGAAGCTCAGCATATTTCTGCTAAAATAATGGAAATTGTTGATGATGGTGTTGCTGGTTCGTGTACCTATGGTTCTCACCAACCGGGTCATATTATTATTGACGAATCTTTTTGGAATCAGTCCAATGACAATTGGAAAGAGATGGTAATTTTTCATGAACTCGGTCATTGTTCATTACATCGGGGGCATCGAGAAGACGCAAATCTTGATGGTACCTGTATCAGTATTATGCGAAGTGGAATAGAAGATTGCCGAGACAATTACCAATATTCAACAAGGGCAACTTATTTAGATGAGTTATTTGGAATAGAGAATTAACAACGTAATTTTCCAAAAAAAATCCCCAACAATTTAACTTGTTGGGGATTTAATATTTTGAATAAAACGATTTTATTCTTCGATCATTTCCTCTTCTTCGAGCATTTGCTCTCTTGCTCGGAATGCATCAAAATCCGCTTTATTAGTTACAATTAATTCATCGTACTTACGTAATCCTGTACCTGCTGGAATTCGTTTTCCAACAATTACATTCTCTTTCAATCCTGTTAAGTAATCACGTTTCGCACCGATGGCAGCTGTACTCAATACTTTGGTCGTCTCCTGGAATGATGCAGCTGAAATCCAACTGAATGTTCCTAAAGATGATTTAGTAATACCTTGTAGCAATGGACTTGACGTTGCTGGAACGGCATCTCTAAACTCAACAGGTTTTCTATCTTCTCGTTTCAAGAAAGAATTTTCTTCTCTCACTTGACGTAAAGTTACTAATTGACCTGCTTTTAGTTTATTAGAATCGCCTGGCTCTGTCACGAATTTTTTATCAAAAATCCAGTCATTTTGCTCTAAGAAATCATATTTCTCAACTGCTTCTCCTTCCAAAAATGTTGTATCCCCAGCATCTTCGATTTGAACTCTACGCATCATCTGGCGAACAATCACCTCGATGTGTTTATCATTAATCGTAATACCTTGAGAACGATATACTTCTTGAACTCCATTTACTAAGTAGTATTGAACAGCGAATGGTCCTTTGATATTCAAAATATCTCTAGGAGAAGTCGCTCCATCAGAAAGTTGTGTTCCTGCTCTTACGAAGTCACCCTCTTGAACCAAGATGTGTTTAGATAATCCAATTAAGTATTTTCTAATTTGACCATCTTTAGCTGTAATGATTACCTCACGATTACCACGCTTGATTTTTCCAAAAGAAGTAATACCATCAATCTCAGCAGTAACTGCTGGATTAGAAGGATTACGCGCCTCAAACAATTCAGTAACCCGTGGAAGACCACCCGTAATATCTTGAATCTTACCAAGGTTACGAGGAATTTTCACGATAGTCTGACCTGCTTTGATTTCCTGACCTTCATCAATAGAAATATAAGATCCTACTGGTAAGTTGTAGCTTCGCAACTCGTCACCATTTGGTTTTACAATTTTAATAATCGGAATCATTCGTTTCTTTTTAGACTCGATGATTACTTTTTCAGCAAACCCTGTTTGGTCATCTCTCTCTACTCGGAAAGTATCCCCTTCGATAACTGAATCGAATTGTGCAATACCTGAGAATTCAGAAACAATAACTGCATTGTATGGATCCCACTCACAAATTACATCTCCTTTTTTGATCTGCTTCTTATCTTTTACTGATAAAATTGCACCGTATGGAATGTGTAAGTTTGAATAGGTTTTATTTACATTTTCAGGATCAACGATTTTTAATTCACCAGTTCGTGAAAGAACAACGTCTACTTTCTTACCTTCTTCATCTTTTGAAGTTACCGTTCGGATACTATCGAATTCAAGTAGACCGTCAAATTTGGCAATCAACTGATTCTCTGTTTTTGATACCGAAGCAGTACCCCCAACGTGGAAAGTACGAAGTGTCAACTGTGTTCCTGGCTCACCAATTGATTGTGCTGCAATAATTCCGACTGCATCACCTTGTTCAGCAATTCTTCCAGTTGCTAAGTTTTTACCATAACATTTCAAGCAAACTCCACGTTTAGTTTCACAAGTCAATACTGATCGAATGGTAACTGCCTCTATTCCAATTTCATCAATATTATTACCCATTTCTTCATCAATGTATTCTCCTGCTGCCAAAAGAACCTCATCTGTAACTGGGTGAACAATATCATGCAATGTATATCGACCTCGAATTCGATCTGATAAACTTTGAATTACTTTTTCATTATCTTTTAACGATGTCGTTTCGATACCTCTTAAAGTATCACAATCTCTTTCGTTAATTACTACATCTTGAGAAACATCTACCAAACGACGAGTTAAATAACCCGCATCGGCAGTTTTCAATGCTGTATCAGCCAAACCTTTACGAGCACCGTGAGTAGAGATAAAGTATTCCAATACTGACAATCCATCTACGAAGTTTGCCAAAATCGGATTCTCGATAATCGCAGCGCCTGTATCACCTGATTTTCTAGGTTTTGCCATTAATCCCCGAAGTCCACACAACTGCTTAATTTGTTGTTTAGACCCCCGAGCACCTGAGTGCAACATCATGTAAACTGAGTTAAAACCTTGCTTATGCTCAGCTAACTCAATCATCAAGTTTTCAGTAATTGTATTATCCGCAAAAGTCCATTTATCAATAATCTGATTGTATCGTTCGTTATTGGTAATCAATCCCATATTGTAATTTTCCCAAACGTTATCCACTTCTTCCTGTGCAGTTACAAGAGTTGATTCCTTCAAGGTAGGAGTAATCAAGTCTCCTAAGTTGAAAGAAAGACCACCTTTAAATGACCAGTTAAATCCTAATGTTTTAATCTTATCCAAGAAGGTAGCAGTTACATCAAAACCTGTACGGTTAATGATTCCTTGAATTACTTTTTTCAAGTTTTTCTTCGTCAACAACTCATTTACAAAAGGAACTGTTTCTGGAACTGCTTGATTAAATAAAACTCTTCCCATGGTAGTTTTTACACGACCAGTCGTCATCTTTCCTTCTTCTCCTTCTACTCTACCTCTTACTGTAACTGCTGCATGTAAATCAACTACTCCTTCATTGTAAGCAATAACTGCTTCCTCCGCTGAGTAAAAAGTTCTTCCTTCTCCTTTTACAGGAACGGCCTTAGTACTCATCTTTTCTTTAGTCAAATAGTAAAGTCCCAATACCATATCCTGAGAAGGTAAGGTAATTGGAGAACCATCTTGTGGATTCAACATGTTGTGAGCAGAA
>JBGCCY010000088.1:0-38537 GCA_045104975.1 Saprospiraceae bacterium
TTCTTCTGTTTTTAAAAAACACAGTACCTCGTATTCCAAACAGATCTTTCCCTCGAATAAAAAAACATAAGCTAAAATTCCCAATGAACTATAGGCGTATATTTTAATATCAGTTCCTTAAGTTGACAACATTAGTCCTCTAGACCGTGTTTACTTTTTAAGTAATACTGTTGTTGGTAAAATCGCTTAAAAGTAAACACGATCCAGAGGACCAGCGCTAGCTACATTTGTGCCTCATAAAAATAATCACTTTTATGTCTTACTTTTTCATGCCTCACATGGCTTTAGTTATTTCAATTGCTAGAGGCTAAAAAAACCATATGATTTTAAAAATGATAAAAACGCAAGTCCAAGGCTTATCCAAATTATTAAATTTTGACTTTTAAAAAATGGAATTTGTTCCTTATTTCTTTCGATAGAAGATGTCCAAAACTCTCTTTGTTCATCCATTTTTTTTTCGATGTCTTTCACTCTGTTTTTTAAATCTTTTAATTGAAGATTTTCAAATTGTTCTTTTTTAACTCGTTCCGTTTCTTGAATTTCAAAAAGGTTTTTGAAACCTCCTTCCGACTTGATAAAAACAGTCCCGTTTGAATTTATATTAATTAATTTGTCTTTACTGAAATTTGACATTTTTGATGAAATATCTCTAGAGTCAATTAAATCTTTATTAATTAATATGTCGCAGAGATGAAATGCTGTATGAAAATCTGAGTTAATTAATTTTGCAATATCTTCGATAACAGCAGCTCGATTTTCTTTTTCCAATTCGACAAGATGTTTTAATATTTTGTCAAGTGTTTCGCTTTTCTCCTTTCTGTACATTTTTTTCTTTTTAAATGAATGTAACTTAGAAATATCACGCATTATCCTATCGCCTCCAAAACAAACGCCATCCGATTCGGCAAATAAACTTGCAACATCTCTCCATCCTCCTCCTCAAATGTTTCATAAATAATAGATGCATCAACCCGATCATGTCCCCCAAATGTTTTATCATCAGAATTTAAAACCATTTGATATTTACCTTTTTGAGGAGCAGAAAATTTATAATTAGGAATGGAATTCTCTGGATGAAAATTGAATAAAAAAACAAATCCTATTTTTTCAAAAATCATCACATGATTCTCTGTATCCATGTTTAATTTATTCGCAATGGACTCCGTAAGTATATTGTTATTTCTAAAAAAAGAAATCATTGCTTGATCAAAATCATTGAGCCATTCATATTTCAATTTAGGATTATCAACTAGAGACCATTGTCTTTTCGCATATTTATGACTCCAATCGTTTCCTTCCCTTGGAAAATCTATCCACTCAGGATGTCCAAATTCATTTCCAATAAAATTCAAATATCCTTCTCCTCCCAAACTAATGGTTATCAATCGAATCATTTTATGCAATGCAATTCCTCGTTCGATCACCCAATCTGTATCTTCTTTTTCCATATGGAAATACATCTCCTTATCCATCAACCAAAAAGCGAGAGCCTTGTCCCCCACCATTGCTTGATCATGAGACTCAGCATAGGCAATGGTTTTCTCTCGAAATCGTCGGTTATTCAAAACGTTCCAAATCTCATGAATATCCCAATCCTCATCTTTGGAATGTTTTAATAATTTTATCCAGAAATCTGGAATCCCCATTCCCAACCGATAATCAAATCCTAAACCACCTGATTCATTTGGTTGACATAATCCGGGCATTCCACTCATATCCTCAGCGATGGAAAGTGCTTTTGGATTAAGTTCATGAATTAATTGATTCGCTAATTGAACATAAATCAATGCATCCCAATCAACACCTTCTTTAAAATATTTATCATAATGATCAAAGCTCATAAGGTGCCCATGATGATCATACAACATCGATGTCATTCCATCAAAACGGAAACCATCAAAATGAAATTCCGTCATCCAGTAATTTAAATTGGACAATAAAAATCGCCTAACTTCCTCTTTCCCATAATTAAACAATTTGGAATCCCAGGCAGGATGATAACCTCGATCACCTTCGTGAAAGTATTGTTTTTTGGAACCATCAAAATCATTTAATCCATCTTCCACATTTTTCACCGCATGCGAGTGAACCACATCTAGGATAACTGCAATTCCTAATTCATGCGCTTTATTGATTAAGTATTTTAAATCTTCTGGCGTTCCAAATCGAGAGGAAGGAGCAAAATAATTACTCACATGATAACCAAAAGAGCCATAATATGGATGCTCTTGAATCGCCATCATTTGAATACAATTGTAGCCTAACGAATGTATTCTAGGTAAAGTATCATTGGCAAATTCCAAATACGTTCCTACTTCTTCGGCCTCTGAAGCCATTCCAATATGACATTCATAAATCAATGGAGGAGTTTCATTTCCATAATCAAAATCATCATCTGTCCAAGAAAAAGATTCAGATGGATTCCAAAATTGTCCTGCAAAAAGATGTGTTTTTGGATTTTGTAAAACTCTTGTTATGTAAACTGGAACTCGATCTCGAATTTGGCCATTAGCTTGAATTTGAACTTTGAGAAGTTCTTCGTGTTGAAGGACAGATCTGCCGTTTTCATCGGGTAAGAATATTTCCCAAAGTCCTTCTCCTTTGTGATACATTTGATGATTTTCCCCTTTCCAATCATTAAAATCACCAATTAAAAATAACGCTTCTGCTGCTGGTGCCCACTCTCGATAGTACCAACCCTTTTTGTTTTTATCATATTGAAAACCTAGATATTGATGAAAGGAAGCGTATTTTTTCAAACTTCCATATTCTTCTTTTATCCATTTTAGGCTAGCTTGAAATCTATCAAAGCGTGCTTGAATATCTGATTCGTAGGGAGCTAGCCAGCCGTCGTCTTTTATGATTTGAAACATAGTATTTTTGTGATGAGTTATGAGTAATAGAGGATGAGTTCTTGGTTCTTAATTTACTTTTAGTGTATCCCAATTTGAAAAAATACCTAAATGAGTATCGACATATCTTATTTGGTAATTTCCTTTTTCAAATATATAAAACGTATCCAAATCAATGGTGTCAACCTTAGATTGATTTGGTTCTAAATTAACAACTTTAAAATTTTAGTCAAAAAAAAGATATTGATAATGCATTTCCCGTTCTACATCTATTGTGTCAAGGTTAAAATCAAGCACTTCAATATGGCTATCTCCTTCAGTTTTTAAACCATAAAAAATAGTTTTATCTATCTCAACCTCCTTTTCCATTAAATTCGTTAGTTTCAATTCTGCAAAAATTCCAATCTCTAATTTTCTCCATCGATCAAATTTATAAGTAATTTCATTTGGAAGAATATTAAAACTTAATTCAAATGAATCTTGATTGGAAATAACCTTTTCTTCAACAATCATTTCATTTTTTAAAATTTCATATTTCGTAGAACATTGTGTTATCATAAAACCAAATCCTAACAACAAAATTAGTTGAACATGTTTTATCATATTTCTACTTCAATATTTTAATCACTTTGTTTCCATTCACACTTAAACACCCACCATCAATATTAAACCTCCAATTTATGCCATTTGTTCGATTTCAAATACCAATAGGATAACGCCAAAATTGCCATCCAATAAAAAATCTCAGCGGCCCAAGCCCATTCCAAACCTACCTCTAATTGCTTCACCGCAAACGAAATATACAAAACATAAGCCACCGCACTTCCGGTCTGAATCATTAATCCAAAAAACGTAGCACCGGTTCCAGCCAATCCATTAAAATAAACTCCACCCAACGCAAACATCATCAAAATCCCAAATAGAACATATAAAGTATATTGGGCATCTTGGATTAAATCCAAATTGTCTGCTCCAAACAAAGGGTATAAACTATACTCTGGAAATAAAATAACGGGCAATGAAATCGCAAAAGTAACCATCAAACAAAGCAAGGCCGTTTTCCAAATCAATGCCATTACTTCTTCTCTCCGATTTTGTCCAATCAAATTACTCACCATGGTATTCACCCCTGAAGCAAATCCCCAACATGGAATCGAAAGAACCAAATACACAATTCTCATCATACTCGTAATCGCTGATTCTCGCTCACCAAGATTTTCTACCAATCCAAAAAAGAAAAACCAACTTCCCATCCCAACAACCGCTTGAGCAACAATTGGAGTAGCAATTTTTTGCTGCTGCTTGATTAATTCGTAATCAACTTTTGGCAATTTAAAAAGATTATAATCGACCGCTTTTTTATCAAAAAAAATATAAATCACAAAGATCACAAAGGCTACAACTTCAGCAATTGTACTTGCCAATCCTGCTCCTGCAATGCCCATTTCTGGCAATCCCCATTTTCCAAATATCAAACCCCAGTTTAAAATAAAATTAATCACAGCCAAGATCAACGTATCAATAACGATAAAGGTCGTCCTTGCCACTCCGGTATAAAGTGCTACAATCGCGACACCTACATAGCTGAAAAATACGCCATAGGAACGATATTCAAGGTATTCAATACATTTAAACAGGATTTCGGGAGAATCTACGAAATGGGAGAAAAATTGCAAGGAACCATATTGCATAAACAAAAACATAAAGATCGCTAGCAGTAATTCAAAATAAACCATTGCATAAAAAGTACGACCTACTTCACCTACTTGACCTTCTCCCATTCGGCGAGCAATCATAATTTGGCCACCTTTGGAAAAACCAAATCCCACCGCTGCTACAATTAAATAAAATACACCAACAATACCAATAGCTGCCAGATCTGCTTTAGACAAACGAGCCAAAAAGACCACATCCGTTGCCGCAATCACATTCTGAACAGCACTTCCAAGCATGATTGGAGTACTAATAGCTAGTATTTGTTTGTATGAGGTATTAAGTTGCATAAGGTGAATGCAATATTGTTATTCTCAGTAGAATGGCAAAATATTTTCGATAGAATTTTCTTGAAAGTCTAACAAAGTATTTACAAATTCCACAAACACTTAAATATTTACTTTCTAATCAAGATAAAATTGTAGGCCTCTCAAACCTTAAAATCCTACTAACGACTGAATTTGAGCCTACCTTCTTAATAAAATCCTCTCCAGCCAACTCCAAACCAATCTTTAAAACAAAATAGTCAAGATGATGTTATCAAAATTGAAGTTATTTCATTCAACAAAAGTTATAGATTTACCATTACTTAATTTTACATTTGAAAAAAAAAACGCCTTGAAATTTGTTGCTATTTCAGATACACATGGTTGTCATCGACAACTTACTTTACCAAAGGGTGATGTTTTACTACACGCAGGAGATGTTTGCAATCAAGGAAATCGAGAGGAAGTAGCTGATTTTTTAGTTTGGATGAGTGAATTGGATTTTGAGCATAAAATTCTAATTAGGGGAAATCATGACTTCGATTTAATCAAACAGGTTTCACTTTTAGATATTGAAATGCCATTTGGGGTTTTACAATTAGACCATTCGGGGATTGAAATTAATGGAAATCTAATTTGGGGAGTGCCTTCCCCTTTAGATTGGAAAAATCGGACTTGGGATAGTATTCCAGAGCAAACTCAAATTCTTATCACGCATCAACCTCCTTATTCTATTTTGGATTTAACTCCTTCTTTTATCTCACGAGGAGAAAAAGGGCTATTGGAAAAAGTAAAACAAGTGCAGCCAAAAGTCCATTTATTTGGTCATATTCATGCAAGTTATGGAAAAATAGAAATTGACAATACTTTATTTTTAAATGCTTCTGGTTTCAAAGCGAGTGAAAATAGAATTGTGAATGCTCCTTTTGTTTTTGAATTATAAGACAATTAAAAAAATGGAAAAGCAGATCATTGCATTAACGATTTTACTTTTATTGATAAGCTGTCAACCAAAATCTGATTGTTTTGATGGACGAGTAATTGTTGAGGAAATTAATGCAGTTGTGAAATACGAAAATTGGAAAGAACCCATATTTATAGAAAGGGATGGAAAAAAATATGTTGCTTGCAGTTATCCAGATACTTTGATTAATAATCAAAATTACAATGTAATATTAGAATTATTAAAAACTGAACCAATTGAAAAATGGATAGGTCAACCTTGTGAAATTAAGGAATTAGTAGTTCAAAACAATCAAAAAATTGAGTCTATTGAAATAAATCAAAAAACGCTTTTCACAGGAGGAGGAGGAAAAACAGAAAAAGAGGAAACTATCACCATTGGAATTTATATTACTAGAATTTCAGATTTAGAAATTGAATATGAATTCACAGAACTACTTGATTGGAAAAAAAATAGAGAGCTAAAAGGAAAAGCAATGCTTCAAAATACCACCAATGATAAGATTGAAACTCGAAATAAAGAAATTGAATCTGCATTTAGATTTATTGATCTAGAAAATGAAATAGAGATACTTATTACCAAAGACTTTAAAATTAATGAAACAAGATCTAGATTAATCGAAAAAGGCGAATCAAAAGTATCAGGTTTAATGTATAATAAATAAAAAAAAATGAGTCAAAACCAAAATCCTAAACCACCAATCGCAAAAAAAATACCTTTAAAAATGATCACTCACAATGACACTCGAGTGGATGATTATTTTTGGATGCGACTTTCTGATGAACAAAAGAATGCTGAAACTCCAGATCCTCAAACTCAAGATGTCTTAGATTACCTCAATGCTGAAAACGACTACACCAAACAAGTTTTAGCTCATACCGAAAATTTCCAGAAAAATTTATTTGATGAAATAGTAGGTAGAATCAAGCAAGATGATGAATCAGTTCCTTATGCTGATAATGGATATTTTTACATCACAAGATTTGAGGAAGGAAAGGAACATCCGATTTACTCTAGGAAAAAAGAAAATTTAGCCGCTTCTGAAGAAATTATGCTTGATGAAAATGAATTAGCTAAAACATATGATTATTATAAAATTGCTGGTAAAAATGTTAGTCCAAATAATCAAATTGTTGCCTTTGGTGAAGATACGGTTAGTCGAAGAATTTATACCATCCGATTTAAAAATTTAACTACTGGTGAATTTCTTCCAGACGTGATTGAAAATACTACAGGTGGAAGTGTTTGGGCCAATGATAATCAAACTATATTCTACACTAGAAAAGATGAATCGCTTCGATCGTATAAAATTTTCAAGCATAAATTGGGAACCGATCCTTCCTCTGATCAACTTGTTTTTCACGAGGATGATGAAACCTTCTCTACCTATATTTACAAAACTAAATCAAAAAAATATCTCGTCATTGGCTCCTACGCTACTGTAACCCAAGAATATAAATTCCTCAATGCTGATACACCTGATGGAGAATTCCAACTATTCGAACCTCGAAATCGAGGATTAAAATTAGAGTACGATATCAATCATTATCATGATAAATGGTTGGTGAAAACTAATTTGGATGCAAAGAATTTTAGATTGATGGAATGTCCTGAATTTGAAACTTCCCGTAAAAGATGGAAAGAAGTAATTCCACATAGAGATGATGTTTTGTTGGAAGATGTAGATCTTTTTAATGATTACTTAGTCGTCTCAGAACGTATCGAAGGTATCACTCAACTAAGAATTAAACCTTGGAATGGAGAAGAACATTATATTGATTTTGGAGAAAAAGCATTCATGGCTTACACTTCTATCAACATGGATTTTGATACCCAAATTCTTCGTTTAGGGTATACTTCCTTGACCACTCCAAATTCTGTTTTTGATTATGATATGCAGACCAAAGAAATGCGATTATTGAAAGAACAAGAAGTTGTCGGAGGATATGATAAAAGTCAATATCAGTCTGAAAGATTATTTGCGACATCTAAGGATGGAACCAAAATTCCTATTTCGTTAGTCTATAAAAAAGGATTTGAAAAAGATGGAAAACAACCGCTTTTACTATATGCTTACGGAAGTTATGGGCATAGTATGGATCCATATTTTAGTTCGATTAGATTAAGTTTATTAGACCGTGGATTTGCATTTGCCATTGCTCATATTCGAGGTGGTGAAGAAATGGGAAGGCATTGGTATGAAGATGGAAAATTACTCAACAAGAAAAATACATTTAATGATTTTATTGATTGTGGTGATTTTTTAATTCAAGAAAACTATACTTCAAATGATCATTTATATGCGATGGGAGGAAGTGCTGGAGGTTTACTCATGGGAGCAATAATCAACATGAGACCTGAACTTTGGAACGGAGTGGTTGCAGCAGTTCCATTTGTGGATGTGATTAATACGATGCTGGATGAAACAATTCCTTTAACGACCGGTGAGTTCGATGAATGGGGAAATCCGAAGGATGAAAAATTTTATCATTACATCAAATCTTACTCTCCCTATGATAATGTAGAAGCTAAAGATTATCCTTCGATGTTAATCACTACAGGCTATCATGACTCACAAGTTCAATATTGGGAACCTGCCAAATGGTTAGCCAAATTGCGAGATTTAAAAACGGATAAAAATACATTAGTGATGCATTGCGATATGGTAGCAGGTCATGGCGGATTAGCAGGACGTTTTGAAAAACATAAGGAGACTGCGTTGGAATATGCGTTCTTACTTGATTTGGAAAAAATAAATAGTTAATAATAAGACCCAACTCACAAGGTGATTTTGATTTTGATTCACCTTGTGAGTATTTACTTTTACGTAAAAACTATCCATCAGATCTCCATTGAACCACAAATTCCGAAACCGAATCACCCACCATTCCCTCTTCATTCGGCAATATTTCTTCGATCCAAAATTTTCCTAAATGTTTTTCTAAAATCTTTTGTAACAATACAATTGCAACTGGAGAATGTAAGTCAAATAATTGAGGCTTATAAAAATCTTTATTCCGTGAACTATTGGAATTATCGGAATCAAGAATTGGTTTGAGAAAAATATATTGAGAAAAATGATGAGCAGATTTCCATTTTTGAATTCTTAAAAAGAAAGAACTATTCGATTCATTTTTTTCTTTCTGAGGAAAAGATGAATGAGTAACTTCTAGAGATCTTCGTTGCAAAACTAAATGATTATCAATACTCACTTTCCTACACCCTTTGAATTCATTAGGTTTTTGCTCTTCAAATACTTCATTTACAAGTTTAAGAAAAAAACGATAAGTAGCGTGAGGCAAACTAAAACCATTCAATAATTGAAACATCGGAGAACGATTTTCAGGATGCTCAAATCCAAAATCAAAAATAGAAATTTGCATTTTCGTTTTAGCAAAAATTAAAATTGGTTCTTCTAAATCTTCTTCCCAAATAACTTCAATATCTTTGATAGGAATTTGATTTTCAAGTGGTAAATTATTTTGACTACTTACATTCTTTATTTCACAACTCAAAAGTGGTGGGTGTAAATTGGCATTAAAAATGGAAGCATCTACATTTTCAACCCATAAATTTTCATTTTGTATTTTAGAATTCCATTTTTGTAATTGTATTGTTATTTCTTTATCAAACAATGGCGAGAATCGTCCAAATAATTTGCCATATCCTGGAGTTAAACCATTTATCACTGCTTTAGTTTTTTCCTCATTTTTATAAAATTGAAAAAGTCCGCTGTAGGAATTCTTAGAATTCCTTTGTCGTTTTGGAAAAATATACTCAAGTGCTTTTATGGAAAAATTTAAATCCCCATTTTGATCAATTTCAAAATTCTCTTTTAATCTTGATTTTATGGAATTTAAAATTCTAATCTTATTATCATTTTTAAATGTATTGTTATTAAAAGTAGTTTGAAAATATTTTTGATAAAAATGCATAAGTGGAACTGATGTTTCCTCTTTAAAGTTTTCATCCCAACATTGTGAAATTTTATTTTTCATTTCATTTTCTACCAAAGGTTCAAGGAATTGGAGCAAAGAATCTAATGATTGAATAATTGGTTTTATTTCATTTTCGGAAAGTTCAATAGAGGTGTTTTTTTGCACATCTTCAAAGACAATTAATTCAGGAATTATTTGATTAATTCCTAGTTTCTCGAAATCGTTTTTCAGCGATTTTAGCAAAGAATATCGATAATCACTCTCTGGAATTTCCATTTGCATTTTACTCTTTTTCATTTGTTCCAAGCAAAGTAACCAATCTCCTTTATTTGAAAAATCATCCATCGAAAGTAATTTTTCTTCAAGCATCAACTCCCAATTAAAGCTTAATCCTGAAAAATCCCATTGCCATTCGATGAGTCCAATTTCAATTAATTCCAATAAGTAATTTTCTATACTTTCTTGATCTGCTTCCACGAATACTAATAATTTATTTGCCACGATTTCAAACTTTAACCCTTCCTGTGGAATAGTTTGTAGAAGTTCTTCTAAGATTCCTGAAGCTTCTAATTGCTGAATCGTTTCAATGTTTTTGGTGTTTTTCAGAAAATGAAATTCATTATCTTTAAGAACCAAAGATGGATTGACTCGCAACTTTAATTGCCGAAAAAAGGTAGGATCTTGGAGTAAAATATTTTTCATTTCTACTAAAATGAAATTATTAAATTGGAAATAATCATCTCCAATTTCTAACCCTGAATGTTTAAAGATTCCATCCTTTTTACTTAAAATATCAAGTGTGGTAAAATGACTAAAAGGAGATGTTTTCCCTCCAATCCGGTAAAAATATTTAGCTAATGCTCGAAGCGTCTGTCGTTCTTTTTTCCTATAATTTTTTGGCGACTTTAAAACTAGTTTTTGGTTTTGAAGAAATAAAGAATGGCTAGATTGTAAAAGACCTTTTTGCATATTTTCGTTTTGGAAAAAATCTCTTAAATACAAGTACTGAAATATTTCTTCTTTTTGGAAAAGCAAATCAAACTCATTTTTTAATTTTTTATATTCCAATTTCCAATCAAAATAGATAGAAATATCAAAAAGTAAGTCACTCAAAAATTCCTTTTGATCGATCTTTTGTAGTTTTTTAAAAAAAGAAAATCGATGGTTTTCAAAATCTTTTTTCCCATTCTTAAGAATAGCTATCAATCGATAGTCTTCCGTATTTTCAGCTGTTCGTTGAAAATTTTGCAAAACCTTTTCGAATTGAAATTCAAGGTTGCTTTCTTTTTTTAACAATACATTTACAAAAGTCATTTTTCCAAATGACAAAGCTTCCACTTTCGAAAAAGTACAACCTCCTACCCTAGCTAATATATGTGGAAATAATTTCAAATTTAATTTTTAGTTATTTGAATTGAAGTCCAAAAATAAAAAAAAAGGCAGAATAGTTTTGCACTATCTGCCCTTTTATACCATAGGTTTTTGGAATGATCTGAATCAATTTGAATAGTATCAAAAGGATCCTTGTTTTCTCATAGTTTATTTAAATACTTAAAGCTAAATCCATTGGTTTTTTGGATTCAGAAAACGCTGGTGTTTTTTCAAATAGTAATAAAACTCCAGACTGAAATTCAGAATCGCAAATCCATCCTTCTTGAAACGATTCTTTTGATTGGACATAAATACCTCGTGTAGCAGGATCAGCAATCCAAACATATTCATCATTAACATGATAGATAACGACAAAATGTTGTTGCTTCCAAAATGCAATACAAGGAGTTGGAATTTCTTCAACTAGGCGTTTATAAGGAACTTTAATCCCCATGGTTTTTAAGCCAATCTCGGAAGCTGCGTCACTAATATCTTTAAGAGAAACGCCTTCATCATGAATAGGTAAAAAGTTTTGAAGTTGTTCGAATGAGATAGGTTTTCCAAAATAATCGATAATCATTTTGAGACAAGTCACCCCGCAATCTAACTCGCCTAATTGCCTGTGAAAAGGAAATTGAGGAATCATAAATGTTTGTTTTTTGTAAGTTGCTTAACTCCACTTGAATATCAAGTGAGCATTTGGTTAATAAAATGCAGGAAGTTAGTTAGGTAGTTTTTCCAAAAGATAAAATTCTTAAGGATTGTTCGTGGGTATTAGAATGATCGGCTTGAGATACAAGGACTTCAATATAAAAATAACAGTATAGGTTTTAGACTGATTATCAATTCAATAACTATGCCAAAAAATCATAATTTATATTTAACGACCATATGATTTAAATGTTTCAATTTTCCATTTTTTGTTGAATACGATTACTAACTAGTTCATTACACTTTAGTGCAGCATGCAAAGAAACATATATTATTTCTTTTATGCAAAAAATAAATATGTCACAAAAGACATAGATCAATTTCTTATTTTTTTCTTTTTGGCATAAAATTGATACTATCCTTTCTAATGATATGACACATGTCCGGATTAACTCTTTTGATAATAATTAAAACCCGGAATCATGTTAAAATTAAAATTTACACCCACATTAATTTTTGTACTATTAACTTTCACATCTGTAAAATTGCAAGCCAGCAATTTTTTTCATTCAATCAATCAGTCTCAATCTTTAGACTTCGAAATAGGTGTCCTAAAGTCGGATTGTTCGCCACTCAAGAAAAATTGCAACGGAATAAAAGAATGGAAATCTGGAGATCGTTATGAAGGAGACTTCAGATTTGGAAAACCTCATGGCAAAGGAATCTTTGCTTGGTCAAATGGAGCGACCTATAAAGGAGAATTTAAACATGGAATACCTCATGGATTTGGTAAAATGGATTATGAAGATGGAAGTGCCTATGAAGGAGAATGGTTCAATGGAGACAAACATGGAGAGGGAGCTTATTCATTTAAATGTGGCGATGAATTCTATGGAAATTTTAATAAGAATTTAATTAAAGGAGAAGGAACCATTTTATTTTCAAATGGAGAATCTTATTCAGGGAATTGGGAAAATAACCTGCCTGAAGGTTTTGGAATTACTTCAAGAAATAATGGCAGCCAATACTCAGGTACCTGTAAAGCAGGAAAAAAAGACGGACAAGGAATGGTGATCTGGGAAACTGGAGATACGCTCAAAGGAACTTGGACAGAAGGACAAATTAAAAATGAATCCAGCTTTGTTTTTCAAGATGGATCAACTTTAATTAGCAACTGGAAGGATGGAAAATTAGTAGATCAAATTTCTTACTTCACTCCTGAAGGAGATGAATTTATTGGGTCTCAAAGTGAAATCGCCTCCTTAATTATTCAAGAAAATTATACCGAAGCAGAATCAATTGAAAATAATTTACAAATAGCTTGGTTTGGTTTTGCAATGGAATATATTTCAAATGATGATTTTGAATCTGCCAAAAACAACTTGCAATTAGCCCTGGAAATAAAAGAGTTGAATGAGGATAAAAATCAGATACATGATATGGTTAACAGCCAGTATGCCAATATTTTAGATAAAATGGAGAATTCAGGTGTCGCATCCGCTAACAACAATTAAAAGACCAAATCTTATGGGGAGTAGAAATAAATAAACAACTTCTATCATTATATTCTATTGCGTTGATCATGCAAAATGCCTAATTATGGATAATCCAGGATTAGGCATTTTTTATTGATAAAAAATAAAAAATTTGAGTGACCAAATTTTAAAAAACAGTCTTTAACTCGCCTAGCAAAAATGGCACTTTTGATTTTGTTTTATTACAATTAAAAACTTTATAAAAATGAAAGTAAAAGCTACTGCTTCAAAAGCATCAAAGCAAACTTCAGTTAGAAAAAATGCGGAAGCACAAAAAGCTGCTAAAAAAGCAACACGATTAGCTAAAGGAAAATCTGGTATTGCAATAACTGCAAAAAAAGGAAAATCTGTAGTTGGTCAATCCAAGAATGCTAAAAAAAGATAATCTTTTGTCATTTTTATAGAAACGGCTCAATGCTTTTCCTTCCCCGTTGGAAGGGTTGTATTGAGCCGTTTTTGTTTTATACTTATACTAATATAAAATCTGCAAAAAAGTAAAAGAGCAAAATTAAATGTAGTTCTTAAGTCCGGGTTGTTTAGTAGACTATCTTTCAAAATCCCTGACACAGTTTGAAACCATGGCACGGGTATATACTTTTTTTATTGTTTAATTTTGCTCTCTCACTTAAAATATTGATTAAAAAAGAACCGAATAAATACAAAATCATTTTAATCATGCTAAACATTTTTTCAAAAAATAGCCTTCAATTTACAGTTTGTATCATTCCATTATTTATGTACTTTTGAATTTTAGGTAAAGGGTCATTTATTCTTTCCATGAATTCAATTTCTTATAAAAAACAAAAACAATGAGTGATAAATCAAAAGAAACCCCACAAGTTGCCATCAGCAGAAGAGCCATTGGCGGAGAAGCCCCTATCGTTATTAATGAATTAACTAGCAGATGTCTATATGCAGGATTTTTTGGAACCTTAGATTCCGCCCGCATGAAAAAAGTAATTGACCAAGTGATGGAAGTGGTACAACGAAATGACAACGATATTATGATTGTTGATTTAAGCAATATAGATGTAATCGACTCTGCGATTGCAGGACATTTAAAAAAATTAAACAAGTTGCTACAGCTAGTAGGGATGGAAGTTTTGTTTTGTGGAATCAAACCCGTCGTAGCTCAATCAATGATTAATGCAGGAGTCGAATTGGAAAATATTACTGTAGAAAAAGACTTAAGGCGAGCTTTGAGGTCCGTTTATAAAAAGCAAGGACTAGAACTAGTCCCTATCAAAAAATAATGAGTAAAAATAACTTTTCCATTCCCATCAAACAAGAAGCAGATGTCAGAGTAGTAAGTGAAGCCACTTCAAGTCTTGCTATGGAAATTGGTTTTGAAAGAGTAGCGTGTGCAGAACTAGCATTGGCTGTTTCCGAAATTGCTCAAAATGCTTGGCGACATGGCGGCGGTGGAGTTTTCGAAATCTTGACGCTTAAAAATGGAAAAATCCTCCAAGTCAACATATCAGATTATGGGAAAGGTATTCAAAATATTGACTTAGCTATGCGAGAAGGATTTTCAACAATACGCACTAGCTTGGGCATTGGGTTGGAAGCAGCACAAAGATCAGTAGATAAATTTGTAGTAAAATCATCTGCCGAAGGTACCAACATCATCATGCAAAAATTCCTTCCCATGCGAACAGATGTCATCGAGTATGGAATGGTTTCTGTCCCTGATGAAAAATATAATTTTAATGGCGATGAATATTTGATTAAAGAATTTGATGGCGATAAAGTTTTGTTGGGCGTGATTGATGGTATCGGACAAGGATATAAAGCGCATGCGATGGCAATGCTCATTAAAAATTTTGTAGTAAAAAATTTTCATCTGACTTTAGATAGTTTAATTCTTTCCTGTGATAGTTTATTGAAAGAAAGTGAAATAACTGGTGGCGCAGCAATGTCCTTGGCTATCATCGAACCAAAGCAATTAACTTATTTAGGTGTTGGGGATACCCATTGTTATTTGCTCAATGAAAGTCCAATAGAATTATTAAACTTTGAAGGACGAGTCGGAGAATACTTACTGCCTAAACTTGAAACTAAAGTTTATGAATTTGAAAATACATCTACCTTTTTGATGTGTACAGATGGAATTAAAAGTGATTTATTAAGTTATGAATTGCCAATGAATGAAGCACCTCAAAAAATGGCGAACTTTATTTTTAATCATTTTCATCGACCTTATGGTGATGTGACGACTTTGGTCACCAAATATAAAATCTAAAAAATGAAAACCTTCACCGAAGTATATGAGTTTATGATGTCTATTATGGGTAATGTTCCATACGGAGTAATTTCGATAGACATGGAAGGATTTATTACGATGATAAATGAACAAGCACTAGACAACCTCAACATTCAAAATAAACCTCAAAAACTTTTAGACACTTTTTTATTAGACCATTTAGAAAAAGATTTCGTCCTCTACCCTACTATTAAATCTTGTTTGAAAAAGTCGAGAAAACCATTCGACTTTGAAGAAATGCTCTTTCATTCAAAATACATTACCGTCAATGGTCGAGCTATTTTGAATGGAATGATTATCACCACGATTGATGTAACCGAAATAAAAGAATCCAGATTATTAGCTACTCAATCACTTCTCGAAGGTCAAGAAACTGAACGAAAAAGATTGGCTCAAGAGATTCATGATGGATTGGGACCACTCCTTTCTACTATTCGTCTCAATGTCGAAAGCATCAATTCCAAAGAAAATTTAGATATTGAAACTCATCAAAGATTAGGTAGAGTGGAAACTTTAGTCAAGGAGGTTACGCAAGATATGCGAGATATTTCTCATGCACTAATGCCTAGCGCAATTGTTGATTTTGGGTTGGTAACCGCTTTGGAAAACTTATGCAAGAAAGCAAATGAATCCGAAAATGTACAAATTAATTTTTTTACTAAAAACATTGAAGGTCGATTAAATGAACAAGTTGAATTGGGGCTTTTTCGCATTAGTCAGGAATTATTAAATAATGCTTTAAAGTATTCTAAAGCTGAAAATATTCATGTTCAACTTATTCAACGGAAAGATGATTTAGTTTTGACTATGGAAGATGACGGTGTAGGTTTTGATTTGAAAAAAACACTTGAAAGAACAGATAAAGGAATTGGTTTAAGAAATATCGAAACGAGAGTTCAACTACTTAATGGTAATTATGATATTGAAACTAGTCCAGATAATGGCGTATTTACCACCGTGGAAATTCCTTTATAACAAAACATTTACAAAATGATAAAAGTATTGATTGCAGACGACCATAAAGTTTTTAGGGATGGTATCATTTCTATTTTAGAAAAAGAAGAGGATATAGAAGTTGTGGGGGAAGCTGGCAATGGAAGAGAAGTGATAGACCTTCTGAGCAAGGTGGAACCTGATGTCATTTTGATGGATATTGCAATGGGTGATGCTGGCGGAATTGAAGCATCTAACCTCATCAAAAAACAATTTCCCAAAATAAGAATACTTGCACTTTCAATGCATAATGAAAGTACTTACATCGTCAAAATGCTCGAAGCTGGCGCAAAAGGTTACTTACTCAAAGATGCTGGTGGCAAAGAAATGATCAGAGCAATTCGAGTAGTCAACGAAGGCAATACTTATTATAGCGGTGAAGTTTCGGCAGCCATCATTGAACATCTCACTCAGGGAACTAAACCCAAAGAAAAGAAAGGAGGAATTCCACTTTCCAAACGAGAGTTGGAAGTTTTAGAACTCATCGCTGAAGAATTTACTAATCCTGAAATTGCTGAAAAACTTTTTATCAGCATCAGAACAGTTGATACCCATCGACGAAATTTGATTGAAAAACTGGCAGTAAAAAATACAGCTGGCTTAGTAAAATATGCGATTCGAAATGGAATCATCGATTAGTTCATTTTAAAAATTAAAGTCATTTATCCTTTTGATGAATGAGGAAGTACTTCTGGATTTCTTAGCCAAAGGTCATGTTGAGGAAATGGAATTTCGATATTGTTTTTTCGAAAAATTCTAAAAATTGAATACCTCAAATCACTCTTCACTAATTCAATCCTAAAGAATTCATGAGAGAAAAAATACAAAGTAAAATCCAAAGAGGAACTTCCAAAATCAGCAAACTGAACTTGCGGTTTCGGATTATTTAAAATTTTTGGATGGTTATTAATTGCTTCTAAAATTAGTTTTGATACTTCGTCAACATCTGAATTATAGGATACTCCAACATTAATTTTAAATCTGGTTGGTGTATGATTGTGGTTCCAATTGATCACACTATCCGTAACTAATTTTGAGTTTGGCAATACCACCACTATATCATCTCTTGTTACAACAATAGAAGTTCGCAGACCTATTTTAGTAACTTTTCCTACCAAAGTTTCTATTTCTAAGATATCCCCAACTTCGACACTTCCTTCTATCAATAAAATAATACCTGAAATTAAATCATTAAACGTTTGTTGCAACCCCAATCCTACACCGACTAAAAGTGCAGCTGAACCTGCCCATAATAATGATAATTGTACACCTAGACTTTCCAAGATAATTAAAAGTCCTGCCGTATAAATAATATATTTTACAAATTGAGTAACAGCATATTCTCTACCCGAGTCCAAATTTTTTCTCTTAAAGAATCGAGTGATTACTTTCAAACTAAGCCAAAGCAGAAATCGAATAATAGCATAAATTAAGGTGACTACAATTATTTTTAGCAGATTCAAATTATATCCTCCAAGGCTTAAAAAATTGTATTCTAAGATTTCTGTTAAACTTGTCATTATATTGATTTGAATTTTTAGAAAAAACTGTATATGAAAATTTGATCACGAAGGTAAGATTCAATCAATCTTTCCTCTACTTCTTTTATCTTTTATTTTCAGATATTTCCGAATTCGATAAGTATAATTTTGACTTATGAATAGTTGAGTAAAAGGCCAGAGGAAAGTCGAGAGACTTATCCTCTGGTAACCTCAAAAAACCAAATGAAAACTATTTTATAGCCTATAAGAATAGGTTAACTATTATATTTTTAGAGCAGAAGGAAGGTTTGATAATAAAAGGTCACTTGTCTAAGTGTTTGCTCAAATTTAATTATGAAGTTGTTTATTCTTCTTCGCTTAAATCTATTTGCCAAGGCTTAAAATGATGAGATTTTTTCTTTTCTTCTGGAAATCTTCTCTTAGGTGGTTTCGATAATTCATCCTCTCCACGAAATATTTTTTTCTTCTTAGGGAGGTCGTTGTATTTTTTGCTCATTTTTTTAAATTAATTATTCAACAATTTGATGAGGTGGAATTGATAATTTTTCTAATAAAATATTCAAACTTCGTTTACTTAATTCTGGATATTTTGGTCGAGCAATTATCGTTGGAGTTTTTTCTTTTTTTTCCAAATAAGCCACAAGATTCACACTCATATCTCCTCTAGTAATTACGCGTTCGGTGGCGATTTTATTTTCTCCCCAAGTACCCGTTGAAGTTTGGAAATGTCCATTTAATTCCAATAGATGGAGGTAAACATTATCCAGTTCTTCCTCACTTGCACTTTCAGGGATGCTGGTAAAAAGTACTACTTTAGCATCTGCCTTTACTGCCATTTCCAGGGTTTCGATATACCGTTGGCGGTTGTCATGTTGATATTGAAAAGGAAATAAAATACTATTTTTCATGTTGTATCTTTTTTTATGATTCGGATTAAAGACTGAAAAATAGGATTTGGTCACCCCTTTTTAATACTTTTTTCACCTATTAATTCATTGCCATCTCAGCAACTTTATTTCTAGCTCTTGCCAATCTCATTTTGATAGCAGAAGCAGAAATATTATATATTTTTTGTAATTCTGCAATGGATTTTTTATTCAAATATTTTTCAACCAATATTTCTTTTTCATTAAGATCTAGGTTATCCATAAGCATTTCTAACTGATTAAGCATCGCTTCTTTTTCCATCAAAATTTCAATATCTGTTGAGGTATCTGCTACATTGAATTGATCATCAATTGCTACACATCTATTTTTTTGAACAGCTTTTCCATTATCCATACACATATTATGAGCAATTCGAAACAACCAAGAAGGAAATAATTCTGGGCTACTCAATTGACTGATTTTTTCAGAAGCTTTGATAAAAGTATTAGTCGTAATGTCGTATGCATCTTCTCGCTCGCCAGTTATTTTTTTGCAGTAAGCAAAAAGATTGTTGTAATAACGGTTGTACAATTCTCCAAATGAAGCATTGTCTTTTGTAGTTTGGTAATTGATAACTAATACTTCTAAACTCTGGTTTTTCAAATCAACATTTCTCATTACAAGATTTTTTTAAGTGTTTTATTAATTAAAAAATTATCTAATTGATGATGTAAAGATGGGTCAAATATTAGCCGTGACTTAGAGTGTAAAAGCGTAATATGAAAATTCGGTGAATTGCGTATGTTTGCGAGAATTGCGTAGTAAAATAAAAAAGCAGATACCTAATCTTAGGTATCTGCTTTTCTTTATTTTAGAAAGATTTGATTTTGCAAGAGGTCTTTCAGACTGTTTACTTTATGTAAGTTTTAGTTAACTCTTTGGGGTTCATTTTTATAAACAATTGTTCGGTGGGGAAATGGAATTTCAATTCCTTCCGCTTCGAAACGTTCTTTAATAATTTCAAATAAATCGCACCCCATTACAAAAGCATTTGGAGCATTAATTGCCCATGCCCAGCCTCGTAAATTAACAGAAAAATCAGTTAAACTAATTACTCTCACTACTGCAATCGGGTCATTATTCATAATCTGTTCAGCATTTCTTGGGTCAATGTGCAAAGGGTGATTTAGAATTTCTTCCTCAATGATTTTTTTTGCTTTTTTAATGTCCGAATCGTAGCTAATACTCATCTCTACCCATCGACAAATCTTATCGCCTGTAAAATCAGAATTAGTAATTACCTCATTGCTAATCACCGTATTAGGAATGATGATTCGCTTATTTTCAAAATCTCTAATCACCGTATGCCGCAACGTAATATCTTCTACAATCCCCGCTAAATTTTCTCGAATTTTCAATCGGTCACCTAATCTGAATGGTTTGAATATTACTATAAAAAGTCCACTCACCACATTGCTTAAAGCTTGTTGAGATGCCAAACCAATAGCCAAAGCAAAAATCCCAGCACCTGCAAATAATGTAGTAGCTACTGCTCGCAAAGAATCCACCATATAAATTGCCATCCCAAAACCAACGATATAAATCATCGCTGAAATCATATGCTTTAGGAATTTATAATTCGTCGGATCGTTTTTCATCTCTGTAGTGGAATGATGAATAAAACGAGTAAAAACTTTATTAAAAATATATGCTATAAATAAGGTGGATGCAATAATGATTGAAAAGATACCAATCGTTCCCATATTCACTAAAAGTTGCTCTTTCATTGATAATTTTTAAAAAATAACTAGATTTGAAAAATAATTTAAACCCTTCCATGCAAAGACTAAAAAATTACATTTTGGTCACTTTTTATAAAAAAAAGAAGGTCGCCGAAATTAATCGACGACCTATACTTACCCTTGGGTTTCAATTATAAACTTTTGTGTTTATTAGGTAAGTACTTGGATTTTTAAATCCTAAATATTTTAAAAATTGATTTTCTTTTGAGAAATAATCTTTTGAATTTCGGCAACAAGATTTTGCAAATCATCAATCTCAATCAAACCTCCTGTTTCTACTCTTGTATCGTATTCAGATAACGAATTCAAAAAATTATTGATTTTTTCTTTTTCTTTTCCTTCCAAAGTAGGAATGTTTCTCTCTAATAACATAATCGCTTTAGTGACGAAATATTGATTATCTTCAGGAGACTCATTAATTGCCACAGCAATAGCTAAATAATCTTTGACCAAAGTCAAACCTACTTTTTGAAAAGATTTTTTTAATAGTGTTACATTAATATTGTCACTTTCAAGCGCGCTGATTAAAATATCTATTTTTCCAATTGTCAATAAAATATCTGCAGCATCTTTGTCTATTAAATCCTCACTTTCTCCTTTCAAATAACTACTTGTCAACCCTAATAACTCAACAGACTCAACATATTTCTTTTCGTCAAAATTATCCCATGCATCAATAAAATTAAAATCTGCCCCTCCTATTTCATTATCTCCATCTTGATTATCTTCTTCCATTTCAAATTCTTCCTCATTGACTCCTTCTTCTGAAGTTTTTGTTTTATCAGTAATCTCACATCTTTGAGAAGTAAAAAGTAAAAATCCCAAAAGAGTGATAATCAAAATGATATATTTCTTTTTCATAATTTAATTCTTATTAGCTTTGGCAAAAAATGTGAAACTTAAAAGTAAGTAGAAGACTATAATATAATTTTTGGTCACTTTCTCCTATTAATTTCTATCTCAAAATACAAAGTGACTTGAATCAATAATTCAGTCTTTTATTTTTCACCATTAGAGATAGCATTTTGCTGTCCTATATTTCTATTTGTTAAAAAGTAAAAAAATATTACCCATAAAATGAATATTCTTATTGTAACTTTTTTAGTACTGTTGTCAGGCGCATTTAGTGGTTTAACCCTTGGATTCTTTTCCCTTAATTTGACCTCTCTCGAAAGAAAAGCCAAACTCGGAGACAAACGAGCTCGTAAAATTTATCCTGTCAGAAAAAATGGGAATCTATTGTTATGTACTTTACTTTTGGGTAATGTGGCAGTCAATTCAGCTATGGCAATTTTTCTTGGAGAGTTAGCTACAGGAGTAGTTGCAGGATTAGTGTCTACAGGTTTGATTGTCGTTTTTGGAGAAATAATTCCGCAAGCAGTCTTTTCTAGATTCGCTTTGACTTTGGGTTCGAATACCGTATGGTTAGTTCGAGTTTTTATTTTTGTTCTATACCCGATCGCTTTTCCTTTGTCTTGGTTGTTGGACAAAGCGCTAGGTGCAGAATTGGCAACCATTTGGAATAAGAGAGAAATTGAAGAAATTATCAAGCATCATGAAGATGCAGAAGAGAGTGAAATTGATGCCGATGAGGAAAGAATCATGCTTGGTGCATTAGCGTTTTCTGATCGAACTGCTAAAGAAATTATGACGCCCAAAAATGTGGTTTTCATGTTGGAAAAAGAACAACCGATCACCTTAGAGTTAGTACTAAAAATCAAAGAAAATGGCTTTACTCGAATTCCTGTTTACCAAAATCAAAACCGAGACCATATCATTGGACTACTTTTGGTCAAAGATTTATTGGGAGTAGATTTGACTCAAAATTTCTTGGTCAAGGATTTTGTAAAAGAAGTGTTATTATTTATTAGAGAAGAAATGTTGTTGGATAATTTATTGAACCATTTCATCAAAGAAAAGAAACATCTCGCTGGTGTTTTTAATGAATTTGGGGGATTCCAAGGAGTCGTTTCTTTAGAGGATATTATTGAAGAAATTTTAAATGTAGAAATTCTTGATGAAGCGGATAAAACCAAAAATCTACAATTTCTAGCAAAGACATTAATTGATAAAAAATTGTTAGAAGAGTAATGTTTTATTTTTAATAAAATAAAAAAATACTATAAATAACTGATTACCAATGATTTACAGCTAAAACAATTATTCAATAGATGGATAAAAAAAGGATGCCCTTCCTCTTTCATTTCTTACTTTACATAAAGTTGAAATTCCAGAAGATGGGCATCCCTAAAAATATTTAATTTTTCTTTATACTAATCTAAATCGTCATCAGACAAACTATCTGGGTCGATATAGTTATCATTATCATCAAATTCTAAGTCATCATCGTCATCGTCATCATCGTCTAAAAAATCATCTTCCAATTGTTCATTTTTAACAATTGGTGTAGTAGATACTTTTTTAATAATTCTAGAATAAGATTGAACTGTTGTACTTGGCTTACGCACCGGAATTTCCTTTTTTTGCGGAGTTGCTTCAAGCACTTTTCCAGCTACACTTTTAGTTGTAGTAGGTACTGCAAATAATCTTCTTTTATCAATCAACTCCCCCGTTACTATACAAATTCCATAAGATTTATTTCGAATCCGAATAAGAGCATTTTCTAAATCTCGGATATGAATCTTTTGTCGATTTCTCATAGTCGTCAACATTTCCATTTGACTACTCACGTTACTATCATCCATTAAATCTTTACCGTGATCGTCTTCATCTTCATTGACATCTTCTATTTGAGCTTCCAAACTATTTAATTGACTTTGAGCTTTATCCAAATTCTTTTGGACAAGTTGCTGAAACTCCTCCAATTCAGCAGCAGAAAATCTGTTAACTTGTGTTTGCATTTTGTTCTTTTTTATTTAGTTTTTTAAAATAAATTTGGAGTAAGACTGAATTGTAATTTTTGGTCACTTTATTTCTAAATATCATTTTTGTTCTGCCATTTCTCCATGATAATCCCTTCTTATTCCTATTAGTAAAATGAGAACTAACTTCCCTATTCCATTCCTAGGCTTCTAAACATTGTTACTCGAAATATCGAAATGCTTTGCAAAATTTATAAAAACAAAAAACGCAAAATTGGAAAAGTATCGTTCGAAATAGTAACGGGAGATTTTAAAGAAGAAATTTTCAAATTCACTAATTCGGAGGAGGTAGATATATTAGTGATGGCTACTCATAAGCGAAGTTTGTTGCAAGGACTTTTTCAAAAAAATACCACTATTGATATTGTAAATGAAATCCAAGTTCCCTTGTTGATTTTAAAGATTGATTAGAAAATCACTCAATTTGAATTGATAAAGTTTCAAATTTCTATTTAAATCCAAGTGACCTTTTTTCCTCATATTAGTCTTTATTTAAATTTAACTTTAAATAATATTAAAAAAATTATATCACAATTATTTCCCATTTTAAAAAACTTAAAACAATGATGAATTTTAGTAAAAAATCAAGTCTAGTTTTCATGGTAGGAATTGCACTTTTGATGACTTCATCTGTCAGCAAAAAGCAAATGGCTGCACTTCAATCAGAGTACGATGTAACCAATGAGCAACTTGGTAAATGTGGTGAAAGTCTAAATGATTATATGGCAAGATTGACAGCATGCAATCAAGATAAAGCAAAATTAGAAAGCGCACTCAATGCATCAAAAAGTACTATTACTTTGCGTGAGGAACAAATTAAAGACCTTAAAGAACAAGTTGCGGACAGTCGTAATTTACGGGATAAACAAATCAGCCAAGTAGATGAATTGACCAATCTTTCAAAATCTACAAGTGATAATATTAAGGAAACTTTATCACAATTAGAGAGAAAAGATAAATATATCAACCTTTTGCAATCTGCTAAAAACAGAGCAGATTCTATCAATTTAGCTCTGGCTATTAACTTGAAAAATGTGTTGAAGGATGGAATCGACGACCAAGATGTAGAAATCAAAGTAGACAAAACAGTTGTATTTGTGAATATTTCTGACAAGATGTTATTTACAAGTGGAAGTTCAGATATTACTCCAAGAGCAAATGAAGTTTTGGGTAAAATTGCTCAAATCGTAGCTTCTCGACCGGAATTTGAAGTGATGGTAGAAGGATATACAGACAGTCAACCAATCAGCAATTCTTGTATGAAAGACAACTGGGATTTGAGTGTAAGACGAGCGACTTCGGTAGTAAGAATTTTACAAACTAATTATGGAATCGACCCGAACAGATTAATTGCAGCAGGTCGGGGAGAATACAATGCTTTAGCAAGCAATGATACCGCTGAAGGTAGATCAACCAATCGAAGAACTCGGATTATCATTCTTCCAAAATTAAATCAATTTTATGATTTGTTAAATCCGAATTTAGCAAAGAAATAATTTTTTATTTTTTAGTAAAATCCCGAATTTTGGTTAGTCCAAGATTCGGGATTTTTTATTTTTAAAAATTCAGTACATTCGCAATAGAGATCATTTATTCCACCTTGGATACCAAACTCCAAAATGGATATTTGCGCGGACCAGTTTGGTTAGACCAAGCTTACTTTGCTATTTAGGATTAAAAGATTATGATTGCGAAAAAAAAGCTCTTCAATTTTCTTATCATTTTTTTGACTAATTCAATAGATTGGAATCCAACCATTTTAGTTGGTCAGCTGCTCTTCTTTTGATGTTGTTGAAAGAAAATTAATTTGAATAAACTACTTTTCCTAAAGTCGTTTATTACAATAATAAAATATAAATTTTGATAAAACGATAGAAATGCAAAAAACTGATTTTCAAAATATATCAATAGAGCAAGCGGAAAAAATCGCTTTACATTATTATGCCATCAAAGCTGAAGCAAAAAAATTAGATGGAGAAGTAGATTTTAATTTCTTTTTGAAAAGCGAAAATGGTCAATTGTACACTTTAAAAATTAGTCGTCCAAGCACTCAAGAAGAAGAATTAATTTTCCAAGCCAACTTGATGGAACATTTAAAGAAGAAAAATCTTCCATTTCAGGTTCCAGAATTGATTCCTGCTCCTGATGGAAGTTTGTATAAAAAAATACGGAACGAGCAAAATCAAGAAGTTTGGATTCGCTTACAAAAATGGGTAGCTGGAAAAATGCTAGATGAAGTTAATCCTCGCACTCCAAAAATTTTAACTCAATGGGGAAAAACTGCTGGGCAATTTTCCTTGGCTTTGCAAGATTTTGATCATCCTGCTGCTCATCGTTTTTACAAATGGAATCCTAGCGAAACTTTATTTTCCAAGAAATTCCAACAATACATTTACGGAGAGGAGGAAAAAGAAATTGCAGCGCACTTTTGGAACTTATTTGAAACAGAAACTCAATCAAAATTAAATCAACTTCGCAAAAGTGTCAATTATAATGATGCACACGAACATAATTTATTAGTCAACGACGACCTTTTAAATCCAGAGATTAGTGGTGTAATAGATTTTGGTGATGCTTTATTTTCCCACACTATCAATGAGTTGGCGATTGCTTGTGCGTACGCATGTATGCATTTCCTAAATCCTTTGGAGGCTGCAACCCATGTTATCAAAGGGTTTCACAAGGTATTCCCTTTGGAAGAAAAAGAAATTGAAGTTTTATATTCTTTGATTTCTGCACGCTTGATGATTACAGTTGCTAATGCCGCTTGGAATAAGCACAAGGAACCTGACAACAAATATTTATTAATTAGTGAAAACCCAGCTTGGGATTTATTAAAAAAATGGAGAAATATTTCTCCAGCTTTAGCTCACTATACTTTCCGTTCAGCTTGTGGATGGTCGCCTTGTTCCAAGGAAAATGTTTTTAAAAGTTGGTTAGGAAACCAAAGGGAAAACTTTGCCCCTGTAATTAATTGGGTAGAAAAAAAAACAATTCCAATAGATTTAAGCGTAGGGAGTTTGGACTTAGGAAATAATTCTAACTTCAATCATATCAAAAATTTCGAACAAACCATCAATAGGTTTTTAGAAGATCATGAGGCCGAAATTTGCATTGGAGGCTATGACGAAACTCGACCATTTTACACATCTGATCAATATCAAGTCGAAGGAAATTCGGGAGCCGAATGGAGAACGATTCACTTGGGATTAGATTTTTGGACAGAAGCTGAAACGCCAGTTTTTGCACCATTGGATGGAATAGTTTTTAGTTTTGAAAATAATACTGGCGATTGTAATTATGGTCCAACCATTATTTTAGAGCATAAAATTTCGGAGAAACTCACTTTTTATACACTTTATGGACACTTGAGTTTTTTATCTTTAGAAGGTTTAGAGAAAGGAATGTCCATCAAAAAAGGACAACAAATTGCTTCGATTGGAGCAGCGCCAATAAATGGAAACTGGCCACCGCATTTACATTTTCAAATCATCTTAGATATGCTTTCTGAGAAAAAAGATTTCCCAGGAGTTGCCTTTCCAAATCAAAAAGACATCTGGTTAAGTATATGCCCTAACCCGCAATTATTTTTCCCTAATCTTCCACTTCAAAAAAAATCAACCGATCATTCCATTGATAAAATTTTAAAATATCGAAGCCATATTCTTGGTAAGAGTTTAAGTATTTCTTATCAAAAACCATTACACATGGTTCGTGGTTTTGGACAATATCTTTATGATACTTCTGGTCGTCGCTATCTTGATACTGTAAATAATGTGGCGCATGTTGGACATGAACATCCACAAGTAGTGCGTGCAGCATATCGTCAAGGAGCTTTGCTAAATACCAACACGAGATATCTTCATGAGAACATTATTAAATTTGCAAATGAATTGTTAGAAACATTTCCACCAGAACTTTCCGTGGTTCATTTTGTCAATTCAGGAAGTGAAGCCAATGAGTTGGCACTACGTATGGTCAAGGCTTGTACTCAACAAAAAGATATGATTGCCGTCGAAGTTGGCTATCACGGAAATACAGGTGGATGTATTGATATTAGCAGTTATAAGTTTGATGGAAAAGGTGGAAATGGTGCTCCTCCACACACCCATATTATTCCTATTCCTGACACTTTTCGAGGTTTATATAAAGATTCAGATGCGGTTGAAAAATATACTAAATATGTAGAAATAGCAATTGAAAAAATAAAAAAAGAGGGTCGCAATATCGGCGGATTTATTGCAGAAAGTATTTTAAGTTGTGGAGGTCAAGTGATGTTACCTGATGGATATTTGAAAACGATTTATAAAATGATTCGTGCTGAAGGAGGTATTTGTATTGCTGATGAAGTGCAAGTTGGCTTTGGTCGAACAGGTGAAAAATTTTGGGCGTTTGAATTACAAGACGTGATCCCAGATATTGTAACGATGGGAAAACCAATTGGAAATGGACATCCGCTAGCAGCAGTTGTCACTACTCAAAAAGTGGCAGAAACTTTTGCGAATGGCATGGAATATTTCAACACCTTTGGAGGCAATCCTGTCTCCTGTGCCATTGGTCGAGAAGTCTTAAATGTGATCAAAGAGGAGAAATTACAAAAAAATGCCAAAGAAGTTGGGGATTATTTAACAATACATTTACAAAAACTAAAAGAGCGACATTCCATCATTGGAGATGTGCGTGGAATTGGTTTTTTCTTAGGGATAGAGTTAGTTAGCAATCGGAAAACGCTAGAGCCAGCCGCAGATGAAACCAACTATCTTGCCAATAGAATGCGAGAACGAGGAATCCTGATGAGTACAGATGGGCCTCTTCACAATGTTTTAAAAATTAAACCTCCAATGTGTTTTAGTTTTTCTGATGCAGATTTTCTTATTGAAAATTTAGATAAAGTTCTTTCGGAAAGTTTTATTAAAAAATCTTAAAATATATCTATAATTTTAGAACAAATTAATTCAAAGTAAAAATTACAGTTGAAAAAAATGCAAAAATAATATTTGCATCTTTTTATCCTCTTTACCTGAATAGATTGGAGAGAAATGGTAGAACCAAAGAGGAACTTAATCAAGTAATCGGATGGTTAACTGGATTTGATAAAGATAAATTGCAAAAACTTATTGAAGAGAAAGTAACCTTTGAAACATTTTTTCAAAGAGCAAATTTACATCCAAATGATTTTAGTCATAGTTTAGCAGCAAGAAAGAAAAAAATATCATGAAAAATTTAAATCATTACGTTGCCATTTATAAAGAACAACTGAATAAAGGAGACATCTTAATTGCTTATAATGAATTAGTAAAGTTTGTCATGAAACTAAGGATAGATTTTATTAAAAGTCTAGCTAAACATTATTCATTTTCAGGGATACTGCATGGCTATATGGACTACACGTATTTTTACTACACCAACGATTTTTTAAAAAGTAAAAAACTAAAGTTAGGAGTTGTATTGAACCATGTAGAAATGAGATTTGAAATTTGGCTCCTAGGTAATACTATTGCTATACAAAAAAACTATTGGAATTTATTAAAGGATTCCAAATGGAATAAAGACAAAATAGAAATGCCTCTATATTCAGTTTTGGAAGTAATCATAGAGAATCAACCAGACTTTGATGATTTGCCATTGTTGTCTCAAAACATTGAAAAAAAAATGATGGAGGTATCTGAGGAAATAACCAAAACAATCAAAAAATTGAAGTCAACTTAAAAAATATAAAACCTATGCTAACGACGATGTTTTATTAATCCCAAAGTTGGAATAGATCTATTTATAAAAAAAAACTATTCTTCTCATAAAAAGTAAAGTCAATAAATCAACTCACAGCCCTAACACCTCCCGAATCTGCGCCTTAGTCTCCGATGGAAAATCAGCCCCCAACACCCAATTACAATAAGACTTAGTTTCCGAAACCAACTCATCCATATGCTTCCCAAATCGCCAATAAACTTGTCCTTCTTTCCTGTATAATTTCCCAGCAAAATCAACTCGTTCAAATTCACCTTGACAGTATGCTTCGAGGTCGGCAGCAGCACTTGGTAGCACCTCGTTTTGTTCCAATTGTTGATGGAAGATTTTGATCGTAGCATAAATATCAATCAAAGCATCGTGCGCACCTTCCAATTCTTCGCCGGTGTATCTATGGTAAGTTTCTCCCAATTTATGGCTATTGACTTTTCGTTCGATCTTGAGCACGTCAATAAACTTAGTTCCTTTTTCTGGAAAGGGAACCCCTACTCTACCGAATTCTTCGATCAGCATCGGAACATCAAAGTTATCAGAATTATATCCTGCTAAATCACAACCTGACAACCAACCAGCAAAGCTTTTGGCGATCTGTCTAAAGAGTGGTTTATCTTTCACATCTGCATCCGAAATACCATGTATAGCTGATGCTCCAGGAGGAATCGGAATGGTTGGATTGACAAGTACGTTTTTAATTTCTTCGGAACCGTCAGGGTTTACTTTTATCGCACCAATTTGGACGATGCGGTCTTGAGTAATACTAACACCGGTGGTTTCTAAATCGAAAAATACAATGGGTTTAGGTAATGACATGGCACAAATATATTGTTATTTTGAATATTATTTATTTTTTCACCACTCATTTCTGTTGCACTATTCCCAAGTAAGCTGACGAAGAATTAAAAAAGCAATTGTAATGGCTTCATAGCCACAACTTAAAAGATGGGGAAAGATGAAATTACATAAGGCTTTAGCCAATGTTATTAAGTTAAAAAATAACACCACTCTACTTTATCGAATACCCACATTTAAACCTACTTTTGCTTTCTAAAATTTACCACTCAAAATGAAGAAAGCGGACAAAGAAAAATCACCTCCTATAACTCTCGAACAAATCGAAGCATGTATTTCCATTTTGGAAACATTAAATTTGGATACCAATCAAATTTTTGAGATCCCTAAAAATCAACGATTAGCTTTAATCATGGCCGCTGGATTATTTTCTAGACCTAGTAGAGAAGAATTTTTACGACGAAAAAAGGAAGCCAAGAAAGCAGAGAAAAGAAAAATTGTCCAAAAAGATAAAGATGCTCGCAAGGGAACAGGGATCAGAAGTGCCAGAGAAGCCTCCATTTTTATTGCACCAAAAATGATAGAAGGTGCGGCTATTGAAACTGCTCCAATCGTCGAACTAGAGTCTCCTAGAGAATGTTATGTTTGCAAAAACGCTTATAATTTCTTGCATCATTTTTATGATAGCATGTGTCCGACCTGTGGTGATTTTAATTATGCGAAACGTTATCAAACAGCTGATCTTTCTGAGCAAGTGGCTCTAGTGACTGGCTCTCGTTTGAAAATTGGTTACCATATTACATTGATGATGTTGAAGGCTGGAGCGACAGTAATTGCGACAACTCGTTTTCCTGTAGATAGTGCTTTGCGTTTTTCTAAAGAACCAGATTTTGAAACATGGGGACATAGGCTAAAAATTCATGGGTTAGATTTAAGGCATATTCCGAGTGTGGAAATCTTTTGTAATTATATTGAAAAACATTATGATCGATTAGACGTGCTGATTAATAATGCTGCGCAAACAGTTAGGCGCCCCGCTGGTTTTTACCAACATTTGATGCCGAACGAAGAACGCCCTTTTGCTGAATTACCAAAATCTGCTCAGCAAATTTTAAACAATCATGAATCCTGCCTGCAAGAATTAAGCAACCTAAGTATAAGCAAAGCGGATCATCAAAGTAAAAACCTTCCGGTCACCTGGCATGGCAAACAAATCGGTATCGGTTTAAGTGCTTCTGCTAAATTATCACAGATTCCATATAGTATCGATCACTCTTTGGTAAAAGAAGAAGTTTTTCCTTCTGAGAAATTAGATGCAGATTTACAACAAGTTGATTTGAGAAAAACGAATAGTTGGCGATTGAAATTAGGGGAAATCAATACAGATGAAATGTTAGAAGTTCAATTAGTCAATGCTGTTGCCCCATTTGTATTATGTAACCGTTTAGCTAAATTAATGAAGCAGGAAAATACAGGAATGAAGCATGTCATTAACGTTTCTGCCATGGAAGGAAAGTTTCAAAGATGGCATAAGGAGAATCGTCATCCTCACACGAATATGGCAAAAGCTGCACTCAATATGATGACACATACGGCTGCTTCTGATTTTGCAAAATTTGGAATATATATGAATGCCGTCGATACGGGGTGGGTAACCGATGAAGATCCTGCTGAGTTAGCAAAAAGGAAAACAGAGATTCATGATTTCCAACCACCTTTGGATATTGTTGATGGTGCAGCGAGGGTGATGGATCCTTTGTTTGACGGAATCAATACTGGGAAACATTGGAGTGGGAAATTCTTAAAAGATTATCGTCCGATTGATTGGTGATTTTTTGATGCTCCATTCCTCTATCCTCTTTGTCGAAAAATATAAGTCGTGTTGGCCTAGTATTTTGTATCTCATAGCTTTGGCTTTTTCATCTTTTCCACTATCTACTCGTTGTCCTTTTTGTTGTTGCGCTGACTTTGGCTTTTAATCTCCTTTTTTGGAAAAATACTTTCGAGAAGTTATTTGGTTCCAAGTATTTTTAGCTAAAAATTGTTTTGAAATGTATGCTAAAATAGAGCAATATTAATTTTACAATTATTTCATTTTTTATGAAAATTCTAATCGCACCAGATAAATTTAAAGGTTCATTATCCGCACAGGAAGTTTGCGAAGCAATTGGAAATGGATTTAAAAAAAACATTCCAACCATCGAAACCATTTACCATCCAATGGCAGATGGAGGAGATGGCTCCCTAGAAATTCTATCAAAACATTTGGCCTTAAAAAAACAATCGGTCAAAACAGTTGACCCCATCGGAAGAGAAATTTCCACTCATTATTTCACTTCCTCCGATGCTGCTTTTATTGAAGTAGCAAGTGCAAGTGGTTTAGTTTTATTAACTCAAAAAGAAAGAAGTCCATTATTCACTTCTACCATCGGCACAGGCAAAATGATGGCTGATGCGCTTTCGAAAGGTTTTGAAAAAATCTATTTATTTCTGGGCGGAAGTGCGACCAATGATGCTGGAATGGGCATAGCGTCAGAGTTAGGTTTTCAATTTTTAGATAAAAATAAAAACGAACTTTCACCCAACGGAGAAAACTTATCTAAAGTAAAATTCATCCACTCCTCTCCTATTTTTGATTTTAAAAAAATAGAAATCACCTTGCTTTGCGATGTCAACAATCCGATGATTGGAACAAATGGAGCAGCCCACATTTATGCTTCTCAAAAAGGAGCAACAGCCGAACAAGTTTTGCTTTTAAATAATGGTTTAATAAATTTTAGTCGAATTTTAAACCAACATTGTAAGAGTAATGTTAGCGAACTTCCTGGCGGAGGAGCCGCAGGTGCCATTGGTGCAGGACTTGTTGCCTTATTAAATGCTAACCTCAAAAAAGGATTCGAAACTATTTCCCAATTGACCAATTTAGAAAAGCAAATTGCGGCTGCCGATTGGGTCATTAGTGGTGAAGGTAAATTAGACGAGCAATCGCTTCAAGGAAAAGTCGTCAATGGTATCGCAACGCTTTGTGAAAAATATAATAAACCATTGAGTTTGTTTGTTGGGAAAAATGAATTGTCCAAACAACAGATAAAACTTTTAAATACAAAGTCTATTTTTTCTATTTCAGAACAGACTAAGGACTTAGAGGATGCTATGTTAAATGGTGAGATTTACCTTAGACAATTAGCGATGCAATTTTCTCCATCATTAAAATAGAATTTTCGATTTCTACAATGGATAAATTCTTTTGTATATCCTTCCTTTCGTTTTCTCCATTAATTTTGCAGCTAAACAAACGCTTGCAAAAAAGGAAAGAACATGAATTCATTTTTTGACTTTGTTTCTTTCCACTTCACCCATCCACGAATCTGCATAATAAAATTAACGAAATTCATAAAGGATAAAAATCAAAGACTAGCATAGCCGCCTAAGGATTGCCACCATCTATCGTATGCTGTATTAATTCGAAAACCAATTAAAAATGCTAAGGCTGTACCAATTATTCCAGATGGAATAGAAAGAGGTTTGAATAAGAAAGCGTCGAAATAATTTATGGTTATCAAGACTAGAAGGCTTGTAATAAAAAGAAACCATTCCTTTTTTTTGTATACTCAAACAGTCTTCTATACTCTACTTTTTTTGTGAGAATCATTTTATCTAAGTATTTTTCGTCTTGAAAAGAAATCTATTTCAATCGCTATTTATGCATTTAAAGGTTCAATGAATTCATCAATACTTTTTTACGATTTTTTAAATGCTCTCATCATTTCGAGTGGCGACTTATGAAGTCTGCCCGTTGCTTTTTCATAATCAGAAGGTACATCATTAGCTCCATTCTTCATCCCTTCGTAAATACCTGCAATCACAGTACCCATAAAATCTCCTAATTCTTTTTTTCTTTCTGTTGTATAGTCCTCAACAGAAACTGAATTGTAAATTAGATTGGTATTGAAAGCTTGGTTGATGTAATCAGCAAGCTGGGTTTGGGTAATTGGTTGACCTACAAGGTTATAGACTTGTCCATTGTGTTTTTCTTCAAGAAGCATTTTGGCGTAAGCATATCCTAACTCTACTCTACTGGTGTAAGTGCATTTCCCATCACCAGCACAATTTCTAATTTCGCCGTCTTCTACATATGTATCTATATACTCTAAATCTGGTTCCAGATAAATTCCGTTACGACCAATGGTATAGTCAAGTCCTGAGTTTTGGACATCTTCTTCTGTTTGACGGTTACTATTTACGACTGGGCTAAATGCACTTTTTTCTCCCTCTCCGATAATGCTGGTATAAACTATCTTTTTTACACCATTCTGCCTTGCAGCTTCGATTACATTCCGATGCTGCTGAATTCTTTTGTCAGGTTTATCTAAACCCGAAATTAGTAGAACTGCATCTACACCCTTTAGCGCATCATCGAATGCTGAACGATTATTATAATCGCCTTCTCTAACCTCAACACCAAGATGCTTCGCTTTTTCTGGTGTTCGTGCGATACCAATTACATTTTCTGCTCCAATGTCTTTTATAAGCTGTTTTACTATGGCTGAACCTAATTTGCCACTTGCTGCTGTTACTGCTATTTTCATTGTATTTATTTTATTTTAAAATGTATTTATTGCTACTGTGATTTGAGCTTTAATCACACATGTAAGAGTATTGTTATTATTTTTTAGAGTAAAAATAAAGAACTCATTACAAGTCAATTTTAGAGCTTCTTTTCTCCATTCCTAATTTCTATTAAGAATGTAATCTGCAAAATAGGCTTTGCTATCTAGTATCTTCGCTTCAAGATTAAAATCTGTATTTGCAATGATTTTCTCAATAAGTTCATCATTATATTTTCTATAAATTTCGGTATGAATTTTTTCTCCTGCTGTAAAATTATATGATTTTCCTGTGACTTTAATTTCTACTGTTTGGTTACTAGTACTTACAATATAACTTTTGGCGATTCCTTCTTTTTCATCATATTCGGGTTGATGTATAAATTGGTCGAGATTAAAGTTTCCGCCTAATTCATTATTAATTCTTTGGAGTAAATTAAGATTGAACTTTGCGGTAATACCTTTGCTATCATTATAAGCAGGACGTACAATTTCATTTGCTTTTATTAAATCTACCCCTAATAATAATTTATCTCCTGCTTGAAGATTTGCTCCTAAATTGTAGATAAATTTTGCTGCTAAATCATCCATCATATTCCCTATATTAGAACCAAGAAATAAAACAATTTTAGGTTTCTTGCTTTCTTTTAAAGAAGCTAATACATCAAAGTAATCACCTTGTTTTGTTTGCACAGAAACATTCGGTAATTCCTTGGTTAGGTCTTTTTCTAACAAATCTAATGCATTAGGAGAAATATCAATAGGATAATAATCAAAAGAATAATTTTGAGCGTCTAACGACCTCAACAGTTCTTTTGTTTTTGTACCATCGCCAGCACCTAATTCAATCAACTCGAAATAAGTATCTCGTTTCACCCCAAATACTTCAATAAGTTCTTGGGTTTTCTTTTGGAAAATATCAAACTCGCAGCGAGTTAAATAGTATTCAGGTAAATTCATTATTTCTACAAAAAGAGCATCTCCTTTTTTATCGTAAAAATATTTTGAAGGAAGTGTTTTTGGGTTAGAATCCAATCCTTTATCTACTTCGTTTTTAAAAATTTCAATCATTTTATTTTGCTAATCTTATTCCTGTAAATTGCCATCTTTCTGTTGGGTTAAAAAAATTTCGGTAAGTAGTACGGCTATGATTTTTGGAAGTCGCTACAGAAGCTCCTCTTAAAACCATTTTATTACTCATGAATTTTCCATTATACTCCCCTACTGCTCCATTTTCTTTTTTGAATCTTGGATAAGGTAAATAGGCACTATTTGTCCATTCCCATCTTTTACCCCAGTTCATTTGTTTGGCAGCTATTTCCCATTCAAATTCAGTAGGTAAACGCATCCCTTTCCATTCAGCAAAGGCATTAGCCTCATAATAATTAATGTGGCTCAACATGGCATTTTTGTCTACTTTTTGTAATCCGGCAAGTGTGTAATAATGCCATTCTCCATCAACTTTGTGCCAGTACATTGGGGAGTTAATTTTATGAGTATTTACCCAACTCCATCCTTCATCTAACCAGATATTAAAATCGGAATAAGCATTAGATTCCATAAAATCTATAAAATCTCCATTCGTAACCAAATGATTATTTATTTCAAAATCATCTAAATATACTTTATGAACTCCAAGTTCATTATCGTAACAGAAATCATTTCCTTGATACCCAACTTCATACACCCCTGCATTTACTTTTATGCTTTCCTTGTTAATATTCTTATCATTGACAAGTGAAAAATCGGTATCATAAATTGGGAAAATAGGATTGTGCCCAAACATATATTTTAGATCTGTCACTAACAATTCTTGATGTTGTTGTTCGTGATTTAATCCTAAAATAATTAACTCAATTATCTTTTCATCAGAAATAGTTTCTAACAATTCCTCCATTTTTTTATCCACATGTTTCCGATACGCATAAATCTTATCGATGCGTGGACGAGACATGTTCCCTCTGTTAGTTTGCAATATTCTATCCCCTACATTATTGTAGTAACTATTAAAAAGGAAATTGAAATTAGGATTGAATGCTTCATAATTTTTTGAATGCGGAATCAAAATGAAGGTTTCAAAAAACCAAGTAACATGAGCCAAATGCCATTTTGCAGGACTTGCAAAATTAACTACCTGGATCACATAATCTTCCTCTGCTAATGGTTTGCAAAGATGTGCTGTATACGAACGTATTTCTTTATAAAGTGCTTTTATATTCATATTTAAGTTTGATTAAAATTTGCCTGTATTGGCCCATTCACTACGTGGTGGTATAGGTTCCATATTATCCCAATGCTCAACTATTTTACCGTCTTCTATTCTAAAAATATCAAAGACACAAAGCTCTTCTTTATTGTAAGTAACTTTTGAATTTGCCACAACAAAATTACCTTGCCCCATCACATGAAAAATATAGTCGTAATTCCAGTCTTGTGATAAGAACGCTTCTACTGCCTCAAAACCATCTGGAACATTTGGATTGTGTTGGATATAGGTTTCTCTTGAAACATATTTATCCAAGTTTTTATGATTTCCATTTTGAAATACATCAGTTATAAATGTTCTAACCAATGCTTTATTTTCCTGAGTTTTTTCTAAATCAGTAATTTCAAAATCTCCCAATATCATATCATTACCTGACACGGTTTCTGAAGGTTCTTTATAAGCCGCAATGACATCCCAATGTTCAACGATTTTATCATTTTCATCTGTATCGAACATATCCGTAGTAATCCATTTAGCAGTACCATTGTCTATGTTTTGATAAGCATGAGTAAATACAAATCTGCCATCTTCAATACATCTAACGATTTGAATATCACGGTCATTTGTTCTTTCTAAAAACCCTCTAAAGAATGCTTTAAAGCCTTCTGCCCCATCAGCAACTCCTGTGCTGTGTTGTGTATATCGGTCTCCTGTGAGTTCATCCACAACCTCAATATTTCCTTGCTTAATACCTTGTAGGTAAAGTGCTTTTGCGTTGTCTGTTTTTTTACTCATTTTATTATTTTGTTTTTCGAAATTCTAAAATTTTATTTTTCACAAAAGGTATTCTTATTACAAATCCGATACCTACAACTATAGCATAAATCAGCCAAGTTTTTTCTAAAATAACAACATGTAATATAGTTAAAAAAATCGCTGCATAAGAAAACCGTTGTAGCTTTTTCCAATTCTTTTTTAACCGTTTCATCGACTTTCTATTCGAGGTAAAAAACAAAGGAATTAAAATTAATACAGCTATAAATCCAGCTACATAATTTACTTGAGCAAATGTTTCTATAAAACCTTCTGCTAATATAAAAAAGAGAAAATGTAAAAAACTCCAAACGGCTGTCGCAACTCCCATTGCTTGTCTCACAAAAAGATTAGTCACCCCAAAGAGAATAAAAAATGGCGTACAGGTCAATACTGCAGTCATCCATCGAATAGCAAATTCTCCTGTGACATGATATAACATACCTATAGTAGAATTGCCATCGGCATCTTCAAATATAATGGTTAAGCCATTGGTAAAATCAATGTTTAACAAATTGAAAACAACCAACATTGGTAGTGTTGCCAAAATGACAACAATCATCCAACCGTAATTTTTTTTAATGAAATGCATATTATTTAATTGTAATTAAGACAACCTTTCCACCAAATTTTGACTCCAAATTATACCTGTTGTTTTGACTTACTATTTTTAGAAATGCCTGACTTTCTTTCATATCTGCATTGTCCACATAAATAATAGTGTTGGCATGATAATTCGGTTCAAGCATCTGGAATAGAGGCAAGTATAAATCCT
>JBGCCY010000089.1:0-25088 GCA_045104975.1 Saprospiraceae bacterium
TTTTCAGCCTTTGGAATTGACGATTCGAATTCGCCAAGGATGCCCATAAAAGCTTTTAGATCAGCCCCTGCACAAAAAACATTTCCCTCCGCAGCAATGACAATGACCCAAATATGTTTGGATATTTTTGCATATTGTAAAGCGAAAGCCAATTCGTCCACCATCTTTGGGTGAATGGCATTTTTCTTTTTGGCTCGATCCAAAGTGATGGTTAAAGTGTGTTCGTCTTCTTGCAATTTGATGAAAGCATAAGTTTCCTCAAGTGGTTTTTCAAAAAGATTTTTGTTAAAATATTCCATGATAATTTTGTTAAAATATTCGTTGCGATGTAGGGGCAATCCTTTATGGTTGCCCAACACCATGGGGATCTGTATAATATATTTATCCCGTCGTGCAGGGCAACCATAAAGGATTGCCCCTACGTAATTTTCATTAATAAAAAACCTGCCTCGACATTGTTTCCTTCCGTCGCATAGATTTCTTCCACGACTCCATCTTCCTCTGCGCAAATGGTATTTTCCATTTTCATCGAAGAGATAACGAGCAGGGGAGTGCCTTGCTTTATTTTTTGATTAGGTGCGACGAGCACAGAAATAATTTGTGAAGGCATCGGTGCTTCATAGCCACCTTTTATTTTTTCTTTTTCTTTTTTGGGAAAACGATCGACTTGTTTCAACTTGATATTTCCAATCGAAGGAGTCTGAACATGAAATTCATTTTCAACTTTTAAAACAGAAAAATCTTTCTGAATTCCATCGATCTCAATCCTGATTTTTTTGTTGTCAAAGTTAGCTAAACGAACTAGAATAGTTTTTTCTCCTTCGGAAAATTCAAATTGATTTTTGGAAAAACGATAATTGATTTCTATTTCTTTTTCACCAAAAATATATTTTTCAATATTGGGTCGATAAAAACTATTGCGCCATCCTGATGGAATATTTTGCAAAATGGTTCTTTCTGATTCTCGTTTTTTCCAATCAAAAATAGTTGCAGCAATCGCCGCTTCTTGCAAATCTTCTTCTTTCAAATTATCTATTTCATCGAGGTTCATTTTTTGCTCAATAAAGTGCGTATCATAATTCCCTTTTCTAAAATCTTCGTGTGCTAAAACGTTTGTTAAAAATGCTTGATTAGTCGTGATGCCTTGACAAATTAAATGTTGCAAAACGTACGCTAATTTATCATGAGCTGCTTCCCGATTTTTTTCCCAAACAATTATTTTCGCAATCATCGGATCATAAAAAACGGAAACTTCAGAGTCAGATTGCACCGCCGTTTCTATTCTTAAACCTTCAACATTAGGGATTTTAAACTGATGAATTTTTCCTGTAACTGGCGTGAAATTATTGGCCGCATCTTCTGCATAAAGTCTTGCTTCGATCGCATACCCATTTCCAATAACTTCATTTTGAGAAATAGATAACGGCATTCCACTAGCCGATTCTATTTGCATTTTTACCAAATCCAAACCTGTAATTTCTTCCGTCACAGGATGCTCAACTTGCAATCGAGTGTTGACTTCAAGAAAGAAAAAATCTCCACTTTTATCATCATAAATAAACTCGACGGTTCCTGCATTATCGTAGTTGAGTGCTTTAGCAGCAAGGACTGCAGCCTGTCCCATCTTTTTTCTTAAGTCTTCGGTCATGATTGGCGAAGGACTTTCTTCAATCACTTTTTGATAGCGACGTTGGATGGTACATTCACGTTCGAGTAGGTGAATTAAGTTGCCATGTTGATCGCCAAAAATCTGAAATTCTATGTGCCGACCAGAAGAAATATATTTTTCAATAATTAATTCATCATCACCAAATGCATTTTTAGCTTCTCGTTTTGCAGCATGAATGGCTTTGATTATTTCATCCGCTTGATGCACAATTCTCATTCCTTTTCCACCTCCTCCAGCAGTCGCTTTGAGCAAAAGAGGGAAACCAATTTTTAGTGCTTCCGACTGCAATGTTGCTTCCGACTGATCTTCTCCTTTGTAACCTGGGATAACTGGAACGTCATTTTCTTCCATGATTTTTTTAGCATGAGATTTAGATCCCATAGCATCAATTGCAGCTGGATTTGGGCCGATGAAAATGATATTTTCTTCCTTACATTTTTTTGCAAAAAGGGTATTCTCTGATAAAAAACCATAGCCTGGATGAATGGCATCTGCTTTGGTTTTTTTGGCAGCAGCAATAATTTTTTCTTGCGATAAATAGGATTCACTTGGCGAACTTTCTCCAATGAAAACTGCTAAATCTGCCTGCGCAACAAATGGTGCATTTCGATCTGCTTCCGAAAAAACGGCAATGCTAGTGATGCCCATTTTTTGACAAGTGCGAATAATTCGAGAAGCAATTTCGCCACGGTTAGCGATGAGTATTTTTTTTATTTTTTTCATTTTTTAGTACGAATTTCTTGACTCGTTTATGATGATGTTTTTTGAGTTTTGCGAATTTGGAAATTCGCTTGACGGATGAGGACTTGGAAAGTCGTTTTAGGTTAGTGCCGCCAGATTCCGAAATTTTTAGCTCCTTCAATTTCTTGATTGTATAAAATGGCTAAGCAAAATCCTAAATAATTTCGAGTCTCTCTTGGATCAATAACACCATCGTCCCACATTTCAGAAGTCGAATGCCAAACCGAAGATTTAGATTCTGCTTCTAACATCATCATTCCTTTGATCATTTTTCCTTGCTCTTCATCGTAGGGAATTCCTTTTGATTTGGCAGAAGCTCGCTGAACGATTTCCATCACGCCTGCGATTTGTTCGGAACCCATCACACCAATTTTTGAATTAGGAAAAGCGAATAAAAAATTAGGATCGTAGGATCTTCCGTTCATCCCATAATTTCCTGCTCCGTACGATGAACCGATCATCAAAGTGATCGACGGGACTTTACTATTGGAAACTGCGTTGATTAATTTTGCACCATTTTTGATGATACCACCTTCTTCATATTTTTTTCCAACCATGTAGCCAGTTGTGTTTTGTAAAAATAAAAGGGGGATATTTTTTTGATTAGAGAGTTGAATAAATTGAGCAGCTTTGTTGGCAGACTCGGAAAAAATAACTCCGTTGTTGCCTAAAATTCCAATAGGATAACCTTGAATTTTTGTCCAACCACAAATCATTGTCGTACCATATTCTGCTTTAAATTCTGAAAATTCTGAGCCATCGGAAATTCTCATGATGAGTTCACGAACATCAAATGGCGTTTTGATATTGGCAGGTACGACACCTAATATTTCCTCTGGATCGAAAAGTGGTTCTGTGATTTTTTCTGTCGGAATGAAGTGCGGTTTTGTTGCAGGAATAAATTCCATAATCTCTCTAGCTATCCGAATCGCATCTAATTCATCCTCTGCTAAGTAATCTGAAACGCCTGAAATCCGACTGTGCATTTCAGCTCCACCTAACTCTTCGTCAGTAGATTCTTCGTTGGTTGCCATCTTAACTAATGGTGGTCCAGCAAGGAAAACCTTGGCTGCTTTTTTTTGAAAAATCGCATAATCTGACATCCCTGGAATGTAAGCACCTCCCGCAGTCGCATTTCCAAAAACAATAGAAATAGTTTGAATACCTAAAGCGGAACGCCTGGTGATTTCTCTAAAACTTTCTCCTCCGTAATTGAAAATCGTCGCTTGGTCGGGTAAATTGGCACCACCGCTTTCGACTAAATTGATGGTGGGTAATTTGCATTCACGAGTGATGTCTCCGACCCGTAGCCCTTTAAATACGGTGGTTTGATCGACTGAACCCCCTTTTCGAGTTCCTACGTTGGAGTTAATCATGCATAATTTTCCAGAAACCATTCCGATGCCTGAGACATTGGTTCCTCCTGCTCCGAAACCTCCTTTTTTTTGCAAACCTGCTAGTGGAAGTAATTCTAGAAATGGACTGTCTTTGTCCAAAATTAATTCGATTCGTTCTCTGGCTAAAAATTTTCCACGCTTTCTAGCTCGTTGAATAGAATTTTCTTTTCCTTCAAATCGACTGGTTTCGAGATGCTTGTGGAGCAAGTCAATGAGTTTTTTCATTTCAAGGAGATTGTCTTTGAAAGCTTGACTGGAAGGATTGATTGTTGAATTTAATGCTCGCATTTTTTTGTAGTAGCGGGACTCTCCCGAGTCCCGAATTAATTGAAATAGATTTTAAGTCTCTTTTTATCTTTCCTAAGTTTTGTTTTGATACGGGACTCAGAGAGTCCCGCTACTTAGAAAGAAATATATTTGTTGATGTCAAATTGGAACGCTTCTCCCATTTGATTAAAATAATTTTCGCCAAAATAATTTTTAAATGCTTTGACTCCTTTTGGCGTAAAATGAGGAAGTAGCAAACTCCAAATTACTTTTTCTCCATCTTCATTTTTGGAGGTATTCCTGACGATGTTTTGAGCAGACCAATAAAAGGAAAGTACCCAAGTCATCACCGCAAGATTATTGTAAATTCCTGGGAAGGGTTCTGGTTTCATATTTCCCAATTGAATGGAAAAGGCGATGGCGGCTTTGTTGTCTAAAATGGTTTGCTCTGTCATCTCCTTAAATTTTTTATTGACGAAAGGCAATTTTAGAACCTGGGAATCTCTAAAAATAAAAGAATATGTTTTTTGAAATTTAAAATACAATTGAACTTCATTGTGTAGATTTTCGAAGGAAGGAAGTGTTCTAGATTTTTTTCGTTGCACTTCCATTTTTTCCAACATGTCTTCCAAGATTGCTTTAAGCAATACATTTTTATCTTTAAAATGATAGGTTAAATTTCCACGTGAAATACCTAAGCTTTGAGCGATTTCAAATAAGGTAACTGTTCCAAAACTTGATTTGTTGAAACTGGTGATTCCTTGTTTGATGATTTTTAATTTGGTACTCATGAATGATTTTAGATTTTTACCTAGTCGTAAATATATAAAAATTAGTCGCTAGTGACTAATTTTATTTTAGTTTTTACAATAAGGTTATCTTGCTGGGGTAGGGAACTAATTTTAGAAGGTTTTGTTTTAATCATTTGAAAGAAAACTAAATAGATAATATAAATGCCTCGATTCGCTATTTCAGATATTCATGGTTGTTGTAAAACGTTTAAAGGGTTATTGGAAAAGGTCAACTTAACCAAGCAAGATCAACTCTACCTATTAGGTGATTATATTGATCGAGGGCCTGATAGTCGGGGAGTGATAGATTATATTTGGAAATTGCAAAATGACGGTTTTCAAGTTAACTGCTTGCGTGGGAATCATGAACAAATGTTGATCGACGAAATAGCTAAATTAAATGTATTGTACAATGGGGAAGTTGCCACATTAGTCAGTTTTGAAGTAAATGCTAATATTGATATTCCAAAAGAATACATCGAATGGATGAAAAGATTGGAATATTATTTTGAGTTGGAGGATTATATTTTAGTGCATGCAGGTTTAAATTTTTATAGAAAAGATCCTTTGGCTGACCTTAAAGAAATGATGTGGGTTCGAAGATGGTATGATCAAATCGATAGAGGTTGGTTGGGCAAAAGAATTATTGTTCACGGGCATACTCCAACGAAAAAAATTGACATAGAAAATAGTTTGAAAATTTTAGATGACTTACCTGTGCTTGATATTGATGCAGGATGTTTTTATGAAACTTCAGGTTATGGAAATTTATGTGCATTTAATTTAGATAGCCGAGAATTTATTTTCCAACCTAATTTGGATAAATAATTTAAAAAAAAAAATATAAAACGAAATGAAAATTACAAATTTAAACAACACTCCCATCCATACTATTCCTTATAAAAAAGTAATCCCAAGTAGACTACACGTAGAAGGTGTCTTGCCATTACAAGATCACTTCTGGCCTGTCCTTGAAGGGAAAGTCGATAAATTACCAGATGAATTGGATGCATTAATTGTTGCATCTGATTTGCAAGGTCATATGGAATTCGATGGTGGGTTAAAACTGATGGGGGAAATTCTCCCTGAAGAACTAAAATTATTAATTGAAATAGAATACCCTAATTTAAATATTCAGAATGTAGGAGTAATGTTATGTGGAGATTTATTTGCCCTAGAACATCGTCGTGGTGGAATTGGTGATGTTCGCTCTGTTTATCATGCCTTCAAAAAACACTTCAAATGGGTTGCTGGAGTAGCAGGAAATCACGACATGATTGGGACAGAAAATAGTAAAGTGAAGGAATTCCAATTTGAAAGGGATATTTACTATTTCGAAAACGGGAATAAGACTATTTCTGAATTATCGATAAGTGGAGTAGGAGGGATTATTGGTCCTATTCGGAAAATGAATCGATGGGAAGAAGGCGACTTTTTAAAAGCAATCAAGAAGCAATGTCTTAAAAAACCAGATATTTTACTATTACATGAAGGGCCTGATTTTGTAGAAAATGAATTATTTGGTAATTCATGTGTTCGAGAGACTTTGGAAAACAGTCCAGCCACCTTGGTTTGTTTTGGACATCGACATTGGGAAACCCCTTTTCATACTTTGTCAAATGGAACTCAACTTTTAAATTTAGAAGAACGAACTGTTCTGTTAATTCGAGAGTAAATTATCCTTTTCTTGTTTTATGTAAAGAAGTTAAGTACCTCACTTTTTCTCCACTTAAACATAGTTTTTAAGACGACATTCTTACCAAATAGTTTTATTTTGTGATGAGAATCACACAGTTTTAAATGTTAACTCCTCATCTTTGCGTTTGCATTATTGAGAGAAATTTAAAAAAGATAAAAATGATAGAATTTATTAGTCAACCTTGGCATTGGTCTGTTTCGGGAGCAATGATTTCTTTAGTTATGTTATTACTTATTTATCTAGGTCAAAAGTTTGGAGTGTCTTCTTCCTTCCAAGCAATGTGTTCTATTGGCGGAGCAGGAAGTCGGTTTGAATATTTTGATTATGATTGGAAAAAACACGATTGGCTATTAGTATTTGTGTTGGGAAGTATCATTGGAGGTGGAATTGGGTCGACTCTTTTAGCAAGTCCTGAACCTGTCCAATTGTCAACTGCGACAATCAATGATTTGTCTGCTTTAGGAATCTCGTATCCAAAGACAAATGCAGAGGGAGCAGGTTTTTTGCCAACTGATATTTTCAATTTAGAAGCCTTGAAAACATTACAAGGTCTCATCTTAATTGTTTTGGGAGGAATTTTTATTGGATTTGGAACAAGGTATGCAGGCGGTTGTACTTCAGGACATGCGATAACTGGTTTGTCGAATTTACAATTGCCCTCCTTAGTTGCTGTGATTGGTTTTTTTGTCGGAGGTTTAGTGATGACACATTTATTATTTCCAATTATTTTTTCTTTGTAAAAACATAAAATAGATAAGAGATGAAATTATTAAAATTTTTATTGGTAGGAATATTATTTGGAATAGTGATGACCAAGTCGGAAGCGATCTCATGGTTTCGGATTCAAGAGATGTTTCGATTCCAAAGTTTTCATATGTATGGAATTATCGGAGTTGCAGTTGTGATGGGAGCGTTGATCCATTTTTTAATAAAAAAATATGATGTCAAAAATATATTTGGAGATGTCATCCAATTTCAAGATAAACCCAAAACATACAAAGCCAGTTTGTTTGGCGGAACTATTTTTGGATTAGGATGGGCGATGACTGGAGCTTGTCCAGGGCCACTTTATGTATTGGTAGGACATGGATATTGGGTTATTTTAATTATTATTTTGAGTGCATTGTTCGGAACATTTATATATGGAGCATTGAGAAGTAAATTGCCTCATTAAAAATGAGGGCCTTGAGGTTCTCTAAAAGAAATTTTATCTTCGGATTTTTTTACAGATAAAACATCTTACTTCATGTTCATCATTCTACTTAGAATTGCCATTGTTTTTGGCTTGATTTATTTTGCCATCAAATTATTTACTTGGGTGCCACAACTTTTATCAAGTACTAAAGGTTGTCCCAACTGTGATGGAAAAGGTTATTGGTATGGAACGAGGGAACGAGAATTTTGTAAGCAATGTAATGGCTCGGGGAGGGTTCCTAAATAAATATCTAATATTGAAGAAGGAATTTCCAAAATCCAACGGACTAAAATCTTACTATGTTGGATATTCCTTGTTCAATATTAGATATTTATTTTAATTCTTAAACTTAACTTCCACTCTTCGATTTTTAGCTTTTCCTTTTTCCGTTTCATTACTTTCGATAGGTTTTGTTTCTCCTTCTCCAAGTGCTGAAATATCAGTTGCTGGAATTCCTTTTTCGATAAAATATTTCATAACAGCATCTGCACGTTTTTGCGAAAGTTGAAGATTGTAATTGTTTTTGCCAACATTATCGGTATGTCCGAATAATTCAATTTTAAAATTATTGGTTTTAATCAATGCCAAAACTCGATTCAATTCTGCATAAGATTCTTTTTTAAGAATAGCTTGATTGGTATCAAAAAAGATATTTTCCAAAGTCAAATTCATTCCTTTTTCCGTTAATTCGGCTACCGTAAACAGTTTTAAATTTTCATTAATCTCCACTCTTTTATTATTACTCAAATCAATATTATTGGAAATTGGAAAATAATCTTCCTTCTTGATGAAGTAACTATATTTTCGATTGCCCGGTAAAACCACATAGAAATCTCCAGTTTTTGGGTTGCTTTTTAGCTCGCTAACAATGTTTCCAGTTTCTAAATCCTCAATAATAATTTCTGCATCAATCGGCAAACCATAAGAGTCTTTCAGCGTTCCAGAGATCGTCGAAACAGCCATCGGCCTCATCTTTTCTGGTAATGCTACTTGATAAATATCTTCATTGGGAGAAGTTTCGGAAGCAAAACTAAAGTAGGCCTTTGCACCATCTGTACTGACTTTGTATCCCCAATCATTATTGGAAGTATTTATTTCGCGACCTAGATTTATTGGTGTACTCCAATTAGTCCAAGTATCATCCAAACGAGTAGTTTTAAAAACATCCATCTCTCCAAATCCTCCATGTCCAGTAGAACTAAAATACAAAGTCTTCATGTCTGGATGTAAAAAAGGAGAACGATCTAAATAGGGTGTATTGATTTGTTGCCCCAAATTAATCACGTCTTGCCATTGGCCCTCTTCATTTTTCAATGCCACATAAATATCTAAATTATTGTCTTTGGTGAATCCAACGATATCCTTACGCGACGAAACAAATAACAATGCTCTTCCGTCACTTGATAAAGCTGCATCAGCTTGCCACTTAGTTGCATTGACAGTACGAGGTAGGAATTCAAGTTCCGACCAACTATCATAAGTTTGGTTACTAAAACACAATTGTCCACTTTGAAACATCATCATTTGGGTACCGTCCACCGAAATTGCCTCAGGGGCTTCGCTAGCAGATACCGAATTAATTCCAGGCAACAACTTGGCAGGCGTCCATTGATTATTTTCTTTTTGAGAAATAAAAATATCTTCTTTTCCCAAATTATCAGGTCGATATTTTGCGCAGAAGTAAAGTGTTTTTCCATCAGCAGAAATGACCGGAGCATATTCGCTCCCTTCTGAATTGATGGCATCTAATTTTGTTAATTCAACATTTTGGCTAGGAGCATTTAGTGCATCAAAAAGCTGATGATAGAGATTTGATTTTTCGAAATAAGATTGATATTTTTTCATAGTCAACATTGCGTTGGCCCAATCTTTACTTTTCAAATCATTCGAAATAACTTTGAGTAAGGCTTGAAAAGCAGCACGATGAGGTGCAGCATCTTTAATAAATTGTGCAAATTCTTCGTTTTGTTTTTCATCAAACGTCCGATCTTTTAAATCTTCAAATCGACTTGCCAAAGCTAAATCGTTTTCAATTTTAGCAGAGTCTTGAAAAATGTCTCCATATTTTGATTGGAATTTTTTCAAATTACTGACTCTTAAATCTTCGGAATACATTGTATATAGGTGAGAGACCAATGTTTCTTTTTTTGAGGTATTGGTACTTAGGTTTAAATATTTTTCGAGAACAGTAATAGTAGAATTCTTTCCAATTAAGGAAGCAACTTGTGATTCTATTTTTGAAGAAAAATCACTTTCTGGAAATTTCTCCCAAAATTCTAACAATGCAATTACATCTTTCGATTTTTGTATTTTTTGGAAATAATCAGCTTCTTCCTTTTGCAAAGCTATTTGTAATTTCTTTTTTAGTTCCTCTTGAAATGGGTATTGAGGATACATTTTTGCAAATTCTTTGACTGTTCCTTCTCCATTTTCTGCGATATAAGTTTCTAGAAATTTTTTCCATAAATCTTTGGAAGATTCATGATCAGGATAAGAAAGCAGAAACCAATTGAATTCAGCTAAATTACCATTTTCCATCATTTGATTAACCAACTTGTTTTTAGCAAATTTCAGATATAAACTTTTGGGGTTTTCATCGATAAATTCATGGTATTTTGTTTTGTCGTTGAGGTCATGAATTAATTGATATTTTTTTGCACCAGAATCTCTTACATAAGGATTCCGTTTGTGTCTTTTGGCAAAACTATCAAAGCTACTCCAGCCATTTTCTTTCATTGAAAGTTCAAAAAATCTTTTTTTTCCTTCCTTAAAAAGTTGAGGTGATTTTGACTTTAATGATTTATTATATTTTTCTAAAAAAAAGCTAAAACCCTTGCTGGTGTTACTATCTAATGCATTTTCATAAGCTAATTGGTTACGACTTAATTCTATATCTTTCCGAAAGGAAAGTTTTGATTTTTTATAAAAAGTTAAAAAGTGGTCATACGATTCAACTGAATTTTGAGTCTTAGTAAAAGCGAGGGCAGCTTCAGTAATTTGATTTTTTAACTTAGACGACTTGACTTTAAATTGCTTTTTATACTGGTCTTTTTTCTTTGATTTGAGTGTTTTATATCCTTCATTAAATACTAAAAAGTATTCCCAAGCTTGATCCAAATTGACTTCCGAATATGAGCTATCGGCATAAATTTTAGCTAGTCCATAATTTGCAAAAACCGACATTGATTTATTATCCAAATCTTGTTGGAATAAAGCAATAGCAGCTTCGAATTCTTCGTTTTGGAGTTGGTCAAAACCTTCTTCTGTTTGCGAAAAAATAGGAAAAGAAAAAAATAGGAAAACAAGGGTAGAAAAGAAAACGGATGATTTGAATTTCATTTGAGATTATTTTTGGTTGTGCTTTTGGTAAAGCTTCCTTCCTGAATAAAAAAATAAAAAATCTTGTTTTCTAATTAGTATGTAATAGAGTAGAAATGCATTTCAAATATATAAAATACTTATTTGATTTTATATTAAACCTCTAGATATTTTGAGAATTAAGTTATTATTCGGTTTTTGAGTTTTGTTCCTAAAAAATAAAAATATTGCAATGATTATGGAAAAGAGATGCTTTGGATTGATAATTTTAGTTTTTGTAAGTTTATTGTTAAAAAGTTGTAGTTCCCCTCAAACAGAAGAGAAAAATCCTCCAAAAAAATCTATTCTAACAGCTTCCGAACAAGCTTTGGTAGACGAATTCACTTATGCTGTGGAAGAACAATATCAGTTAAAAAATGCCCCAACCGGCATGGCAGTTGCGATTGTCAAGGATGGAAAAATTCTGTTGCAAAAAGGTTTTGGTCTGAAAAAAGCAGGGGAGCGGGATTCCATCGATAAGCATACTGTTTTCCGAATTGCTTCTTTATCCAAAGGATTTGCTGCGGTATTAGCTGCTCAAGTTGTGGCAGAAAAAAAGCTGAGATGGAACTCGAAGGTCAAAGATTATATTCCAAACTTTCAATTGATCGAAGATTCTGCGACTCAAATTTTAAATCTAAAACATGTATTGAGTCATTCCACCGGATTACCAAGGCATGCTTATGGAAATTTGATTGAAGCAGGACAATCCATGCAACAAATGATTCCCAGGTTGAAAGAAGTACCTTTGATAGCAGCACCAGGTCGAGTGATGGCCTATCAAAACTTAGCCTACAGTTTAGTGCAACCAATGTTAGAGAAAACGACTAAAATGACTTATGATTCATTGATCAAACAATATATTTACAAACCTTTAAAAATGGTGGATGCCTCCATTGATTATGAAAGTTTGATGCAAGAAAATAATATTGCTTTACCTCATAGTTCTAGAAATAGTCTTCCGATGGAACAGCAAGATGATTACTTTTCGGTGTTGCCCGCTGCAGGAGTAAATGCAAGTATTGCAGATATGGCGATTTGGGTAAATGCTCTTTTGGGACATCATCCCGAGGTGATTTCCCTAAAGTCTTTGAAACCTATTTATAAACAAAATAATCGCTTGCCCAAAAATAATCCTTGGTCTCGAAATTGGGATGGGGTAACTTCTGTAGGTTATGCGATGGGTTGGCGAACGATAAATTACAAGGATCAAAAATTAATATATCATGGTGGTTATTTAAATGGTTATCGAACAGAGATGGCTTTTTGTTTGGAAGAAGATATTGGAATAGTGGTGTTGTCTAATTCCTTTTCGAGATTTTTGATGCAAAGTGTACCTACGTTTTTTGATATTTATAATCAACAAAAAATGGAAAAGGATTCGATGCAGACAAATTTATTGGAAAAATAATTTTTGTAGAACTAATTTTTTTTATCTTCCACTTTTTATTCGAAACCAATTTTTAGAAAATATAAAAAAATACAAAAATGGAAAAACCAACAGTAGGAGGAACATCTCCAATTAGAATGACTTTGGAAGAAGGAAAAAAGTATGCATGGTGTTCATGTGGGAAATCTGAAAACCAGCCTTGGTGCAACGGTGCTCACAAAGACACTTCATTTACACCAATGGTATTTACCCAAGAGGCTGAAAAAACTGCAGGGATCTGTACTTGCAAATTGACATCCAATCCTCCATTCTGTGATGGGTCGCATAAAAGTTTGGCTGTATAAAAATGAATTAATTCATTTTGTGAAAAGCTATTTTAATTCATTTGAAATAGCTTTTTTATTTTGACATTTCATAGCTATAACTGAGTTTCAAAATAATATTATTGATGATTTATTTTTGAGTAGTTAAAGGTTGAATGTCTTTAATTGGAGTAATTTCGTATAACTGGCGGGTTGGAAACTAGTTGTTGGAAATTCCATTAAGTAATGACAACATTACACTAATCTAAAACTCTATTTCAAAAAGAATTGAGATTGAGGTAGGTATTTCAAGAAGATGATTGTCTTTAATTTAATAGTAAGTTTTAAGATACAATTATTGAATAGCTATTTTAGTTTTTTTTATATCCTTCATCGTTAAAAAGCCTCGTCGAACCACAGGGTTCGCTTACGTTTTTTGCCTCAAAGGATAAAAAAATAATCTTAAAATAACTTATTCATAATTGTGTCTTAAAACTTACAAGGTAGATTTATAAAAAAAGAAAAATTGGTGTGTGACTAGTATTTGAAAGAGAAGTCTAATGTTTATAATGAAAAAATGAAAGAATATTTTTTCTTTTAGATATTTTCAACAAAAAATATATAAATGAGTTACTTATACTAGATTTCTTGATTTCGATTGTAAGAGCAGAGTTATACAATAAGTTATGACCAATAAGGATGCCCAAAGATGGATATTTCAATGCTCATATTTGAAAGAAGAATTTTTTTTATCCAAAAATATTAAGCTAAAACTAAAATGTAATTCAATTGTTATTTTTTCTAAAAATTTTACAAGATGAGTAGTTTATTAGTTTTAAAATTCATTTTAATGGCCATTTTTAGTGCTGCTGTTCTAAAGGTTTGGTCAGTTATTGAAGGACTGTGGGAGGGGAGAGAATTTGAGGTGAATGATTATGTTCAATTTGAAGGAGAATTAGCAAGGGTAAAAGAAGTTGGACTTAAGAATTTATTATTAGAAGTAAATCAAAACTCAGAGTTAATACTTCCTTTGAAAAAAATTGAGCAATTAGGAATAACTAATCTTTCAAAAACAAATACTCCTATTAAAGGACATGTTGCATTCAAAGCATGCAGTAAAATTAATATCAATAAAATTGAAGATATTTTGATAGGAATAATGAAGGAGCATATTCATATCACTAATTCAACAAAACCTTATGTTAGTACTGTTGGATTGAGAAATGAAAATATTGTATTTCACCTCTATTTTTATTCCTTTGGTTTTAGTAAAATGAAACAAATAGAAAGAGATTTAAAAATGAAAATTTTAGATGCTTTTGCAGAAAGAGAAATTACTCACCTTTTTAGGGAACCAGATTCTATGGTTAAAGTAAAAGCGTATGTTTCAAATAATTAATCAAAATTTCTTGATGATCAAAGAATTAAAAAAATCTAAGGTGACTATCACCTTGGATTTTTTTATTGGTTTTAATCAAGGAATATAAGTAGGTAGACAATAGAAATCGTTGATTAGAAAAGAATAATCAAATTTTCAATTTTCATGGTATAGCTAGTTTATTTGAGCGAAAGTTGTTTTTTAGTTTTGAAAAAAATAGTTTTGTTGCGTTTTAATCAAATGGATTTTCTACAATATTACTTTACTTCTCTTCCAAAATAAAAATTATCGAAATGGATAAGTATATCATTGAATTTATCGGTACCTATTTTTTGATGTTGGCTATATGTATGTCAGTTATTGGAGGACTAGGAACTTTTGCTCCAATAGCTATTGGGATGACTTTGATTGGGGTAATTTATATGGGAGGTCATATTTCTAAAGCACATTATAATCCAGCAGTCACACTTGCTTTTTTTATTTGTAAAAAGATCGAGAACTCAGATGTTTTGGGATATTTAGTAGCTCAAATTGGCGCAGCATTTTTGGCAACTTTAACTGCTGGTTTTTTGTTAGGTAGTTATATTTCGCTTCCAGAAATTGATATGATAGATTTATCACCAAAAGTTTTCCCAGCTTTGCTAGCAGAGTTTTTAGGAACATTTATTTTGGCCTTAGTTATCTTAAATGTAGCAATAGCAAAAGGTACAGCAGGAAATTCATTTTATGGAGTGGCGATTGGTTTTACTGTGATTGGAATTGCTTATGCTTTTGGAGGAATTTCAGGAGGTGCTTTTAATCCTGCGGTGGCGATCGGAATTTCGATGGCAGAACTAGTTCGGTGGAATGACATTTGGGTTTTCTTAGTCGCTAATTTTGCTGGAGGTGCAGCGGCAGCCATGGTTTTTAAAATGACAGCTGAAATTCAAGAATAATTTCAAATCAAAATTTATCCTTTTAAATTAAATCTTATTCCTAATAGTTTTTTCGTAATTTTGTAGCAAAATTTAGCAGAAATATTTTATAAAAAAATGATAGAAACAGGTAAAATAATAAATGCACTTTCGACGGTGATTGATCCGATATCAGGAATGAATTTGATTGAGAAAAGTATGGTGCGTGATTTGACGATTGATGGCAATAATGTTCAATTCAAATTAGAATTGACTTCGGTTAATACGCCTAACAAAACTGATTTGAATTTTGCTTGTATTCAAGCCATTCAAAATATTTATCCCAACGCTAATGTGCATGTTCACATGATGGGAAAAAATCCAAATATGGAGGCGAAAGAGAATACTTCAAGCGTTCCACAAATCAAAAATATTATTGCAGTTGCCTCTGGAAAAGGAGGAGTAGGTAAATCTACCGTTGCCGTAAATTTGGCTTTGGGTTTAAAGAAAGCTGGGAAAAAAGTTGGTTTGATTGATGCGGATTTATATGGTCCTTCGATGCCAACGATGTTGGGTTTGGTGGGACAAAAACCGAAGATTCAAGATGTGTATGGCAAAGCGAAAATTGTTCCTTTGGAAGCTTATGGTATTCCAGTTATGTCAATTGGTTTTATCATCGAACCTGAGCAAGCGGTTGTTTTAAGAGGACCAAGATTGGCTGCGATCATCAAACAATTTTTTCAAGATACCATTTGGTCTGACTTAGATTACTTGGTGGTTGACTTACCTCCAGGGACAGGTGATGTTCAATTGACTTTAGTGCAAACGGTTCCTGTGACAGGAGTGGTTTTGGTAACGACTCCACAAGAAGTGGCGGTGGCGGATGCAGTCAAAGCGATGAATATGTTTTTATTGCCATCGGTTAATGTTCCGATTTTAGGAGTGGTAGAAAATATGTCTTGGTTTACACCGAAGGAATTGCCAGATAATAAATACTTTATTTTTGGAGAAGGTGGTGGTGATAAAATGGTTAAGTTGAGTGAGTCAACTTTGCTAGGAAAGATTCCATTGATTCAAGGAATTCGGGAAGCAGGTGATTCTGGGAAGCCAGCTGTCGTTCAAGAAGATTCTGGTTTGCAAGATTACTTTTTGGAGGTTGCTCAAAACACGATTCAACAAGTTAATTTGAGAAACAATCAAAAGTCGCCAACACAAATTGTTGATGTGAAATCGTAGTTGACAATAAAACAGTTTAACAGGCGAAAGAATAAAACAGAATTTAAATTTTTATAAAAAATAATAATTATGTCAGTAACTGAAAAGTCTGAACTAGTAGAAAGAGTTGATGCTGCCTTAGAAAGCGTTCGCCCTCACTTAAAAGTAGATGGTGGAAATGTGGAAGTAGTAGGGGTGACGGAAGATATGATGGTTCAAATCAAATGGATGGGCAATTGTGAAAGTTGCAATATGTCCACGATGACTTTGCGTGCCGGAATTGAAGAAGCGATTAGAAGTAAGATTCCTGAAATTAAGGGAGTAGTGGCAATGAATGGAGTAGTTTAAATTTGTAAGTATTGAGATGGCGTGTATTAGGTATTGAGACCTAATAGCATTTCAAATCTCAATACCCAATACTTATAAAATCTCAATACTAATTTTAATGACTCGACAAGAAATCCTCCAACAAATCCAAACCAAAAAATCTTATCTCTGTGTCGGTTTGGATTCCGATTTTAGCAGAATTCCAAAACATTTATTGAAGTATGATGATCCTGTTTTTGAATTTAACAAACAGATTATCGACGCAACTAAAGACCTTTGTGTTTCCTATAAACCCAATTTGGCTTTCTACGAATCTCGTGGAGCCAAAGGATGGCAGTCTTTAGAAAAAACGATGAAATATATTCCCGAAGAACACTTTACGATTGCAGATGCCAAGCGTGGAGATATTGGTAATACTTCAAAAATGTATGCCAAAGCATTTTTTGAAGAACTCAATTTTGACTCGGTAACTGTAGCGCCTTACATGGGAATTGATTCGGTTCAACCTTTTTTAGAATTCGAAAACAAATGGGTAATTCTTCTAGCCTTGACTTCGAATAAAGGGAGTAATGATTTTCAATTTGCTTCCCAAGATGGAGAAATGCCGCTGTATGAAAAAGTTATGCGGACTGCTCAAACTTGGGGAACACCTGAACAATTAATGTTTGTGGTGGGCGCAACGCATCCTGAAAAATTTGAAGAAATTAGAAAAATAGCACCAGATAATTTTTTATTAGTTCCTGGTGTTGGAGCACAAGGTGGTGATTTGCAAAAATTATCTGAATACGGTTTGAATGACGTTTGTGGATTATTAGTGAATTCTTCGAGAGGGATTATTTTTGCAAATGAAGGAGAAGATTTTGCAGAGCAAGCGAGAGCTTCTGCCTTGAAATTGCAAGAAGGAATGGAAGAAATTTTAAATGAAATTTTAGTTTAATAAATACATGCTAACCCAAATTTTTTAAATCATAATCCAAAAAAATGAAATTCAATTTTTTAATTTTAATCACACTATTTTCGTTTTTTATCTTGCAAAGTTGTGAAGAAGAAAAGAAACCAGCCACTTTTACCGCTGAAGAAAAAACTGAAAATCTTGAAGATAAAAGTGCAGTTAAAAGTATTCCAGAAAGAAATTATAAGATCAAAAACAAATCTTTTCAAGGTGTTTCGATTGGCGACAACCTTGCGGAAAAAGCAAATATGTTGACCAAGGAAGTAATGCAAACGGGCGAAGGCGATTTTGTAACTTATGAAATAAAAGATGCTGATGGTAAGAAATTAGCCTTCGTAATGCCTGATCCTCGAGATCCAAAATTAGTTGGTGACATCACGATCATTTCTCCAAAAGCAATGACTTCAAAAGGAGTTAGAGTTGGAATGACTTTAGGCGAATTAAAAAAGAGGATTGGAGACCTGACTGTTCACGGTTCTGAAATAGAAAGCCGAACAAGTGTAGCAAAAGATAATTTTCGTTACCGATTGGATGCGGCTAATAATACTTATGAAGTGGATCAAAGTAAAGTTTCTGATGAGGTGAAAATATTGGAGATTACGATTTATTAATAATCAGTTTTTTCTAAAAAAGGGCTGTTAGCGCTCAAAGCGCTAACAGCCCTAGTATTTTTAATCTACTAATTTTGTAATTACTGCCGATAGTCCAAAGGTGGTTTTCGATCTCCCAACATCGCTTCATATTTAAAATCTTTTCCACGTTTTTCAGTTAATTCTTTTTTCGCCTTTTCACATAGTTCTGGATTTTTAAATAAATCAATAACTGTCAAAGTAATCGTTTTGGAAGCTACCATCATTCCCTTAGTTCCGATGTCAGTTCCACCTGCAGCAACTGCCTGCCAACTGTGCGCACCAGTTCCAGGAACCCAAGTTGCTGAACGCATTCCAGCTGTCGGAACCATCCAACTTACATCACCCACATCTGTTGAACCACCTTTTCCTCGATTAGAAACGGTATACGGTGAAATCTCTTTGGCATCGCTAGGAGAGAGACCTTCTCGGTCAAAGGTAGCGATGATTTTTTTGGCAAAATCTTCTTCTGCTTTTGTATATTCTACACCGCCAACAGTTTGCAAATTTTTAAACATAATTTCCGAAAGTGTTTCATTTGGCAATAAATTATAGACTCCGTGGATGACTTCATATTCCATTTTTGTTTCCGTTCCAATGGCTGCACCTTCAGCCGTTTTTACCAAACGATCAAATAACTTTCGCACCTCTTGCATTTCAGGATGGCGGACATAATAAAAAACTTCAGCATAAGCAGGAACTACATTCGGAGCTTCTCCACCACTTGTTATAACATAATGCATACGTGATTCCATAGGGATGTGTTCCCTCATCATATTGGACATATAATTCATCGCTTCGACTGCATCTAAAGCAGAGCGACCTCGCTCAGGAGAAGATGCAGCATGCGACGCTTTTCCATAAAATCGAAATTTAGCAGATTTATTCGCTAAAGAAGAAGCGGCAGATGCTCCATTCCCGCTTCCTGGATGCCAATGTAAAACAGCATCTACATCATCCATTAATCCTGCACGAACCATATAAACTTTTCCTGCACCACCTTCTTCAGCTGGTGTTCCATACAATCGAATAGTTCCTTTTGTACCAGTTCTTTTTAACCAATCTTTGACCTCCACAGCAGCAGCTACAGAACCAGTTCCAAATAAATGATGTCCGCAAGCATGACCTGATCCACCTTTTTCAATTTCTTTTCGCTCAGGTTCAGCAGCTTGAGAAATTCCTGGGAGTGCATCATATTCAGCTAAAATTCCAATAATCGGATGACCGCTTCCAAACTCTGCAACAAAAGCCGTTGGAATTTCAGCGACACCATTTTTGATGGTAAAACCTTCTTTCTCTAAATGTGATTTCAGCAATCCTGAACTTTTGGTTTCCAAATATCCTAACTCTGCATACTCCCAAATTTTATGAGCTATATCCCCATATTCTTGAGTACGAGTCTCTAGATTCTGAATTATTTTTTGAGCTTCTTTGGATGATTTTTTTTGGGAAAAAATAGGAGTGGAGCTAATCAATAAAATAGAGAGAAAAGAGATAGTTATTTTTATGTTTTTCATTTTGTTCGATTTTTTTAATAAAAATGATAAACTCGAAGATAGTTTTTTTAATAAAAAAAACGGAATCAACATTTGAAATGTTAACTCCGTTTCTTTTAGATTTTTAAAATCTGGTAATTCTTTCATTCTATTAGTAAAAAACGTCTTCCCCTTTTGCTCCAATTTCAAACGGAATAGTCCAAGCAACTTTTCCACCAATGATTAAATCAAAATATTTATTTTCGTCTTTGGCCATTTTATCAAAATCCCATTCTCTTCGACTCCTAGTAAATCCTTGCACCAATTCCAATCCTAAAATAAAATTTATTTTTCGATTGGCACTTATTTTTTGAATACCAATAAATTCTGTAAATGCTAATCCATTGGACATTCGATCATAACCATCCCGATAGTCACCCGTTGTTTGTGGAACAAGGGAGGCTGGGTCTTGTTGGATCCTAATTTTATGTTGTAAAATACCTACACCAGCGGTTGCCCTAATTCCAAATAATCGATTTTCTTTTCTAAAAGGAATTAATTTACCAACTAAAAAATTGGCATTCCAACCTCGTTCAGTCAATCTAATATTTGCAACACTTCGATTATTACCAATCAACTCTCCATTTTGATTTCGAAGTGAAGACAACACATCTTCCTTAACTCTTGTCCCAAAAAGATAATCTACTTGGGTTCCAAAAATCCAATTTTCACTACTCAAATAATCGAGACCAAGTCCTGCCGAATTATTCCAACCATATCGATTAGCCATATCGCCTTTTGGTGTTTGGAAGGAATAAGATAAATGAACCAAAATATAAGTCGATTTTTTTGTTTTTTGATTCTGTTCACCTTGTGCAGAAAGGGACGAATGTCCAAACAGCAATAGAATGATTACAAAACTTAAGACTAATTTTTTCATACTCACGTCAAATCTTTTTTTCATTACAAAAAATTCATGTTGCAGATGTGCAAATGAAATTAATTATGAAGTTGTTTTAAAATGTCTGCTGTAATCGAGCGAAAAGGCTTGTGACTATTGGCGAAGTTCTTTTTGGGTTCAACCCCAGCGGGTTGGGCGAAAAAAAACTGAAGTCCAATAGTCACAATGCTTTTCGTGTAGGTCAGCAAGGCATTTTTAAACAACTTCTATGCAAAAGTAAATAAAAACCAAGCCTTGTGAGGGAGTTTAAACTTATTTATTCCTTGAAAAGTCAGGTTCTTGATAAAAAAAGAATTTCAATTATCTAGAATCTAAAATGTTAATTTCCTTAGATTAAATTTTGTCAAAAATATTTATTATTTAAGTATATTTGTCTTCCTAACGGAAAATAGGGTAGATATTTTAATTTTTCATTCTGCGGAAAATGTAACTCTATTATTAATTTTTTGTTTCTTATAAAGTAACAAAGTAAAACTTCTTGATTTTGAAGTTATTCCAAAGCCCTCCTTTTTTTTGAGAAAAATACCAAATGATTTATAGTTGATATTGTATTTGAGGTAAACTGATTTGTTTCATTCTTTGAAATTTAAATTATTAGCTCATTCTAAAATATATTTTAAGCTTACAGATTATTTAATAATAAAACTACAGTAAATTGAAAAAAGTACTTATTACCGGAGCAGCCGGTTTCTTAGGATCACATTTGAGTGATCGATTCCTGGCAGAAGGATTCCACGTGGTTGGAATGGATAATTTGATTACAGGAAACATGGATAATATTTCCCACCTTTTTAAGGAAGAACATTTTGAATTTTATCATCATGATGTTTCTAAGTTTGTACATGTTCCAGGTAATTTAGATTATATCCTACATTTTGCTTCCCCTGCCAGTCCAATTGATTATTTGAAAATGCCTATTCAAACAATGAAAGTAGGTGCTTTAGGAACTCACAATTTATGTGGTTTGGCCAAAGCAAAAGGAGCAAGATTATTAATTGCTTCGACTTCTGAGGTTTATGGAGATCCGTTGGTTCATCCACAAGTAGAAGATTATTGGGGAAATGTAAATCCAGTCGGACCACGTGGTGTCTATGATGAAGCGAAAAGATTTCAAGAAGCGATGACGATGGCTTACCATACTTTTCATGGGTTAGAAACTCGAATCATTCGAATCTTTAATACTTATGGGCCTCGTATGCGAGTAGATGATGGACGTGTGATGCCTGCTTTCTTTTCACAAGCGATTCGAGGAGAAGGATTGACTATTTTTGGAGATGGAACTCAAACGAGATCATTCTGCTATGTAGATGATTTGGTGGAAGGGATTTATAGATTATTGATGAGTGATTATTCTCAACCTGTGAATATTGGAAATCCGCATGAGATTACCATGACTCAATTTGCGGAGGAGGTGATAGAAATGGTGGGCAATCCAAATGCGACTTTGACTCATCATCCACTTCCAACTGACGATCCTAAAAAACGTCGCCCAGATATTTCTAGAGCAAAAGAAATTTTAGATTGGGAACCAAAGGTTTCTCGTCATGATGGAATGTTAAAGACATACGAATATTTTAAAACAGTAGTTAAAGTAGAAGAAAAAACATCTTAACTTTATTTTGATCCATACGATGACATCACACTTCCTTTGAATATTATTAATGGTACCTAATTTTAAAAAAACTTATTATGACTTTTAAAAAAAATATCTTAGTAACTGGAGGAGCTGGATTTATTGGCTCTCATGTAATTCGATTATTGATTAATAAATATCCACACTATCGAATTGTAAATTTAGATTTATTGACTTATGCTGGTAATCTAGAAAATTTAAGTGATGTTGATTCTGCTGAGAATTACATTTTTGAAAAAGGTGATATTGTTGATACAGACTTTGTTAATTTTTTATTTGAAAAATATAATTTTGATGGAGTGATTCACTTAGCTGCAGAATCTCATGTCGATCGATCTATCGAAGATCCAATGTCTTTTATCAAAACGAATATTTTGGGAACAGTTAATTTATTGAATGCTGCTCGAAGTAATTGGAAAGATTTTACGGGGAAAAGATTCTATCATGTTTCAACGGATGAGGTATATGGTTCTTTAGGTGAAACTGGATTTTTTACAGAAGAAACGCCTTATGATCCTCGGTCTCCTTACTCATCTAGTAAAGCAAGTTCTGATCATATCGTGAGAGCTTATTATCATACGTATGGTTTACCGATTGTGATATCTAACTGTTCTAATAATTATGGACCGAATCAATTTCCTGAAAAATTATTACCACTTTTCATCAATAATATCAAGCATGAAAAATCACTTCCAGTTTATGGAGATGGAAAATATACGCGGGATTGGTTGTGGGTAATGGATCATGCGACTGCGATTGATGTTATATATCATGATGGCAAAAATGGAGAAACGTACAATATAGGTGGAAATAACGAATGGCAAAATATTGATTTGATTCATGTACTTTGTGATATCGTTGATGATGAATTGGGACGAGAAAAAGGAAGTTCGAAAAAGTTAATCCACTTTGTAAAAGATCGCCCAGGTCATGATAAACGTTATGCAATTGATGCAACGAAAATCAAAAACGAACTAGGGTGGGAGCCTTCCATTCAATCTGAAGAAGGTTTACGAATGACAGTACAATGGTATTTGAAAAATACAGCATGGATGGAAAATGTTACTTCTGGAAATTACCAAAAGTATTACGATAAAATGTATGCAGACCGAGTTTAAACTAACGGTTGATGCTTAATGGTGAACGGTTAATTACTGAGAGGTAGTTAACCGTTTTCTAATTGTTGTTTAAGAATCATTTTGATGGGCTGCTATTTTTTGCAAGACTGATTTTTTATATGTTCTTCCTATGGGCAATTCTTTTCCATTAATTTCTATGGTAGAAGAAGAGTACGCTTCAATTTTTGATTGGACGACTAGATAAGATCGGTGGATTCTAATTAAATCTAGGTTGGTTAATTTTTTCTCAATTTCACCAATTTGAAATTGTGTAATTAGGTAAGATTCCTTAAGATGGATTTTTACATATTCTTTTAAACTTTCAATAAAATAAATGTCTTTTAAAAAAACTTTCACCTTTTTTTTATTGACGTTAAAAAATAAAAATGGGAGATCTACCGCTCGACGTTCATTGGCTGAGGATTGAATTGAAGCAATATTAAAATCTAATTTATTGGCTGCTTGTAGCAATCGACTAAATTCAATTGGTTTTAATAAATAGTCCACTACATTGAGTTCATAGCCTTCCAAAGCATGTTGGTGATAAGCAGTTGTAACTATTATCTTAGGAGGATTTTTAAGTGTTTTTAGAAAATCAAAACCATTTAATTTGGGTAAATGTAAATCAAGGAAAATCAAATCAACTTCATTTTTTCTTAAAAATTCCATGGCATATAATGCATCAGAAAATGTTCCAATCAATTCCATTTGGGGAATCTCTTTAATGTAATCTTGCATGATTTCCATTGCTATTGGCTCGTCTTCAATGATGATACATTTTATCATTTAATTTTTATTTTAAATCAATTTTAAGATTTACCTGAAATGAACTTTCTGTTTGTTCAATGTTTAATTGATGAAGATTAGGATACAATAATTCTAATTGTCTTTTGACATTTTGCAAACCTAATCCTTTCTCATTTTTATTTATATCAGCATCTCTTTTATTAAAAATAGAAAATTCTAGTTGATTATTTTCCAAATATATTTCAATGTCAATTTGAGTTTTAAATCGCATTTCACTTGCTCCATGTTTAAAACTATTTTCAACAAATGGTAGTAATAAAAGCGGTGCAATGGATTGATTTAGATCATCAATTTTTTTTGTAAAATTAACTACTAGACGATTGTCGTATCGAATTTTTTCCAATTCAATATAATCTTCTAAAACTTTTATCTCTTGAAAAATTGGAATTTTTTCAGAGGTACATTCGTACAAAATAAACCGCATCAATTTGGATAATCTCATAACTACTTCAGCTGTATGTTCTGAATTTTTTCGAGCCAATCCATATATATTGTTTAGGGTATTAAAAAAGAAATGCGGATTAATTTGTGCTCGAAGGAAATGCAATTCGGATTCCAATTTTTCTTTTACTAACTGTTGTTCAACTTCTTTTTGTTGTTGCCGATTTCGAATTAGTTTGATGGCTCCTGCAATGCCAACAAAGGAATAAATATTTATAAATGAGATTAATAAAAGAGAAAACCCAAATGGGTTTCCTGGATACTCATCTCCATAAATCCAAGGGTAAACAATATATCCAACCCACACTCGATAGGCTAAAACAGAAATGACAATTCCAAAAATTACCTCTAGAATTGATGGAATATCTCGCCATTTATTTTTTGGTAAAAAAGAATAAAATAACCAGTAAAAAATACTTGCTTGGATAATCACAATTCCAATTTTTTCGGC
>JBGCCY010000090.1:0-20231 GCA_045104975.1 Saprospiraceae bacterium
TTTTAAAATATAATAGTTTACATTTTGGGCTTTTGCGGTTACCGAAAGAAAAGTTAATTCATTGAATTAGACTTTACATTCTTAATATTTCCTATCTGTAAAACATGAATCAATTTAGGATTTCAGGAAAATTCGTTTCACTAAATTGAAATGATAAACGGTTTAACTATTTTGGTTTTTTTTGAAAAAGAAAATCCCGAATTTCCATTTTGAAAATTCGGGATAATTTATGTTATTTATTTTTTAAAAATAGACTAGTCACTAGCTTCAAGTTCCCTCGAGTAAATAAATGTTGTCCACGTCTTGCAAGTCAAGTATTGGAATTATTTCCGAGATGTTATTGATGTACTCCTCCCCCTTCAGGGAACTGTGCTGATAAAAATCATAAATTAAAACACCATCTTCTGGAACAGGAATGGTATTGTTGTTATACTTAATTTCACCTTTTACTTTCTTCCTCCAGACATACCACAATAATTTTTCATCATTAGATACTGAGTAAAGCGTTTCACCTTGAGCAAATTTTTTCTGCGCATCAATCAAGAGTCCTCTTCTAGTCAAGAAAGGTTGGGTATCTTGGTATTTTTGTAAGTCCTCGTATTGTTGAATTTTCACCTGCTTAGAAAGCTCCGAATGAATAGGTGTAATATTAGATTGCTTCCAATGAATTAATTTAGGTTGCTTGAAAAGTGGCATACCTTTATCAATATTTATCAGCGTTCCACTCTTACCAATCTTTTTGATTTTTTGTGGCAACTCTGCAATATTGGTTTTCCATTTTCGAGTGCTCTTAATATTTAGACCTAACTTATCAATTAATAATCTACGAGATCCTTTTACTAATTTTTTCTTAATCAACGTTTTTTGATAACCCATAGTTGAAAAATGGATAGTTGGCTTAAATAATTTTACACTCTTATCAGCAAAGCGATCTTTGTAGCTATTTGTCCCAGGAGTCAAGTCAAAAACTTCAAAACCTTTTTCAGTTAAATACTCACTCAACCTAATAAATAATAAAGTTCCAGGCGAGTTCCTATATTCAGATGGATCAAAACTAGTTATCCTACCTTGAAAATAGTTGTCGGACATCACTCCCATATTAAAAGAAAGGAGTTGTTCATCTAACCAAAGAGCAACAGGCAATATGGTTCCGGGTATGGTTATTTGCTCACAATAATAGCCAATCTTAATTGGATCACTTTTGAAGGGGAGAACATTGTTCATGGCTTCCTTTCTAAAGTCAATTTGATTTTTTGCTATATCAAGTACTTTTCGCAAACGGTCAGGTTCCTCGATTATTTCAAACCGAAAATCGCCACGTCGTCTATACTTACTGAAATTAGATTTGATGGATTTGTTTTTCAACAATCGTTTTAATCTGGAAGGATCACTAAGGTCCCACATTGGCGAAACCGTTTCCTGACAAGTCATGTGCATATTGGAATCAAGTGCTGATTCGAAAACATCAAGGGAAAGACCAGGTGGAATAACTGACCATAATAATTTATTAATTGGAAATTCATCACGTATCTTGCGAAACACTTGTTGAAGGAAAGAAACTTCGTAATCTGGTTTTGCTAACCATCCAAAGTATTGTGGATGTCCAGCATGCCTTAATTCTTGTTCTTTCTCATTCCAAGCCATGCCTAAAAATCCTACTAATTCATCGGAATCATTGTATGCTGTAAAAATGACGGGTTCAAAAACTACCGAATAATGTTTAAACCATAGACAAAGCATATCAGCTTCTTGCATCCTACAATAAACAGGTAAACCTACAGCCAGCTGCTTCCATTGCTTAACAAAAGCATCAGAATTAATTAACACTAGCGCTTCTTTCGAGCGATAAATCTGAAATTTTTTAAAATTCATTAGGTTTAATTTTCAATTGGTTTTATCTAGTCTTTTTTATGAAAAATTTGAGAATATAATAGTATTCCAATATTTTCTTTCTATCTCTTGTACTTCTTTAAATAATGGATGACTATTCACAACATCTCGAAGCCTTGGACAATTATAAATAAAAGTGAGCTTCCTTAGGTTTCGCTGATACGATTCTTGAATATTTTAAAGAACTCCTCGCAACACTACTTTTGGAAAAGGATTAAAAAGGTAAAAATGAGTATAGCGATCTAACTCCTTAAATCCCATGGTGTTACAATTAAACGTTACATATTTTTTAGTTCTAGTATGGAAAAAGAATCTGACAAATTTTAAATAACGGCTCTTATAATTCTCCCCCACCGATAGCTCTAAAATAGAATTTAGATATGGCGACCAAGGCTAATCCTTTCCTTGATCCATAATTTAAGATAACATCACTACGCTAAGACCTTTTGTAAATCATCTTCAGATGATGGTGCATACACCTTGGCCATATCATCGAAAAACCTAGATCAACCACTATAATATGTTTGGTAAAATCTAGCCTTCTCATTCTTTCCAAAAGATTTTTTGCTCTATAAGCTCAATTTTTTGAGATTTTTTTAATTTTATTTTTCAAAAATAAAAAAATTGTAGAGATATTTAAGCATAATAATGGTGTGGACAACATTAAATAATTGATTATCAATTACTTAGTTATTGTCCTGTCTCTATAAATTTGGTTACTTAATTTTGAATTTCAATTAAATGGTTTGGGAAGGAATAAAATTAACTATAATATAGTTATGCAAGGGCTTGAAAACATTATCAAATATAGCTAAAAATTTAATTTTTATTTATATTTAAAAAAGGTATTTTTCATATTCAAGGTATTTATATTTTTATTTTCATTGATAACTCTTAGTCATTATGAGAGTTGGTTTCTTGGTTACTTTTAACATTTTATTTATTCCAAACCTACTTCATTCATATCTATAGAAATATAAAATAAAGTACTACTGGTTTGAAAAAATAAGCTTAGTATGAATGTGATTAACTGAATGGTGAGAGTGCAAATGTAGGGAAAAATTAAATTATTATTACATTCCCAAATGATATATTTTTATATTTTTCATTTAATAAATTGAATCGACTTTGCAGAACATCAGTTCCATTTAATATCATTCGAGTACGAGGAACTAACGATTCAGAATGCTTTAGCGGCTCGAACATATCTATCGAAATCTTTGAGAGCTACGTTCCGATCTCCAGTCAAGAAATTTTGGCTCCATGCAGAGTACGTACCGCGTTCCGTTGAACTCCAATAATTCTTTGTACCGGTATCAAATCCACCATGTCCCTTTACATGTAAATTAATGTACATTAAATTTAGCTCTCCACGGGAAGGTGAAAACCACTCTAGACCAAGTTCACGACAAAACTTTGACGCATAAATCGGTGCAGTACACCCCATGATGGCATCTGTATTCGCACTACCATCACCTACCCTCGCTCCTTCTTCTATTTCTTCTAATTCAGGTTCAGTACCAGTACCACAACAGGTGGTCACGTTATTTATATTTAGATTATCAGTAACATAACATCCCCAATTTGATAAGGTCAAATCACTCATGGAGGCTACCATACCAGTTCCATTATCAGTATTCAAGTAAAAAATTAATCCATCTTTATACACTTTTCCATAAAGACTGTCTAGTGAAATACCTCCTTCAAAAAGTACTTGAGGGCTGTATCCGCCATCCAACAAAAATTGAACTTTTGTAGGATCGAATGATTCACAGTTGCTTCCAATAACCCCTTCTGGACAGTCGCAAGCACCATCAAAACAAGTACCTCCGTTTTGGCAATCTACATTTTGGGTAACACATAAATCTTCTATTTCGCAATTGACTCCAGAAAAGCCATCAGGGCAATTGCAACTACCCTCTTCACAGATTCCTCCGTTTTGGCAATCTATATCATCACATGCATCTTTGCAAGACTGAGTACTCAGTACAATACATAATAGGGCTAATAAAAATAAGGTTGGTTTTAATAGTTTCATCTTCTTTGCTTTATTTTGATTTCTTGTTAAAAATGCCAATTCAAGGTTAAACATTTTTTTGCTAAGATATGATTTACATGGTGTAAAATATAATTGATATACTGCAAACCCTATCCAAATGTGAATTAAATGTTATTTCATATGATTTGGTTACTGGCTGCTAATATGAAAACAATTAAATTTAATAGATTGCAATTTAATGTCATTTTTAGCCTCAATAAAAAGTTATGTCAAAACAATTTAGTCTACTCTCACTCCTTTCTGTTTTATTTTTTATTTCATTAAAAGGTCAAACCATCGCGCAACATAATTCACTTGGAGTTAGTGAAAAAATTGATCAATATGTTGAACATATTATTGATAGACATGAGCTTCCAGGAGTTGCCTTGGCGATTATTAAAGATGGTAAAATCATCCATCAACAAAATTATGGAAAAGCTAATTTGGAACATGCTGTTCCTGTTTCAGATAAATCAATTTTTAGAGTATATTCCTTGACCAAGCTCTTTGTTTCAACTGGAATCTTTCAATTGATCGAGCAAAATAAACTTTCGTTGGATGATGTCATTTCAGATTTCATTCCCAATCTACCAACCGGTTGGCATGATGTTCAAATTCAACATTTATTAACTCACTCCTCAGGATTACCTGACATGGCTCCGTTCAATGAATTCAAAGATCTATCGGAAGCAGAAGCTAAGGAAAGAGTTTTTCAACAAGAATTGAATTTTGCTAAAGGAGAAAAATATAGTTACAATCAAACTAACTATTGGTTATTACAACTCATTATTGAAAAAATAACCCAGCAATCATTTGAAGATTTTATTTTGGAAAATCAATTTGATAAAGCCTCTCACCCTAAGCAAGTTTTCTTTTCTTCTGACTCTCGAACCATTATCAAGAATAGATCTACTCCTTATTTTTGTTTTGAAACTGGGGAACTAACTATTGAACATCCTCACATCGGTGAATATATGCATGCGACTAATGGAATGAATATCACCCTTGACAAGTATATCGCTTGGGACAAAAAAATGAGGAATAACGAAATCATTACTGCTGCCTCTCGTGAAAGAATGTTGACTAATTTCATTTATAAAAATCCGACAAGAGGATTCACTTTTGGTTGGAACCAACAAATCGTTAATGGACATTCCTCCTATGGTTTTACAGGATCTTTAGTGACGGCTTATCGCGTTTTTCCAAAAGATGATTTGAGTATTATCCTTCTGTCAAATGGTTTGGGAAATATTTTTAATATTGATGATGTCGTCAATCACTTAGCAAGTTTTGTGGATGAAGATATTACTGACCCTAATAATTTTATTTATGAAACGCTTTTGCAAGCTTCACTAAAAAATAATTTTGATGATTTCAAAAAGACTTATTTAAGTTTAAAAAATAATGCTGCCTACAAAAGAATTGATTTCGAAAGTCAAATCAATGATGTTGGATATATGCACCTCAATTTAAAAAAGATAGATTCCGCAACTAATATTCTCCAAATGAATACCGAGGAAAATCCCACAGCTTGGAATGTTTATGATAGCTATGCAGAAGCATTAGAAAAACAAGGAAATATAAAAAAGGCTTTACTTAATTATTCTAAAGCGAAGGAGTTAAATGTGACTAATCAATATGATTATAATCCTCAACTAAAAGAAAAAATAAAATCTCTAAAACAACAATTAGAATCGAAGAAATAATATTGGTTAATATTGATTCTATCATAAACTTGATCCAAAATTCTATAATTAAATAGAAGAAACTAAATTCCCAAAACCAAAAAACTCAACCATCTAATAATGATTGAGTTTTTTTTGTTGGACGTTTTACGTTTTCTACTATCCAAAACAGAACTAATAACTTTCTACCTCTTGGTTTAATCCGTAATCATAATCGATCCTAAGTAAGATCCATCATAATAATATCCTATTCGAATTGAAGTAACATTTTTCTTTTTAAAAAGAGATCCTTTTCTACTTTCGTTGATGGCAATTTCTTTTCCAGGTCCTGGTGTAATTTGATATTCATGGATAAGATCTCGATAAAAATTGAATCGATTTTGTGGAATATCTTTTCCATTTAAAATAATTCGAGTACCAGTGATTTTAAGTTGAACTTCTTCGTTCATATCTGAAATAAGGTTATCATTCTGTAACGCATTTAAGACATCCAATCGGAATTGTCGTGGATCACTAATCCGAGAATTAATTACCACATGATCATTATTAATTTCCATACTCCAACCTTCCATGACAGGAATATTATATTGCTTCGCTAGTTGATAATATTTTTGATCATGCCCTCCAGTTAGATGCCAGCCATTGACATCAACATATCTGCGTTCGAATGAAATTTGAATTTTTTCCCCTTTATCGACTATCTCATCTTTGATCAATTCTTCTTTTACTTTTTTATAGAAGTCAGGTAATTTCCAATGATTGGTACTCTTCATATTTCCTATAAAAGTAGAAGGATTGTTCGTCCACATTGGTCCATCATCAAATAAGACACGACCTCTTTTACTTGTTTCTCTTGAAAAGATTCCTCCTTGAACTGCTCCAGAAAGAGAACCATCCTCCTCTAATAAATAAGTTTGATCTTGACCATTACTAGGAATCTTTATTGTTCTTCCATTGATATTGTGAACGCTTCCTGCTTCTCCCCTGATATAAGTTTTACCATTGATGGTTTCTACATGAGTACCACCTCCTGATGATGATTGCGAATTGTTATGATTAGTACCTTGTGCATGTTGATTAGCGTTAGCATCAGCATATCCCTGAGCAATTGATTCACCATACCCGTAAGTTCGTCTATCCGATTGTGAATTGGAAGAGGAGTAAGACTTATTAGTAACTTCACCTGAGGTAGTCAAATCTTGCTCTTCATTAAAAACGTCAATATGACTGTCTCCATCAAAATTGGCATCATCAGATACAAATTTTCCACTCATCACTACAATTGGTGCTAGCATCAAAAACCGATTCGAATCAGGACTAATTCCATACTTATCAAAAATAGCATTATACTTTTTGGTTAGTTTTCGATTCATTTTTACGCCATCATAAACAATCTTATCAGGAAATAATTTAAAAATATGGTTTCCTTTTTCCCATAAATTATCTGAGGTTAAATTTCTAATCAGTTCTTCTTTCAACTGATCTTTCCATCGTTCTTCTATACTTGTAAGAGTATTGTTATTTAGATATGCGTCTGTAACTCTTTCACTAATTTCGTTGGTAGCAATTGCCTCATCCTTCTTGACTATTGCAACATCACTTTCTGTAGAAATATCATTTACCATATTTTCAGAAACTGGCGCAGGATCATTTGAAGTTGTTTTAACGGCATTGAGACTCATGACCGAAAATCCTAAAAGTGGAATAATAAATAAGTATTTCCAAACGGATCGGGCGGAAGATTTTTTCATATTCATCATGGCTATTCTATTTTTTAAAAATGATTGATTATAGTTAATTGTCAAATTCAAGGGATGTTGTGGGACAGATACTTTTAGTAAACTCAACTGATAAGTTTGTTTAGGAAAACCTTGGGTAAGCATACTTTGGTCTGTTAAAAATTCTAAATTATTAGTAATCGCTTTTCGAAATAACCAGACAAAAGGGTTAAACCAAAATGCAATCAAGATGATTTCAACGAGTAGTTTATCGACAAAATGAGTTTGATCAATATGAATTTTTTCATGCGCTAAGATTTGCTCATAAGTCTCTGGATCATACTTGGTTGGATTAATAAAAATGATGTTCCAAAAAGAATAAGGTGCTTCATCTTTTACTAATTCAACGATTCGATATTTCCCATCTTTTAAAGATTGGAGAGAAGTAACTTTTGCCAAAATCAAAATCAGTTGAATAAAAAATGCCAATGAAAAGATGATGACTCCCGAAAAATAAAGATAGGTCAACACTTCATTAATTGACATCTTGTTTTGAATGATAGGCAATTGCTGTTCCTTGATTTCTGAAAAATCAGCAGAATTTTTTGGAGCCGTTTCTGAAATAGGATTTACTCCGATCTTTACTTTTTCAGAAGTGGATTTTTCCATGATTTCATTCGAAGAAACATAGGAAGTAGAACTATCAATAGTAGAATTTCCATTTTGAAAAAAACCTAAAGACCAAGAAGCTGGAATGGAAACTAGCGGAAGTAATAACGGTATAACCAAACAGGCTAACAACACACTTCTATTCAATTGGAAAAATGTTTCTTGTCGAAGTAACAACCAATAAAAAGCATAGCAAGCTGCTAACAATATGGATACGTGAAGAATATATGGTATCATTATTTTTTATTGTTTTTGATCATTTTTAAAATCTCTTCTAATTCCTGTTCACTTATGTTTTCTTCTTCAGCGAAGTAGGCCACCATCTTAGAATAAGAGTTATCAAAGTATTTTCCTAACACATCCCCTACTGCTGTTTTTTGATATTCTTCTCTGGATATTTTCGGAAAATATTGATGGGTTTTGCCAAAGGCAACATGTCCTATAAATCCTTTGTCCTCAAGAATCCGAACCATGGTAGAGACGGTATTATAATGAGGTTTGGGGTCTGGTAAATTTTCAATAATTTCTTTAACGAACCCTTTTTTAAGATCCCAAAGGGATTGCATTATTTGCTCTTCTCTTTTTGCTAATTTTTGCATAGTTATTTTTCTTTTGATAAAACAAAACTATAACTAATTGATTAGTTATCAAAACTAATTCGTTAGTTATTACTACAAAACAATTGGCAATAATTATAAGTACTTGATTATCAATAGATTAACTTTACTAAAAATCAAAACTTTAACATTTATAAAAATGTAATTATTTCATAAAACAGAAAAAGCTACCTCGCTTGAAGTAGCTTTCTTTTAAATTTCCTTGATGGTTGAATTGATATTTTCTTATTGGAAATGTTGATTTTAACTTGTTGTAGTAGTTATCGTTTATTACTAGCGTCGATTTTTTTAATTCTTTCAGAGGTGCCGCCAGCGAATAACTTCGGCAGACTCGAATCTAAATTTGAGTAGTTTTTTTTCCATAAAAAAGCAATCCCGAATCCTCAATTAGAAAATTCGGGGTGATTTATTTTTGACTAAAAATATTTGTTAGAGAACATTTTACTTTAAATAATCTCTAATTCCATAACTCGCTAATACACCTTCTCCAGTTGCAGCAGCGACTTGAGCAATGGCACCTTCTCGGCAATCTCCAGCAGCAAAAATTCCTTCTTCCGAAGTTTGAGCCAGACCAGTTGTTTTGATGAAACCTCTTTCGTCTAGTTCTATCAAATTTTCAAAAGGTTTAGTATTTGGGATAAGTCCAATGAAAATAAAAACGCCATCAGCCGTTAACACTTCTTGTTCTTTGGTACTATTATCTTCTATTTTTAATCCTTCAAATAATCCTTTTTCATTGGACATAAATTCCAAAGAAGTTTTATTCATATAGGTGGTGATATTCTTTATAGAATCTAATTTCTCAATATAAGTTTCCGAAGCAGAAAACTCAGGTTGGATATGGATAATTTTTACACTCTTACAAAAGCCAGCTAGAAAAATTCCTTCTTCCAAAGCAGAATTTCCTCCACCGACTACGATAATATCTTTCTCTCGGTAAAAAGCGCCATCACATGTTGCACAAAAATGTACCCCAGAACCAATGAGTTCCTCTTCTCCAGAAATGCCCAATTTACGATAAGTAGAACCTGTTGATAAAACAATAGACTTACCTAAATAATTTTTAGTTGCTGTTTTAATATTAAATAATTCTTTATCTCTTTCGATAGAAACGACATCTTCCCCTGTTTTAATTACTGCTCCATATGTCCTAGCCTGTTCTTCCATTTTATCCATTAAGTCTGGACCTGAAATTGAGGTAAACCCAGGATAGTTTTCAATCTTTTGAGTTAAGAAAGCATTACCTCCAATTGTTTTCTTTTCCAGAATAAGCGTATTGAATCTGTCTCTCTGAGCATAGATAGAAGTCGTGAGACCAGCAGCTCCTCCGCCAATGATTATTGTATCAAATATTCTTTCCTCCTTTAACTCATCAATCTTAATTGCTTGACGCAATTCTTCATTTGATGGCTCAACCAACACCATATCATCATTGATAATGATCGTAGGTATTTTTCGTTTTCCATTATTTATTTTAGTGATAATCGGAATGGCCCATTCATTTTTATCGATATCTATAAACTGGAAATTTATTTTATTATCAGTTAAAAACGCTTTAGACTTTCTACAATCTGGGCACCAATCAGCTCCATATAAAATAATACGGAAGTCTTCATTTATTCCTAAAACTGCTGCCAATTGATCATTGTTTGGATTAGTATAAGGCTTACCATTAATGATGATAGTTGGGATGATTCGTTTCCCATTATTAATTGATTCTACTCTCTTAGTGGCATTTTCATCTAGGTCAACATCAATGAATTCATATTGAATATTATTTTCTTTTAAGTACGCTTTGGCTCTTCGGCAGTCAGGACACCAGTCGGCTCCATAAAGTTGAATTTGATTCATGTCTAAGTTTATTTTTGATGAATAATGTTTGCTAACAATAACTTTGCAAAGATGGCATTTAAAGAAGAATACAAGCTTGTCAATATATCCCTATTATTTGGCAATATTACCTCTTTTTAAAGAGTGCGAAGAGATTCAATAGTTCTGATTTTTTTTGGGGAAATGTTGACTTTTAACTTGCTAGCGTTATCGTTCATTGATTTCTATATACTTACAGGTTTGGTGCGAGCGGTAATCAAAAGAATTTTGAATTAAGTAATCTGTATTTTTTTTAAATGTAAAAATCAGGAAAATATGTTTATTTTTGATAAGCTTTCAAGATTACCCAACTTTCAAAATATATAAAGTGAAAAAACATTTACCGTTCCTCCTAACCTTAGTTTTCTATTTTTCTATTACCATTTCTTGTCAATGTTTTTTCTCAAATAACGCTCTCCCGCCTTGTCCTTCTGGAAATGTTGTTTTAATCAACCAAGCTGAAATTGATGATTGGGTGGCTCAAAATAATGGTTGTGATATTATAGATGGAATTCTAATGATCGGACCGAATAGTATCATTAGTGATATTAATGATATTTCTGGCTTGTCATCGATAGTAGAAATTACAGGTGATTTTATTATGAATAAAACCGTGTTGACTGATTTTACCGGACTTGAGAATTTAGCATCCATTGGAGGTAACTTTGAAATAAGTACAACTACCATTACTGATTTCGAAGGGTTAGAAAACCTGCAAAGTGTAGGGGGAGATTTTATGATCGAACATGCCGAACCCCTAATAAATATGAATGGCTTAAATAATCTCAATTCGATTGGAGGAAATTTAAGTTTTAATAGCTGTGCAAATCTTGAATCTTTAAGTGCATTGAATAATTTAAGTTTCCTTGGTGGCGATTTAGGTCTTAATTCTGTTCCTAATTTAGATGACTTAGATGGGTTACAATCTTTAACTGAGATAGGTGGTGGTTTAAGTTTCGCAGGTAATTTTAATGCTAGCTTAAATGGATTACAAAATCTAACTACCATAGGTGGAACCCTTTATGCAGCCTACACACAATTTACTGATTTTGCCTACCTCGAAAACTTGACTTCAGTTAACGCTTTGAGTATAGGTTCCAATTATTATTTAACAGACCTTAGTGCTCTTGCAGGAATCACAAGTGTTGTTGCAGAAGTTACTATTTCAGGAAATAATAATTTAACCAATTTAAATGGACTACATAATTTAACCTCGGTTGGGACGAATTTAGCAATTCATAGCAATGACTTATTAACTAATATTGAAGCATTAGAAAATGTAACTTCAGTTGGAGATGTATTAAGCGTTTCTTACAATGAGACTCTTGCTTCACTACAAGGATTACATAATGTATCATTAGCTGGTGGTATTTATATTGCAGAAAATGATATTCTAGAAAGTATAAATGAACTTAATAATATCACCACGGTAGTAAGTCTTCGGATTGAAAATAATCCAGCCTTGATCAATTTAATGGGACTTGAAAATATAACTACCATTACGGGAACAGGAAATTATCAATGTAATATTATAGGCAATGATTTATTAGTGGATTTAACTGGCTTGAATGGATTAGAAACAAATGATAGTGCATTGAGAATCAAGGAGAACTTATCCTTAATTTCTTTTAACGGGTTAGAGAATTTAATAGCCATTAATGGTGAATTTTTCATTGAAGATAATTCAAGTTTGATCTCCTTTGAAGGTTTAGATAATTTAGAATTCATTGGTAGCATGACCATTAGAAACAATAATAGTCTTGTCAGTTTTTCTGGTTTTGAAAGTATGACATCCTTTACTAATAATATTTGGATTGGTAATAATCCGTCTCTATCAACTTTGAATGGGTTCGAAGATGACATAACATTTAAAAGTCTAAATATTTCTAATAATGATATTTTAACAAATATTTCAGGAATAGAAAATTCGACAGTAACTAATACATTATTAATATCGAATAATCCACAATTGTCTGATTGTTCTATCAACTTAACTTGTCGCCGTCTTCTAAATGGAAAACCTGTAGCTGTTTATGGTAACCTTCAAGGATGTAATACTCAAGAGGAAATTAAGGAAGGTTGTAATTATGGAAAGGTAAAAGGAACACTTCGATTTGATACAGACGTGAATTGTATTTCAGATCCAACTGATCTTCCACTTTCTAATTGGAAAATAATTGGAGATCAAGATAATTATACTCAAATAACTTTTACTGATAATGAAGGCAATTACCAATTTAGTGCACCTCCAGGAAATTACCATATAACTGCGATTCCACCTAGTAATTTATGGTCTAATTGTTTTGATAATAATACTTACATTATTGAAGAGGATGAAACGATTGAAGTAGATTTAACAGCAGCAGCAACTGCGTATTGTCCTTTGATGGAAGTAAATATCGAGACGCCTTTTTTACGAAGATGTTTTGAATCTAACCTTCATGTGAATTATTGTAATATTGGAACTCAGACAGCTGAAGATGTTTCTATTGTAGTTTTCTTAGACAATCTTTTAGAATTTGAAAGTGCCGACCTTCCATATACATTTGCTCCTAATGGAAATTTAGAATTTGCCATCGGTGATGTTCTACCTGGAGAATGCAGTAGTTTTACTATAAAAGTATTAACCTCTTGTGATTCAGATTTAGGTCAAACGCTTTGTGCTTCTGCCTACATTTATCCTGATACGAGTTGTGTAAATCCAACAGGTTGGTCTGGTGCTGATATTCGTATTGATGAAAGTTGTACCGCTGATGAAGTGAGTTTCACTATTGAAAATATTGGAACAGGAGATATGGTTTCCCCTAGACTTTATCGGGTTTTTAAAAATGATATTCTAATTGAAGAAGATTCATTTCTTTTACTTTTTGAAGGGGCCGTATCATTTTCATATCCTGCTGATGGAAGCACCTATGGACTCTTTGCTGAACCAATTCCTAATCATCCCTTTGTAACTTTTCCAGCAGAAATAACTGAAGCTTGTGCTGGTTTGGGGACTACCTATAATACAGGATATGTGCTTCAATTTCCTTTACCTGATTATGGAGAACCTTATGATCGATTGTGTCAAGAAGTAGTTGGTTCGTTTGATCCTAATGATAAACAAGGATTTCCTCAAGGCTACGGAGCGGAACATTATATTCCAAAAGATTCTGAAATTGAATATTTAATCCGCTTTCAAAATACTGGAACGGATACAGCTTTCACCGTTGTGATTAGAGATACATTATCTTCAAGGTTAGATTTCAACACATTAAAACAAGGAAATTCAAGTCATAATTATTGGTTGGAAGTTTTAGATGAAGAGATATTGGTTTTTACATTTGATAATATTTTACTGCCTGATAGTTTTGTAAATGAGGTAGCTTCAAATGGTTTTGTTTCCTTTAAAATTTCAACCAAACCTAATTTAAATACGAACAATGTTATAAACAATAGAGCAGGTATTTATTTTGATTTTAATGAACCTGTAATTACAAACACTACTCAACATAAAATAGGATTTGTAACTACTTTGGATACGCTTGACGTTCCGATTTGCGAAGGGAATACATTTAGAGGAATTACTTACTTTGACAATACGACTATTTTTGATACTTCTACTTTTAGCATTTTTAGAAAAATAACTCAAATTAATATTGATGTTTTTCAAGATCCAATGACTGTGCTTGACACCGTGATTTTGGTCGGTAATACCATTGATGATGTGGCTATATTTTCTGATTCTACGATTACTAATATTTACAACAACCAAAACAATTGTGACAGTACGGTAACCATAAACGTTGAAGTTATCATCCCTCCAACTATAGCAATTGCGCCTCCAAATTATTATGCAGGAATTAATGAAATTCCATTGGCAGATTTTTCCATAAATATCCTTGGTGATTATTTAGCCGTTCAATTTAGAAGTGGAAGTTCCTATGCTGTTCTCTCAAATGGACAGGGAATTCAAATTACTGCCGCAGAATTATTAGGTGTACCAATAGATGTAGGAATAGAATTAATTTACAACATTGGAGCAGGAGAATCAGATACTATTTTTAATATTGTTCCATTGCAAACAGGAATACAAAATGAAGTTTTTTTAACTAATTCTACTTTATGGGGGATTAATGATGTTGCAACACCAAACTTAGATACGATCATTTTATCAAATCCATTAAACTTAGTAGGATTAGAAAATTTCGAAGTAAATCCAAGTGCAAGTATTGGATTAGAAAATGTTTCTTTTGTTGTAAATGGAAATGAATTTAGTCTAATTTCTGATGTTGAAACTAATGCTACCTCTACGGTTCTTAGTTTGAAAAATGACTATACAGGATTGATTCAAAATTTAAATTATCAATTAGGGAACATTGAAATTTTGAATGAACGGTTTGATATTTTTGCAAATGGAATTCTTGATATGACCACAGTTCCTTCCATTGACCTTACCACTTCATTGGCAAGTACTTCTCCTAAATCTTTAACCCTTGATCAAAAAATTGTGATAGAAAATGGTCTGGTAAATCAAACTTATGAAACAGGTATATATAATATAGGAATCGGTCAAACTGATAATCGAAATATAGAATTAACTAACTTTTTAAATTTAACTACCGAACAAAATCTTTTCTTTAGACGGTATCTAATTATTGAAAATCAAGAAATACTAGTTGAGGAAATTTTTGTCGATAATATAGTTTCTACAAAGGAAATCCACCAAACTAAGATTGAACTATTTCCTAATCCTGTTCGTGGAGGTGAATTGATTTATTTTAAAATTCCTCCAAAATATAAAAATGATATTTGGGAAATGAAGATATATGATGTTAAGGGTACATTAGTAGTATCTCAAGTTTTAGAAGGAAATGACTTGAGTGTAGTAACTCCAAAATCTAATGGCGTATTCCTTGTCAATTTAGAAAATAAGGATGGGGAAATTCTGTATTCTAATTTTATTATTAACGATTAAAAATAAAGGAGCAAAAATTTAAAGAGTTTGGATTAATCAAAGAGCTGGGCCTCTGGGCTTTTTAGTATTCTTATATAAACTATTGATTAGACTTTATTCGATGGACATTTTACGTTCTCCCTTACAACTTCATTTAGAATAAAATCTATTATCAATATATCATCTTAATTTAAAATTGAAACTTTAACAGTTCTAAAAAATGAACTAGTTCTTGAAATAGAAAAAGCTACCTCGTTTGAGGTAGTTTATTTTTAGATTGTCGCTAGCGACGATGTTTTTATGGTTACGCAGAGGTGCCCAGGGAATTTATTTCGATAAAAATGACAAAACTAAAAATAGGGAGCAGATAATAGAAGGCTATAAGCTCCACTTGCGAAAGCTAAGATGTAATTTTTTTAAAACAAAATCCTCTACACACAAGTTCTAACTCTATAAATTCAAATATTTATTCTTAATTTGTTTTTTTGATAAAAATAAAAAAAAATGAAACTAAAATTTACCTGCATCTTACTTTCCTTTATATTTTTTATTACACATCTAACGGCACAAAATATAGGGAAAATTTATGGGTTAAATTATCTTACGGATGAACTCAGATTCACTTCAATGGATATTAATTCAGGACAAGTAACCATCCTTTCTTCTACGTCCTTGAGTTCTGATTTATTCATACATGGCAATGCAGATATTGATCCAATAGGTAAACGCTATTTTTACGTTAGAGGTATTTCTCCGAACACTCAAATTTTAACTGTAAATGTCCTTACAGGAGAAACTATTCAGAGTTCGACTATAACTCCAACGATTGTTGCAAACCCTGATCTTGGAATTATAGAGGAGCCAATTTTTAATATTGCTTATAATTGGTTGGATGATGAAATTTATGGACTTAACCTTCGAGCCGAAAATAATAATGTTTATTTAAAGTTTTCTAAAATTGATCCGATGACGGGGAATATCACCTTTATAGGAAATAATGAAATTATATCTTCCTCTTATCATCCAGGTAATTCAGATATTGATCCCGTCAATCGAAAATATTTTGTTGTTAATGGAACTAAAATTTACACTATTGATTTGGATGATGGATCGATTATCGAAAGTCCTGAGATCAATTTCCCAATGACAGGAACTCAACATGCTACGGGAATTACTTATAATTGGCAAAATAATACTTTATACTGTCAACATTTTTTATCTGTAGATAATCCTGGTTTACCAACTACCTACGAAATCAGAATGGCTACTCTTGATCCAATTACAGGGCAGATGGCTTTGATTTCAAATCAGGTGATTAATAATGATAATTATATCATGCCACTTGGAGGATGTGATATAGATCCAACTGGAAATCGATATTTGTATATTCGAGAAGGAAAATTGTTTTCGGCTAGTTTGAGTGATGGGACGATCCTTAGCGAAACAACAATTGATAATCAAAATAATGCGTTGATCCCAATTCTTAATATGTCATATGATGAATTAACAGAATCTCCTGGTGAATCGATTATTATGGACATGGGCGAAAGCATTATAAAAAATCAAGGAGAGACTTTAGTTTTGGATGCATGGGTAGGGGATGAAGCCGATTATCTTTGGCAGGATGGAAGTACTGATTCTGACTATTCCGTTAATGATCCTGGGAGTTATGAAGTTACGATCACGAAAAATGAATTTACCCTTCAAGGATATATTACTGTAATGGAAACATCGGTGGGAACTAATAACCTGACTGAAGAAATTGGTTGGGAGATAAATCCAAATCCAGCTAAAAATTATATTAATTACTCATTCCATTCTGGAGATGTACCAAATGGACAGCTATTTTTATTGGATCAAAATGGCCGAATATTAAAAACTAAACTGGGGATACAAAATCAAGGGAAATTTGATGTGAGTGATATTCCTGTAGGAACATTTTTTTTGAAATATGTGGCAGGGGAGAAAATGGCTATTCGCAAAGTGGTGATTATTGAATGAAAATTCGACTCTACCAACTAATGGTATTTCTAAAACCAATAATCAAAAGTAGTATATTGTACATCATCAGGTAAATTTGAGCCAGGCCCGACCTAATCTACTTTGTAACCAATACTCGACAATTTGATTCCAGTTTTCAAATGGAATCTTTTGGCTAGTTTTTTATTATAATTAACTCCAATACTCCAATTTATTTTTTAAACTTCCTTCTTTCTATCTACTAGGATAAAATTTGTAATAAGCTCATTATCTAATTTCTTAAGAGTACGATATGAATATTCAATGCCAGCTACAAAGTCTACAGAAGAATTAGTTTGGCTAGTAACTAAAAATGGGGCTACTAGTAACATTATCATCATTACCTTTGTCTTCATTTTTTGTATTTTATTCAATTTCATAATTAATTGATAATGAATAAATTAAAATCATCATTAATCTCCTGACCAGTTCCTCTTTGTTAACAATGTGGAACGGTTCGGCTAAACGGCGTTGCGAGCGTTTGCTCTTAATGAACGTTTTAGCTATTGTTATGCCCTCGCTTTCTCTTGGCCATATTTCCATTTTTTCAGATTCGAATAGTTTGATTTAAATTTTAACAGCGAATTCTATTAAATTTTATTTCGTGCTTCGTCAAGGAGTTTCATCAATTAAAGTTGACACATTTCCTCCTGCTAGTTCAATCATCAGAGTTAATTCATCGACTATTTCTTGTTCATTACCTCCTACACCACTAGTTCTAAATCTTATCATACCATTTTTGTCGATTACAAATTTAGTAGGTATTCCTGTAACTCCGAAAGAGCCTACAACAGAACCGTCGAGATCCATTAAGACATTGAAAGAATATTTTTTTGAAAAAATAAACTCATTAACTTTTTTTGCAATATCATCACTAGACTCCCAGGTATCAATAAATACAAACACGACATCATCGCTTTTCTGAAATTTATTAACAGCTTGTTGCATACCAGGAAATGAAGCTATACATGGCTTACACCATGTAGCCCAGAAATCAACTACTACAACTTTTCCTATTAAATCTTGAGAGTTAACTTTTTCTCCTTTAAGATTAACTAATTCAAATTTAGGAGCAAGTGAATTTATCATTTTTTCTTTGAGCTGCTCTATTTTAGTTTCATGGGCTGCCTCTTCCAAATATTGAATAACATATTGGTCATAAGCAGATTCCTTAGTATTGTTTTTTAAGAACATTTCCTTGTGTTTCTCTTTCGATTTTGCAGATACATTTCCTTTGATAATCAAATTTGCAATTAGCGATTCGGTTGCTTTTGAATCGTTTATCTGCTCAAAATACATGATGTATCGCTCGTTCATTTCTACATCACTAAAATTATTGTATTCACAAGAGATTAACTGATATTTCAATGCTTCTTCAAAGTCTCCGTTTTTATAAGCAAGCAAAGCGTAAGTATCTGCATACATGGCATAAGCATATTTCGTTCTATACCTGTACTGTCTTTCAGTAAAAACTTTTGGCTTAAATGCCATATTTGTCAATTCATCATCGACAAGTTGGAGAGATTCTTTAGAAAGCTGTTGACCTAGTTTAGCATTTTTTGCTGCTGCTTCAATTGTTTCACCACTCATAGACCAAGCCAACCTATTAAGCGAGCTTGCTCTTCGTTTTGGATCATCAATCATGTTTAGATATTTTCTATAATTATCCCAATTTTCTTGCTCGGCATATTGCTGAGTTATTTTACCGAGAAGAAAGTTTCTAGTACTATTTCTTGATCTATCATCACCAGCTAGTTCATCCCATTCTTTAAGCACCTCAATCCTTGCAGAGAGATTCTCTTCAGCTTTAAATTTTTTACTCAGTTTCAAATACGTCCAATAATTTCTAGGGTTTATTATGTTAATTCTATCCTTTATTTGTTCTATTTGCTTCTTGTCTTTTTTAACTCTTTCGGCATATTTCAAAGCATAGTATAGCTCAGCTTCTGTAAGATTTTCTTTCTTGAGAATGCTGAGGGCAAGTTTTCCATGTTGTTCAATAGCAGCTTCATCTTTATTTATGATTGCAAGCCCCAAATGAAAATCTTGTAATTTTATATCTTCTGCGGAAGCAGGATGTGTCTCAAACTCTTTAGCTAAAAGTTCGTAAGCTTTTTTACTTTCTAATTTTGCCCCCGCATACTCTCCATACTCACAAACTATACGTGAAGCAGAAGCATATGCTTTTTCAACGGGAGTTTTACGATCCGCTTGATAGCATATAGCTTTGTATGGTTTTTCCCCTCTGTTGTGCATATAATTAGCATCTTTATTTGTTACTCCAAAAAATATAGCTTTTGTAGGAGAAGCAATTTTAAATTTTCCGATGAAATTGTCTTGATCAAATGTTAATGGAATTTCTTCAACAGAGAAAGCGTTATCATTGACTTGGTAAAGATTGACTATAATTACTTTTTCATTTTCCAAAGGGGTGTCCTGAGGATTAAATGAAATAATAATTTCTTCACCAGCCACTATTTTTTCTGGAGACCAAGTCAATTGTCCAGTTAGATTTGTTGTGAATAAAGTAAAATATCCAACTAGAAATAGAATCTGATTCTTATTCATTAATTAATTGTTTGCTGTTATAACGCATTGTTGAGCAGAAGTATCATTAATATTTTTTTTTATCAAAGATATCTCCGATAGATAAATTGATTAGTATCAATCTGATGTCAAAGGAAACAGGAAATAAGTAAGAATATTCAACATCTCTTAGGTTTATTGACCAATACAATGTCGATTAATTATGAGATTTCTTTGTATCTACTCACCTGTTTTATTGCAAAA
>JBGCCY010000091.1:0-7614 GCA_045104975.1 Saprospiraceae bacterium
GCAGATAATTTCGGATATTGCGAGTTCAAAAAATTGGGATCAATCCTTTAACCATGAGAGTTTATTCTAAATGAAGTTGTATAGGCGACTGTAAAAAGTCTAATGCTCAACTTCAAGCAAATAAAATCTATTCACCTTTAAAAATTAACCATTAAAAAAAAGATGGTCGCTAATTTATATCGTTCCTTTTCAAGTTGGCTGAACGAACAGTTTTTTCTAAAAAAACTGGACACTCCTTTGGGGTACTTAATGTTAACATTAATTGCCGTGGCTATGTCGATTATCATTTCATCTTTGGGCATTAAATATGGATTATTAGTTTTTGTAGTTGTTGTTGGTTTGCCCATGTTTATGTTATGTCTGGTAGATCTTCCTTTTGGACTAGCCTTTATTCTTTTCATTTCATTTCTGGTTAATTTTATCAAAAAATATGTCAATGCTCCTATTGGGATAGCCCAAGATGCGTTGGTTTTTATTATGTTTTTCACCATAATAATCAATCAAGTCAAGGAAAGAGATTGGAGTTTTGCCAAGCATCCGGTGAGTTTTTGGGTGGTACTTTGGATTTTATATAATTTGATTCAAGGAATAAATCCTTCTGCCGTTTCTCAAATTGCATGGATTTATACCGTTCGGAGTGTGGCAGGATTAATCTTACTTTACTTCGTGGCCTGTTACGCTTTTAAGTCTTTAGACATTATATTAAGAACTATAAAAATAATCTTAATCCTCACCTTTGCCTCTGCACTTTATGGATTAAAACAAGAATGGGTTGGATTTAGTGCAACTGAATTAGCTTGGTTGTATTCCAATCCTCACACTTTAGAATTGTTCTTTCAATGGGGAAGGTTAAGAATATTTTCCTTCTTTTCTGATCCAACTACCTATGGAATTTTAATGGCTTATACATCTGTATTTTGTTCTATTTTGATTTTAGGACCTTATAAAATATCGATGAAAATCATTAGTGGAATTTGTGTAATATCCTGTCTTTTAGCGATGGCATATGCAGGTTCTAGGACTCCAATTGTGTTGATTCCAATAGGTGTGATCTTTTTTACAGTTTTAAATTTTAGAAAAGAAATCATTATTGCTGCCGGGATATTCTTTGTTTTTGGAACAGCCTTTATGCTGAAATCAACTTCTAATGCTGTAATCTATAGGATTCAATCTGCCTTCGTTTTGAAAAATAGTCAAGATGTGGTTGATGTAAGAATGAAAAATCAAGAGAAAATTCAACCATATGTTCAGCGTCATCCTTTTGGCGGAGGACTAGGAAGTACTGGACTTTGGGGAAGGCGATTTTCACCAGGAACTTTTTTAGCTTCCTTTGATCATGATAGTGGATTTGTTCGATTAGCAGTTGAAGTAGGTTGGCTTGGGCTACTATTATATATGGTTTTTATTTTCCAGGTGATGAGGTGGGGAATATATTACTATTTCAGAGTACGTGACCCAATGATAAAAAACCTGTATCTTGCAATCAATACTGTATTCTTTATGCTAGTCATTGCCTCCTACCCTCAAGAAGCAATCTTGCAAGTACCAACGAGTATAATATTTTATATCTTTTTAGCAGCTATTGTGAAGCTAAAAGATTTTGACGAAAACTTTAAAGAAGATGCCTCTTCTTCCGTTCAACAACTTAAAAATGATCCTCAGTTAAATACTGTGGAAAGTTGATTTTTTTATTAAAAACCATTCATTTTTAGGTATTCCTCAAATCGTGATTCCATAATTATTTTAAAACAAAAATCTACAGAATCAAAGATTTGAAATTTTATTTTAAAACATTGTTGAATGTATTAGAATTGAAAAAAACTAACAATCCAATTCTAATTTTTTAAAACTTTAAACATGCAGAACTTACAAAAAGGCTTACTTATTTTCCTCACGTTTCTAATTTCCTTTCCCTGCTTTTCTCAAAAAGTTGATTTTGATCGAGTAGTTACTCCTTCTGAAATGGGAACTCGAAATTTCAAAGAATATCTAATTCAGTTAGCGTGGATGAACAGTCCTGAAAATGAAGCATTGGATTATGAGAAAGACCTAAGAGAATATGAATTTAAAGCAAAGAAAAAAGATTGGATGGATGATGTCAGATTTAGTGTCAACTTAAATGAGAACAATTTAAATCGGAAAGACACGGTTTTTGTGGTGCCTGGAACAAACCCTTCAGATCCTAGTCAGACCAACCTATTCCCTATTTTTAATTTCAATGCAACAGTTAGTTTAGGAACTTTTACTAACCGCAAAAATAGATTGGGAATAGCTGAACAACGAGTTAAAATTGCAGAGTCAAACATCAATCAAAAGAAACTCAATGTTCGTATGGAAATTTTAAAACGATACGAAAATTATCTGATGTTCGAAGAAATATTAAAAGCAGTCATTCAAGCAGAAGAAAACGCTAATCAAGCATTGCTATTGATTACCGATCTTTTCAAGGCAGATAAGGCTACTTTTGAAGATTACAATGCAGCTAGTATTTCTTATAATTCTGCAGTAGAAAAGAGAATTAAAGCAGGAGCGGAATTAAAAATTGCACAATATCTAATTGAAGAAATGATTGGAATTTCATTTGATGAAGCAAAGAAAATGCGAAAATAATTCCTTGTAAATATATTGTTATTAAGAAAGCTACATGGTGAATAATTCCTTTGTAGCTTTTTTAATTTGAAAAAAATTATCTTTAAATATCTGTTGATAATAAGAGCATGTTTAAATTTGTTCAGCTACCATAAATTCATTTACAAAAAATAAGAAATGGAAAACTTATCCCCCATTGAAGAAAAAAAAGAAGAATTATTCCTAACTGACTTCATGAAAAAGGAATTAAAACAAGCTGCGAATTGGGCAACTTTTATTTCCATTTCAACCGTTTTATTTTGTGCTATGTGGGGTTTGAATGTATTTTCAAGCATGATCTTTTCAAGTTCTGAAACCTTGTCTTCCTTAACTTTCGTAGAAATTTTCGCCTTAATTATCTTGATATTTACTACGAGTCTAATCATTATTTCAGGGGTTGGTCTTTTCTCTTTTTCTCATCATCTCAAAAAAGCACTAAAAAATAAACAAGCCCAAGCACTCAATATTTCTTTTGATTATTTATCCAAGTATTTTATTTTTTCATCTGTCCTATTAATTTTCATGATAATATGGATGATGATGATCACTTTTAACCCCATCTAAATATGGAAAATAACAATATACTCGACCTTGATTTATCTGACGAATTACATATAAATGAGGCCGTTAAAATAAATCTAACAAAAGCATTTAAGTGGGGAAAGGTTTTAGCCATTATGCTATTTATCTTTTTTGGATTTATGGTATTGTTTTATTTTAAATTGCTTACCACCGAAACTCGTCAAGGAGGTAGTAGTGTGCAAACTTTAACCACTATTGTTTTATTAGCATTTACAGTTTGTATTTTTTTCTCGGCATTTAATTTACTTGCATTTGTAAATCGAGGAATCATAAGTTTAGAAACCAATAACAATAAAGTCTTTTCTATTGCCATCGAAAGCCTCAAAGGATATTTTAAATTCTACGGAATTTTTTTATCCATCATTTCTATTTTTCTTATCATTTCTATTTTCTCAATGTTCGTAGTATCGATTAATTAAAGGTTAAGGAACAAAAAAAGGATGCTTGAATTTAATCAAACATCCTTTTTTTTGTTCCTTAATCTTTAATTTTAAAACTCTTAACTAGAATTTTATTGATCTGTTTCCGATGTCTTTTAAAATGGGCCACATTAAAATCCATCAATCCATACAATGACATTTTTCCAGCCAATGGATGTTTGTATAGTTCTTTATTAAAATGCTCTTCTGGAAGGTTTTCCAAAAATCCACGAAGTTCCTCTCGCTGCTGCTTCCACTTTTTTGCAGTTTCCCAAAAACTAGATTCCTCTGGTAAATTATCTCCGCTAACTGGTGCTGGCGCATTTACTTTAAATGGAATTTTGACAACCGTATTCATCATAAATTTTCTCCATGTACCTCCTATTCCTGCTTTTTTTAGTTCAGGATTAAAACTTAATTTTTTCTCCACATAAGCTTTACCATACCCTTCAACTAAAATCAAATGATTCATCACCTGCAAAACAGACCACTTATTTTCTGCTGGTCTTTTATTGAGCGTTCTTTCTGAATAGTCTTTTAAAACTTTCAAAAGTTCCGTCAAATCAGCATCTAGCTGTTGAAGTTGTTTATCAACTTTAGGAGGTAATTTTGTTCGGGTAGCATTCATATTGCAAAATAGAAAAATTAACTAAATTTTAGTTTCTTTTGACTACAAAAGATTTAGTGAAATAAATTCCAACTTCTAAATGGCTGACTATCAATATTTTAAAAAACTAACTTTAAAAACCTTAATTCAACCTACTATTTTTTTAACTTCACTCTTCTTTTTTTAACAGCCATTTAAAATTTTTCCAAAAATAAAAACAATGAGAAAAATACCAACAGCAACAAGAAACGTTGCTAAACTTTTAGCCTTTTCATTTTTTATCTTTCTTTTTCAAATTTCTTTTGCTCAAAAAAAGGACTCCAAAAAATGGGATGTCAATAATCCTCCTGGAGAATTTACTGAATTTAATTTCACCACAGACGAAGGAACTTGGATGAATCTTGATGTCAGTCCAGATGGAAAGACGATTGTCTTTGATATGATGGGAGATATCTATACGATTCCAATGAATGGTGGAAAAGCAAAAACTTTACGTTCAGGATTATCATTTGAGGTACAACCTCGATTCAGTCCTGATGGCAAACATATTTTATTTACAAGTGATGCTGGAGGTGGAGATAATCTTTGGACGATGAAATCAGATGGATCTGATGCAAAACAAATCACTAAAGAAAAATTTCGATTGCTCAATAATGGTACTTGGGTGGAAGGAAGTGATTATGTCATCGGACGAAAACATTTTACTTCAGAACGATCACTTGGGGCAGGTGAATTATGGATGTATCACATCACCGGTGGCGATGGAATTCAAATAACTAAGCGAAAAAATGATCAGCAAGATGTAAACGAACCTTGTGTTTCTACTGATGGCCAATATGTCTATTATTCGGAAGATGTTTATCCTGGAGGATATTTTCAATATAACAAAGATCCCAATTCTCAAATCTATGTCATCAAAAGATATGATCGAAAAAAAGGAGAAACGAAAACCATCATCAGCGGCCCTGGAAGTGCGAGTCGTCCACAAATTTCTCATGATGGAAAAAAATTAGCTTACATCAAAAGAGTTAGAACCAAGACGGTTTTGTTTGTTCATAATTTGGAAACAGGGGAAGAAAAATCTTTAAATGAAAACATGTCAAAAGATCAACAAGAAGCTTGGGCGATATTTGGAACGTACCCAGGTTTTGCTTGGACACCTAATGATCAACATCTCGTTTTTTGGGCGCAAGGTAAAATTCAGAAAGTAAATGTGGGTTCTACAAAAGTTTCTAACATTGCTTTTACGGTAAATGCCAAACATCGAGTTTACGAAACTTTGAAAGTTAAAAATCAAGTCGATCAGGAAAATTTCAATGTAAATGTGATTCGAAATGCAAGAACTTCTCCTAATGGAAAAATGTTAGTTTTTAATGCCGTTGGACATCTTTGGAAAATGGATTTACCGAATGGAAAACCGACTCGAATTACAACGGATAAGCATTTTGAATTTGAACCAAATTTTTCTCCTGAAGGGAACGAAATTGTCTATGTAACTTGGGATGATGATGAATTGGGAAGTGTTCGAAAACTAAATTTGAAAACTGGAAGTTCCATCAAGCTAACTCCTAAAAAAGGTAATTATCGAAACCCATGTTTTTCTCCAGACGGCAGTCAGATTGTCTATGTCAAAGCAGGTGGAAACGATCACCAAGGATATACTTTTTCAAAAGAACCTGGCATTTATTTGATGTCTAAAACTGGTACGAAACATACTTTAGTTACGCCACAAGGAGAATACCCGAGTTTTAGTACCGATGGCGAAAGAATCCTTTTTCAAACGGGTGGTTATCTTTTTGGAAGTTTGAAAAAAGCATTTAAAAGTGTAAAGTTAAATGGCTCAGATGAGCAAGTTATTTTCAATACAAAATATGCTAACCAATTCGCACAAAGCCCTGACAATCAATGGATTGCATTTACAGACTTATACAAAGTGTATATTGCACCTATGCCCAAAGTAGGGCAAGCAGTTGGACTTTCTGCTGAAACAAAAGCAGTACCTGTTGCTCAAATTGGACGGGATGCAGGCATCAACTTACATTGGAGTAAGGATAGTAAAAAAGTGCATTGGACACTTGGAAATGAATATTTCACCAACTCCATTGAAGATCGTTTTCCTTTCCTTGGAAAAGTGGATTCTGTTCCTCCAATGGATACTACAGGTTTGAAAATTGATCTTGAATTAAAGTCTGATCGACCAGCAGGAAAAATCGTTTTCACCAACGCAACAATCATCACTATGGAAGGTGATGAAGTGATTGAAGATGGAACGCTAATCGTTCATAACAATAAAATTACATCAATAGGAAAAACTGAAAATATCAAAATTCCAAGTGATGCAAAAGTGATAGATTGTACTGGCAAAACCATCATGCCAGGGATCATTGATGTACATGGTCATTTAGGTAATTTCCGATTCGGAACTAGTCCTAAAAAGCAATGGCACTATTACGCCAATCTTGCTTATGGAGTTACAACTGCTCATGATCCTTCTTCCAACTCAGAGATGATTTTCTCACAAGCTGAGATGATCAAAGCAGGGAAAATGGTGGGGCCTCGATTGTATTCAACAGGAACCATTTTGTATGGAGCAGAAGGTGATTTCAAAGCAGTTGTCAATTCTGTGGAAGATGCAAAATCAGCTCTTCGTCGTACGAAAGCTTATGGTGCATTTTCTGTAAAAAGTTATAATCAACCTCGTCGAGAACAACGACAACAAGTGCTACAAGCTGCCAGAGAATTAAATATGTTGGTCGTTCCTGAAGGTGGATCATTTTTCTATCATAACATGAACATGGTGATTGATGGTCATACCGGAGTTGAACATAATTTGCCAGTAGCTCCTTTGTACAAAGATGTGATTGAGATTTGGAAAAAAACCAAAGCGCATAACACTCCTACTCTGATTGTAAATTATGGTGGCGTAAACGGAGAGTACTATTTTTACCAAAAAGAAAATGTTTGGGAAAAAGATCGGTTGCTCAATTTTATGCCTCGTGGAATATTAGATTCAAGATCACGACATCGTACGATGATTCCTGATGATGAATATGACAATGGACATATTTTGACCTCACAAAGTTGTACCAAATTGCAAAATGCTGGAGTAAATATTAACCTTGGTGCTCATGGTCAATTACAAGGTTTGGGTGCGCATTGGGAACTTTGGATGTTGCAGCAAGGAGGTATGACCAATATGCAAGCACTTCGTTCAGCAACGATGAACGGGGCTATTTATCTTGGAATGGATACAGAAGTTGGTTCTTTGAAAAATGGAAAATTAGCTGACCTTTTGGTTTTGGATAAAAATCCATTGGAAGATATTCGTAATTCTGAATCGATTAAATATACTATGATCAATGGTCGATTATATGATGC
>JBGCCY010000092.1:0-4936 GCA_045104975.1 Saprospiraceae bacterium
CACCTATTTTAAAATTCTCGATGGAACGTTGCGTTTGTGCTGCCCAATATTTGTCGGCAGGGACTTTGACGATTCCGATGCTGTCTTTTTCTTTACGGTATTTCATTTTTTGGTAAAATGTTTTTTTAGTGAAATGATGGGCGAAGATAAGATTTTAGAGTGATTTTTAGAAAATAGCTAAAATCGTTTTTTTAGACTTCAATAGTCTAATGGAAAATGCTACCTTTAAGGATAGGATATTACCTAAGTTTGATAATAACATCCTTATCCAAATGAAAAACACTTTTAAGAAAACTACTTTCTTTATCATAATATGGTATCTCCATAGTCTTATCTTTCTGAGTGGAGTTCATTTATCTGCGCAGACTTCTCCTATAGATACCTTGTCTTTATCTTCTAAATCTCTTCCAATAGATCAAAAAATAAATCTGAAAAATAATATTCAGCATTTTTTAGAAAAAATAGAACTTCCTAAAAAAAAATCAGCATTCTCTCAAAAATATTTTGAAGCAGCTATTGCCAATCAGGATTCATTCTTTTTGTCTCATAGTTCAGAACAACTAGCCTTAATTTCTGCGGTTACTACCGACACTTTCAAATACCATCTTCAAGGAGGTAAACTAACCTCGAAAAGTGCATTGGAACGAATATACTTGCAAGAAAATATATGGCATCTCTTTAATTTTGTTGATGATAAAAATGCAGTCTCCTATTTTGAAATGCATCAAATAATAAAAAGTAATTATGGCATCCATACTTCAGAATTACCACGAGAAAGGAAAGTTGATTTATATAATGCTTTAAAAATATATAAAGCGGATCATGATAATATTAGTCTTGAGAACCTGCTAGGAGGTGAAATCCCATTAGGATATAACAATACACTTACGGACTTTGACCCTAAGGCAACCTATTGGTTAAAACTAAAACTACGAGGTGGAGAACAACAAATAGATACTTGTTCTTTTTTTGTAGAAAATATGGAGGGATATGCTTCTTGGAATAATATTGAAGCATATTTAGTTCATGAAGATGGACAAGTAGAAAAACAAAGAACAGGAAATCTATTGCCTATAGAAGAAAAATCCTTCCCTATTTATAACAATATAGTCCGTTTTGAAATTAAGCCAAATGAAAATATAACAATGTATTTACGGCTAGATGGAACAGAAGGAAAACGAACACCTAAATGGATCAGTTTACTTGGGACTAGGAATAAAAATTATATTCAAAATGACCTATATCAAACCAACGGCACATTTAAATATTCTAATGGCTTTACACCATTCAGAGGAAATAAACTAAATGCTAGAAAAATATTTATAGACACTTCTAATCAAAAAACTATAGGCGACATTTCTAAAAACTGGGATAATCTTCCTTATAGTGATGGTTATGCAACTGATTTTTCTACTCCTCATAGTTATTGGACAAAAGTAAGATTGGTGGGGAATACAACATTAAATGGTACACAATTTTTTCATACGGCTCCTTATCCATTTGTTGGAGGGGATGGTTTCAATTTTAATTATATCGACTATTACTATCCGAATGGAGCTGGTGATTTCATCCATCAAAGAACAGGATTTAAAGTTCCACAATCGGAGCGTTCGCATGACTTTTGGGCAAACTTTCTAAAAGTAGAGGTGCCTCCCAATGATACCTTAGATCTGTATATCCGTTACGAAGGGGGGAATCCTCGTTTCATTATGAATCGATTGGATCTTTGGCATATCGACCCTACTTCTATTTTTCCAAACCAAATGAATGAAGGTATAAAAAATGGTTTATACTATGGTATCTTAGGTATTCAGTTTCTTTTTTTTATTTTACTATTCGGAATAGAAAAAGAAAGAATCCATTTTTATTTTGCAATTGTAGTGTTAGGTGTTTTTCTTTCGCAAGGATTCGGAGAAGACAATTTTCGTTTTTTTGTACCATTCCCAGGATTTCGAGATTATCATTCTGCATTATTTTTTTCAGGATTGTTTTTAGTACAAGTTGGTTTTTTTAAATTCACTAGTAATTATTTCAATTTTTCTAAGACAGGTTTTGTCAATCGATTCTTTATCCCTATTTTTTTAGGATGCTCAGCAGTAGTTAATTTTTATGCGGCGACCCAATTTAGTTATTCCAATTTTAGCGAGTACCCTGTCGATAAGATGTATTATATTCTAGCTATACTTTTCTTGTTTGCTGGAATCATCGCAACCTTTTTAATTGGTTTATTTGCCAAGGAAAAAAAACGAGCCCCAAAGATTTTCTTCATTGTTGCTTTTTTGCCAGGTTTATTGACCAGCTTGTTTTTTTTGCTAAGGGTGGTCATTGGCGGAACTTTAGGAAATCATATTGCAGCTAGTTTATTTCCCTCCTTTATATTCACCTACGATGCTATCAAAATATCTATCATCGCAATGCTTTTTCTTCTCGCACTTAGCATGGGCTATCGAACAAAACTATTGAAAACAGAAAAACAAAAAGCCCTAGAGCAAAATCTAAAAAGCCAACAAATCATTATTGAAAAATTACAACAAACAGATAAGTTGGAAGCTTTGGATCGATTAAAAACTCGATTCTTCACCAATATCACTCATGAGTTTCGAACCCCCTTGACTGTAATTTTAGGAATAGCTGATCAACTAGGAGTAGGAAGTTGGGCTAGTAAAGTAAGCCCTAAAGAAAAAAATCGATTGGCCGAAGGTTTTGAATTGATTACTAGAAATGGAAACAAATTATTACGACTCATCAATCAATTATTGGATTTGTCAAAATTGGATACTCAAAAATTAAAACCTAATTATCAACCTAAAGAGGTAATTTCATTTGTTCAATATGTGGGAGAATCTTTTGAATCTTTGGCCAATAGAAAAGATGTACGACTAACTATTTATAGCGAGATCAATAAATTGTATATGGAGGTTGATGAAATTAAATTACAACAAATCATTTCCAATTTATTATCCAACGCGATTAAGTTTACCGAAGCTCGTGGGAAAGTTATTTTACATATATCACAAGAAGAAAATTTATTGAAATTAAAAATCAAAGATACTGGTGAAGGAATTCCAGAAGAAACTCTACCCTTTGTCTTTGATCGTTTTTATCAGGTAGATAATCCGTCGAGTCGAAAAGGGGAAGGAACGGGAATCGGTTTAGCATTGGTCAAAGAACTGGTTGAACTTTTGGAAGGGAAAATAGAAGTAAAAAGCGAAGTTGAAATTGGAACTGAGTTTAATATTTGGTTACCGATTCGTACAGTTGATGCTGCTGCAATTTCTAATTTTGAGGTTTCTGATTTATCAAACAGACGATTCGATAAGATTGGTTTGGAAAATAGAAAAGAGGTAGTTGCTGATACTGAAACCGAACAGTTACACCTTGCCCAAGACAAACCACATCTCCTCATCGCAGAAGATAATCCTGATGTGATTTTTTATATCCGTTCTGTCCTGGAAGATTTTTATAATATTATAGTTGCGGCCGATGGTCAAGCAGGAATTGATCAAGCGCTAGAACACATTCCTGATATTATAATTAGCGATGTTATGATGCCAAACAAAAATGGTTTTGAGTTAGTAGAAACTTTAAAGCAAGATGAGCGGACTAGTCATATTCCAATCATTTTATTAACTGCAAAAGCAACGCAACAAGACAAAATCGAAGGATTGAAATTTGGTGCAGATGCTTACTTGATGAAGCCTTTTGACAAAGAAGAATTATTAATTCGTCTAGAAAATTTATTGCAAATCCGACAAGCAATTCAATCTAACTATTCTAATAATTTTAAACTCAAAGAAGTAACTCATCAAAATATTCCCCCAACGATTGAAGATATTTTTATCGAAAAAATAAATACTGTTTTAGAAAAAAACTATACCGATTCTAATTTCAAAGTTCAAGAGTTTGCCAAAGCAATGAATCTAACTTATCATCAACTAAATCGAAAATTAAAAGCATTGACGAATCAAACTCCTACCCACTATGTTCGGGCTTTCCGTTTACAAAAAGGAAAAAAATTGTTATTGGAAAATCAAGAATTGAATATTTCGGAAATAGCTTATGAAGTTGGATTTGAAAGTGGGAATTACTTTAGTCGAGCTTTCTCAAAAGAATATGGGAAGTCGCCGAATGAGGTGAGGAATTGATTTATCTTATTTTTTCATAAGTTGACGCGCATGTCATTTCGGAGCTATAAAATTTTTATTAAAGAATTATTTGATTTATTAAATGTTTCTTGCAAAATGAACATTGGCAATTGACTGTCAATTAGTTATGTAATTAAATTTACATAAACTGTAAATCCAGTCCTACCTTTTTTCTTCAAAAAAAAACGTGTGCTAGCATTTTAAAAATTAATGCTAGCCCCTTCCTACAATTTTCCTCAATTTTGTTTTGTTGAAATTAATAAAGACAATCAGCAGCAATAACCTCAAAAAACTGAATTCCTTTATTTTTTCAAATTTATTTTTTTGACCACAAAACGATGGATGACATGCCTCTTCCTCGACTAGGAGAGGTATGTCATTATCGTAATTTTTTAAAAATTTAAACTCATTTATTATGAAAACATTTTTTTTACAAATTATTTTTTTAGCCTTAATTACTAACCTTACCAATGCCCAAATTTTTGTCAACACCTCCGCTATTGGAAATAACAATGGAACATCTTGGCAAGATGCTTTCAACGATTTGAGTGAAGCGATTGACAGCAGTAATGTGAATGATGAAATCTGGGTAGCCGCAGGAACTTATATTCCTAAAAACCCTAGCCTCTGGCCAGATACGATCAAGCGAACATTTTACCTCCATCAAGATGTTTCTCTTTATGGTGGATTCAACGGTACAGAAACGACACTCGATCAACGTGACCCTGCTACGAATGTGACCATTCTGTCAGGCGATGTTAATGGAGATGATGTAGTAGATGATTTTGCTA
>JBGCCY010000093.1:0-17001 GCA_045104975.1 Saprospiraceae bacterium
GATGAAATATTTTTTTTGGGAAAACCATTTAAGGTTTTGCCTTGATCATGGTAGGCAATAAAAATGTCCTACCTAAAAAATTTATTTTAACAAATCCGTTACATACGGTAAAATAGCCAAATGACGTGCACGCTTTACAGCAGTAGCCATTTTTCGTTGGTATTTTAACGAGTTACCAGTAATTCGTCGAGGAAGAATTTTTCCTTGCTCGTTGATAAATTGTAACAAGAAGTCTGGGTCTTTGTAGTCAATATGCTTGATTCCAAATTTTTTGAATCGGCAATATTTTTTTCTATCCTGACCAATATTAGGATTACTAAGAAATTTTATATCGTCTCTAGAAGCCATGATTTTTTTATTTTAAAAATTAGAAAATTAATTAATCGTAAAAGGACTACTCTTCTTCCTCTGCTTTTGCAACAGGAGCAGGTGCAGCTTTAACTGGTTCAACCTTTTTAGGTGCAGCTTTTTTCTCAGCAGCTACTTCCTTTTTGATTTCAGATTTTACTTTGTCCTTTTTCTTTCCGATTAATCCATTACGTTTGTCGTCGTTATATTTAACTCCGAACTTGTCTAATTTTACAGATAAAAATCTCATGATACGCTCATCTCGGCGAAGTGCCAATTCGAGTTGCGCAAGAAAAGCACCACTTGGTACTTGAAATTCTGTACAAAAGTATACACCTGTGGTGCGTCCTTTAATTGGGTAAGCCAACTGGCGTAATCCCATTTCTCCTTTATCAACGATAGTGCATTCGTTAGAAGTCAACATATCGAAATAAGTTTGAGCTGTCGCATTTATTTCATCGCCCGACAGTACTGAATCTACGATGAAATTTACTTCGTAATTTCTCATTTACGTGAAGTATTTTTTTTGTGAAATAATAATAAATTTTAAAAACGGCTGCAAAGATAGGCTTTTTGATAGGTTTTACAAATGTTTTCAACAATAAAAAAGGAGATATTATGGAAAAGGATTGATACATAAATCAACACCTTATCTTAGTGATGTGAGCTTTGTAAAAAGATTACAGCAACTTTTAATCGCTAAATATTTCTTAAAAATTTATTTATTCCTCTTTCCCTTTATTGCCCTAACAACTGCAGGCGGCAACCAGTCATTTGCTAAATTGACAAGATTATTAAATACAATCATCTTTTTCGAATCTTGACCTTGCCTTGCCGTGAAAGTCGTTGTAATTCTTTTTCGGTTAATTTCACTAATTTCATATTCAGGTCTTCCGTGCGTATAATAATAAAGTGCTAATGATTTCCTACTCCTTCCTTGAGGACAAGTCAATGGGTCGGGATGACCATGCCATGAAAAATCTGTAGTAGAAAAAATGGCCATTTTATTAAATATTGGAGGTATTCTAACAATACATTTACTTTTATCTTTTTCCCACAATTCAAAATGTCCTCCATATTCTTCCTCCCAATTTTCATTTAGATAAATTAAAACATTAATCCTTCGGTCGAGATTCATCATCTTATGTTTATGAAAATCAACATGCAGTTTTAAAAAACCACCTGGCTTAATTTGATGAAATCCGCCTCCTTGAAAATAAGGGTCAGGAATTAATGAATCTTTTATTCCTGTCAGGTTTTGAAGAAATTCAAGAAAAGGTTGAGAGTTCAAGTAAGACACTAAGTCTCTCGTTTTGGGGCCAAAACGATAAACGCCATTTGAAGCATATTTGACTTCATTTGGATTTGTATAAAAAATATCTCCCTTCTCTTTTCCAAGTTCTGGAAACTCTGCTAGTACTTCTCTTAACGATTCTGGTTCAAAAAAATCATCAAAAGAAATATTAGGAAAAGGAGGATTTGATTTATATACCTCATGTTTCTGAATACCCAAATTAATCAATTCTTGTTCTGAGAATTTTAAGATTTTCATTAGTATATATTTTAAGTATTAGAAATAGTTTTATTAATTATCTTACTTCACATCTACATCATTTCCCAATTTTATTGGAATGGTGGTAGTGATAAACATAGACTGCCCCTTCCCGACCTTTGATTTAAGGTGAGATCAAATTTTTAATTTTTGAATTTGATATATTGTTTGAATTTATTTCTCCCTCCTTATATTTAAATACAGGGGAAAACATTTAACCATATTCGAATTATGGTAAACTAAGGATCGTTTTGTTTCCTCTATAATAATTTAGGAAGAAATGCTAATTGAATTATTATGCAATTTATTTTTTTGCGAAAACCGAACACATCTTTATTCTCTTCACGTAAATTAGAGTTAAAAGGATAGGGTTACTTTCTCTTTTTTATCAAAAAAAAACAAGCACAATTTCTTACTCCTTGATTATCAGTAACTTACACATATAAACTATGAAATTAAACTCTATATCCTTCAACCTACAATTTATCTAAGAAAATAATTGAAACTCAGGATTTCCCAAAAAAGGCTCTCCCTCCTCATTCTTTTGTTTAACTTTATCGCTCAATTTTCAAGCTAAAAACCTAATTAGAATGTTGAGACGATTAACTCCTTTTTATTTTATTGCTATACTTTTTTTACTCGGATGCAATGGTTGCACTCCTGATCCAAAACCTAAAACTCCCCCACCCTCTATTACAGATCAACCTAAAAAAACGGTAGACATTCCAAAGTTCCATCGAGACTCTGCCTATCTTTTCACCAAACAACAAGTTGACTTTGGCCCACGAGTTCCTAATTCAAAAGAACATACTGCTACTAAAAATTGGTACGTTCAAAAATTCAAATCTTACGGAGCTGAAGTCATTCAACAAGATTTCCAAGTCAGATCTTTTCAAAATAAAATGCTCAACTCAACCAATGTTATTGCACAGTTCAATCCTGAAAACTCACATCGAGTCATTCTTGCTGCACATTGGGACACTCGACATATTGGCGATCAAGATCCTGATGTAAAAAAACAAAAAGAAGCGATCCTTGGTGCGGACGATGGGGCAAGTGGTGTAGGAATGTTAATCGAAATTGCTCGACAAATTAGTCTCAATAAAATTGACATAGGAATCGATATTATTTTATTTGATGCAGAAGATCAGGGTTCAAGTGGTGGCAAAGAAACAGAGTGGTGTCTCGGTTCTCAGTATTGGTCTAGAAATTTACACACCTCTCCTTACCAACCAAAATTTGGAATTTTACTCGACATGGCTGGTTCAAAAAATGCTCGCTTCACGAAAGATGAAGTCTCCATGACTTATGCTCCAAAAGTGATGAATAAGGTTTGGAAAGTTGCTCAAGGAGGTGGTTACGGAAATTTCTTCGTTGACCAAGCTTCAGGTCCATTAATTGACGATCACAAATTTGTTAACGAAATTGCCCGCATCCCAATGATCGATATTATCAATCGACCTGCTACTTCTCGAAGTGGTTTTGGAAGTTACTGGCACACGCACGATGACAATATGAATGTCATTGATAAAAAAACTTTACGAGCAGTTGGACAAACAGTTTTGGCTGTAATTTATAAAGAAGCTGCTGGTGCCTTTTAAAAAATAACACTACGCTTACATTTTTTTAAACCAATTATTCATACAAAATGAGTCCAGATAAATACATTAAAAATTATATCAATGGTGCACTTGTTCCAGCGGTTTCAGGTGAATATTTTGACAATTACAATCCTGCAATTGGCCAAGTTTATTCTCACATTCCAGATTCAGATGAGCAAGATGTGCAACAAGCTTTAGAAGCGGCAGAACGTGCTTTGCCTGAATGGAAAAGAATGGAACCTGCTAAACGATTTCGAATTTTGACTCGGATCGCTGACATCATCGAACAAAATTTAGATGAATTTGCCAAAGCAGAAAGTATCGACTCAGGCAAACCATTTGCCATGGCTCGAAGTGTGGATATTCCACGAGCGCATCAAAATATTAGATTTTTTGCGACTTCGCTTTTGCACTTTTCATCTGAGTCTCATTCGATGCCGAACCAAGCTATCAATTATACTTTGCGCCAACCAATTGGAGTTGTCGGATGTATTTCGCCTTGGAATTTACCGTTGTATTTATTCACTTGGAAAATCGCTCCAGCTCTCGCAACTGGAAATTGTGTGATTGGAAAACCGTCGGAAATGACTCCGATGACTGCCTATCTATTATCCAAAGCTTGCATCGAAGCTGGTTTGCCAGAAGGTGTTTTAAACATTGTTCATGGACATGGCGCAAAGACTGGTCAAGCCATGGTCGAGCATCCTCGCATCAAAGCCATTTCTTTCACAGGTGGAACTGAAACTGGGAAAAAAATTATATCCACCGCTGGCCCAATGTTTAAAAAACTCTCCTTAGAATTAGGTGGAAAAAATCCTAACATCATTTTCGCAGACTGTGATTTTGATGAAATGATGATGACTACTTTGCGATCTTCCTTTTCCAATAATGGACAAATTTGTTTGTGTGGTTCCCGCATCTATGTCGAACGAGAGATCTATGAAAAATTCCGAGATGAACTGGTCAAACGAACTCAATTTTTAAAAGTAGGTGATCCATTTTCAGCGGTAACTGATCTAGGTGCACTCGTTTCAAAAGCCCATATGGAAAAAGTAATGAGTTACCTAACCCTTGCGGAAGTGGAAGGTGGCACCATTCTTTGCGGTGGTACTCCTGTCAAAATGAAAGGGGAATATGCTGAGGGATATTTCCTTCGCCCAGCAGTCATTGAAGGTTTGTCGCAAGATTGTCGGACAATTCAAGAAGAGATTTTTGGTCCAGTCGTAACCATTACTCCTTTCGATACAGAGGAAGAAGTTTTAGGTTTTGCTAATGGAACGAATTATGGTTTATCTGCCACAGTTTGGACAAAAGACATTTCGAAAGCGAATCGAATGGCAGAGAATTTAGATGCTGGAATCGTTTGGATAAATTGTTGGATGGTTCGTGATTTACGAACTCCTTTTGGTGGAGTCAAGAACTCAGGTGTTGGTCGAGAAGGTGGTTTGGAAGCCATGAAGTTTTTTACTGAACCTAAGAATGTGTGCATCAAATATTCTTGATATTTCACTAAATAGTTTCTCTAAAAATATTTTTATAAAAAAAATAAAATCATGCAAAACGAAAAACCAACTCCTTCTGATCGAAGATCCTTTTTGAAAAAAACAACAGTTGCATCTGTAGGTGTTTTAGGTTTAGGAAATCTCCATGCTCAACCTGCTATTTCAAAAAACGAAAAAGTACTTGGTCAACTTCCCAAAGATTTAACCATACTTTTTCAAGGTGATTCTGTTACCGATGGAGGCCGAAAAAGAGATCAATATTATGCGAATAATACTTGGGGAGGTTTAGGAAGTAGTTACGTTTTTCCAGTTATAAGTGAATTGTTAGGAAGTCATCCAACTTCAAATATTCGATGTTATAATCGAGGCATTAGTGGAGATAAAGTTTTCCAATTATCAAATCGCTGGAAAGAAGATTGCTTGCAGATTCGTCCTGATGTTTTAAGTATTTTGATTGGTGTAAATGATTTCTGGCACACCTTGAGTCATAATTATAAAGGCACCGCTAAAAGTTACGAGGATGATTTTAGAAAATTACTCGATCGAACTAGAAAAGAATTACCTGATGTAAAATTGATCATTTGTGAACCATTTGCTGTCAAAGGAGGAAGTGCTATCGTCGAAGAAAAATGGTTTCCTGCATTTATGGCTTATCAAAATGCTGCGAAAAAAATTGCTTCAGATTATAATGCTCATTGGGTGCCTTTCCAAAAAACATTTGATGATGCGCTAAATATTGCACCGGTAGATTATTGGTGTGGTGATGGTGTTCATCCATCCTTAGGCGGAGGAGATTTGATGGCAAAAGCATGGTTAGCTGTTTTTAATAAAATTCAATTTCATTAGGTTTCAATCAACTCGCAGAATTAAAATATTTCATATTAAACTGAACAAAAATCTAAAAATTGAGGAACTTTTCATAGTCCAACTAATTTTAAAATTGAGGCTTTGAAAAGTTCCCAAATCTTCTTTTTCTACATAATCTTCTTCCTTTTTAGATTAAAACCTCCTCATTTAAGTCAAAAAGAAAATATGGCATAATCCATGTTCTTATATAAAGAAAAATACGCCACACACGACCTATCCTTCCCCCAACCCTATTAAAAAAAATTAAATTTTTATTTAGCTAACCACATCTATTTTCATTTTTCAATGAAATATCATATTGGTATTTGACTTAGTTTAAACTGTAACTAGTCATCATAATACTGCTATGCACCAAGCCCAAAAAGTTATAATCTTTTTAGTCTCAAAAATTATTTCTGATATGGTCGCACCACAAAATAGCCAGTCTTCTTTTAATCAAATCGTTTTGCCATCCAACGTAAGCAAGAACATTAACCTGATGCAGAATGTCCCAGTTGGGCTATTTCAAATGAATATAAGTGGGTATTTTAATTTGGCTAATGATGAGATGAAAAAAATATTAAACGTAGAGGGTTATGACTTATATCGAACTAATATTTTTTCTTTTTTAGGAAAAAAATCTACTGAGGAATTTCAGCAAAAAATAAGATCTCCAAAAAGTGACGATAAATTTATTTTCGAATTTATTATTGAAGGAAATAATGATTGGGAATATCAAGTAACGATGACGCCAGAATTTTACGACGACGAATTTAAAAATAGTTGGTTAGGTGCAATTGCATGTCTTCCAATCAAGGAGAAGAAAAAAATTCAATCTTTAAGTGAATTAGAAAATTTGAAGAAGGAACATATAATGATCAAAGAACAACTCGCTCACCTTTGTCATGAAGTGCGGATTCCCATCAATACCATTATGGGAATGTCCTTTTTATTAGCCGAAAATATAGAGGAAGAGGCGAAACAAAAATACTTAAAACCTTTATTTACCTCAGCCGATTTTTTAGGAAAACTGGTTAACTCTATTTTAGATTTTTCTAAAATGGATGGAGGTCATATGACTTTACATGAAGAAAATTATTCCCTAAATAATGTCCTGGTAGAAATTCAAGACGCATTTAATATGCTGCTAAAAGATAAACCGGTGAATTTTGTTTTAGAAAATAATATTAAGAATGATACGATTTTTGGAGATGCATTGCGACTCAAACAAATATTAAGTAACCTCGCAAATAATGCACTTAAGTTTACTAAAGAAGGAGAAATAGGTATCCGAACTTCTTCTCATCTCAATACCAAAAATCAACCCATGATTAGGTTTGAAGTATTCGATACGGGGATTGGAATTCCTGAGCATAAACTACAATCCGTATTTGAGGAATACAAACAAGCGGATAGTCAAATCGCTGCGAAATATGGAGGAACAGGTCTTGGTTTATCTATCGTACAATTACTAGTGGAGTTACACCACGGAAAAATAGATATCGAAAGTGTCGAAGGAGAAGGAACAACATTCATCATTGATATTCCATACAAAGTCAACACTCCGAAAAGTCATCAAATAATCGAAACCGAAGACTTCCCCAATATTGATTTAATTAAAGGGAAAAAAATATTAGTTTTTGAAGATGATCCAATGGGGAAAAGATTAATCCAACACATCCTAAATTCATGGGAATGTAAATTTGAAATTTTACAAAATGGATTCTATGATCTACAAAGAATAGAAGATGAAAAATTTGATTTAATTTTAACAGATATTAATATGCCTGAAAAAAATGGCTACCAGATCGCTTCCGAACTACGCAGAAATGGAATTACAACTCCAATTATTGCACTTACCGGAAATACTTTCGAAGAGAAAAAGCTACAAGCCTTTGAAGCTGGAATGAATGATTTTATAGCAAAACCTTTTTCATTTTCCCACTTAGAAAAAACTGTATTAAAGTGGATTCAAGTGAAATAAAATTAGAGCATGTTTTTAATTTGATTTGATAAAAGATGGCGTTTGGAGTAAAATCCAAACGCCATCTTCAATTCACAACTACAAATCAATTTCCATAAATACAGGACAATGATCCGAATGATGTGCATCACCTAATTGTCTAGCACTAAAAATTTTATCTTTTAAAGAATCTGAAACTGATTGATAATCAATTCTCCACCCCTTGTTATTTTTCCTTGCACCAAATCGATACGTCCACCAACTATACTCCTCCCCTTCTGGATTGATGTGTCGATACGCATCTGTAAATCCACTTGCCAACCACTTCGTCATCCACTCTCTTTCTTCTGGCAAAAATCCTGAACTCTTTTTATTACTCTTTGGATTATGAATATCCATCTCCGTATGAGCAATGTTATAATCTCCAACGACGATCAAATTGGGTCGTTCTTTTTTTAGTTTTTTTATCCACTTAAAAAAGTCATCGAGGAATTCCATTTTAAATGCTTGTCGTTCTTCGCCCGAACTTCCTGATGGAAAATAACAATTCAAAATCGACCAATCTCCAAAGTCTGCTCGAATGATTCTTCCTTCGTTATCATATTTTTCGATGCCACAACCTATCTCAATATGATCTGGTTTTTGTTTGGAAAAAATAGCTACACTACTGTATCCTTTTTTTTGTGCAGAAAACCAATTATGATGATAACCCATTTCTTCCAAAGGTGCGACATCGACTTGTTCGACATGTGCTTTTGTTTCTTGTAAACACACCACATCAAATCCGCCTTCTTTGAGAAAATCCCAAAATCCTTTTTTGACTGCTGCTCGAATTCCGTTGACGTTGTAGGAGATAATTTTTTTCATAAAAATAAATTGAGTTTTTTGAAAAATAAGTAGATGCGAAAATAGATTTTTTGTTTATTACAGAGCAATCTTTTGTGTAAAAGTTATTCACAAAGACAAAAACGACTAAACCTCTTTTGCTAAAAAAATACTACTTTTGGATAAATAAAAATCACCTATTAACTAGCTCTTTATCAATGTAATTATGACAAATCCAAATGATGAAGTTTTGCGAATGATAAAAGAAGCGAAAGCTTCTGGTCAGTATTTTTTAGATTTAAATTATATAGGTATTACTACTTTACCCAATGAAATTCTAGAACTCCCCAATCTAACTTGGCTGAGTTTGAGAAATAATCAGTTGACAGATGTACCACAAATAATTTCGCAACTGACCAATCTAACTTTCCTGAGCTTGTGTGACAATTTATTAACGGATTTACCAGAAGAAATCTCGCAATTGGTCAATCTAGAGTGCCTTTATTTAAGTGATAATCAGTTGACAGATGTACCACAAATAATTTCGCAATTAACCAATCTAATAGACCTAAATCTGAGTAACAATCAGTTGACAAAGTTACCTCAAGTAATTCCACAATTAACCAATCTAGCTTCCTTGGTTTTGATGAACAATCAGTTAACAAGTTTGCCAGAAGGAATCTCGCAATTAACCAATTTAACAGAGTTGTATTTAAAGAACAATCAATTGACAGAGTTGCCAGAAGGAATATTAAAATTGCCCCGTCTAACTATGCTCGATTTGAGAAATAATCAGTTGACAGATTCATCACATGTAACTTCAAATTTAACCAATTTAACAGAGTTCTATTTGTTCTGAAATCTTGCGATGCTGGAAAAAGAATGCCAATGGGTAAAACCCAAGTGATGCCTAGAAATACCAATCCGATTTCCAGTTTTTAAGCCACTAACAATGCGTGGAATGAAGTTACAGAAGGAATCCGAAGTAGTTGGCAAAAAAATTCCAAGATCATTTCGAGACTCCCATTTCTAAAAACAAAGAAATTATAAACCAACTCGATATCCTCTTTTTTTCTTTCCTTTGTTATATTAGATTTTTCCAAAAAAAATACCTCCAATGACAGACATTCAAATCATCCAACAACCATTTACTTTACCATGCGGCGCAATCCTTTCCAATCGTTTTTGCAAATCAGCCATGAGTGAAAACATGGCAGATGCTGGAGGCAAACCATCCAAAGGAATTCATCAACTTTATGATCGTTGGAGTCTTAGCGGCGCAGGATTAATTATTTCTGGAAATGTGATGATTGATAAAAGAGCATTGGGAGAAAAAGATAATGTCTATGTCGAGGATGAATCCGCAATGGATGAATTGAAAGAATGGGCAAACGTTGCGCAACAAAACGGCGCAGCACTTTGGATACAAATCAATCATCCTGGAAGGCAAGCACCAAAGACTTTTAATAAAGATGTCGTTGGGCCATCAGCTGTAGGTTTAAAACAAAAAGCCATGTTTAAAACGCCTCGACCAATGACAGAAGAGGAAATTTTAGATGCGATTGAACGATATGGAAACACCGCTTTGATTGCCAAAAAAGCAGGATTTGGTGGTGTGCAAATTCATGGCGCACATGGATATTTAGTGAGTCAATTTTTATCATCCAGAACTAATCAACGAGAAGATCAATGGGGAGGAAGTTTGGAAAACAGAGCAAGGTTTGCGCTTGAAGTTTTTAGAAATATGAGAAAAAAGGTAGGTGCAGATTATCCTATTGGAATAAAAATTAATTCTGCTGATTTTCAAAGAGGCGCATTTTCTGAAGAAGAATCTTTGCAAGTGATTGACATGCTTTCCGCCGAAGGAATTGATATGATTGAAGTGTCTGGTGGCACTTATGAAAAAGCTGCCATGATGGGAATAACTGAGAAAGAAAGTACTCGAAAACGAGAAGCCTACTTTGCAGATTTTATTATCAAAGCTCGGAAACGAACCAAAACTCCTTTGATGTTGACAGGTGGATTTCGAAGTATTTCGGTGATGGCTGCTGCTATCAAAAATGACGAATTAGATTTTATTGGTTTAGCTCGACCCTTCGCGCTAAATCCTCAAGTAGCGAAAGATTTTCTAAATGGAACAATTACAAAATGTGAAGTTCCTCAAATTACAGTCGGAATTAATGCTATTGATAAAATGGGATTCTTGGATACGCTTTGGCATTCTTTGCAATTGGAACGAATGGCAAAAGGGAAAGAACCTGACTTAAAAATGAGTGGTTGGAAACCTTTTCGAAAAGTGATTAAGGAAATGATTTTTGGCTAAAAAAATTAAAATCTATTTGACGAAACTATCTTTATGATGCGTTACATTTTACTATTTATTTTCCTAACCATTAACCTAACTAATCTTCATGGAAAAAATGTTGATAGCCTAATCAACCAATTAGATCTATTAGAAGGAAAAGAAAAAATAGAGCTATTAACTGAATTATGCTGGGAACTAAAATACACCAACCAGCAAGAAGCACTCACCTATGGCTTAGAAGGATTAGACTTAGCTAGATTTTTTTCTACCAAAGAAAAAGAATCAGCACTATTAAAAAACATCGCAGTAGTTTATCTTCTGAAAAGTGATTTTGAGCAAAGTAGAAAATATTGTCATCAAGCCCTAGAGCTTTTCCAAAAACAAAATAATTCAATCGGCATCGCTGATATTTCCAATATTCTTGGTTTAGCGTATAGTAATCAAGGAACGTATGATCTAGCTATTGAGGAATTTGAAAAATCAGTCATCTTATATAATGCCGTTGGAGATACAACTAAAGTAATGGCGGTAGAAGCAAACATTGGAAATGTTTATTTAGGACAAGGAGAGTTTCAAAAAGCAATCCCACTTTATGAGCGAATCATTTTAGATGCTAGGCAAAAAAAAGACCATCAAAAACTGAGTATAAATATTTTCAACATAGGGATAATCTATACAAAACTAGGAGACTATCCAAAAGCGCTTAATTATTTATATGAAGCTTCCGATATTAATAAGTCTCTAAATAATACATTTCATTGGATCAAAACTCAGAATGAAATCGGTTTGATTTTTAGAAGATTGGAGATGATTGATGAAGCAATTATACTATATCAACCTGCCCTTAAAAAAGCTAAAGAATTAGATAATAAAAATTTGGTGGCTTCCCTTTCCAATAATCTAGGGTTATGTTATTTTCGTAAAAATCAATTTGAGAAAGCCTTAGATTGTTACAACACAAGTTTAGAAATTCGGCAATCTCTTAAAATTTTAAATGTTGGACATATCTTAAATAATATTGGAAATACTTATAAGGCTCTTGGAAAAGATGAGCAAGCATTAGATTTTTACAATCAAGCATTAGAAACAAATATCCAATTAAATCTCGAAAGTAAAATGGCTTTAGATTGGTCTAATTTAGGAGGACTACATTTGGAGCAAAGCAATTATATCGAGTCAGAGAAATGTTTATTAAATGCATTTTCAATTTTAGAAAAAACTAAACAGTTAAAAGAATTAGTTAGCGTAACAGAACTCCTCTCCACATTATATAACAATCTGAATCAAGAAGAAAAGGAAATAAGTTTTAATCATCTGCATCAAAATTATTCTGATAGTTTATACAGTAAAGAAAAGATTTTAGCTGCCACTCGGATTATCGTACGGGAACAACTTAAAGAAAAAAATGAGCAGATCAATCATTCAAAAAATGCACTTGCTCAGATTGAAAATAAAAATGAAGGCACTCAAAAAAATAATCAATTGCTCTTTGGTTTACTTATTTCTTTAATCGGCTTAAGTCTCCTCGGAATCTATTATTATAGAAAACGAGTGAACTTAAATAAGCAAAAACTTGCTAAAAATTTAGCCATCGCAGAATCTGAAAAGCTCCTATTGCAAAGCTCCTTGGAAAAACAAAATAAAGAGATGGTATTATTCTCATTGGAGATGGTACAAAACAAGGAATTATTTAAGTCTCTAAAAATTCATGTTTCTACACTTGCTAAAAAACATCCTAACAATATTGAAATAAAAAATATTCTAAATAAACTCAGCATCAATGAAATCGTAACTAAAGATTGGTCTTATTTTAATGAGGTCTTCAATATTGCTTTTCCAGATTTCACCCAAAATATTAGAAAAATATATCCTAACCTTTCCCGAAAAGAATTGCAGCATTGTGCATTAATAAAGCTAAATATTTCTTCTGCTGAGGCTGCCAATATTATGGGAATCACAACCGAGAGTGTTCATACCGCTCGTTATCGATTGAGAAAAAAATTCAATTTAGTTCGGCAAGAAAGCTTAGAGGATGCTGTTCTTAATTTTTAAAAAAAACTCTTTTTTCATCTTTCAGATATTCCTCAAAAAAAGCTCCGTCCAGTCTCTTCTTTTCTTAAACACCTGATTACCAATCAATTAAAATCTCGCACTTCACTTTGTCTAGTTAAAATAAAAGATCTATTCACCCCTTAGATCAACTATCCAGTATGAGTCTATATCTATTTTTTTTCTTCTGAAATTTATTTCTTCAAATTTGAAAATCTAATTCACCTCTACTTAATAAGATCATCTTATGGTAGTCAAAAACTGATTTAAAATTATGAATATGAAGAAAAAATTACTGCTTTATTCCTTTGTTATTTTTATAATTCAACTACCTATTGCTCAGACAAATTTATTAACGGAAAGCTTTGAAACGAATGGTGAAGGTACTCGCTATTCTACTAATACTTTTTTTGTTAGCTGTAATGATCTTTTTGAACGTTCCACAAACGGTGGAGTATACTGCATGACTAATGAGCCTACAAACATCAACGGAACATTTTATTGGTCAGGAGAAGATTGTGATGTCGCAAGTGGCGGTACAGGAATTCTTACCCTCAATCCTATAACAGTAACTGGTTATAATTTGGAAATGAAAGTCCTGCTTGGTGTGGAGCGTCCTAACGATGGACGATTCGAATTTATTGATGAATTATTGTTTGAATATAATATGGATGGAAATGGATGGAATACATTTGCAGCTTTTTATGGTAATAATAATGTAACTGCAAATGGAAACCTTCAAGAAGATTCGGACTTGGATGGAACTGCCGATCCAGGAGGAGCAGAGATTTCAACAACAGACTTTACAGATTGGACATTTTCTATTCCCGTAACTGGCAATAGCCTGCAGGTTCGTTTCATTATGGGACAAGATCAAGGTACAGAAGGAGTTATGCTCGATAATATTCGAATTGAGGGTACCGTTGCTATGCCTATTGATTTGACCGAATTCTCTGTTAGAAAAATGGAAGAAGATAAAGTAAAAATAAATTGGCAAACAGCTTCTGAGGAAAACAATGAATACTTTTTGATTCAACGTTCCAAAGATGGATCCTCCTGGGAAGACATTAGAAAAGTAAAAGGAGCAGGAAATTCAACCTTAACGATTGATTATAGTATTGTTGATGAAAAACCTTTTTCTGGCGTTTCTTATTATCGCCTAAAGCAAGTGGACTTCAATGGGGATTTTGAATTTTCAAATATCAAAAGTGTAAGTCTAGAAATTCCTAATTCCAAATATTCCATTTTCCCGAATCCAACTTCTTCTGGGAAATTCAATATCGAGATTCCAAATGATAAAACAGAAATTCAAATTCTAGATAGAAGTGGACAACTTATTTATCAGGCGATAAAAGATAAAGGGATAAGCGAAATATCATTACAAGAAATTCAGACAGGTATTTATTTTGTGAAATTTATTCATGCTGAAAAAATGGAAGTGCAAAAACTAATTCTAGAGATCCAATAATTAAAAGGGCTTCATAATCATCAAAGTCAATTAGAACAAATATTAATTCAGAAAGGGTTTGTTCAAAAAATGAGACACTATTGTTTAATTGCAATAGTGTTTTTTTTGAATGAAAATTACAGAAAAAAGCTACATTATATTATTCCTGATTATGTGTTATTAAAAACCTTATTTGTGTTAATCCTTTATAAAAATTTTAAGGTATTTTGTCCAACAAAATATTTACAATAATGTCACAAAAAATAATTAGCTACAATTCCATCAGCCAAATCAGCGAAGGAATGGGATATGGAAAACCAACTCACCCACTCATCACCATATTTGATACTTCTCAACTAGCCTATGGAGAAGAAATGGTTGGACAAAAATTTGCCAACGACTTATATTGCATTGCACTTAAGGATGCTAGTTGCGGAATAGACTACGGACGTAACCATTATGATTTCAATGATGGCGTTTTGGTTTTTATAGGTCCTCAACAAGTAATTACTTTGACAAAAGCACAAGAGCTAAATTCAGTAAAAGGTTGGATGTTATATTTCCATGCTGACTTAATTCGAAGTACAACGTTGGGTGCTAAGATTGATGACTATACTTTTTTTTCTTATGAAGTTCATGAAGCATTGCATTTGTCTGATCAAGAAGAAAAGATAATTACAAATTGCATCAACATGATTCAAACAGAAATCAAAGAACGCATTGACAATCATAGTCAACAAGTAATAGTTTCCAATATCGAACTCTTATTGAATTACTGTTCTAGATATTATGAACGACAATTCAATACTCGCGTAGCTCACAACAATGATGTGGTTTCTAATGTTGAGTCCTTGTTGAAAAAATATTATCAATCAGGAAAACTTTTAGAATCAGGCCCGCCAACCATTCAATATTTAGCAGAAAATTGTCATCTTTCGGCTAGCTATCTAAGTGACCTTTTGAAAAAAGAAACTGGACGGAGTACTAAAGATCACATCAATGATTTTTTAGTAAACAAAGCAAAAAACTTATTGCTCAGTTCAAATGATTCAATAAGTGGAATTGCTTATGAATTGGGATTTAATTACCCTCATTATTTCAGCCGAATTTTTAAAAAGAAAACAGGTTTAACACCTCAAGAATATCGAGACAATTAACAAACGACAAAACAATAATTTATGCATACCAAAAAAACCTACACCGCCATGGAAATGGCATGGTGGACACGATTTGAAACTTTATTATTTACAGTAATTGTTACCGCTTGGGTGGCAGTTCATTATTTTTTTGATTTAGGATGGTTAAAAGTTCCTTGGACACCTTTAGCTTTGATTGGTACTGCGGTGGCTTTTGTCATTGGTTTTCAAAATAATGCAGCCTATGGAAGGATTTGGGAAGCCAGAATGATTTGGGGTGGAATCGTAAATACTTCAAGAACTTTTGGAATGTTTCTTCAAGACATGATTAACAATGACCATACTGAAATGTCTGTTTCAGATGAGCAACTTCAAAAAGAAATCAAAACAATTACCTATCGTCATATTGCTTGGATGACTGCATTGCGACATGCGATGCGTATGCCTAAACCTTGGGAAACGGTTATGAATGAAAAAGGAAACCGAGATTTGGATATTCGTCCTCCTGAGATGTCTTCTACTGTAGAAAAAGATATGAAGCCTTACATTTCTCAAAAAGATATGGACTATGCAATGAGTAAAAATAATAAACAAACTGCTTTATTGTATCTTCAATCTCATCATCTAAAACAACTCAAAGATCGAGGTCTAATTTGGGAGTTTTCATTCTTAGAATTAGAAGCGGTACTTCAGGAATTGTTTACCCTTCAAGGTAAAAGTGAACGTATCAAAAACTTTCCTTACCCTAGACAATTCGCCACACTTAATCATTTCTTTATGTGGATTTTTGTCTTGTTGTTGCCGTTAGCATTGGTTCCTCAGTTCGCTGAAATTGGAAGTCAATTTGCAGAAACTCATCCTTTGATAAGTGATCTTTTTGTTTGGTTCACCATTCCATTTTATGTGATCGTTGCTTGGGTTTTTCATACCATGGAAAGAATTGGAAGAACGGGAGAAAATCCTTTTGAGGGAACGGCCAACGATGTTCCGATTTCTACCATTGCGAGAGGAATTGAGATTGACCTACGGCAAAATTTAGGAGAGGCTAATGAAGATATTCCAAAACAGTTTCCGGTGGAGTTTCATAGTCAGTTTTAAATTTTATTTTTATAGAAAAAAGGGGAAGTAAATGCTTCCCCTTTTTTATTGCATTTTTCATCAAATCCGTAAAATGTGTTCCCCTTTCCTAGTTCTGTGTTTAACCTTTTTTCTTTCTTATTCGATATTTGTATTATCAATTTGATAAAACATTAAAACGAATTCAAAATGAAAAATAGAATATTAATCACAGGAGCAAGCGGTGCATTTGGATCTTTAACTTGTCAAACACTTTCTGAAAAAGGCTATCAAGTAGTTGGGACGATGCGTTCGACAAAAGGTAAAAATGAAAAAATTGCAGCAGCACTAAAATCAAAAGGTGTTCATTT
>JBGCCY010000094.1:0-36234 GCA_045104975.1 Saprospiraceae bacterium
CCTGAATCAAGATGAGCATCCATGAAGGCGATGCACTTTTCAAAAGTGTCTTCCTCGACAACGGTGTCAGGATTGAGTAGCAAAACATACTCCCCTTTTGACTGCTGAATCGCTTGATTATTGGCTATGGAAAAACCTGGATTAGATTTATTTTGGATGAGTTTTACTTCAGGAAATTTTTGCAAAACCATCTGGCAAGAATCATCAACTGAATTATTATCGACTACAAAAACTTCCGCATTGACCTGCTTGATTGCGTTTCGAACGGAGAGCAATGCTTGTTCGAGGAAGTACTTGACATTATAATTGACGATGATGATGGAAAGCTTCATTGGCTAGTATTCCCTTTTTTTTAGGTAAGCCTCGATAGCTTTTTATTTAAATAAAAAATTGCAGTATTACAAAACGGATGAAATTTGTTATTTGCTCTAGTGTTCCAAACGTTTATTTCTGATAATAAATCACTTCGCTTCCATGTTTCTCCTTGTCTCTTTTTATATTTTCTTTTCATTTCTGAAACCACTTTAAGCATTATCTCTTTCCTCCCTCTAATTAATTTATCATTATTTAATTTGAGCACCTCATTAATATCTTTTTCCACTCGTTCATCATCTGAATAGATAGTCCCATCAGATTGATATTTTACAAAACCTTCACATAATTCATTTCTTGGATCTATAAATAATTCCTGATTTCCTCTACTTTTATCACAATGGAAAAGATGTTTGGGTTTACCTTCATTACCATTGCAAACTCCCAACATATTCATAAAATTTAACTTCAAAGAATCACCAATTTTCTCGTCTGAACGAGCTTGATAATGTTCAATCCTTGTATTTGGATTACCTTTTTCATCATGGTCATTTTTCAATCTCCTATTGCAATAGGCACAAATAAAACCTTGTTCATTTAACAATTCTATCCGAATATCATTTTTATTACAATCATTATAACTCGCTCCTGGAGTTGAGCGATATTCCCTTAATGAAGCAGGTTCGTTCGCTATTAATTTTTGAATATGCTTCATACTTTATTCTATTAAAAAATCGAGATGTATTCCTGCTTTTAGAATTTCAGGATCAAAATCTCCATACTTTTCTTTCATTTTTTCATATTCAATTTTCGCTTCTTTTACTTTTGCTTCATCATCAATTAATTGATATAACTTTTTAAAATCTTTTTTTGCCTCATCTGGTCTTTCAGATACTGCAAATAAATCATACAAAATGGAATTGCTATCTTTTCCAAAAGTGTGTGGTGTATTTTGCACCAATTTAAAATCTTCTAAAATGAAAACATTTTCCTTCTTCATTGTACTTAACACTTGAGGTGAATGAGTGGTTAAAATGAATTGGATATTGGGAAAAGTTTTTTCAAGGCGAGGAACGATTGTTCTTTGCCAACCTGGGTGAAGGTGGAGTTCGATTTCGTCGATTAAGATGATGCCTTCACCTTCGAGCGGATTTTCTAAAGACGGATTAGCTATGCTTAGTCTTCGAGCGATGTCGCCGACCATTCCAAACATTGCTTTTTCGCCATGGGAGAGATTGGAAATGGAAAGTTTCTCACCATCTTTTTCAATGATTAATTCTTCTTGAGGTTGGCGTTGAACTCGCGGATTTGAAAATTTTGGAAGCATCAAAGTAATTGCATTTCTTACCGTTTCTAGCCCTTTATTTCGAAAATTAATATTATTGTTAAATCTAATTTCTTCATTTTCAATATCCTCCATATTTCGAAACCATTCAAAAAACTTAGTAAAACTAATGTTATATGGAATATAAATGGAATCTAATTGGGATTTATTTGAAACGTTCTTTAATTTAAGAGAAACATTTTTTTCTATATTACGATTCGTAGGATAAAATACAAAAAAGGGAATATTCTTTTTATCATCACTTAAAATATCTTTTCGAATTAAGTCGAATATATTTGAATCAGGTCTCCTCTCAACTACCAATTCATCATAAAAATCAAACTTCGTTTTTATCGTGTGAATATTTTCTTCAAAGTTTATTATAAGTTTATTGGTCGTATTATCTTCCTTCAATTTCACATCATTTTTAGAAAAAAATGGATCATGTTTAAAATCGATCATGTTTAAAAACATCCCTTTTAACATAATTGTGGTACATAATAACACACTCGTCTTCCCCGCCCCATTCACTCCAACAAAAACAGCACTCCCCTTCTCAGGAAATTCAATTGTCAATTCTTCAAATCCTCGGAAATTTTTCATTTCCAGTTTTTTTATCCTCATTGAATTTGTAGTTTTTTTTGAAAAAATAAAAACTTAAAATACGAAAAAAGTATAATTATTCTCCTTTGATCCGATAAGGAATTCTTGCGACTATCGAACGCCCTAAGGTTAGCTCATCAGCATATTCCAATTCTCCACCAAAAGACACCCCTCGTGCAATCGTACTCACTTTTACATTCATATCTTTCAACCTTTTTGAAATATAAAAAATAGTCGTGTCTCCTTCGATCGTTGGACTGACTGCCATGATGACTTCCTTAGTTTCTTCTTTTTGCAAACGAGCTTCCAAAGAAGTAATATTCAAATCAGCTGGACCAATTCCTTCGATTGGAGAAATAACTCCGCCGAGCACATGATACATTCCTCTGAATTGTCCGGTGTCTTCGATAGCCATCACATCTCGAATATTTTCTACGATACAAATAACGGATCGATCTCTTCGTGAATCAGAACACACTCCGCAGATTTCAGTATCCGAAATATTATGACAATTGGAACAAGTTTTTATGTTTTCACGCATATTTATTAATGCAGCAGTAAAATCATGGGTGGCCTCTTTCGACTGATTCATTAGATATAAAACGAGGCGCAAAGCGGACTTCTTGCCGATGCCCGGTAAGCTCGAAAATGCTTCGACAGATTCTTCTATTAATTTGGAAGTAAAATTCATAGAAACAAAGGTAAGTACTTGGACTCATATATATTTAGTTTTTAGACGCAGTTTTTTTCTCCCTCCTAAAAACCTTATTGATTTTAAAATGTTAAGTTTTCCATATTTTTCTTAATAAAATCTCAGGAATTCCTATTAAAATATTGCATTTTTGCAATTCCTATTTTTTATCAATTCAAAAATAAATAAAAGTAAAATATTATGGCTGAAGTAATTCGAATGCCTCGAATGAGCGATACAATGACAGAAGGCAACATTGTCGGATGGTTAAAAGAAGAAGGTGAAGCAGTAGAACCAGGTGATACGCTGGCAGAAGTGGAAACCGATAAAGCAACAATGGAATTAGATAGTTATTCTGAAGGTGTGCTTTTGCATATCGCTGTCAAAGAAGGAACTGTACCAATCAATGGTGTGATTGCAGTAGTTGGTGAAGAAGGTGAAGATTGGAAAGCTGCGATTGCTGCCGATGAAGATAGCGGAAGTGCTCCTGCTGCATCTTCTCCAAGTCCTGCAGCAGATTCTGCAAAAGCTGAAACAGTTAATGTAGATATAGTTGAATCTCCTAGTGCTGCTAAACCAGAAGCAAGAATTAAAGCTTCTCCCTTGGCAAAAAGTATGGCATCTGAAGCAGGAATTGATATTTCTCAAATTACAGGTTCTGGTGATAATGGTAGAATTGTGAAAAAAGATGTGGAAGCATTTTTGGGTGGTTCAGGATCTGCACCTGCTAGTGCACCAACTCAACCTAAAGCTGAAAAACAAGGACCTCCTGCTGTTCAACCTTTTGTTCATTCAGGAGACGGTGGCTTCGAAGATGTGCCAATGAGTATGATGAGGAAAGCAATCTCTAAAAATGTGGTAGCTAATAAATTTACAGCTCCTCATTTTTACTTGACCATTGAAATGGATATGGAAAAAGCGATTGAGTCTCGTGCAAAAATGAATGAGATTTCTCCTACTAAAATTTCATATAATGATTTAGTATTAAAGGCTGCTGCTGTTGCACTTCGCAAACATACTGTTATCAATGCTTCTTGGTTAGACGATAGCACCATTCGATATAATAAAAGTATCAATATCGGAGTGGCTGTAGCTACACCTGATGGCTTATTACTTCCAGTTATTAAGCATACAGATATGAAATCATTGTCTCAAATCAATGCCGAAGTTCGTTCATTGGCTGGTTTGGCAAGAGATAAAAAATTACCTCCTGAAGAAATGCAAGGAAGTACGTTTATGGTTTCGAATTTAGGAAATTATGGTATTGAAGAATTTACAGCAATTGTAAATCGCCCAAATGCTTGTTCAATGGCAGTTGGAGCTATCGTTGATAAACCTGTTGTAAAAGATGGAGCAGTTGTTCCAGGTAAACGAATGAAAGTGACTTTGTCTTGTGACCATAGAGTTGTGGATGGAGCTACAGGTGCTGAATTTTTGCAAACATTCAAATCTGTAATGGAAGATCCAATTCGAATGTTGGTGTAATTTTTTTACCAAAAAATATAAAAGTCGAAATGAGCTAAAACCTTGTTTCGACTTTTTTGTTTAAGTTATTATGAAAAAAACATTAGTACTAGGAGCATCTACTAAACCTGAACGGTACGGTAATATCGCTACTCGAAGGTTAAAATTATACAATCATGAGGTTGTTCCCGTCGGAAATCGGGCAGGTGAAATTGATGGAATAGATATTCTTTTAGGAAAACCTGAGGTAGCAGGGATTGATACAGTTACCCTTTATTTGAATCCTAAAAGACAGGTAGAATTTTATGACTACATCATTGGATTAAAACCTAAACGGATAATTTTTAATCCTGGGACAGAGAATTCAGAATTAGTGAAACTAGCAAAAGAAAATGGGATTGAATCAGAGATTGCGTGTACTTTAGTTTTACTTTCAGTTGGGCAATATTAATATTTGAAAATTGCATTTAATAAAAAAAACGGACTATCAAATTAATGATAGCCCGTTTTTTTATCTTCAAAAGAGTAGGTCTTTCTTAAAAACCAGCTTCTTTATTTCCTTGGAAGTTAGTTCCACCCGCTCCAGAGCCAGCATTTGCTCGGCAATCAGGTCGTCCCATTTCAGTTTCGTCATTAGCTAAACTAAATTCAACACGACGATTCATCATATTCTTAGCATTAGTAGCAACTAGGTTTGTTTCTTCTCCTCCGTATCTTAAAACTAAACGATCTCTAGAGATTCCATACTTGCTTACCAAGTAATTAATCGCAGTTTCAGCACGATTATAAGAAAGCACCTCATTATAACAGTTGCTAGAAGTTCTATCTGTGTGCCCTGTAACTACAACTCTTACATTTGGATTCTGCTTCAAAACAGTAGCTACATGATGTAAAGATCCATATGAAGAATTTTTCAAACTATACTTATTAAAGTCGAAATGAATCATTGGTAAGAACCAATCAGCAGCAGAAGGCATTGGAGTTGCAGCAGAATTTGCAGCAATCTTAGCATCTACGATACGATTTACATCATCTTCACTAGTATAATTTGGATTAGGAACAGCTGCAATACCATCAGCATCAACAGTATTTATAAATCCAGCAGGACTATAAGGTTCCTTATCATTTCCATCAAGAACACCATCTCCATCACTATCTAAAGCAATTCCTCTAGTATCCACAGGAAATCCAGCTGTAGAATTTTTCTCTTGGTCCAACATATCGATAACACCGTCTCCGTCAGAGTCAGTCATATCAATTTTTGGCCGAGCTTTTACTTCTGCGATATCATCAGCTAATAAATCCATAGGACTTACCCACCAAAGTGGTTCAGAAGCTTTTTCAGCGTTTCCAATATTGAAATTCAATCTGATATTAGTATAGTTGATCAAATCTCTGTATTGAGTTAAATCTTGAGTAGTTCTCCATCGGTATCCATCCACAAGGTCTCCTTCGTTTCCAAAGATTGCCTTTACTTGATGCTCGATACCAATATTGAATTTTTCATTGATTCGGTAAGAAACACCAGCACCAAGCGTAGCATGAATATTCAATTGATTACTATCCTCATCCTTTCTTCGACCAGAAGCAGTTTCAGCACGAGTTTCATAATCGCCATCCAGGATATCCTTAATGTTTGAAGTCGCTGTTTTTCGATCATCACGACTATCACTTGTGTTCAAACCAGTAGCAACTGAACTGAAATCATGGATATTTCCACTTTCATCAGTAGCATCATGATAAGCCTTATAGCTACTAATACCTGGTCCAGCTAAAACGTACCAATTCCATTTCCGAGTTTGGTTTTTAAAATTAAAACTATTCAAGCTAAACACACCTTGAAGGTCAACTGAAAAGAATTCAGTTTTGTAGTTATGGTACCATTCATTAGTATTGTATCCTAAATCTCGCAAAACAACGTTTGCTTGACTTGGTCCACTTAATGAGTTACCAGTATTTCTAGGTTCTAAACCTAATGCGCGACCATACATCGCGTCTAATCGCAATGACCAAGCATAGTCTAAAGCTCTTCTTACATGAAACCCAGCCCCAAAACTTGGTCTAGGCAATACATCACCAACTACCATGAAGTGTCCGGCATGAACGCCGACTTCCCACATGTGTTTAGGTTGTGCATTAAATTTGAGATTAGCTCGCGCGTCTCCGCTATCCTGAGCTGTTACTGTAGTGAGTAAGAAAAGACAAAAAATGCTTGTCAGCAGAGAATAAATCTTTCTTGTCATAGGGTAAATTACTTTGATGATTAACAAATAGATTTTTGACTAATATAAAATTAATCTATGAATAAAGAGTGCAAAAATAATGCATTTCTTAAATGTCACAAATTAAAACAAAAGTTATTTTAAAAAATCGTTCTAATTTAGTATAAATCTCCTTTTATTCAAAGGCAATTATATTAGAATTAACGATTTTGATAAATATTAACTGATTTATTTTGATAAACGGAATAATATCTAAACTCGGAATAATTTAAAGTCACAACTTTAAATGTAAAACAATTATCCCATTCGAAATTTTGAAACTAAACAGTTAGATATTAATAAAGCGTGATTTTGTGGATAGTGTGAAGCAGGTATTGAAAATCAAAGAAAAGAAAAATATTCATCAAAATGATGAAATTCCAGAACTTTTTCAAAAGACTATGACTTAGATTGCTTTTATTCAGCACTAATCTTAAAAATCAAAAGAATAATATTAATTCTTTTAATCTTACTCCATAAACAAATTAGTCTTCTAAATGGTACTAAGTTCTGTTTTGGGAGATAAACTTGAGCTTTATTTATTTGAAAAAAGTTCTTTTACTTTTTCAAGATTATGTTTTAGAAAATGGGATGATATTTTTGAATGTAAAGTTTTCTACGCCTATTTACTACTTTTTTTTAAAAATGTTTCAATAAAAGCATATTACTTCATATTAGACGAATTCACATCCTATAAAGTAACATTCAATAACTGTTCCACTTATTACGATTTATTGTTATTTGTAAAAATAAAATATAAAATAAATTCGTTTTTCAACATTCCTTTCTTTTCAAATAGCTTTAAATCCCTACTTTTGCGAAAATTTTAATAAATGATAAATAATTGGTTTTCACCTGTAAATACACAAGAATTAAACAATTTTAGCAAATTAAAAAACTCCCAATTTGGTAAAAAGATAATCTTACATGATAATTCACCGCTTGATCTTTCTAATACTCATATTGCCATTATAGGAGTAGGTAATAAGGAAGCTAATACCATTAGAAATATTTTATACTCCACTAGTTTTCCTTTTAAAAAATTAAATATTGTTGACCTTGGTAATGCAAGGAAAACAGAAGGCACTTTTCTAACTCCTATATTAAAAGAACTTTTGCAAAGTAATATTTTTCCAATTATTCTTGGCCAAGAAGATGAATATGCATTATCTCAATATCATGCCTACCAATATAGAAAACAACTCATTAATTTAGTTTTGGTTGATGAAAAAATAAATTATAATAACCCTAGAAACAAACGTCAAACTTATTTAAATAAAATAATTGACAGCCGAACTTCCCATCTATTTAATTTAAGTGTATTGGGATATCAATCTCACTTTACAACTCCCGAAATTGTCAAAGTTTTAAATAAAAATAATTACGAAGCTATTCGTTTAGGAAAACTAAAAGATAATATTGAGTTTGCAGAACCAATAATTAGGGATGCAGATATGATGTGTTTTAACTTAAATGCAATTCGTTATTCTGAATGTCCTGGAGTAAATAATCCTACTCCTAGTGGATTTTTTACAGAAGAAGCTTGCCAAATAGCAAGGTATGCTGGAATTTGTGAAAAAATTTCATCTGTAGGTTTCTATGGGTACCAATCCGATTCAGACATTAATCAACAATCAGCACATATTGCAACTCAATTGATTTGGTATTGTATTGATGGTTTTTATCATAGAAAAAATGATTATCCAAAATCAACAGATGGCCTAATTGAATATATCGTTGATACAAAGAATACAGCTTACTCGCTTACTTTTTGGAAAAGCGAAAAAACAGGGAGATGGTGGATGCAAGTTCCCATAAAAACTAAAAAGAAATTAGATCGACATAAACTTATTCCTTGTTCTTATTTAGACTATCAAATGGCGTGTAGAGAAGAATTAGCAGAACGATTACTAAATGCTTTCAGACGATTTTCTTAATCGTTAACCTCTAACGATATAGAGCTGTATTTCAAAATGTCAATGATTTTTTAAGAAAGAAATTCTTCTAATTTGATTCCCCTAGATCCTTTAATTAAAAAATGGGTATTTTGAAAATCTTTTTTAGCAAAACTTTCTTTTAAGTCATTGACATCTTCATAATGCTGAACACCTTCTATTTTTACTTTCAAAAACTCCTCTCCAACTAAAACGACTTGATCAAGTTTTAATTCTATTGCTTGTTGAGCAATTTTCAGATGTTCTTCATCACTATATTTTCCTAATTCCAGCATATCTCCTAAAATAGCTACTTTTCTATTTGCATCTATTTGTCCAAAATTAACCAAAGCATTTTTCATACTTGTAGGATTAGCATTATATGCATCAAGAATGTAAGTATTCGTTGATTTTTCAACTAATTGAGATCGATTGTTGGAAGGGATATAGTTTTCTATGGCTTCTTTGATTCGTTTTGGACGAACTCTAAAATATCTTCCTATCGAAGCAGCAGTCATAATATTATTAAAATTATACAGTCCAATTAATTGGCTTTGAATGGAAATTAATTCTTGATTATTATCTAAAAATCCAATTTTGACAAAAGGAGACTCTTGAAAAAGGGTCGTCTCATACGGCGCTTCTAATGGATCGGGATTCTTACTTTCTTTATAAAAAACCCTTTTGGTAATACCTTCGGAAAGTTCGGATAGAAATGATTCATTCATATTCACAAAAGCAACCCCATTTTGCCATTGAATAAATTTATACAATTCAGATTTGCCCTTCTTAACTCCTTCTATTCCTCCAAATCCTTCTAAATGTGCTTTTCCAATATTGGTAATAATTCCGTGAGTAGGCTCTGTAATCTTACATAAAAAATCTATTTCTCCTACGTGGTTAGCTCCCATTTCAATAATAGCTACTTCATGTTCAGGTGTTAGTTCAAGCAGGGTCAATGGTACTCCAATATGATTATTCAAATTTCCTTTGGTAAAATGACAATTGTATTGACTATTTAAAACAACAGAAATTAACTCTTTGGTGGTCGTTTTTCCATTAGAACCTGTAATTGCAATGATTGGAATGATCATTCTTCTTCGATGGAAAGTAGCTAACTTTTGTAAAGTCAAGAGCACATCATCTACTAAAACAGTTTCATCACTCTTTTTATATTTCTCTTCATCAATAATAGCATATGAAGCCCCTTTTAGGATCGCCTCTTGTGCATATTCATTTCCATTAAATCGGTCTCCTTTCAAGGCAAAAAACAAACATCCCTTTTCAATCTTACGGCTGTCAGTTATTACTTTTGGATGTTTTTGAAAAAGAGTATAAATAAATTCTATTTCGTCCATATTAAAGTTTGTTTATGCTTTTTTTTCTTCCACAATAACTAAAAAAAGTCCCTACATTCAAGGAATGTAGGGACTTTTTTTTAAAGTTATAAAAGAAATTATTTATATTTTCTTTTTACTTTCTTACGTTTGATTTTGAATTTATTTCCACCACTATCGTCATTTCCTTCAGGACCACCTGTTCGTGTCATCGCACAACGGAAACCAATAGTTCGATCTGCTTTATCTTCTTCTTTAAATCTTCTAGCACCTGGAGCTAACCAGTAAGCTCTATCAGCCCAAGATCCTCCTTTAATGACACGTGCTTTATCACTAATCAAAGTTGTTACTCCATAGTTATAAGATGCTTCAGATTCTTCATCACCATCAAGGTAATTATAAACTTGACCTCTTTTATAGTTCTCACGACTTGCAGCTTCATCATCTTCAACATATCTGTATCGGATTCGACCTAAACTATCTTTTTCAACTGGAGATCCATTTTCATCCAAAACTCTTGTTTCAAATTTGTTACCACGGAAAGGATTTAATTCTTGATTCTCAGAATCTCGAAGTGTTCCATTGGTCATTGGACGATATAAATCCATTGTCCATTCATTTACATTTCCAGCCATATTATAAAGACCAAAATCATTTGGTAAAAATGCTCTAACCGGAGAAGTAATGTGTGCTTTATCATTCAATTTTCCAGCCATCCCCATATAATCACCTCGACCTCTTTTGAAGTTTGCTAATATAGCTCCTTGAGATTTGTCTCTTCTTTCATATCGAACTGTAGTTCCTTTCCAAGGATAAATTCGACGATCAGTAATCAACTCATCTTTAGAAGAAGATTGGTTTCCAACCAATGCAAGAGCTGCATATTCCCATTCAGCTTCTGTTGGTAATCGGTAAGATGGTAAAAGGATACCATCTTCGAATCGAACTTTACGTTCTCCACCAGTTTTATGATCTTTCAAATTTTTCTTAACACTTCCCTCATATTGATTAGATAGATATGCTTCTGTATTGAAGTTATCTTCATCTCTTTGTTCAGGGTTTTTCTCTAATATTCCTCTTTCAATCAGAATCATCTCATTTACACGATCAGTTCTCCATTTGCAATATTCATTGGCTTGTAACCAACTCACACCTACAACTGGATAATCATTATAAGATGGGTGACGGAAATATGTTTCAACAAATGGCTCATTAAAGGATAATTCCTCACGCCATACTAATGTATCAGGTAATGCATTGATACGAACCTCTGGATAAGATTCTCCAAATACTCTTTCTAACCAGTATAAGTACTCTTTATAATCAATGTTACTTACTTCAGTTTCATCCATATAGAATGAAGAAACGGTAACTCTTCTTGGAACAGCATTCCAATCAAAGGTTACATCTTGTTCAACTGTTCCCATGGAAAATGTTCCACCTTCAACTAAAACAAGGTTTGGACCAGTAGCTTGACCTTCGTAGTCTTGTTTTTCAAATCCTCCCCACTTTTGGTCGTTATAATTCCAACCTGTAGAAGATGATTTTTCTTTTTTCCCGCACGAAGCTAGTACTAGTAATGAAAGGATAAATAGAAATCGGTACTGCAACACTTTTCTCATTTTTGGATTTTACTTTAGATAGTTAAAAAAATGACTGACAAATATAGTTAATTTTTTAAATAGCTAACTTTTGTGGCTATTCAATTTTAAATTATTCTGAATTAATTTATGGGTTTTGATAAATTTCTTACTATTTGCTACAAATATTTAATTTTGATACGGATAAAATTGAAAATATTTTCAATATATAAGATCAAAATTTTAGAAAAGAACAAATATCTCAGGAAGTTAGGAAGAAGGGCAATATTGTTGTAAAAAATCCCATCCAGCAATTTCCTGCATTTAATTATGAATTTGGTTTATTATCTGAATAAGCCAAAACAGTCATTATAATCGACTTTTTCTGGTTTATCAAAATTCATAATTAGTGAAATTTCATGGCTTCCTCCCGAACGACCTAGTGTCAATTTTGAAATAGTTACATCATAACTGTATCCAATTTTGTAGCCGCCTGATTGAAATCCAACTAAAGCTATTGCTGCGTCAGGATTCGCAAAACCTTGACGATACCAGAGTCCTCCAAAAATAGCACCTAAATTTCCATAGGCTCCAATATTGAGTTGTCCAAAATCGCCTTGCTTTACAAACATTACGTTTGGTGATATAAACGAGGCTTGTCTTTTTTTATTGCCTTCACTTATTTTGAATTCATATCCAGCATGCAAACCTAGTCGAAGTGGTAATCCTCCATCTAAGTTTTCGTTTATTTCTAAAAAACTTTCATTAGGAGTATTCAAATGTTTGGTCGTAACTCCTGCGTAAAAATTAGAACTATATAAAAGGAGTCCAGCTGATGCATCAAAATAACTATTAGAAAGATTATCTGGTCGAACTTCTGAGGTTGGAAAAGGTGTTCCTCCTCCACTTAAAGCTCCTAATTCTGGATCAATCTGATCTGGGAAAATTAATTTTTCCCAATTCAAATTGATTCTAACCAAACTTCCCTCTAATCCTAACTTCAAATTCAAATTATCATTGATCTGTAGTTTATAGGAATAAACGCCACTTACTTTCGTCGTTTTATATAAACCTTGGCCAGCATCATCTGTTAATATCATTAAACCGATACCACTATTAAAATCTTTGAAAAATTGAGAATAGGAAACGGCATAAGTCACATATGCTTGATTCAATGATGGCCATTGATTTCGATAATTAATAGCTATATGTGGCGAATAAGTATTGCCAGCAAAAGCAGGATTCAATTGCAGAGGTGCTGCATAATATTGGCTAAAAATAGGATCTTGAGCTTGTGAAGAAAAACTCCACATCATAGCAATTATTAAGATAAGAAAGTTATGTCTTTGCATTGACTAAAAATGTTATGGTCAAAAATTTAAAATAGGTAATTTTGCTAAAAGTGTGTTGATAATTTGGAACGAATTTCTTTTACCTTTCTAATATGTTTTTTTAACATAAAAAGATGTAAAGTAAATTCTTAACAAAGCAATACACAAATAGCGTTAACGTTTCTATAACAATTAATTGCAACAGCTTATTTTGTCCTGAGCAATTTTGGGATAAATAAAAATTACACAAAAAATGAAAAGTATTCTTCTCCCCTTGTTTTTGATCGCAAGTTATTCTTTTTCGTTTGGTCAATCGAGACACAATATAGTGGATCAATTTGACTGGTCAGAAGATCCGATTATTCATAATCCATTTGAGTTAAATAATCCTCTAGAAATTCTTTCCTTTGATGGAGCCATTTATCAAAATAATCATCCTTCACTTCCAATTTCGGCTCATCGTTTTCCTGTGAGTTCTAAAGGTAATCTTTCTGTAGAAATTATCAATGTCGAATATCAACCTCTTGATAAAAAGCCGACACAAGATGATGCTTTTATTCAAGATCAATTAGTTTTTCAAACAGAAGTTACTCAAAATAGACAAGAATACTTTGGAAATGTTTCATTTATTCCGATTATAAAGTCACCTTCAGGCGGTTTTCAGAAAGTAGTCAGCATTGAATTAGGTGTCTATTTTACTCCTTCCTCTCCTACTCTTGCCTTTCGTGGTCCTCCAACTTATAATTCCAACTTAGCCAATGGCGATATTTATAAAATAAAAGTGGATAAAGATGGAATGTATAAACTCACTTATGATTTTTTAAAAACACAATTAGGAATCGATAATTTAGATAATATTGATCCTCGAAAAATCCAAGTACTTGGCAATGGTGGAGGAATGCTTCCAGAATTAAATGATATGGAAAGAATTGATGATTTGGAAGAGAATGCAGTTTTTGTCAAAGGTGAAAATGATGGTTCTTTTGATAGTGATGATTATATTCTTTTTTATGGCGAAGGTCCAGGAGAATGGAATTTTAATACAACAACAAATGCTTTTGCATACAAAAAAAATATTTATACGGATCATAAATTCTATTTCATCAAAATAGGATCAGATAACGGAAAAAGAGTTGGAAGTCAAGCTTCTGTAAATACTACAACTTATACTACTACTAGCTTTGATGGTTTCACTCACTTCGAAGACGACCAAAGAAATCCTCTACATGATTGGTCTGGCGCACAAGGTTCTGGAAAATTATTTGTAGGTGATCTTTATTCATTAGTAACCGAGCGAACATATAATAATCTTTTCTCCTTCAATAATTTAGTGGCAGGAGAAGAGGCAATTTTGACAGGAAATTTTGTTTCTCGAAGTAGCACAACTACTACTTTTAAAGTAACTACTTCTGGTCAAGAATTTACTTCTAGCGCTATCGGTAGTGTACAACTTGATAGTGGAGAAGATACTTATGCTCGAACGGGTTCGTTACTTGAATCTTTCCTACCTAGCAATGGTGATTTTAGCTTTTTAGTAAAATATTCTGGAACTGGTGAAAGCGAAGGTTGGTTAGATTATATCGGTTTGAATGTTAGACAAAATCTTCAAATGTCAGGTAGTCAACTTAAATTTACTGATAAAAGAACATTGGATTATTCCTCTTCTACATTTGAATTAAGCAATGCAGAAGGAGTGACTATTTGGGATGTAACTAACCCACTTAATCCATTTTCTCAAGAAGCATCCGAAGGCAGTCTTAAAAGTTTTGGTGCAGAAACTTCTACTTTAAAAAGGTTTATTGCCTTCAAAGGATCAGATAATTTATTGGCAGCAGAAGCAATTGGTAAAATTGAAAACCAAAATTTACACGGTTTAGATAATATCGATATGGTCATCGTTTACCATCAGAACTTTGAAGAGGTAGCTGAAAAAATAAGAGAACACCGAGCTACATATAGTAATTTAGTAGTTGAAAAAGTTCGGTTAGATCAAATTTATAATGAGTTTTCAGGCGGAGCACAAGATATTTGTGCCATCCGAGATTTCTCCAAAATGTTAAATGATCGATCTAGTCAATTCAAATTTCTTCTCCTTTTTGGCGATGGTTCTTTTGATTATCGAAATATCAAAGGATTGAATACTAGCACCGATGGAGATGTTTTTCACAATTTAATTCCTCCTTACGAAACGAATCAATCACTTCATCCGATCAATTCATACCCATCTGACGACTTTTTTGGTTTATTAAGTTCAGGAGAAGGAACTTCGACCTTGACTGGTGATTTAGATATTGCTGTCGGACGATTACCTTTTAAAAATGAAGAAGAAGCTCAAGCCGTAGTTAATAAAATTATTAATTATGATACCAATCCTGAAACCTTAGGCGACTGGAGAAATCGATTAACCTTTGTGGGAGATGATGAAGATAGTAGCATTCATACAAAACAAGCAGATCAAGTTTCTCAATTGACGGAAGGTGAACATAAAGTTTTTAATCACGATAAAATTTTCTTTGATGCCTATCAACAAGTTTCGACTTCAGGAGGTCAACGTTTTCCCGCGGCAACCGAAGCGATTAATCAAAGTATGTTTAAAGGAAATCTAGTGATGAATTACCTCGGTCACGGAGGTGGAGGTGGTTGGGCGCAAGAGCGAGTATTACGAACTCAACACATTGTGGATTGGGAAAATTTTGACAAACTACCTCTTCTAGTTACTGCAACTTGTTCTTTCACCGGTTACGATGAACCTAATTATGTAACTGCTGGTGAGCATTCGATGATTAATGGAAACGGAGGCGTTATCGGTCTTTTCACTACAGTTCGAGCAGTTTATTCTTCTCAAAATAAACAATTGACCGATGCCGTTTTTAGAAATATTTTTGATCGAGTAGATGGTCAAACTTTTACAATTGGAGAAACAGCAAGGAGAGCAAAAAATGATCTAGGAAATACTCAAAACAAAAGGAAATTTGCCTTAATTGGCGACCCTTCTCAAAAATTAGCCATTCCTGAGTATAATATTGTGACAACCAAAATTAACGGAAGTATCATTGACTCGACCAGCCAAGACACCATCCAAGCTTTACAGAAAGTGACCATCGAAGGTCAAATTGAAGATTTTAATGGAACGCTTTTAAGTGATTTTAATGGAAAAGTTTTTCCAACTATTTTTGATAAACCAATCAAAGTAACAACACTTAATCAAGATTCAGGAAGTCCAGTTTACGAGTTCAAATTGCAAAAAAATGTTATTTTTAAAGGAATAGCAAGTGTAAACAATGGTACTTTCACTTTTACTTTCGTCGTTCCAAAAGATATTAACTACGCTTATGATTTTGGGAAAATCAGTTACTACGCTCACGATGGTATAGATACTGATGCCTCAGGATATTATGATAAAATGATTATAGGAGGAACTGATCCAAATGCCATTGCTGATGATCAACCACCTTTGATTGAAGTATTTATGAATAGTGAGGAATTTGTCTTTGGAGGAATTACAGATGAAAACCCTGTTCTTTTAGCCAAACTTTCTGATGACAATGGTATTAATGTTGTAGGTAACAGTATCGGACACGATCTCACAGGTGTTTTAGATGAAAATACTCAAAACACCTACGTACTCAATGATTTTTATGAATCAGAGTTAGATGATTATACCAAAGGAACAGTTCGCTATCCTTTATTTAACTTGGAAGAAGGATTACATAAAATCAAGGTTCGTGCTTGGGATGTTTCCAATAATTCTGCAGAAGGCTACACTGAGTTTGTAGTATCAAGCTCTGCAGAAGTTGCACTTGAGCATGTGTTGAATTATCCAAATCCATTTATGGATAATACTGCTTTTCAATTCGAACATAACCTACCAAATCAAATTGTCGATGTACAAATTAGAGTTTTCTCTGTTTCGGGAAGACTTGTCAAAACCATCGATGAGCAAATCATGACCGAAGGTACACGAGTAACTGGTATCCAATGGGATGGAACTGATGAATATGGAGATCAACTCGGTCGAGGTGTTTATTTGTACAAAGTAAAGATTGGAGGAACAGCTTCAACTGGCGATGCCATTAATACCGAAAGTGACTTTGAAAAATTAGTGATTTTGAAATAAATATTTTTGGATAAAAGTTGTCCAAAATTTAAAATAGAAAAGTGCTTTTTGCGTTTTATAGTTTTAGAAAAAACTCTCCAAAACTGTAATCTCCCAAAGCTATTTTTAATATCAATTAGATTATTTGAAAATTTGATTATTCATCGATTTGAAAATCTTATATCATTCAGGTTTCTCAAATAATCAAATTTTCAAATATATTCAAATAACAAATTCTAAGAACTTAAAAATTCCCCTATATTTGCAACTTCAATTTTTGAAATTTAATACAATTATGAAAAAAATACTGTTTTGTTTTCTCTTTATTTCCTGCTTTTTAGCAATTTCAGAAACTCAAGCACAAGGATTTACTAATTGTGTATATAATATTGAGAAACAACGTTGGGAAAAACCAGGTGGACTTGGCGAACCTTGTACCAACACGATTATTACTTCTGTACCATTTTTGAGGATTACTCCTGACGCAAGATCTGGTGCAATGGGAGATGCAGGTATTGCAACTTCTCCTGATGCCAATGCCATTCACTTCAATTCATCTAAGTTAGCTTTTGTTGATAAGGATTTATCTCTATCAGCTACTTATACTCCTTGGTTAAGAGCCTTAGGTTTGAATGATGTTTATATGGCTTATCTTGCTGGCTATAAGCAAGTAGATAAATTATCAACGATCGGTTTCGGTTTACGTTATTTTTCTTTGGGTCAAATTAGTTACACAACTGATACTGGTCAAGAAAATGGAACTGGAAAACCTAACGAGTTTGAGATTTCTGCAGCTTATGCTCGAAAACTTTCTGACAACTTCAGTCTTTCATTAGGTGGTAAATTCATTTTCTCTAACCTTGCTGCAGGTCAGCGAGTAGGAGCTGTTGAAATTAATCCTGGAACTGCAGGAGCTGTTGATTTTGGATTGACATGGAAAAAAGATATTGAACTTTCAGGTAATCAAACTGACTTAACTATTGGTGCAGCGATCACAAACTTAGGTACTAAGATTTCATATACCAATTCTGCTAACAAAGATTTTATTCCTACTAATTTAGGAGTTGGAGCAGCTTGGGAATTCCAATTTGATGAGTATAATTCATTTACCATTACAGCTGATTTGAATAAATTACTAGTTCCTACACCTTGTATTAGTTCAAACGATCCAAGTGTGCCAAGTTGTGATGAAGATCAAGATGGTATTTTGGATTACAAACAAAAATCTGTTGTTGGTGGACTTTTAGGTTCTTTCAGCGATGCTCAAGGTGGAGCAGGCGAAGAGTTTAGAGAAATTAACTATTCTGTCGGAATGGAATATTGGTATGACAAACAATTTGCAGTTAGAGCTGGTTATTATACCGAAGCTCAAACTAAAGGCAATCGTCAATATTTCACCGTTGGATTAGGATTAAAATATAATGTATTTGGATTAAACTTCTCTTATTTAGTTCCAACTACCAGCCAAAGAAATCCATTGGATAATACTTTAAGATTCTCTTTAATCTTTGATTTCGAAGCATTTGACGATGATGAATAATTTCTTCCTTTTTTAGGAAAAGAAACCGCAATTGGATTAATTTCTAATTGCGGTTTTTCTATTTTTGCAATATATTCACTCACTCCAGATATCGTCAAAATTAACCATTAAAAAAACCATGGATTTAAACCAACTCCCTCATCTTGCCAAAGAACAAAAGAAATCCACCAAAAAGTTTTTTCAAAAACTAGCCAAACAAAAACCAAAAAATTTGGACTCAACTGTTCACCAATTACATGATGAAACTTTTGAGAAAATAGATTGCCTCCAATGTGCCAATTGCTGCAAAACCACTAGCCCTATTTTTACTGATCGAGATATCAATCGAATCTCCACTCATTTCAAAATGCGACCTGCCAATTTTGTGGAGAAATATTTACACTTAGATGAAGATGAAGATTATGTGTTGAATATCGCACCTTGCTCTTTCTTAGGTCCTGATAATTATTGTAGCATTTACGATGTAGCTCCAAGAGCTTGCCGTGAATATCCACATACCGATCGAAAGCAATTTCATAAGATCTTAAATTTGACAATTAAAAATATGGCAATTTGTCCAGCCGTTTTTGAAATAGTTCAAAAGTTAAAAGTAGTGATGAACGATAAGTAACTATTTCCTATTTTTGCAAACAAGTAAAACGACTCTCCGAGTCGTTCTCCGTAGTACGACTTAGAAAGTCGTTTTACGAAACAAAGTATTCATGAAAAAACAAGAACTCGCAAGACTTTTCTACCAAGAAATTTCCAAAATAAATTCCAACGAATCATTAATTGATTTAGGAAAAATCAATGGACTCTACAAATTGTTAAATCAACTTTTTATAGAAGTGACTCGCGATGAAAAAATGCAATTCACCACCATGTTTGCAAGAATTTCATTCGCTAGTCAAAAATTTTCTTTAGAAAAACAAACACAGTTTTACATTCATACTTTTCGAAGAGTAGCCAAAAAAATCAACCTCGACCCAGCCGCTTCTCCTGACCATAGCAAAGAATTAGAATTAGGGTTAAAAGTAGTCGCAGATTGTGTTATCGCTTTTTTCCATCAAATTCCTCCGCAAGAGTTAGCGGAGCAATTACCCGTAAAAATTGATTATAAAACTTCTCCTGTCGAGGTCAAAGATTTCAAACCTACTGCTAGAGTTGTCGCAGTTGACATTGACAAAAAAGCAGAGCAATTCATCGCTCGTGACGAAGATGATCCAACTCGAGAGATTCGAATTCAATATAATATCGCAGAACGAAACCAAAATTTCAATCCATCGATACAAGTGATTGAAGATGCATTTAAATTTCCATTGACCATTAATTTGCTCGATGTAGAAATTGACAAAGAAGGAATTTATCGCCCTCGTGGATTTGTTTTAGAGCCCGATTATTTGGTGGATGTTTCGGCAGTTGCTGAATGTTTTAAAGATTTTGGAACGCTGCCAATTTATAATCTTCTAAAAAAATATTTGCCGTTTACTTACAGCAAGCATTTGATGATTGGAAATATTGCCAACTTCTTTTTGGATGAACTGATGACCAATTCAGAAGCAACTTTTAAAGAAACATTTCCAAAAGTTTTCCAACTGAATCCATTGGCATTCGCCATCTTCGAAAACTCAGTTTTGAGAGAAATTATGCAATCTTCCCAAAAGCATTTTCTCAACTTGAAGCAGATGGTTTTGACTGGTTTTGAGAAACAAGATATTTTGCCAAAGGATTGTTTTTTAGAACCTACTTTTTATTCTCAAAAACATGGTTTGCAAGGTCGTCTTGATATTTTTTACAAAAAAAATACGACTGTTGAAAATCCAGATAATCATTCTGCCATCGTCGAGTTAAAAAGTGGAAAAACGTTCAAACCAAACAAGTACGGCATCAATCATAATCATTACGTGCAGACCTTGTTATACGATTTAATTATTAAATCTGTTTTTGGAAAAAAAATACAACCAGCAAATTTCATTCTTTATTCTGGTATCGACATCAACCATTTAAAATTTGCGCCACGAAGTAGTACACAACAAATGGAAGCCTTAAATATTCGAAATCAAATTCTTGCTTTTGAATATCAATTATCAAATATACGGGACAACAATATTGATAACCCACTCATTTTCAGTCAATTAACATCTGGAAGATATCCAAAACTATCTGGCTTCCTTGCTAAGGACATGCAACTTTTTGAAAAAGTATATCAAGGCATGAGTCATTTGGAGAAAAAATATTTTAATGCTTTTTCTGGATTTATTGCTAGGGAACATCTTTTGGCAAAAACAGGAATTCAAGGAATTGAAAGATTAAATGGTTTAGCTTCCCTTTGGCTCAAAGATTTTCCAGAGAAAGAAGAGAGCTTCGAAATCGTCAGTTTTTTAAAAATAAAAGAAAACCATTCTGAAGAAGAAACGCCAATTATTATTTTTGAAAAAACAGAAAAAACCAACCCGCTCGCTAATTTTAGAAAAGGTGATATTTCCGTTTTGTATCCTTTTCAAAGTGAAAAAGATACAGTTCTAAATAATCAAATTTTCAAATGTACTATCATCGAAATTAACAAAGATGAAGTACACATAAAATTGAGAAGTCGCCAATTTAACACAACTATTTTTGAGCAAGATTTCCATTGGAATCTAGAGCACGACATGTTGGATAGTAGTTTCAATGGAATGTACCGAAGTCTATTTCAGTTTGCTCAATTTCCTACTTTCAAAAAAGAATTATTGCTCACGACTTCGCCTCCTCAGAAACCTGAAGAACTGGATATCAAGTTGCCAAAAGAATTAACTGAAGAGCAAAAAATGATTTTCCAACAAGCCATTTCCGCCAAAGATTACTTCTTACTTTGGGGACCTCCTGGAACTGGAAAAACAAGTATGATGCTCAAAAACATCGTCAGTTATTTACTCAATGAAACAGACGAAAATATTTTGTTGTTAGCTTATACTAATCGAGCGGTAGATGAAATTTGCGAAGCAATTGTCAGCATTGACAAATATGCAAAAGACGAATATCTACGATTAGGCTCTGCGCATTCTTGTGGCATAGATTATCAAGATCAATTGTTTAATGCTAAGATTGCTAATATTTCTAATCGAAAAGAGCTGAGAGGAATTATTAACAATCATCGCATTTTTGTTTCGACAGTTGCTGGCATTGCAGGCAAACAAGAAATCATGCAATTAAAAACTTTTGATCGAGTAATCATTGATGAAGCTTCCCAAATTCCAGAGCCAATGCTTGTTGGTTTATTACCTCATTTTAAACGGTTTTTGCTCATCGGAGATCACAAACAATTGCCTGCGGTGGTCGTTCAGTCTCCAGATGCTTCTAGCGTAAAAGATGAAGATTTGAATAATATTGGTTTAAAAAATTTGCGCGATTCACTCTTCGAACGCATGTATAAAAGATGTATGAAAAATGAGTGGACCTGGGCATTTGCTCGTTTGAGTCATCAAGGAAGGATGCATCAGGACATCATGAATTTCCCAAGTCAAGAATTTTATGGAGGCTACTTAAAAATTTTACCTAGCGATTTAAATAATGAATATCAAACTACAGCTATTCAATATAAACTAGGTGAAACCGTAAATAATTTAGAAAAAATGATTTGCGAAAATAGAATGGTTTTCCTTCCTTCACAACCTGACCTAAAAAGCCCAACAGGAAAAACTAATCTTCATGAAGCTAATCTAATTGGTGAAGTTGTTGGAGTTTTTCAAAAAATATATCAACAAAACGATTTAGAATTCACTAAAAAAAGTCTTGGTATCATCACTCCTTATCGAGCTCAGATTGCTCAAATTCGTCAAGCCTTACAAGAAAAAAATATTGAAACAGCTTCATTGAGCATTGATACAGTAGAAAGATATCAAGGTGGAGCAAGAGATATAATTATCATTTCACTTTGTACCAATTCAGTTAATCAATTGACTTCCTTAATTTCTGTGTCTGACGAAGGTGTCGATCGAAAACTTAATGTCGCTTTAACTAGAGCACGAAAACATCTGATAATTATTGGTAATCCAAAAATATTGAAAACCAATCCTATTTATGCTTCACTCATCCAAAAGCATCAAATTGATATCTCTAAAAACTAGTTTTTAAACAAACTGATCCTTTTATTTAATCTGTTCCTTGCTAAATCCTACCACTTAAATAAATTTTACTACCGTTTAGTCATTTTGGTTTTTTTACTCAAGAATCTATTTTATATTAGCGTTGAAATTAATATAACCCCTACCCCAGAATTTTATTTTACCCTTTTCCAAGAATCAATTTAGATTCATTTATTCATGAATCAATATATTTTGAATTCCTGAGCAATTAACACATCAACTTTCTGTACCTGAATTTATAATTACAGGTACTGTAAAACTTAACTTTTTTATAACATGAACTTTGGTTAATGTCCAAGGCATGTTACCCCTTGCTCAGTTACACTATTTCAGAAACCGAAAGAATCGCCTCTTTTATAGAGGCGATTTTTAATTTTTAGGGAATATTGATCATCTTATGAGTCTGTAAACTCAATCTCCATTTTGGATTTTGGAGACAATATTTGATGGCGAGTTGGATGTTTCTTTCAGTATTTGGTCCATCCATTGGTTGAAGGTAGAAATGTTCATAATCTAAATCTTCGAATAATTCTGGTTCTGCCCCAAGTTGAGGAAAAACTAATTTTAACTCATTTCCTTTTTTCAAAATTAATTCCGCACTTGCTTTCGGACTCATACAAATCCAATCAATTCCTTCTGGTGGAAGTTGAGTTCCGTTCGTTTCGATAGCTACTTCAATTCCTTTTTTGTGAAATGCTTTGACCATTTTTTCATCCAACTGAAGTAGCGGTTCTCCACCTGTGCAAACCACATAAGGCGTGCCTTGATTCATGCCTGCTTCCCATTGTTCGGCAACTTTATCTGCCAATTCTTTAGCGGTATATTTTCCCCCATTCAGACCATCCGTTCCTCGAAAATCAGTATCGCAAAATTGGCAAATGGCTTCGCTTCGATCCTTCTCTCTCCCACTCCACAAATTGCAACCGGTGAATCTGCAAAAGACTGCTGGTCGCCCGGTGTGCGCACCTTCGCCTTGCAAGGTGTAGTATATTTCTTTGACTTTGTATTTCATTTTTTTATTATTACGTGTTGGTCTGCTTGAGCTGAGCTGAGAAAAGAACATAGCGAGTTTTTCTAAAAAGAACTCTTGTTTTAATTTTTTTTCTAGGTCAGCTAAAGCAGACCACCACGTTATTCACTAATTACAGCAGTTACTTCTATTTCAATTAATATTTTTTCATCAATAAACCTGCTCACTTCAAGCATCGTCGCCGCAGGTTTTATCTCTAAAAAAAACTCTCCATGTGCTCGCCCGACCTCTTCCCAATCATTCATATTCGTCACAAACATTCGAGTGCGAACTACATCTTTCATCGTCGCACCAGCTTCGATTAATGCCTTTTCTATTTTTTGAAAAATAAATTTTGTTTGCTTGTAGGGATTCCCAATTCCGATTATTTCTTCTCCATCGACAGCAGTTGTTCCAGCTACTTCGATGATATTTCCTACTCTAACTGCTCGTGAGTAACCGACGATGTCTTCCCATTTTGTATTGGATGAAATATTTTTTCGATTCATAATTTCGATACTGCCGACTGGCTTTTAGCCAGCCTTCAGTTTTCTTTTAAATTTTAAAAAATTAAACCAGACGCTGGCTAAAACCAGTCGCTGTTATCTTATTTACTAAAAACTAAAATATAATAATTAAAGAAAAATTCTTCTTTGTACAAAATTGACTGTTCCAATTTACAACCTCGATCGGTCATCATCTTTTGATATTCTACCAAATCAAATTGATGTGGATGCAAAATATCTCCAGGTAACAATCGAAATGTTTTTTTGAAAAAAGAATAATTATGTGCGTCAATCGAAACAATAAGCGTTCCTCCTTCCTCCGTAAAATCTACTAATTTATCAAAACATAAATCCAAATCTGCCACATGATTAATTGCATTGAGGCAAAATACTTTATCGTATTTTTCTTTGGGAGAAAACGTCTCTAATGGTTCGCTAAAAAATCGAATATTGGGATATTGACTTTTGGAAAAATGATCTAACTTTTTTTCATAATCATCGAGCAATGGATCCATTGCATCAGTTTTATATTTTTCCAAAATCATAAAAATACCCGCTGGTCCACAACCTGCATCTAAGACTTTTTCTTCTTCAGAAAAAGTCAAATTCAACTTGGACAAAAGTGTTTCCCAATACTTTTTTTTCCAAACTAGGTAATCGGTTTTAGGCTTTTTTTTCAAATAATTTTGCCACCAACGGATCTCTGCAGCCTGAGCTATTTTCCAACGTAAACTCATATTTTATTTTTATAAAAACAAAGGTATTGAATTTAATGTTTCTAGTTCAATCTTCTTTGTTTAGAGTTTTCATTAATATTGCATTACTCGTAGCTGGACTCTCCCAAGTCCTGTAAGTCTTTACATTTTACTGTACTCGGGAGAGTCCAGCTACGTTGAGATATTTTTTTAAAAAATTGAATATGTTATTTGCAGAAGGAACAAAAGTACGATTTAAAAATACAGGCGACGAAGGAGTCATCATAGCAATCTTGGATAGCGAAATGGTCAATGTCGAGTTGGACGATGATGGAATGGTTATTCCTGCTTTTATCGAAAATTTAGAGCGAATGGAAGATATTCCAAAACCAAATCGGAATCCAATCAAAGCTAAATTTGTAGAATCGAAAAAGGCTCCGCCACTGCCAACTCCTCCACTTCAAGACAATGATTCGCAATATCATATTTTAAAAAGTTTGGGCATTCAATTGGCTTTTGATCCCCAAATTCAGCCAGATGGAATCACTTCGAGTTATGAAATTTATTTAATTAATGATACTCGATATGATGCGCTTTTCACTTTTACGATTGATATTTTAGACGAAACGCCAAAGACGACAAATGGAAAAATAACAAGTGTTTCCACCGTCAAGTTAGGCGAAATGAAATTTAGTCAACTCAACGAAGCACCAATTATAGAAGTAGATATTTGGCAAGTGACGACAATCGGAACTGGTTATAAAATGTCCAAAAATTTTAAAATAAAAGCAAAGCAATTTTTTAAAAATGTACGTACTGCTCCTTTGTTAAATCGACAAGTTCATTGGTATCAGTTGTTTGAAAATTTTGACAAAGAAAAAAAACAGCAAGGGGAAGATCTAAAAACTTACACTCAAAGAAATGCTAAAAAACCTAAAAAAACATCTTCCGATTATCGACGAGTAAGTGGAAGTGATCCGATGGAGTTAGCACATTTTGAGAATGAGATTGATCTTCATATTGAGAACCTAGTGAGTGATAATAGGAAGAGAACGAATGCTGATATTTTAAGAATTCAACTCTCCCATTTTAATCAGTTTTTGGAAAAAGCAATTCGATTGGGAGTGAGAAGTGCTTTTGTGATTCATGGCGTTGGCAAAGGGAAATTGAAAAATGAGATCGCTACTCGCCTGATCAATCATCCTGAAGTGAAAACTTTTAAGAATGAATATCATCCAAAATATGGGTTTGGGGCGACGGAGATTATTTTTTAGAAAAATTTGCCACAGACTTTTTCTGACTTAACTGACTTTTTCCCCAACGTGATTCTAAACTAAAAATGACCAATTTGAATTTTACAAATTGGTCATTTTTAGTTTATCTAATTTGAAAGATTATTTATTTCACTTCTGGAAGATCAGGCATCTGACATTCTTCATCTGCTTTTTTTCCACATACCGTACACTCTCCAATTTGATTTTTTAACATCGGATTATTCGTTGCACAAGTTCCTCGAAATTCATTTCCAGTTACAATATGACGAATATTAATGAGGGCAAAACAAATCCCAAATGTCACAAAAACGATGGCCAAAATATATAAGAATTCCATGTTCTATTATTTTAAAAGTGATTCAAATTTAAATCTGCTGCAAAGGTAAAGACTTTGATTACAAAAACAATAATTTTATTCAATTGTTCAATTAACTTTGTGCCTTAATCTTAAATAAATATTTGTCATGGATAAAAAACTGAAAGCCTTCGAACGATTACTCATCATCATGGATGAACTCCGAGAGCAATGCCCATGGGATCGAAAACAAACGTTCCAATCTTTACGGAATTTGACTATCGAGGAAACTTATGAATTGGCTGATGCGATCCTCGTGGAAGACTTGGATGAAATCAAAGAAGAGTTGGGTGACATCATGTTGCACATGGTTTTTTATGCAAAAATTGCGGAGGAAAAAAAGGCCTTTGACATTGCTGATGCGATCAATGCTTGTTGTGATAAATTGGTGCATCGACATCCGCATATCTATGGTGATGTAAAAGTGAATGGCGAAGAAGATGTGATGAAAAATTGGGAGCAACTCAAATTAGCGGAAGGGAAAAAATCTGTTTTGCAAGGTGTTCCAAAATCTTTACCTGCCATGGTTAAGGCTTATCGAATGCAAGAGAAAACTGCGCAAGTTGGTTTTGAATGGGAAAATGCTGCACAAGTTTGGGAAAAGGTGGAGGAAGAAATGGCGGAGATGAAAGAGACTTTGGACAAGGATTTATCGCAAGAAAGAAAGGAGGAAGAATTTGGAGATGTGATTTTTTCAATGATCAATTATGCTCGATTTAAGGGGATTGATCCTGAGACTGCTTTGGAGAGAATTAATTTGAAATTTAAAAAACGTTTTGAATATATTGAAGCGAATGCGGATCGGGATTTGAATGATATGAGTTTGGAAGAGATGGATAAATTGTGGAATGAGGCGAAAACTCCAAACCCCTAAAGGGGAGTTTTGGTTTTCCTTTCAATTGGAAATTACTTTCATTGATTTAAGGCTTTATTTCAAATGAAAATTGGGGAACTATTTTTTTACAAATAGTTCCCCAATCTTTTTTGAGAACCTAATTTGAGAAAATGAAAGAAAGTTCATCTTTGAAGGGAAAGCCAAAACTCCCCTTTAGGGGTCGGGGGGTTACATCTTAACAAATTTCACCACCTGCGATTGTCCTCCTATTTTAATTTTACAAAAATAAATCCCTTGTGGAAAACTAGCTACATTAAATTCTAATTGATGATTCCCCGTTGATTTTTTTCCATCAAAAGGAGTTTGTAAAAGTTGCCCCGCCACATTAAAAATTTCCACTTGCACTTCTTCATTTCTCTCCAAATCAAAACCTAAGGTTGCTGTTGCCAAAGTTGGATTTGGATAAAGCAGTAAGGTTACTTTCTTGTTTTCTAAATTTGAAATAGACGTAGAAATATCCGCAGTTGTAGAGACACCATTCCAGGTGCTAATCCATATTTTACCATTCGCATCAAATTCAATTCCAGTCACATTATCATCAGCCAATCCATCAAGTGTAGAGTATCGAGTAAATACACTATCAGGTGTTAATTTAAATAAACCATTTCCAGTCGCGATCCATATATTCTGCTGAGCGTCTTCAATAATTTCATTGATCGGAAAATCATTGATTTCGCTATTTTGATAAACGATATGATCGCCTGCCGGAGTAAATTTTTCTAAGGAATGGTTTGGTGCAAAATAATCACCTTCTCCTATCCAAATATTTTCTTGATCATCAATAAAAATGGTGGAAGCACTTTCCAATTTAAATAAATGCAATTCATCATTCGTATCTACATAATAAATTCCCCAACGGGTACTAAAATAGACATCGCCATTTGGATGATTGGCTATACCTGTCGTTTTATTGTTAGACGTGTTTGATAAAACAGTTGTAAAATCATAAAACTTTATATCGCCATTTGAAGAAACCTTTGCAGCATATTTACTATCAAAAATTGGTGGTGCATAATATCCCAACCAAATATTTCCATTCAAATCTTCATTCAATGAAAGCGTAAAATGAAAAGTATCATTTTGCAAAAAACTAGCCTCTCCCGTATTAATATCAATGAAGGAAAGACCATTGCAATTAGTACTATGGGAAATAATTATTTTATCATCTGAACTTGCCACGAGGGAAAATCCTACGTTACAAGCCAACCCGTTACTTTCATTAAATTGAGTCCAACTAGTATTTGAAGCATATTTAGAAATACCCTTTTCTGTTCCCATCCAAACTGAACCATCATTGGAAATATCTAATCCTCTAACTAAATTTCCTGCGAGATCAATGTCAGTTGATAATTTCCCTGTAGCTGTCGTTCCATCAAAAAGAGATACATCATCAGGTGTTCCTAACCAAATATTTTCATCTGATTCAAAAATAGTGTTTACAGATTCGGGCAAAGAAAAATTGGTAAAGGTTGTATCTGAATTTACTTTAGTAATTCCATCATGTGTTCCAACCCACAAAGTTCCGTTTCCATCTTGATATAAAGAATTAGGATAATTTTCAAATCCATCCGATTCATCATATTTAGTTTTATTTCCATCCACATCAATATGAAAAAGTCCACTAGATGATATCGCCCATAAATTCTGATTCTCATCTACCAAAACATCAACAACATAACCCACATTATCAACACTCGATTGTGGTGAAAATGCCTCCCAATTTCCAGCAGAAGTGTATTTTGCAATTTGATAATTTCTTCCAATGTAGATATTATCTGAACTATCGATTGCTAAACAAGTTGGAGCAAAATCAATACTTTCGGGAATGGTCCACCAATTACCCTGATTATCTATTCTGGAAACCGCACTTAGTCCAAAGTTGCCATTTACAGCAAACCATTTATTCCCTTGTGAATCAATCACTACTGAATTTACATTATTGGCATATAAACCATTATCAGAATTATAACTGGTAATGTTTCCTCCATCTATCACAGAAACACCTCTACTGGTTGCCAGCCATTTTTTTCCATCTGCATCGATTGCGATCTCATTAATATGATTAGAAATCAAACCATCTTCGGTCGTCAATTTATAGTAAGTTTCTGTTTGCAAATTCCAATTTAACAATCCTCCTGAAGTGGCGATCCAAAGGGTGTTGCCTTCTTTTTCAATGTCCAAAACTTTTTTATGATTGGTAAAAGTTTTCCAATTCTGAGCGCTGAGATTTAAGAGAAAAAAGCAACATAAAATGGTCAGAAGGTTTTTCATAATTTTAAGTTTTGGTAAAAAAAATGGATATATCAGATTGTTATAGAGGAGGGGTTTTTTGCTACTGACTTGGACTAAGTTTTATGACTTAATATGACTGACGATTAATATTTAGCCCCTAGCAGGTATGTTTTAATAAGTCATAAAAGTCAGTAGCAAAAAAAATCACATCTTAACAAATTTCAAAACCTGTCTCTCATCTCCTATCTTAACTTTGAAAAAATAAACTCCCTGCGAAAAATCTGAGACATCAAATTCTAGTTGATGATTGCCCGTTGATTTTTTTCCATCAAAAACAGAACGTAGAAGTTGACCTGCCACATTATAAATTTCTACTTGCACATTCCCGTTTTTTTCCAAATCAAAATTCAAAGTTGCTGTTGTCAAAACTGGGTTTGGATAAAGTTGTAATTGTATTGTTATATCTTTCACATTGGAAGTAGCGGTAGAAAGTGCAGCAGTTGTGGAAACACCATTTCGAGTGCTAATCCACATTCCACCATTGGCATCAAATTCAATTCCAGTCACTTCATCATCTGCCAGTCCATCTAGAGTGGAATAGCGAGTAAAAACTTCATCTGGACTTAATTTAAACAAACCATTTCCAGAAGCAATCCAAATATTTTGCTGATCGTCTTCAATAATCTCATCAATGACAAAACCATACATTTCGTCATTTTGATAAATGATGTGATCGCCTGTTGGAGTATATTTTTGTAAAGAATGAAAGGAACCAAAAAAATCACCTTCCGCTATCCAAATATTTTCTTGACTATCTATAAAAATAGTCGCAGCTGGAACTGCCGATTGAAACAACTCAATTTCATCATTGGTATTAATTCTATAAATTCCAAAACGAGTACTGAAATATATATCCCCATTTGGATGGATAGCGATGCCTGTCGTTTTATTGTTAGATGTATTGGGTAAAATAGTTGTAAAATCATAAAACTTAAACTCTCCATTTGGAGAAATCCTAGTAGTATAATGACTACCAAAAACTGGCGTCACATAATATCCCATCCAAACATTCCCACTCAAATCTTCATTCAAAGAAAGCGTAAAATGAAAAGTATCATTTTGCAAAAAGCTAGCTTCGCCCGTAGGAATATCAATAAATGAAACGCCATTGCAATTGGTTCGATGAGAAATAATTACCTCATCATGAGAAGTCGCCAAAAGAGAATATCCAGGATTACAAATCAATCCATCATCTTTAGTAACGGTAGTCCAATCTCCATTTGAATCATATTTAGAAATACCACGTCCTGTCGCCATCCAAACAGAACCATCATTAGAAATATCTAACCCTCTGACCGTATTACTTGCGAGATCAATTCCTGTACTTAATTTTTCATAATTATTCCCATCATAAGAAGTCACATCATTGACTGTTCCTAACAATATATTTACATCATCTTCAAAGATGGTCAGAACTTGTTCTCCAATATCAAAATTAGAAAAAGTACTATCAGCATTCACTATAGAATATCCTTGCTCCGTTCCAATCCATTTCGTTTGATTACTATCTATAAAAAGTGATGTCGGGTAACTAACCAAACCAAAAGCTACATCAAATAGCGTTTGATTTCCAACGCTATCATAATGATAAAGTCCATCCCCAGAAACGGCCCAAAGTTCTTGATTTTCATCAATTGCCATTTCGCTAATCCAACCAATTGATTCTGGAGAAGGCGGTAAAAAAATAGACCATTCACCGCTAGGAGTATATTTTGCAATTTGTTTGTAAGTACCTATGTAAAGATTATCCGCAGCATCTATCGTCATGCAAGTTGGATTAAAAAAAAGACTCTCAGTAATCGTTGTCCAATTCCCTTGATTGTCTAATTTGGAAATAGCACTATTTCCTGAAGTACTACTTTTTGTAGCAAACCATTTATTCCCTTGCGAGTCGATCAACACAGAATTTACATCATCCGTTTCCAAACCATTATCAGAATTATAACTCGTGATATTTGCTCCATCAATTACGGAAACTCCTCGACTTGTTGCCAACCATTTTTTGCCATCAGCATCAATTGCAATCTCATTAATGTGATTAGAAATTAATCCATCTTCAGTTGTCAATTTGTAGTAAGCTTCTGTTTGTAAATTCCAAACTATAAGTCCTCCCGAAGTGGCAATCCAAAGGGTGTTGCTTTCTTTTTCGATGTCATAAACTTTTTTGTGATAGGTAAAAGTTTTCCAATCTTGAGCAGTAAGATTTAGAAGAAAAAAACAGCACAAGATGGTTAGGAGGTTTTTCATGGTTTTTTAGTTTTAGTTTTTTTCCAGGGTTTTAAAGTCTGATTAATTGGCTTGAAAATTAATTCTCAAGTTCATTCCAACACTCCATAATTTTACATTCCCATTTCCTACTCCAGTCAATGGAATTTGAAAATATGGTTCGATTTGTAAAGATGTTATTGGTGTTAAAATGCGTTGATAGCCTACATAAATTTCACCTATTCCAAACCAATGTTTATTTTCATTGTATCCTCCCCAATATCTAATTTGACCTGGTATTGGAGTCTCATAAGAATACCAATAATGTTCTTCCAACATGAAGAATGATGACAATCCTAATTTAGAATAAAATCCATTTTCATTATTTCCTTTTTGAAAAAAGCTAATATTCACAGGGATTTCAAGGATATCACATACTGCATCAACAGTTGTTGGAGTAATATCATATACCCATCCCCCATCATCTGGTTGATAAGCATCTCCGTTTGCATCATAACTTTTTCGGATAAAATTAGCGCCAATACTTGCACTGTATCTTTTAAGAAAACGATATTCTAATTGTGTTCCAACTTTCCAATTAAGTTGTGATAAATTACTGAAATTTGCTCCTGTTGATTCACTTCCAAGCAAGACTCCAAAAAGTACTTTGTTTTTACTTTTGAGTGGTAATTGTGGTAAACCTTTTTCTTTCTTTTTTTCTACAGAAGGAATATCAAAAAGCGATTCTTTCTCAGGAATAAAAATTTGCAGAAATGCAATTGGGGCAACTACACTAGAATTTAACAATACATTTACGGAATCTACTTTTGTACTTTCCAATTCTATTTCTTTGGGTAAAAACCCATTATTCGGCTCATTTGTTCCCACTAGAATAGAATCAGATACAATCGTATTTCTTATTTCATTTTGTTGCAATCCTGCATCACCAAGAATTAGATTTAGATCTTCTTTTTTATTTTTGTAATTGTCTTGTTGGGAGTTTTCATTTAAAGCAGATTCTGAATTATTTAATTCTGATTTATTTGAAATAACATTTGAGTTTGATTGAATATTCTTACTAGATTCTGTTGACTTATTATTTTGATTTTCTAAATCTGAGTTCTGATTTTCTACATCTAATTTTTGGTTTTCAAAAATTGAGTCTGAGTATGAAGTAGAATTTAATTCCTGATTTTGATTTTGAACAATTTCTTTTTTATCAAAATCTAAATTCCCATCAGTTACTTCCGTTTCGTTTTTTCCAAAAAAGAAAACTGAACCAATCAAAATCATTGCACCAATTCCAAAAAACAACCACCACAAAAAACGACGTCGATCATCTTTGTCCAATAACTTTTCCATCTCTTCCCAAGATGCTTCGTTATAGCCATAAGGATATTGTTCAGGCTCTTGCTGAAACAGTTTATCCAAATCTTCTGGTGACTTTTTTGACATTTTAGTAAATTATCTTTTAATTCCTATTTGAATTTTTTTAGTAACTAACTCTTGCAATTTTGCTCGAGCTCTCGTCAAGTTGGACTTAGAAGTCGAAACCGTAATTCCCAACTTGTCTGCAATCTCTTGATGCTTAAATCCATCAATGACATACATATTAAAAACCGTGCGATACGCCAACGAAAGAGATTGAACCAAGGCCATCAATTCTTGATAACTAATTCGGCTAAGGGCATCTTCTTGAGTGGCAACATTATTCGCTTCTTGCATCTGAACTTCCATTTTAAATTTCTTTTGCTTTTTAAGTTGATTGATGGCTGTGTTGACTAATATTTTTCGGAACCATGGTTTAAATGGTTTTTCAAAATCATACTTTTTTACATTTTTAAACACCTTGAGAAATCCATCATTCACTACTGAAATTGCTTCCGATTCATTATTCACATACCGCATACAAATACTCATCCCATAAGGATAAAACAACCGGTAAAGGTCATTCTGGCTGGTGCGATTTCGTTGGCAACAACCTTGGATTATTTGTTGAAACTTGGTTTCGTTATTGAGCAACATGAATAGATTTTTCCATTTTATATTAACTATACAATCTAATTTTAGAAAAGGCTGCGATGAAAAGTAAAATAATAAAATATCTTTTTCATAATTAAAAAAAGTATATCTTTATAACTCTCACCCTTCAGTCTATTGCAGCAGTTTAAAAATAGATAAGTGCCGATTCGAAATTATCTATAAGTAATTTCAGTTTATTTTTCTCTCTGACTTCGTTAAAAATACTCGTCGTAACGTGGGCTATGACTGCGTTTTTTGCCTCGTCAGAGAAAAAATAATTCTAAAATTTTACTTATACATATCTTCGAGTCGGCACTTAAATGATCCCAAATTAATGTTTTCAAAAAATCAAATATTTAGATTTTATGTTCTTCTTATTTTCCAAATTGTAGTATTTGGAAATCTTCCTATTATTTCTCATGCTCAACAACTTACTTATGATGTTCAATATCTTTCTACTGAAGAAGGTCTATCTGATCATCGAATACTTGCTGTTTTAGAACATTCCAATGGATTTACTTGGGTGGGTACATATAACGGTCTTAATAGATTTGATGGCTATGAATTTGTCCTTATAGATTTGCCTGCCCGAAAGGAATCTACTAATGGAACACTTGATACTTATATTCACAGATTATTTGAATTAGAGACTGGAGACATTGCAGTTATTTATGGTGATGGAGGAATACAAATAAATAACATCGCTATTATTTATGACCCTAAAACTGGCAAAAGCGAAGAAGTAATCCTTTCTAATTTTGATGAATCGACAGGTACCCTAAACTTGGAAAAAAGAGCTCCATTAAAATTTTTATCTATAAAAAAAGAATGGACTGTTTCCAAAAGTATAGTTTACGACCACCATAAAAATTTCTTTAAAATTGAAAACCAAGATGGAAAACAGTCTGCCGTTTTAACTTTAAAGACAGGAGAAACTTTAGACTTAAGTGAAGTTTGGAATTCTTTAATCAACTCTCGAGTTTTTGGAAATGATTTTTCCAACATCATTTATTTTTCTTCACTCAATGGATTAGTTAAGTTAGATATTCATCGCTCTCCTTTCAAAACTTACTTGAATGAACAATTAAAAGATTGGGGATACAATTTGAGTGGTCGGGCTATTTCAGATATTGGCAATGGTAGAATTTTATTTTCTACGGAGCAAAAAGATTTAGCATTATTAGATAAAACCACGGGCCAGATAAATTATATCTCTATTCCAAAAAACGAGATTGAGTTTAAAGAAGGGACTGCTAACATCCGAGCTATATTTCCTGAGAATGATAGCATCATTTGGTTGACTACTTATTATTCCTCTGGACTGATTAGACTCAATATAAATTCAAACTTGGCAACTTCTTTTTTAAGAGAAGATAATATCGATCATAATAAATTCATCTCCTCCATCTTCACCACACATGGAAAAATATTGACCGTTACAGAAGGGAAAGAACAACTTAGCAAATTGATTTCTTTTGATCCAGAAACCAAAGAAAAGCAATACCACGAATTCGCATCTTCTGTACTTTCCAAAGCCAAGCTTAGGAGTACTTGTCTTTTGGAATCTAAAAATGGAAATATTTGGGTTGGAACAACAATAGGATTATTTCTTTTTGATTTAAAAAATAAAAAAGTCGTCAATAGTTATTTTAAAACAAGTTTTTCAAATAAAGATACTACCTCCTTTTTTCCTAAAAATTATCTTTTATCAGCCAATAGTATCCTCTCTCTTTATGAAAATAATCAAGGTAAATTATTGATAGGATTGGAAGGAGGCGGATTGAATATTTTAAATATTAAAACTGGTGCCTTTGAAGTTTTCAACACTTCCGATGGACTAGCTAACAACACCGTTTGTTCTATCCTACCTAACGAAAATGGATATTGGTTAGGAACTTATAATGGTCTTTCTTTTTTTGATGATCAAAATAAAACCTTTCGGAATTTTTATAAAAAAAATGGTTTGCCTCACAATGAATTCAATCGATTCTCTACGGCACAAGATTCGGAAGGGATTAATTATTTTGGCGGAATGAATGGATTTATCAGTTTTGATCCGAGAGAAGTTTTAGAGCAAAATGATTCTATAAAAATACTTTTAAACAAGGCTATTTATTTTGATAAAGATGGACGTAGCCAACTTAACCAAACTATTGGTTTGGAAAATAATTTAAAAATTTCCATTCCGAGTAATAATCGAAATTGTTCTTTTTTGATGGCTATGACTGATTTTAAAAATGCAGAAAATCATCAATTTGAATATCAACTAAACCCCAAGAATTCTTTTTTTGAAAATGATGAAGCGATCTGGCAATCCAATGGTCGTGATCGAAAAATCCAATTTGAATATTTACCTGCGGGAGATTATGATTTGAATATTCGAGGAACTTCTTCAGAAGGAATTG
>JBGCCY010000095.1:0-3466 GCA_045104975.1 Saprospiraceae bacterium
GACGCTACTTACCGTTGTGGCTGTTCTTTCCAAAACAGTTCCCTCTGGCATTTGCACTTCCATCTTAAATTTTTTGGTAGTGGCGGTAGGCATGAATTCTGTTCCAATAGAAGGATAAATAAATACCGCACCAGCTACTAATAAAGCTGCGAGTAAAATTACGCCCCATCTAAATTTTAATAGCCCTTTAAGGAATCGACCATATCCTGTGAGTTGAACAGATTTCGCTTTTGCTGGTAAAGTTCGATTTTTGTAAAAGCGGTGATACAACATCGGTATCACAAAAATGGCAACAAACAAAGAGGATAATAAAGAGAAAGCTACTGTCCATGCTTGATCTTTAAATAATTCCCCTGCTGCATCCTGTAAATAAATCACAGGTAGAAAAACGATGATTGTCGTCAAGGTAGAAGCGGTGATCGCTCCTCCAACTTCAGCTGTTCCATTGATGGCTGCTGTTTTGACATCAAGCCCAGACTCATGATTTCTAAAAATATTTTCGAGGACGACGATTGCATTGTCTACTAACATTCCTGCTCCTAAAGCCAATCCTCCTAAGGTCATGATATTAATCGTAAGGCCATTAAAGTACATCAAAGTAAATGTTGCAATGATGGAAATCGGGATGGCGATACTGATAATTAATGTTGTTCCTATTCTATGTAAAAAGAAAAACAATACAACAACTGCCAATCCAATTCCCATTAATGCTGTTTCCTGAACTTCGTCTACAGCATTTTTGATAAAGGTTCCTTGGTTGGAAATTACTTCAAATTCATAGCCAGGTAAGGCACCTCTGATTCCAACTAGTGCTTCTGATATTTCTTCTACAGCCTTGACTGTATTGAAACGATTTTCTTTATATATAGACAAACCGATGCAACGGCGACCATTAACTCGGACAATATTTTTTGGATCTTTATTAGTGAATTTTGTTTCAGCAACATCCTTTAAATAAATTGGAGCCTTTTTGCTGTTGCCAGCATTTTGCGCTGTTGCGGTAGATCCGTTTGCAGGAGCAGTTTGAGTTTGTCCTTCTTTATACCCAACGATTAATTGATTGAAATCATCTTCCGTTTCCAACATCCCAATTCCTTTTACGGTATAATTTAAACCCAGATCTTGAACACTACCACCAGAGATATTTTGATTATAACTTTGAATTTTTTGGGCAATCGCATCCATTGTAATCTGGTATGCTTCCATTTTATAAGGAACAGGTTTGATCACGACTTCTTGTTCGAGTTCACCAGAAAGAGAAACTTGAGCTACTCCTTCCAATCGAACCAATTCATTGCTGAGATAATTTTCACCAACCTTTCGAAGTTCATTCAGATCACTAATCTCTGGATGACTAATTCCGATCAGCATAATTGGAGCACTATTGGGATCGTATTGCGTTACACTAATTCGTTCTATTTCTCCACCCTGATTAAAATCGTTAAGTGCTTTTTGCAAATCGAGAAAAGCCTCATCCATATCTTTTTCCCAAGTGTATTCTACTGTCAGCTGGGCTGAACCAATACGAACTAAAGCCGACACTTGAGTGACCCCTTGCTGCCTCATGGTCAAGGCTTCAATTTGTTCGACATATTGTTTTTCGATTTCCTCTGGCGCTTTTTCTCCAGCAAGAATTTCGACAAAAAGACGAGGGGAATTTAAATCTGGTAACAAATCAACTCCCAATCGGAAATAAGAAATGTACCCCAGAATGCAAATACCTAAAATAGCCATCAAGATGGTTACTGGATATTCAACTGCAAATCGTGTTAGTTTTTTCATTTTAATACTTTCACTTTGGATTTATCTCGAAGAGTTTCAAAACCTTTTACAACAAGGCGTTCGTTTTCTCCTAGACCGCTAAGGACTTCAATCATATTGTCATTCTCAATTCCAGTTTCAATGATTCGTTCAACCGCAGTATTCTCTTCTACTACAAAAACTCGTTTACCTCGTTGGTCAGAAATGATAATTTCTTTTGGAATAATGATGATGTCATTTTTTTGCTTAACCTTAATTAAGGTCTTGACAAACATCCCTGGACGAATCAATAACTTTGAATTATTGAATCTCACCTTTGCTAAATAAGTCCGAGTACTAATATCGATAGCTGGAGAAATTTCTGTAATTTTTCCTGAAAGGGTATCATCGGGGATGCTGTAATTAGTTATTTGTACCCCTTGACCAACCTTAATTTCGTTCATCGTATTTTCAGGTAAGTTGACATCAATGTACATTTTGGAATAATCCATAATCTTACCTAGCGGTGCATTCTGTTGAATAATACTGTTAGGGGTGTAATGTGGAAATTCTACAAACACTCCAGAAATCGGAATAACCATTTTCATTTTCTCCAGTCTGATTTGAGCATTTTCCAAATCATTTTTTGCGGTGGTAACTTGTAGCTCTGCATTCTTAAGTTCTCGTTCTGTGACTCCTCCTTTTTCAAAAACAGATTGTTGACTTAGGTAAGTTTTTTCAGCTAAATCTAAATTCATTTTCTTTGACTCAAGACCAATAGCGTTGACATATTCATTGTCCTTTATTTCCATAAATGCTTGTCCTGCTTTTACTCGATCTCCTAGTTTATAAGGACGATTATATTTTGGATGATTTTTTAAATGAAACTCACCACCCAACTTGGCATATATTTCCATCTCTTTATTTGCCATAGCATTTCCAGTCGCAATGGTGTAACGAGATAGTTTATTGGTTTTTATTTGAAGAACGGATACAGGTGCGGCTATATCTATTCTTGGACTTTCTTCTTCTGGCTGATCGCAAGCAAACAAGGTCAGCGTAATGAAAGTGATGAGGTAAATATGATTTTTTTCTTTTTTTTGTTTGTTTTATTTTGAAAAATGTAGCTTCAGGTATCGGATACCTTTAAGGTATCCGATACCTAATATTAATCTCTTGGTAAAGCAACCGAAACAGGTTCTTGTTTTTCCCAATCATATAAAGTCAATATTTTGAGATCAAGCAATTGGGTTTTAAAATTAATTAGTGAGCGAGCCAACTCTATTTTCTTACTCGACAATTGAGTTTGAAATTGATTTAAATCAATACCTGATAAATCACCATTGATATATCTTTCATTATTGATGTCGTAAGTTCGTTCTGCATTTTCTACATTCTTTCTGGCAATTTCGATTCGAGGCATCTGAGTTTGGACACTACGATAAGCTCGGCGTATATCCATTCTGATTTGTTTTTCATCTTCTTGTAGTTCCAATTTTTGACTTTTCAAAGAAACTTCTTGCGCTTGAATTCTTGCATTACGTTCGCCCCAATCCCAAATTGGAATATTGAGAGAAAGCCCAACGCTAGGGTTGCTCGTTGGAGAATTATACACTTGACCAAAATCTTCATTGTCGCCGAAGATTCCCAAGGTCAATTGAAGGTCGGCTCTAAATTCATTCATTGATTTTGTTCTTTCCATTTCGAAAAGAGATTTGTCAATATT
>JBGCCY010000096.1:0-15043 GCA_045104975.1 Saprospiraceae bacterium
AGCTACATTAAAACTTGCCTGGACTAACGACTATGGTGAAGGTGGTGAAGCTGAATTGACTCGTACTGACGGTAATGCGTGGCAACCAGATTTATTCTGTGAAGGCTGCTAAGAATAAATGATTATTCTTACTTGAAAATAGTTCGCTATTTTCAATGAAAATATTGGGAAGACACATTTATTTGTGTCTTCCCTTTTTTTATTTTTTTGAAAAAAACATAAAATGCACGTTTGTAAATATATTAGCGTTAGAGTTACAATTTTATTTTTCCTGGCTTTGCAAAATACCTTTGCGCAAGACAATACGGTTGGATTACTTTCTTTCGAAGATGATTTAGGAGTAGGTGGATACACCCTTATTTTTCCAGAACGCCAGTCTGATATTTTTTTATTAAATAAATGTGGAGAAATTGTTCGTCGTTGGGAAGATGATCCTACTGCTCGTCCTGGAGCAGTTGCTTACCTTTTGGAAAATGGAAATATTCTTCGAAGTAAATATTATGCTGATACGCCAGGCTCTGTATCTACTTCTGGAGGAGCTGGAGGAGTTATAGAATTAGTTAGCTGGGAAAATGATATTTTATGGACTTACAATTTAGATGACTCTACTCAAATTCAACATCACGATATTCATTTCACTCCTCAAGGAACAGTCATGATGATCGTTTGGCAAAAAAAAGAATTAGATGAAATCGTTGCAAATGGTTTTGATACTTTGAGTCATTCTCAACGAAGCATTTTGACAGATTATATTTTAGAAATTGATCCCTTGAACGACAGCATCGTTTGGGAATGGCATGCTTGGGATCACCTCATTCAAGACTATGATTCAACTAAAGCTAACTTTGGAATCATTGCCGACCATCCCGAACGAATCGACATCAATTATCACGAATATACATTCAACAAAACAGACTGGCTGCATTGTAACTCTATCGACTACAATCCTATTTTAGATCAAGTCGTCATTAGCAGCAAACACTTCAATGAATTTTGGATTATCGATCGAAGCACAACTATAACCGAAGCTACTGGAAGTATTGGTGGCAATAGTAATCAAGGTGGAAATCTACTCTATCGTTGGGGAAATCCAAAAGCATATCAATCTGGAGAAACCTCCGACCGACAACTTTTTTCCCAACATGATGTCCAATGGATTGATGAAAATGATATTAATCCTGATTATGATTTTTTTGGAAAAATAGCTTTGTACAATAACCATATCGAAACAGGACTTTCGCTTGGCCAAATTTTAACACCTGAATTTGACTCCATAAATTTCGCTTATCAAAAAGCAAATGGAACATTTTTACCTGAAAATTTTAGTGCAGCATTCTCTCATCCAGATACCGCTCGAAACTATTCTACCGCAGCTTCAAGTATTCAAATCATCGGCGATGGAAGTGTTATTATGTGCGCTGGTCGTCAAGGGCGAATTTTCGAATTATCACCTGATGGACAAGTTGCTTGGGAATATGTTACCCCGCTAAAATCAGGAAATCCAATTCCTCAAGGAACCAATCTTGCCTTGAGTGAAAATTTCACTTTTCAAGCTCAACGTTATCTAGAAACCTATCCTGCTTTTATTGGAAAAACACTTGAACCTCTTGGCTTTATTGAGCTAGCCCCCAATGAAGCATACTGCTCACTCGTTTCTACAAATGAACCGAAAGACGAAAATAGCAGTTTTTCTATTTTTCCAAACCCCGTAAACACATTGTTATCTATTGAAAACAGAAATGTAAACAACGAAGAAATCAACATTTATAATTCTTTAGGGAAACTAATTTTAACAACAAAAATCCCAATAGGAAAAACTGAAATCAACATTTCCAATTGGTCTTCTGGTATTTATTTTTTACAAAACCAACGCACTTCTTTTTTGAAAAAAATAATTATTCAACCCTAAAAATTTAAAACAAAATGAAAAACTTTAAAAACTTATTTTTTGTGATTGTATTGTTTTCATTTTTCTCCTGTCAGGAAAAAGAAAGAACTTTTACTGAATTCAATAATTTGGGAAAAGGTTCTTTTCCTCGATTAATCAATCCTGTTATTGGAGTATTTAATTATGATGAATTTGAAAACTCAGACAGTTCTTTTGTAGAATTTGTGGTAGAATTTTATGATGAAGCAAATGGTGGAATGGTCGAATCCTATGGTTGGGATATTTCCTATGGAGATTTAGAACCAGTTACCATTGCCACAAAAAACAAATCGGATTTTGTCATTAACCAAGATGGATTGCCTTCCGTTTCATTTCGATTTACTTACCTAGAAATTTTTGAAGCACTCAATTTAACTATCAACGATATTTTTCCAGACAAAGAATTTTTGATGACAGCAACGTTAAAAAGGGCAGATGGGAAAATCTTTACTACCGAAAATACTGGGAGTAATATTATTGGGCAACCAACTTTCCAAGGTTTTTTTCAATACAAACCTGAAATTGTAAACCTACCCTGCTTTTCTCTACTTGAAGGATCATTTAATGCTAAATCGATAAGTGATTCTTTTGACCCTTTAGGTCTTTGTAATGGAAATCCTTGGGAAGGAAATGTTCGATGGGAAGCAGAAGAACATACCCCCAATAATTTTATTGGATTCTATACTTTATATTCCACACATCCTACCACACAGGTCGAATCAATTGATGCTAGTATCGGCGGATATTATTCATGTTATTCGGTGGATATCCCAAGCAGTAATCTTCCACTTGGTGATTTAAGAATAAAACACGAATGCAATATTTTATCTTTTGTTGGATCAAGTCAATGGGGAGAATTTTATGAGTTTACAAAAGTAGAACCTAATGGCGCAACGCTAAAATTAAGATGGCAAAATAACTATGGGGAAGCTGCTTTAGTAGATTTAACTCGAACGGATGGAGAAATATGGTCCGAAGATTTAACCTGTGACGGCTGCTAGTATAACAATACATTTACAAAAAAAAGCGTATCAATTTTAACTTGATACGCTTTTACTCTTTCAATAAAATCATCCTCACTCCTACTCCACTAATATTTTCCTCGTCAAAAGAACTCCCTCCGACCGATAAGTCAAAATATAAATTCCCGCTTCCATTCTTTCCAAATCCAAAATCACCTTTCGTTCCTGCTTCGTTACCATTCTTCTTCTTTCCAACTGTCCCAAAATATTGTACAAAATCAATTCACCTGCTCCTTGACTATTTTTTAATTCAATATTCAAAATATCTTTCGTTGGATTTGGAGAAACCTCCATCGTTGGATTATTTTTCAGCAAATCAATGGTAGCATCAATGACAATGGTATCTGTTGTAGTGGTATCATTGAGCAAAGTAAGCGTAGTATCTTCCAATATTTCAATCGCTTGATTTGCTTCAATATCATATAACATCTGTCGACGATTTCCTCCCGTCCAAAGCACTTCGATACTATCAACCATCGACATCGTATCCAATCCAAAATGTATGCGACTCGAATGATGAGAAGCATGACTCGATCCTCCACTCACTTCTTCTAACAATACATTCCCGTCAGCATGAACAAATATCTTCGAACCATAGGCATCTCGATTTACATCTACTCCTTCGAGCGAAACTTGCAACCAATTCTTTTCATTTCCTTTTTCATTTCGATAAAGAATTGTTTTCCATCCAGAACCATTTATCGGAACATTTAAGACCACCGATAACACATCCAAATCACCATCATTATCGTAATCTGAATAAGCCATTCCACGTGAAGCATATTTATTTTGGATACCATAAGTGGTGTCGGTATCGGTAAATTGAAGGTTGCCATCATTGATAAAAAGTTTGTCATTCATCCACAAAGTCGAAGAAAGAAAACTCGGACTCGGTACATATCCATTCGCCACATACAAGTCCAGATCACTATCATTATCTACATCCAAAAAGGAAGTTCCCCAACCTATTGCCAACAAACTATCCGTAATAATCCACTCATTTCCTACTCCTGCTGCATCGGTAATATTGGTAAAGAAATCTCCATCATTTCGTAGTAAAGCATTTTTTCCAAAATTAGTCACATAGTAATCCAAATCTAAATCTCGATCAACATCTCCCACCGCAATTCCCATTCCGTACATTCCTAAATCAGCGTCAACAACATCTGCTATTTCATCATAAACAATCACCGAATCAATCGTTACATTTTTATACAGATGATTCGTTTCGATAAATTCTCCGAAGTCATTCGCCACATAAATATCCATATCTCCATCCATGTCAAAATCAGTAGATACTACCGCCAGCGAACAACCATTATCATTAATTTGTAAGACTTCAGCCACTTCTTCAAATTGCCCATTTCCCAAGTTTTTGTAAAAAGTATTCGCATAACAATCATGGGAAAAACCAATTATAACCCCATTCGGATCAGTCAAAAAACTCGCATCTTCCACATAACTAATCACATAAATATCTAACAACCCATCCAAATCATAATCAGTAAACACCGCACTTATCGCTTGCGTTTTATCCTTTGGTTGAATTTGATTCCAGATATCCTGAAACATTCCATTTCCATTATTCCGAAACAAAAGATTCTTCCCTTGCTGCTCCAAATTTGATTGATTGGTGGTGACAAATAAATCTTTAAATCCATCATTATCAATATCTCCCGCAACAACTCCTGTGGTAAAATAATATTGAGTTCCCAATAACCCTACCTCAAAACTTTTATCTATAAATGTTCCATCACCATTGTTCTCATAAAAATGATCCATTTCCAATCCTGCCGTGATATACAAATCATCATCGCCATCATTATCATAATCAAAAAAAGCTGCTCCTCCTCCTATAAAAATATCATGACTAAAATAGTGATCGATCATCGCTTCGTCTTGCGCTTCCACAAAATGAAAATCAGTCGTCGTAGTTGGAATAGTTAAAACTACATCAGCATCCACATTAATAATTCCATTGGTTGTGCTACCTTCAAGTACTTCAATGGCTTGATTGGCAGCTACTTCTAACAATATATCTACATGTCCAGTAGGCCAAGTAATTTTGATGGAATCTGCAACAGTAGCATTCGCCAAACCTATTATTTCAGTATCAGAATTTTGTCCCAAGTAAGCAATACCACAATGAGTATAACGCATTTGATATTCCCCTTCAGAAAAAATCTCAATCTTAGAACCGATGCCTTGTCGATTACTTTTGACACCTTTCAAATTCACTTTTATCCAGTTGCCTCCAGTTCCTCCATTTTCCCAAAGTTGAGAATTAAAAGGGGCAAAATTAGAAACCATAATATCGGGGAATCCATCTTGATTAAAATCTCCGATCGCATTGCAATAACTCTGAACAGTATCTCCTTCAAAGCCATTAAATATTTCGGAAAAAACGCCATTTCCATCATTTTTATAAAAGGTACTCGATGGTGTATTGACACCAACTGTTGCTCCACTCACATACAAATCTAACTTTCGATCATTGTCTGCATCCAAAAAATTACAGCCCCAAGCCACATCAAAAAATTCAACACCAGCACTACCTGCTTGATCCATAAAAAAGTGAGTATTAGAAATTTCGTGATTTTGTAACAATACATTTCCGGTAGCAATATTTGAAATATAAATATCTTGATTCGCATCATTATTGTAATCTCCAATAGCCACACACATCGCACTCATCACGACGTTTGCTTGCGTCGGAACACTCACATCCATAAATGTTCCATTGCTATTATTTCTTAAAAGTGTATTGGGAGGAACTTTATCATTAGCAATATAAATGTCGGGCCAACGATCATTATCATAGTCAAAAAAGGCAGCGCAAAAAGGTAATTTATTTTCATCAGCAACATTCGCAAAACCTGTTTTCTCCGTAAAAGTTCCATCCGCATTATTTCTAAAAAGTCGATTTCGATTGTTGGTTCCAGAAGTCAATGTTTTTCGTTCCGTATAATATAAATCCAACCATCCATCTCGGTCATAATCCGCCCACGCAGCTCCAAAATGTCGAAGCGAATCAATTGGAAATCCTGCCGCAACAGTTATATCTGTAAATTCTAAATTGCCACTATTTTCATACAGTCGATTAGCTCCCTCAAAAGTTGTCACATACAAATCTAAATCGCTATCATTATCAAAATCTACCCAAAGCACATGTTTTGATTCTTCCGTATGATCCACAAGAGAAGGAATTTTTTGAAAAACTCCATTAATATTTTTATAGAAAAAGATAGAGTCACCTGCCGCAGTTGCTAAGGTAAGATCATCCCAACCATCTCCATCAAAATCAACAAAACTTACCCCTCCTCCTGGTCCACCTTGCAAGTATTGATGATCTATTCCAACCTGCAATGCAACATCTGAATATTGGATTTGTGCAAAAAGCGATAAAGTGGAAAGACAAAAAATATAGGCAATTAGAGTTAATCGCATTTTGTTTTTTTTATTAAATTGAAAAAAAGATAAGGGAAAAATAAATTAATCAATGTTAATGTAAAGATAAGAAATCCGACTTACTCAAAGTATAAACAAGGAACAGATCAGATATTTTTTCTTGGTAAAATGATTTTACATCTATTTCCTTAACATAAATCTTTTGTCAATAACTATGCAAAACCAAGATTTCAGAGGATTTTTAATTTATATAATCCAAATGAAGAGCAGCGAATCTCCTTAACATTCCGTTAAGGAAATGTATATCACATTAAAGAAAAATATAGTACAACTCCATTTTATTTTCACTAATTTTTTTTTTAACATAACTACTAATTATAAGATTTATGTTAGTGGAATTTCTGTTCCTTTGCAGAAAAAAATATCACCGTAATTATTGAACACCTGCTAAACAGGAAAACAACTACTGAATAGATGAAAAATTACCAATCTACAGATGGGTAAAAAATACTATGAACAAATAGATTACATTTTGAGAAAATTATCAGCAAAGAATAGCCAAATATAAAATCTCAATTTATACCTAACCGAAACTTGATGATTTACGGACCAATTGAATCTCTAATTGAGACCAGTAAATAAAACGAAATACTGTAAAAACGATAAATGTATTACATAATCTAAATCATACATAACCAAATGTAAATTTCTGTAATACAACTACGAACGAATCATTCGAAATAATCTATCCTTTTTAAAAAAAACTTTGTAATTAAAATTTGATTAATATGAAAAAAACTACATTAGTTTTAATGTTATTCCTGTGTGCGATGGGAACTATGATGGCACAGAGGACTATTACAGGTATCGTAACTGATAATACAGGAGAAGCACTCATTGGTGCTAGTGTTATCGTGAAAAGTAGTGAAAATATTGGTACTACTACAGACATCGATGGAAGCTACTCATTAGAAGTTCCAGCTGGTTCAACTGTGCTAATTTATTCTTACACAGGTTACGGAACACAAGAGATGACATTAGGTGCATCTAATATTATAAATATTTCTCTAGAAGAAGGTATTCTAGTTGGAGAAGTTGTCGTGACTGCACTAGGAATAGTACGAGAGTCAAAAGACTTAGGATATAGTGTGGATAATATAAGTTCTGATGAACTTGTCAAAGCACGAGAAACCAATATCGTAAATGCTCTTCAAGGAAAAGTAACTGGTGTTCAAGTAAGTAACACGGGTGGAAATCTAGGTGGATCTTCTAAAGTAATTATTCGTGGAGTAAACTCCTTAGCAGGTAGAAATAATCCACTTTGGGTAATTGATGGTGTTCCATTTAATGATGCACAAAACTCAGGAGGAGATCCTAATGGAATTACAGGAAACCGTGATTTTGGTAATGGTGCTTCTGTTGTAAACCCTGATGATATTGCTTCTATTAGTGTATTGAAAGGTGCGGCTGCAACTGCACTTTATGGATCAAGAGCAGCTTCAGGAGCTATCTTGGTAACTACAAAATCAGGAAAAGGAAGTAAAAGCGGAGGTCCAAGGATTGAAGTTAACTCTTCTTACCGTCAAGATCGTTTGATGGTAACTCCAGATTATCAACAAGATTATGCGATGGGGTCACAATTTAAGTATGACTCAAGTTCAGTAGGATTTGACTGGGGACCAAGAATTGTTGGACAAACAGTTAGATCTCTTCCTGTAACAGGAGAAACTGGACCATTACGGGCAATTGATGATAATGGCATTAACGATTTCTTTGAAACTGGAAATACTTTCATTAATAACTTTGCCATTTCTGATGGAAATGAGAAAATGAACTACCGTTTAAGTTTAGGTGCTTTGAACCAAACAGGAGTTGTTCCTGCATCTAAATTAGATAGATATACACTTTCTTTAAAAGCTGGTGTAAAGCATTCAGATAAATTAAGATCTGATTTCGGTATTCAATATATTAACACACAATCAGAAGGGACAGCTGCTGCAGGAGCAAATGATCCAAATGTTATTGGATATAGCTCATTCAGTAGTACACTTGATCAAAATGCATTCAAACCTTGGATTGACGAGGATCTTGGAACTCAATTGAATCAACCTGACCCTACTGCAAATAATCCATTTTGGATTCGTAATGAAAATAGAAATGATCGAAATGATTCAAGATTGTTAGCTAATTTTGCAATGACTTATACACCTATTGAAAACCTAAGCTTTACAGGAAGAGTAGGATATGATTACGATCAAGATAATCGTTTCTTCTCTAATAGAAAAGGAACAGCACAAAGAATCGTTGGAGATTTTGAAACGAATAACCTGAATAGAACTCAATTTAACATTGATATCATTGGTAACTACAAAATAGATCTTAATGATGATTTCTCATTAGGTATTTTGGGAGGATTCAACTACAATAGAAGAGAGTTTTCTAGAGAAGGTTTAAGATCTGATGGTCTTTTAGTAGCAGAATTATTTGACCCGGGAAATGCATCTAATAACGTTCCTGTTCGAGATTTTAGTGAGCACATTCTTTTTGGTGCTTACTCATCTGTTGATTTAAGCTACAAGAATTATTTAACGTTAAACTTGACAGGCCGAAATGACTGGTCTTCTACTTTACCTATTGATAATAATTCATACTTCTACCCTTCTGCAAGTGTGGCGTTTGTATTCTCTGATGCACTTGACTTAACGAGTAACGTATTTTCTTATGGTAAATTACGAACAAGTTTTGCTCAGGTAGGAAATGATACAGATCCTTATCAGTTAGATTTTAACTTTTTTCCGATTTCTTCAGCTTCTGGACAATATAGTTTGGATGTAAACTTCCCATTTGATGGAAGATTAGCTTTTGCAAAAGCGAATACAATTCCACCAGAAAACTTATTACCAGAGCGTCAAAATAGTTTTGAGGTAGGTGCTGAATTAAAATTCTTTGATTACAGATTAGGTTTAGATGTTTCATATTTTGCAACTCAAAACCGTGACCAAATCTTAAGAGTTCCTATTCCTGAAACTACTGGATTTGGGTTTTTAAGAACAAATGTAGGACAAGTAAATACTAGTGGTATTGAATTCACTATTGATGCAACTCCAATTAATACTAAAAATTTCACATGGAATACCGCCGTTAATTTCTCTTCTGCAAAAACTGAAGTAGTTGAAATTACAGAAGGTGTAGACAGAATTCAATTAGCTAGTGCTTTTACTTCAGTTTCTGTACAAGCAGTTGCTGGTGGTGGAATCGAATTATTTGCTACTCCATTCTTGAGAGATACTTTGACAGGAAGTCCTACTTTTGGACGACCAATCATCAATCCAAATACTGGTGAAAGACAAGCAGGAGAATTAAAGAGCTTCGGTTCAGTATTGCCTGACTTTAACATGGGATTTGTTAACAATTTATCATTTGGGGACTTCGATTTGTCATTTACAGTTGACTGGAGATCTGGTGGTGTGATGAAATCATCTACTGTTGAAAACCTACAGAATGGTGGTTTAGTAACAGAAACTACTCAGAATAGAGAAGGAACCTTTATTGATAAAGATGGAGTAATTGAAAATCCTGATGGAACTTTTAGGGATAATGATATTCCTTTAGCTAGCTCTCAAGCATTTTGGAATTCTCTTGACGAAAATGGAGTTTCTGAAGCATCTATCTTCGATGCATCATTCGTAAAATTAAGAGAAGTTGCAATCAGCTACAACTTGCCTAAATCATTATTAGAAAATGCAAAAATTAGCGGACTTTCTATTGGATTGGAAGCTAGAAATGTTGCCTTACTATGGTCAAAAATACCACACATTGATCCAGAGACAAACTTGTTTGGATCAGGAGTAGATGGATTTGGAGTAGAGCGATCTAATATTTCTTCAACAAGAAGTATGGGTGTGAATTTAAAATTGACTTTCTAAAAATTTAAAAACAAGAAAAATTATGAAATATTTTAAAATATTTTCACTATTCATATTGATAGCATTAATGGCTACCTCTTGTAAAAAAGCGTTAGACATTAATACAGATCCATTGGTAGCAACTTCAGCTGATCCGAATGCCGTTTTACCTTTCGTTTTTGTTCAATATTCTAATCGACATACCTCAGAGTTGGGTACAAGAATGATGGATGTTCCTCAGCATATTGCTCAATGTTTTAATAGTCCAAAAGCAGGTGCAACTGGTTCTACTATTACTGGAAACACTTGGGGAATGTATTACACTCAAGTATTAGGAAATCTAGCATTGGTAGAAATTGATGCATTAGCTGGTGGAGCAGGTAACAATAACATTGCTGCAATCGCTAAGATCTTCAAAGCAAAATCTTTCTTTGAATTATCTTCAATTTGGGGAGATATTCCTTTTACTCAAGCATTAGATGGAGTACAATTTCCAACTCCTACATTTGATACTCAAGAAGATGTATTTAGAGGAGTTATTACGATTCTTGATGAAGCAATAACTTTAATTGATGCAATGCCTGCTGATGTGGCAGATGTTTCTACAGGAGATCTTATTTATAATGGAGATATGGACAACTGGAGAAGATGGGCTAATTCATTAAAATTAAGAGTTTTGATGATGCTTAGAAATAAAGATACTTCAGTTGATACTGAAATTTCTAAAGTACTTTCTGAGCCAATGATTGAAGATAATAGCCAAGCGGCATTAATCAGATATGCTGATAATTCAGGTGAAGCTAACTCTTGGCAACGATTGATCACTAACTTCTTTGGTGGAAGAAATGAAGAAGCTGGAGTATATTCTCCATCTGCAGTTTCTTTTGATCTATTAAATCAAAACGATGATCCTCGATTTGCTTTAATGATCTCTGATCCAAATGGTAATGGACCAGCTGATATAGGTTTAGCTACTTTTGGGGCTCCAGGATCAACTGCACATATTTCTAATAATGTAGTTAGAAATGATATGCCTCATAACATGTTCCTTCCTTCTGAAATTAGTTTCTACCGAGCTGAGTTAGCCCTATTAGGAGTATCATCTGATGATGCTCAAGCTGAATTCGAAAAAGGTGTAAGACAAATTTGTGAATACTGGGGTGGTGCAATTCCTAATGCTACAGCAACAATTGCTTCAGCAGATATCGACAACTTCATCACTAACCTTGGAGCTGTTGATCTTCAGAAAGTTCATGAGCAACTTTACTTAGAATCTTTTTTCAGACCTGTAATTGCTTGGAATACAGTTAGAAGAACAAAAGTACCAACCATGCTTCCTGTTCCTGGATCTTCAATTACAACTATATTAAAGAGATTTAACTATCCTCCAGATGAAGTAAGTTCTAACTCAAACACACCTGCTAATGCACCAACAGACACACCAATGTGGTTTGAAAATTAGTATGAATTTTATCAAAATTTAAAAAATGAAAATTATGAAATTTAATTTTAAATATGCGTTCTTCTTCTTTAGTCTGTTAGCTATTGCATCATGTGGTAGCGATTATGATGTAGATGACAGCTTTGATCTTGAAGAATTACCAAACTATGTCGCTTTTGGTGATGGAACAACAAATAATGCTGTTTTAGAAACTCTAGTAGTTGATGAAGACGCTGGAACTGCTTCTTTTATTATTGAAGCACCTGCTGGAACATTATCTGATGTAAATATTACCTATGAGGTTACAGGTACAGCTGTAGCTGGAATTGATTACAACATTGCCAATGCTGGTTCTATCACGTTGGCTGTTGATGAAAATGACTTCTTAAACAGAGATCAAGTATTATTAAATATCGATATCTTAACTGACGGTGTAGTTGACGGTGCAAAAACGTTAACAATAACCTTAACTTCCGCTAGCAATGCTGATGGAAGTCTTGCTGTTGGAAGAGGTGGTAGTGATTTCTTAAAATCAGCTAACTTAGAGATTTCTGATGTAGATATGTAAATTACATTAACATTTGAATTTTTAAAATTGGCTTTAAATTATTTAAAACCAGTTTTCTAAAATATACAAGAGGAAGTCATTTAATTGGCTTCCTCTTTATTTTTTTACTCCGACTTAGGTTAATATTTTATTTGAATCGTATATCCACTTCCTTTCTTCTTCTCAGTTGGGTTTTCTTCTTTCGTGGATGGAGTAATCGTGTAGGAAAAACCAGTTGGTGTTTGGACTTGTTCTAAAGGTTTTTCTTTCTCCTTAGGCAATCTAAAATAGATTTGGATGTTTTTAAAAAACTTGACTTTGATCCCTCGATTTTTAGGAGCTTCAAATTTCATTAGTTTAACCACTCGCTGAGCTTCTTCATCGCAACCATATCCTAGCCCCTTCATCACTTTCGTTTCGATCACTTTTCCTTTAAAATTAATCGTGTATTTGATAACGACAGTTCCTTCTATTTTTTCTTCCAATGCCTCTTTTGGATATTTTTTATTTTTGGAAATAAACTCTCGCATCGCTTTCAGTCCACCTTCATAAAAGGGGTTTTTAATAAAATGTTTGCCTTTTCTTTCTTTGTACATGAGATTTATTTTTTGAAACCCTAAAATAAGGTGGAAATACCTTTAAAGTCAACCATTTAAGAAATCTTATTTTAAGGATAATCAAAATGAATTTCTTTTGTTTTTTTACAAAAAACAATTTCTTTTCTTAATAAAATTGGCTTATCTTTGCAGTCCAATTTTAAAAATTCAAACTAAATATAATATTTATGCTAATTATTGATGTAAAAGATAGCGATTCTATTGACAGAGCACTTAAAGTTTACAAACGTAAATTTATCAAGACAGGTACATTAAAAGAATTACGTCGAAGAAAAGAATTCGTAAAACCTTCTGTACGAAGAAGGGCAGAAATGTTAAAAGCTGCTTATAAGTTAAAGAATTACGGAGAGTAATCTTTTTGCTTTAGAGGAGGTATTTCTCTAATTTGGGTAAGCAAATACTTTAATTTCGTAACCGCTTATAAAAATTAGAATGGACATTACCGTCTTTTTAAAATACCTCGAATTAGAAAAAAGATTTTCTGTACATACGATTAAAGCGTATCAAAGCGATTTACTTCAATTTTTCGCTTATATTGAAGAAACATATAGCCTTACTTCCATCTTGGAAGTAAGGCATTTCCATATCAGGGCATGGATAGTCGAACTTATGCAAAACAAGATCACTCCTCGATCTATCAACCGAAAACTTTCCACTCTCAAGACTTATTTCAAATTTTTAAAAAGACGAAAAGAGATTCAAGAGAATCCTATGCTTAAAGTTATTGCACCAAAAGTAGGCAAGCGTTTACCTGTGGTGGTCAAAGAAATTGAATTAGAAAATTTATTTGAAAAAATAAACTTTGGCGAAGGCTATGCCGCAGTTCGAGATGAAATGGTGATGGAAATGCTTTACTCAACTGGTATGCGACGTTCTGAATTAATCAATTTAACACCCAATGATTTGGATTTCTTTAATGATCAAGTCAAAGTTTTAGGAAAAGGAAATAAAGAAAGATTAATTCCTTTTGCTCGCCCATTAGCCAATCGTTTGAAGAATTATTTGGAAATCAGAAATGATGAATTTGAATTAAGTGCTACTGATTCCCTCTTTTTAACTGAAAAAGGGAAAAAAATGTATCCTAAATTAGTTTATAATTTAGTGAAAAAATATCTATCCCAAATCACAACCGTTGAACAAAGAAGTCCCCATGTTTTAAGACATTCCTTCGCTACCCACCTCTCTAATAATGGTGCTGATCTTAATGCAATCAAAGAATTACTCGGTCATTCTAGCCTTGCAGCGACTCAAGTCTACACCCACAATTCTATAGAGAAATTAAAAAGAATATATCAACAAGCTCATCCAAAAGCGAAAAAAAAATCAGAATAAAAATTGTTACATTTTTAGTTATTAAATTTTCTACTTATATGTTTTCGTCATTCCTCCCTCGCCCTTTGAAAACATTAGGCTAATACCTATGATCGAACTTTTCTTTTTTTCATTTGTTTAAATAACATATTAGTATTTTTTTGTTCTAACAATGTAGAATTGTGTCACACATTCTTCTGTCAAAGTTTTCAATTTCGAAACTAAAAACTTAGATTGGTTCTAGTTAAAATAACAATGAAATAAATTATTCAACGTTATTCTTTTTTCATAACCATTAAAAAACCCTACTGCCTATGTAGCACCAACTCTGAATTAAAATTACTTACCTATTTTTTAACAGTTTAAAAATTACGATACTAATGAAAGTACACACTCAATCATTACATTTCTCAGCGGATAAGAACTTAATTATGTTCATAGAAAGAAAACTAGGTAAATTAACTCAGCTTTTTGATAAAATTATCGATGCTGATGTTATTCTTAAATTAGAAAACTCTGGTCAAATCAAAGATAAAGTAGCAGAAGTAAAAATTACCCTCCCTGGAGGTGTTCTTTATGTGAAAGAATCCAACAAATCATTTGAGGCTTCGATCGATAGCGCAACTTCAACTTTGAAACGACAACTTATAAAATACAAGGAAAGAAAAGCTAAAAACTAATTTTAGCTTTCTATCATTGTAAAATAAAAAGAGTTTGTACTTGGCTAAGTACAAACTCTTTTTTGATTATAATTTCTAGTATTGGTGGAGTCTAAATAAATCCTTGGGCTTTCATCCAATCATCATTATACACCGTGCTCAAGTATTTACTTCCATGAGCAGCAGAACCCATCACAACTAAATCA
>JBGCCY010000097.1:0-72219 GCA_045104975.1 Saprospiraceae bacterium
ACAAAACGGAAAATTTGTTCAAAGTAACGTGCATACAAAGGCCTAAAATGGGCCGGGTTTTGTTGCGCCGCTTGTACTTCTAGCCATTCCGCTTGCATCGCTTCCTGAGAAACAGTCTTATTACTACTTTGCATTCGAGCTGTATTTTTTGCAAGGGTACGACTTATTTGCAAATTTGAAAACATTTATACATTAAATTTTTTTCAATTATGATTAAGGATTTTTCCATAAAATCTCTTTATTCTCAGGGGTAAAGTGATGATTAGGAGAAAAAATAATTGAACAGCTATTTCGATTTGTAATGCCAAATAGCTAGACGTCAATTTCATATTTTCGGAAAAAATGAACGTGATGAAAAGCTATTTGAACGCCAATTTAGACCGTTTCAAAAGCATAATGTAAATGGTAAGAAAAGTAACAGGTGAGAAAAAAACTTTAACATTTTAAGAAAAATCATATCTGTTTTTAATCCAGTTCTAAAGTTTATATCGTAGATCTACTTAAACATAGTTTAGAAAAATGCAAATCACGGACATTGAAATAGGACTTGATCAGATAAATTATGCATCCATTTTTATTTATGATAAATTTGATTTTGCAGGTTATTTTCAAAAAATAATATTGTCTTGAAATATATAAAACAAAAATATTCTTTTTTAACCCTCTTCTTTTTGATTGTTGGAATTCAAACTCTAAATGCTCAAGTTCAAGTTTTGGAAAATGAAAAAAAAGATAGCACCGAAACTAAACGTTACAGTTTTGTTCCGTTGCCATTGGTTTATTTTACTCCAGAAACTCGATGGGGATTTGGTGTTGGTGCATTTCTTTCCTTTCGTTTTAAAAATCAAACTCAAACAGTTCCTCCATCTCAAATGCAAATTGGATTTGCCTACACTTTAGAAAAACAATTGTTGGCATATTTGCCATTTCAACTTTTTGTCAAGGATGGAAAAGTAAAACTATATGGCGAATTGGGTTATTATAAATATGTCTATCGGTATTTTGGAAATGGAAGCGAATCATTGGAGTCAAATGAGGAGATCTATAAAGTAGATTATCCAAGAGTTAGGATGAATGCCTTGTATCGTATTCATCCTAAGATATTTACGGGCGTTCGATATTTTATGGACGATTATAAGATTCAAGAAATAAAAGAGGATGGTCTGTTGGCGACTCAGAACATCTTAGGGAATAAAGGAGGTTTGATTTCAGCATTTGGTGTGGTTGCCAATTACGATAGTCGGGATGATGTTTTTTATCCAATTAGAGGTAGTATAGTAGAGTTATCTTTTCTTACTAACTCTAAATCATTTGGTAGTGATTTCGAATTTCAAAAGATATTTTTAGATGTCAGCCGCTATTTTAATTTTGGAAAAAATAATATTCTTGCGGTGAATATTTATTCAGAGATTACTTTAGGTGATGCACCATTTAACCAATTATCTCAGCTTGGAGGAACGAAAAGGATGCGTGGATATTTGGAAGGAAGATTTCGGGATGATCATTTTTTGACTTTTCAATCCGAATATCGTTTTCCTATTTTTTGGAAAATAAAAGGAGCCGTTTTTGGAAGTGTAGCATCGGTAGGTTCGCAAGAAGATGGTTTTCAAAAAACATTTTTTGCCTATGGAGTAGGCATCCGAATTGGCATCAGTAAAATTGAAAAAGTCAACCTCCGATTGGATTATGGTTTTGGCAAAAATACTTCTGGTTTTTATCTAACATTTGGAGAAGCTTTTTAACGTAGAACGGCTCTCCAAGTCGTTTAAGACATAGCCATCAAACCGCTTGGTGTTAAAAAAACGACTCGGAGAATCGTCCTACGGAAACAAGAAGAATATTGTAATTAAAAATGAAGATTAGCATAATTATACCCACCTTAAATGAAGCTGAAAATATCAGCGAACTCATTTCATATTTATTGAAGAATGGAAATGAGAGTTTATCTGAATTGCTTGTCGTCGATGGCGGAAGCAATGACGGAACTTGTCGAATCGCCAGAGATGCGGGTGCTAAAGTTATTATTTGCCCATCCAAAGGTCGCTCTTGTCAAATGAATGAAGGCGTTAAAAATTCAACTGGTGACATCCTATATTTTGTTCATGCTGACACCACTCCTCCAGCTAGTTTTATGACTGATATTAAAGAGGCGGTGAACGAAGGTTTTCCTATGGGATGCTATCGTTTTAAGTTTGATTCCAATAAAAAGATTTTAAAATTTAATGCCTATATGACTCGGTTTGACAAGTTATATTGTCGTGGTGGAGATCAAACCTTGTTCGTTACTAGAGATGTTTTTGAAGAGTTAGATGGATACCGGTATGATTTTAAAATTATGGAAGAATATGATTTTATGGTTCGAGCAAGAAAAAAATATAGCTTTAAAATTATTCCCAAAGAAGTCATTGTCTCTGCACGAAAATATGAGAAACGAAGTTGGTTTCGAGTAATGTTAGCGAATAGTATCGTTTTCCAAATGTTTAAATATGGAGCATCTCAGGATGCTTTAGCTAAAACCTATCAGCGACTTTTGGGGTAAAGAAAATACCCAATATCCAAATCTAGGAAACTATTTTTTATAACTCAATGTTGGACTGAAAAAGATATTTTTCATAAATGAATTCATCTAATCATGATTATAAAAGTTACTCCTGAAATCACATTAACTCCTTACCTTAAAAAAGACAAACCTGATTTAGTTCGACACATCAATCATCCTGATATTGCTAACAATACGCTTACTATTCCTTACCCTTACAAAAAAGAGGATGCCGATATATTTTTCAAGATGATCCAAGAGAAAGAAAAACAAACGGGTAGAATTTGGAATTGGGTCATACGAGATCAGGATAATAATTTAATCGGTTCGATTGGTTTATTGGGAAGAGAATTTTTAGGAAACCCATATCGAGATGCTTTCGGATATTGGATTGGAAAAGAATTTAGGGGGAAAGGATTAATGTCAAAGGTGGTTGCAATTTTTTCTGATTACTGTTTAGATGAAAGAGGTATAGTTCGATTGGAAGCAAATGTATTTGCTTATAATCAGGCTTCCATGCGAGTATTAGAAAATGCAGGATTTGAAAGAGAAGGGTATTTAAAGAAAACATATTTAAAAAAAGGTGACTATTTAGATAGTGTTCTTTTTGCAAAAACGAAGCGTAATGAATAGCTACAAATTAGTTGATTGGTTTGGCTGTTCGGAGGTTCAATTGTTTTTCAAAAAAAAGCCATTTTACTGAAACAATAACAGCCGATTTTACGCTTAAAGTATAGTATTTAATTACAATCCTTTCAGGCTACTTAAAATACCACAAAAAGGTAAAATTCGTTTAATTTCCAGAACTCTATTTTTCAAATTTTATAACTCAGCATAATTATGCTAAGGGCATTATTTATACTAATTACGCTTGCATTTCTATCGTCCTGTTTCCATCAGGAGGAGGAGAGCGTGGTACAAAATACACCCTTCTTAAATGTTGATCACACCAAAGCCGATTCGATTCTAAGGCACATGACGCTAGTAGAAAAAATTGGACAACTCATTGTTTTAAAGACAGATTTAAAAAATAAGAATGCAAAAGAGTCTGCTTATCAATGGGTTAACGAAGGAGTTATCGGTGGTGTAATTTTGGAAAAATTAGAAGTGGAGGAATATGTGGATGTTTTGGATTCGCTTAATTCATTTAGCAATATTCCTTTGTTGAATGGAACCCAAGAAATGGTTTTGCTCAATAATCAATTTTCTGATGCGGTTCAATTTCCCTTGGCACCAAGTATTGGTGCAGTTCAAAATGATACCATCCAAAAAGAATTAGAGAAATTATATCTTCGGCAATGTAAAGCGCTTGGTATCAATTTTTGCATTTCTCCCTCTGCCAATCGCATTTTTTTAGATGATAAAATGCATCCTTTTCATGTATTTGAAAATGATCAAAAAACACAATTAGATCGTACTAATAGAGTTTTGGAAAATTTGCAAAGTGAAAATATTATCTCCTTAGGAAATACCTTTTCGGAATTTTATCAATTGAAAGACGACACAACTGGAATTTTAGATACTTTACTTTTTCGCCAAAATGAAATGGTGAAAGGAGGTGTTTCAGGTTTTAAAATTGATGAGGAAATTTTTGAAACAGATAGTTTGTATCAATTACAATCTTTCTTTTTAAAAAAATACCTTAAAGAAAAAATGGAGTTTGATGGATTGATCGTAGCTGAAATTTCAGCTCAAGCAACGATTGATGAATTGCTTCATTCAGGAACAGATATTTTTATCGTTCGTGATTCTGCGAAAAAAGTTTTCGATTACTTATTGGATTTTGTCAAATCAGGATTGATGGCTGAGAAAGTGATTAATGATAAAGTTCGAAAAATTTTGTTGGCAAAAACCTACGCAGGTTTAGATAAAAAACCAACCGAACTCGTAGTTGAAGATGCATTGGCCGTTTTAAAAAATGAATATTTTGCTTTCCAAGCACGTCAACTTTTTGAGTATTCCATCACCTTGGCTCAAAATTATAACAATCTACTTCCGTACACGAAAACCTATAAACGAGATTTTAGAATTATAAATGTTGGGAATGAAAAATTAAAGATTTTCAAAGATTATTTTTCCAAATATGCCAACTATCAAAACTATAATCATCCTCCTGATGAGCAAGGAAAAATCAAACCGCTTAAAGCTATTTTTCAGAAACATTCTACCGCAATTGTAGTGTTAGACAATATTGATTTAGATACTGTTCAACAAAAAGATTTTGTAAAATCGGTCAATGAATTATCTCGATCTTCTAAGTTGACCGTAGTCAATTTTGGTAATCCGCTCAATTTACAATATCTCGATACGACGCTTTCAATTATTCAAATTTTTGAAAAAAATAAAATAACTGAATCGTTGGCACCTCAATTATTATTTGGTGGAATGTCTGCCAAGGGGAAATTACAAATGGATTTGACAGATAGTTTAACTTATGGAAAATCTATCCAAACGCCTATCACTCGATTAAAATATACAGTTCCAGAAGAAGTCGGAATTGCTCCCGAAAAACTAGTTGGGATCAATGCAATTATCCAATCTGCTATTTCAAAAAAAGCAACTCCCGGTGGACAAGTCATGGTGATTAAAAATGGAAAAGTAATTTTCGATCAAGCATTTGGGCACCATACTTATAGAAAGAAAAATAAAGTTCAAAAATCAGATTTATATGATATAGCATCGATTACCAAAATTTCTGCGACTTCTTTGGCGGCAATGAAATTATTTGAGGAAAAGGAATTTAAATTAGCAGATCGTTTAAAAACACATTTGGACTTGGATGAAAAATCAACAATTGGACGAATTAGAATGAAACAATTATTGACTCACTCCTCTGGACTGCAAGCTAATATGCCCATTGCAAAATATTACAATAACAAGGATTCCATAGTTGATGATTGTAACCAGTTTTTTTGTAAAAAACCAAATGATGAATATTCAATTCAAATAGCCAATGACATGTTTTTTAATCGGAAATGGATTGATTCTATTTGGTTTACAATCGATCATCTGAAAGTAAGAAGGAGAGGGCGTTATAAATATAGTGATGTGAATTTTAATTTAGTTCAACGGGTGTTGGAGAAAAAAATGAACCAACCGATGAATGAGTTTTTGGAAAATAATTTTTATAAATCACTTAATTTAAGACGAACATCTTTTCGTCCTTTAGAAAAATTTAAATCAAAATATATTGTCCCTACCGAAAATGATGAACGATGGCGAGGACAACTTTTACGAGGTTATGTACATGATGAGTCTGCGAGTTTGCTAGGTGGTGTGGCTGGAAGTGCAGGGCTTTTTTCCAATGCAAATGACTTAGGAATTATGTTTCAGATGATGCTAAATGGAGGAAGCTACGGAGAGCAAAAATATCTTGATCAGAAAACTATTAAGAAATTTACATCAGCGAATTATGGAAATCATCGTGGGTTAGGATTCGCGGTAAAGGGGAGGAGAGGTGCTAATTCTATATCCTCTTTGGCACCGAAAAAAACTTATGGGCATACCGGTTTTTCAGGAACTTGTGTTTGGGTTGATCCTGAAAATGATTTGATTTTTATTTTTCTTTCCAATCGAATTCATCCTAATAAATCCAATACCAAATTGTATCGAAATCAGACTCGGCGAAGAGTTCATGATGTGATTTATAAGTCGTTAGATACTTATAAAAAAGGCAGGAAGGGAAAGGATAGAGTTTTGGTGGATTTGTAAAAAAAGAAAATGGTTACACAAAAGGTTCTACCAAAGTAATATTAAAATCATCCGCAGATGGTCCATAAACCGCAGGAACTGCCACATCCAACATTCTCAAATAAACGCCCAATTGCGCTCGATGATGCACCAAATGATTAGTGCAGAATTTCCGCATCACTTCTTTTTTATTTAATGTAAAAAGAATTTCTTCTCCATGTTTCATGAACCAATTTTTTTCAAATTCCTTTTCGTTCACATCTTTTAAAGCTTGGATAGATTCTTCTAGCAAGTGATCAAAGTAAGCCAACAACTCTTGCGTCGAGTTAATTTCTTTTGGCTCAAAATCAATAAAATCAAGTTCATCTTCTTGGAGACAAGATTTCCACCAAGCAATTATTTCGGCAACATGAATAGCTAATCGACCTAGTGTTTCTGATTTTTCATGCGGTCTAAAATCTCGTTTTTCGAAAGGAACACTTTCCAAAAATCGTCGAGTAACAGCAGCTTCTTGCTTTAGTTCACTTAAAAAATCTTTCGCTAAGTTCATTGTTTATTTTGTTTAGGAATTCAAATTATTGTTTTAGAAAGAACAAACTTAGCACTATTCTTTTTCAAAACCTTGTACGATAATGCTATTGTTATAAACTAGAGAAGGTTTGACTCCAAACATCTTTTTGAAGTGACGACTAAAGTGAGCTGAGTCATAAAATCCCGCATGATAAGCTGCATCAGTCAAATGCATTTTATTATTGATCATATAATTAACTGCTATTTTCATTCGAGTCCAAACGATGTAGTTTTGAATAGACACCCCAATTTGTTCTTTGAATAAATGAGACAATCTGCTTTGTGATAAATTGACTTCTTTCGACAAATCAACAAGCGGTATTTCTTTGGCGGTTATGTTTTTTTTGATAAACTGGAGACAGTTGATAATTCGATCGTCAAGTTTGCTCTGATTTTTTTCATTACAAAACTCTAGTAAAGAATCATTAGAAATGATTTTTTTAGAGTTGTTGTCAATTGAAAAGATCTCAGAATTATCATTTTTTTGGCCAAATGAATTTAATAATTTTGCTGAATCAAGATACTCTGCATCCATCATGATGATATCGCAATCACAGTTCTCAGCATTTAAGGAATGATGAATATTTGCTTTTACTATTCCGAATTGAATGTTTTTTAAAACTACATTTTTGGTGGATAATGTAAAACAATCTCCATTTTTGGCAATGATAATTTCTAAGGCAGGATGAGTGTGAAAGCCGGCGATTAAATTGCTTTCATTAAAAATGGAAATTCCTTCGATGAGGTTGAATTGATTAATGACCATTCTTAGTTATTCGTCTTTTAACTTCCATAAAACCAAAACCCATTCTTCTCCTTCTCCAATTTGATAAGTTTTGATTTCTTCAAAACCAACTTTTTCATGTGCTCGTAAAGAGCGATGGTTTCTCGAAGCAATTTCAGTAATTACATAATCAAAATCATGATTCATTCTTCTTTTCATTTCAGCATAAAGTCCCGCAAAAACTCCTTGGCCTCGATGTGATTTGGCAACACAAACTTGCCCCATTGTAAAGTATTTTGATTCTCCTAAAGATTCTCCTTCGTAAGTTATAGCATCAATTTGATCGAACATCTCAATCAAAACTGGAATTTCATATTTCCATTCAGGAAGTTCTACTAAAGTATAACCGACAACGTTACCATCTTCCTTCGCAATGACATGACCATAGGGTGAATTCATGCGAGTCAATAAATCTAAGTCATGTTCCACCGTAACAAAACCTTGAGACTTTAACTCATCAGCGGTGATACTTTTTTGTAGATTTTTTTGTTGCAATTCGAGGATGCCTTTTAATTCTTCCTCGGTAGTGGATATTCCGTATGTGATCATTCTTTAATCTTTTTTAGTTTGCCCAACCGTACCAAAAACTATTAAGTTTTTGCTTGAGTTCAGTTGCATTGTTTTTATATTTTTCTGACATGTTGGAGGTTGAGATTTTTTCTAATTCTTCTACCGCCTTCTCTCGATTCTTATTTCCTAAAAACATTAAAACCTGATTCCATTTGGCTACGTCAAAGTTGACGTTTTCTAAATTATAAGCGGTGTTGTTTTTATTTTTTAAAACAAAATCATAAGCTTCGACCGCCTTTGGGAAATTCTTATTTTTGTAAAATGATTCAGCGGACCAATATTGTTGTTCGAGGTATTTGACATTTGTAATTGTATTGTTATCAATTACTGTTGGAGATTCAGTATTGGAACTATTGGTTAGGGTGGGTTGAAAATATTGATTCATTATTGCAGCATTACTATAACTTCCGCTGCTCCACATAACTGATCCAAAAAATCCAATAATGATGATTAAACCAATAACAGGTAACCATTTTTGAAAAGTTGTTTGTCGAGGTCTTTTCGATTCTGTGTCTTTTCTAAAACTCATTTTTGTTAATGTTCTTTTGAAGTAAAGATAGAATACTCACAAAGTGACTCAAAATCACCTTGTGAGTATGGAGATTATTTTTCAGCAACAACTGCTTCAATTCGATTCGGATAGTCCGTAATAATTCCATCGACACCTATTTCGATCATCTTTTTCATGTCCTCTTTTTCATTGACTGTCCAAGGAATTACTTTAATATTTCTTTCATGCATTCTATCAATTACTTCTTTGGAAAGTAACTTGAAATATGGACTATAAATGTTTGGTTTAAAAGTTATTTTTTTCAAATTATCTTCTGGCGAATCTTCATTATCAATTAAATAAGCAACAACCATCGCAGGATTTTGTCGATTTATTTCTTCCAAAATATCAATATCAAATGATTGCAGATTGCAACGATTTTCAATTCCAGTTGCCTTACATGCTTCCAAAACTAATTGAACATATTCATCAGGATGTGGCGTTAATTTTCCATAGTACGCCTCTTCACTTTTTATTTCGATGTCAAAATTAGGCTTTGCTCGACCAGTCTTTTCACAATAATCATCAACAGCTTTGACCATATCATTTAGTGATGGCTTATGAACTTTCATTGGTTGCTGATCTGGAAAACGTTCGTTGCCTCGACTGCCCACATCATATTTTTTGATTTCTTCATAAGTCATTTCATAAAGCAAAATGCTTTTTTCTTCCTCCTCCAAGATTGGTTTCCCATCAGGATGCGAACTAATCTTATGATTGAACCACGGCTCGTGAGTAACAATTACTTTTTTGTCTTTGGAAATTGCGACATCGAGTTCTAAAGTAGTTACAGGGAATTCCAAAGCTTTGATAAAAGCAGGAATTGTATTTTCAGGAAGTAAGCCTCTTGCACCTCGATGACCTTGCCAATCGATGGATTTTTCTTTTGTTGAATTTGACATTTGTTGACCTTTTGAAATGATGTTTTTGGTGTTTTTTGGACTACAAGAAATACAAAAAACTAGAAGGGTAAAGATAAAAATTCGCATGATTATTTTTATAGCAAATATCTAAAATTACATTTTAAAAACGAACCACGGACGCTTCGTTATAGGATCCAAGAACTATAGAATTCAAATTGTGCTTGACTGTGGTTCGTGGTTCGTCTAGCGAAGCGTCCGTGGTTCGTTTTTCGTAAAAAAGTTTGTGGAAAACCCAATGTCTTTTGATTTAAAAATAAATAATAAAAAAGTTAAATTTGTGCGTTTTAGGAATGGGAACCAAAACCTTTATAGGTTATTATTTCCCGATTCCTTATAAATTGACTTTGAAAAATTAAAACTCTTTTTTACTAGTAAAAAGATTCTTAGACAAAGCCTGTGTTTTTAAGTCATGTTAAAACTGCAATCAATATTTTCGATTACAATTTTAATATGACCACAAGCTTAGTCTAAGAATGTAAAAAAATAATATGAATAACTCTTCCTTTTTTCAAAAAGCCCTTCCACATGTGGTGGCAATTCTAAGTTTTTTAGTGATTTGTAGTATGTATTTTTCTCCTCAATTAAATGGGAAAACTGTGCAAGCACATGATACTATTTCAAGTCATGGAATGTCACGTGAAATGACCGATTTCTATAATGAAACTGGCGAGCGAACTTTGTGGACTAACACCATGTTTGGAGGAATGCCGACGTATCAGATTGGAGCAGTTCAGCCAACGAATTCATTGAAATATGTAGAAAAAACAATGCGTCTTTATATTCCTCGACCAATAGGATATTTCTTTGCGATGATGGTTGGATTTTATATTACCATGCTTTTGTTTGGTGTCAATCCGTGGGTCAGTTTGATTGGAGCGATCGCCTTTTCTATCACGACGAACAACTTAATTTTGTTTGGTGCAGGGCATATGACCAAGCTGAGGACATTTGCATTTTTTGGATTTATGCTGGTCGGAATTGTGATGGCTTTTAGGAAAAAATATATACCCGGAGCGACTCTATTTGCACTAGGATTTGGAATTAACTTGTATGCCAACCATATTCAAATGACGTATTATTTATTTATAGTTTTTGGAATTTATGGTTTGATTGAATTGGTAAAACATGCTCAACGAGGAGAAATGCAATCGTTTGGAAAAGCGGTAATGTATCTCGGAATTGGTGGACTTTTGGCAATCGGATCAAGTGCAACAAGTTTGTGGACTACCTATGAATATCAAAAAGATACCATGCGGGGAAATCCAATTTTGACCAAAGAAGCAAATGCGGTAGAAACGAGTAGTAATACCAAAGGTCTAGATTGGAAATATGCGATGCAGTATAGTAATAATTGGTTGGATTTATTTTCTTCTTTTATTCCTGGAGTAGTTGGCGGTGGCGGCGGAGAAATTGTTAGTGAAAAAAGTGCAACTGCAAAATTTATTTCTAAAAGAGGTCAATACAAAAAAGCTCCTCTCTATTGGGGAGCAGTTGGAAAAGGGAGTTCAACAGCCGGACCAGTTTATTTTGGAGCAGCTATGTTTTTTATTTTTTTTCTAGGATTATTAGTCGTCAAAGGATCATTGAAATGGGGAATTGGAGCAGGAGTTGTATTGACGATGTTGCTTTCTTTGGGAGATCATTTTGAATTTTTCAATAGATTGTTTTTTGATTATTTTCCGTTGTACAGTAAATTTCGAACACCCAATTCTATACTTGCCATCACCGCATTTTTAATTCCAGTTTTGGGAACATTAGCTATTTCAGATATCATTAAAGGAAATAGATCAAAGGACGAATTACTCAAGTCGCTTTACATAGCAACAGGTGTCCTAGGAGGAATATGTTTATTTTTTGGATTTTTTGGAGGATCTTTTTTCGACTTTACCTATGCAGCTAGAGATGCGAATTATGCTGCCAACCCTGAATTTTTGAGTGCCTTAAAAACAGATCGAGCTGCTTTGATGCAATCTGATTCGTTGAGATCGTTGGGAATCATTTTAGTTTCAGCAGGTTTGATTTGGGCATTTTTGACAAATAAAATCAAACAGAATATTTTGTTAGTTGGTTTGGCGGTGATTACCATTGGAGATTTATGGACGGTTGGGAAAAGATATTTGAATGAAGATAATTTTACCAGCGAAAGAAAATATGAATCGTATAAAAACCCTCGACCAGTTGATACTAAAATTTCTAGTGATAAAGATCTCCATTTTAGAGTGCACGATTTTACGATCAATGTTTGGAATTCTTCTTCGACTTCTTACTTTCATAATACGATCGGAGGATACCATCCAGCGAAGTTGCAACGGATTCAAGATTTGTTTGAAAGAAATTTAATGGGAGAGGATAACTCGTTACGAAAAGGTCTTTCCTCTCAAACAAGCGCTGATCTTTTTGGAAATATTCCAGCCTTCAATATGTTGAACACGAAATATTTTATTGGAAATCCAGATGCGGCTCCCATTCGAAATCCTCGTGCAATGGGCAATGCTTGGTTCGTCGATAATGTAAAAATGGTGGAAAATCCGAATGCTGAAATTGATGCATTAAAAGGTTTGGATGTTGCTTCAACTGCCATCGTTCACCAAGAATTTTCGGATTATGTAAGCGGTCTAAATCTTTCAAAAAATGGAACCATAAAATTGACTGATTATAAACCGAATCACATGACTTACGAAAGTAATACGACTAGTGATCAGTTGGCTTTATTCTCTGAAGTTTGGTATGGACCGAACAAAGGATGGCAAGCATATATTGATGGAACTGCGGTAGATCATATTCGAGCAAATTATATTTTACGTGGATTGAAAGTTCCTGCAGGACAACATAAAATTGAATTTGTTTTTGCTCCGAAATCTTATTCAATTGGAAAAATTATTACGTTGATTTGTTCTTTGACTATTGTTTTATCCTTGTTGTGGTTTGCCTATAATTCATTTATGAAATTGAAAGAGGAAGATGCACCTGTGGAAAGTGTTGAAGCAAAAAGTCCATTGAAGAAAACAACTCCTAAAAAGAAGAAGAAATAATTTTTAGTTGATTTAGAATGTTGTCAATTTAATTGATTTTAGTAGCGAAAAGGTATCGGATCCCTTCAAGGGATCCGATACCTAAACGTTATAATTCAACAAAGAGTTATGAAGGAAAAGCAGTTGAAAAAAAGAGTCCTTATCATCACTTATTACTGGGTTCCGATGGGCGGATCTGGCGTTCAGCGTTGGGTAAAGTTTTCCAAATACTTGCCTGAAAATGGATGGCAGCCGGTCATTTATACGCCTTCTAATCCAGACTTTCCTTTGCGAGATGAATCATTTTTAGCGGATGTTCCAGAGAGTTGTGAAGTGATTCGACAACCGATTTGGGAACCTTATCGTCTTGCGTCTCTTTTTTCCAAGAAAAAAAATCTGAATACTGGAATGCTCCGCAAAGGTGAAGAAACATCTTGGAAAGATAATTTACTCAACTACATTCGAAGTAATTATTTCATTCCTGACCCCCGCGTTTTTTGGGTAAAAAAATCAATCAAGTTTCTAACAAAGTATTTACAAGAAAATCCAGTTGATGTAATTGTCACCAATGGACCGCCGCATAGTATGCATTTGATTGGGTTAGGTTTGAAGAAAAAATTAGGGATAAAATGGGTGGCAGATTTTCGAGATCCTTGGACGAATATTGATTTTTATCATTCTCTAAAATTGACTAAAAGTTCAGATCGAAAACATCGGGCATTGGAAAAAGAAGTAGTCAGTTCAGCTAATATAGTTACGGTTGTCGGGAAGTCGATGCAAGGCGAATATCTTGAATATTCTGATAATGTAAAAGTGATTACGAATGGTTACGATCAATCTATTTCCCAAAAAGAAGTTGTGCGTGATACTAAATTTTCGATGGCTCACATCGGTCTGATGAACGCAGATCGGAATCCAAAAATGCTTTGGAAAGTTTTGAAAAAAATAGGAGAGGAGCTGCCAGAGTTTTTAGCAGACTTAGAAATTAAGTTGATCGGAAAAGTAAGTGGAGATGTTATCAATGCGATTGAAGAAAATAACTTGACATCTCAATTAACTTTGATTGATTATGTTCCGCATAGCGAAGTTCATGGCTTGCAGCAAGCTTCGCAAATCCTGTTACTCGTTGTGAATGACACTCCGAATGCGAAAGGAATTTTGACTGGGAAAATTTTTGAATATTTGATGGCTCGTCGACCGATTTTAGCAGTTGCGCCAGAAGATGGAGATTTGGCAGAAATAATTAACCAGACAGAATCAGGAGAAGTTTTTGGCTTTTTAGAAATGAAAAAATTGGAAGTTTTTGTTTTAAAATCCTATGCTGATTATAAAAAAGGAAGTTTAGAAATTCAATCACATAGTATTGAAAAGTATAGTCGACAAAGTTTGACGAAGGATATGGTTGCGCTTTTTGAAGATTGATTTTTTACTACATAGGCACATAGAGAACATAGGTTCGGTATTATTTTCCTACAAAAAATATCTATGTTTTCTATGTGCATATGTGGTGAAAAAACATTCTATTTGTTCCCTACAAAATTTTTCAACTTATCCAATCCACTTCTCACCATCCCATTCACATCAGGCGAAATTTCCAAATATAAAGTCAACCCACCATAAACAATCGTCAATAAAATCGAACGTAACATTATATTTACAATTGGATGAAAGTTAAATGGAATAAAATACATCATCGCCCAACATAACCCTGCCAACAATAAAATTTTCACCGTAGCAAAAGTAAATGGTTGCATTTTAAAGTTGACCCAAATAAAAATCAGCTTCACCAGGTTAAACAAACTCAAGGAACAAAACGTAGCGATCGCACTTCCCACTATTCCATATTTTGGAATAAAATATAAATTGAAAACGATATTTAGAATAGCTAAAACGAAGAGGGCGTAAAAATTAAATTGGTACTTTTTAGAGAAACCTATAATGTCTGTATTCAAGCTTGTTGCTAGGTCAACCAATTTGGCTAAGCCTAAAAATAAAATTACATTGACACCTGTGGTAACCATTTCTGAGTTAGGCATTACTTCAAATAAATCATTAATAGAACCCCATATTCCTAAAAAAACAAACCAACCAATGATGAGCAAAACGGTGGATGATTTTTGATAAATCATTTTGATGTGTGCTAAATCATTCGCCTCCCAACTCGCAGAAATGATCGGCGAAGAAATAGCAATAATTCCTTTGGCAGGTTTTGAAATTACTTCGGTAATCACCAACGCAATTCCATATATTCCACTCGAGGCAACATTAATCATACCCGCCACCATCAACGTATCAATCTTAAATGCCAGTTGACTTCCCAAAGCATTGAGTAAACCAAAAAGTGAAAATTTTTGAATCTCTTTTCGCAAAGGAGTTTTGATAAAGTTTAAATTTAGTCGGAAGAAAAGTTGACCCAGAGATTTGGTATAAATCAGAAATCCAATCAAAACCAGCACGTAATTTAAGATGACTCCAATTACAAAAAATTGAGTGCCAATATATTTTCCCAAAAATAAAAGTGCTAAAACGGGAACGGTTATTTTGATAAATAATTCAAAGATATTAGGAATGACGATTCGTTTAAAATTCGAAACATACTTATAAAAAATCGCATTAAAAGTAAATAGAAAAACCATCGGAACGAGGTAATAAAAGTATTCTGTCAGCAAATCAATACTTTCACTTTCCTTCAATAATACATCGAGTAAAAAATATCTAATAAGTGGTAAGCAAATTAAGAAAAACAAAAAACCAATCGAACTTCCGATTAATAAAAACCCTAAAAAGCCATGATGCCCAGTTTTTAAGTCTTTAAATTTTGGAAAAAACTTAACGGCATGAGTACTCAATCCAAGCGAAAAGAACGAGACACTCAACATCGTTGCATCAATGATTACTTTGAACAATCCATACAACTCAGGTATTCTTGGATAAATGAAAATGGTGCTAAAAAGTCCAATCACTACTCCAAAGTAACTAACAATTGTATGTTTTAAACCTTGTCTCTGAATGACACCCATGTAGGAAAATTAGGAATGACTGGTTATAAAATTGAATAATCGCTCACTAGCTTGACCATCATTATATTGATGGAAGCGCTCGGTTATTTCTTTTCTTCGTAACTTATCTTTAGCTGGATTTTCGAGGTTGTTTTTGATGCTTTCAATGAATTCTTTTTGAGTGAGCGTTTTATCACCGCAAGTCACTTCATCAAAATCATACAACAATCCTCTCTCCTCTAAGTACGCTTCTAAATCGTAGGGTATATAAATTATTGGACGATCAAGCAACAAGAAATCAAAGAAGACACTCGAATAATCTGTCAATAAAATATCGCAATCCAACAGCATCTGTTGAATATCTATATCATTAACGACAGAAGTTTTTATTCTAATATTTGGATTGTCTTCTACGATTTCAAGAAGACGTTGATTGGTAGAATCTCTTTTGTGTGGTTTGATAACTATTTCAACGTTGTTTTTTGATAAGAAGTCATTCAATTCTTTTTTATCAAAATCCGAAAATGGAAAAAATTCTGTAGGTGCGGTATCTCTAAAAGTAGGTAAATATAAAATCGTGGTTTTTTTATCAATGGCCTTTTGCCTATTTCTTTGTCCAAAATAAATATCGTTTCGAGGGTAACCGAAAGTGATAAAAGTTTCTTTTGGATATTTAAAAGCATCCATCATTCTCTTACGTTCCGTTTCAGAGCAAACCAAGAAATAATTCAGATTCAAATTAATCTTTCCTTGACTATTAACTTTTGAAAGATAGCCCACATTTTTAAAGGTGATGGCATGCCACATATTAATGACAATTTGTTTTTTATTAGTAGGCATGAATGGAAAAATATCACCGTTCCCGTTGGACAACAAAACAAACTTAGCTCGAAGGTATACCAATAATGCTTGGAAGGAAAATGCATAAATAATATGATGACCAAATTTAGTTTTTAATTTATTATACAATCTCTTGTTTTTCGTCAAGAGATAAAACTCAAAATCATTGTCCTCTTTTTTCCACAAAAACTCAAAGAAATATTTACTGTTATCGTTATAAAAACTAGCGTTTGGAATACCAATCAAAATCGTCTTTTTATCCTTTGGATAAATTTCACAAACCCATTTAAAAATACTACTGAATATTTGTTGTAAAAATAATTTCATTAAATTTTTTTCGTTTGACGTTGAACGTTTTACGTTAAATATTATTCTAGAAAAAATTCTATTAAATTATTAGTCTAAATAAAATTGATTGGCTGTTTCGTAAACGTCGAATGTTCAACGTCAAACGAATAACGTCTTATTTTTTTTGCGCAATCAATCTAATTACAACCGGATCTTCTGTTTTGTAAGGAGCTAAGCCTTTTGACTCTAAACTGTACAATACTTCCAATCCATTTTCAGAAAATCGATTATTCAATTCTTCCAAAACAATAAATCTTCGATAATGATCGCTGAAAAAAGCATTGTCTGGTAATGCTTCACCAACTCCAAAAAGTTCATCTTTTACACTTCGTACTTCAACAAAAAAAAGACCATCAGTTTTCAAGTTATTAGCAGCCCATTTGATCAATTTTTCTTCCCCTGCTTTGTCAATAGCATGAATAGTAAATCGAGAATAAAGAAAATCGCTTTTCTCCATTTCAGGTAAACTAGTCATATCCTCTGCTATAAAATTAAGATTTTCTGTTGATTCAAATTTATCAGAAAGAAAAGCGATTTCTTTTTCACATTGATCAATTGCAACAACATTGACTCCTTGTTGTGCAAAGTGTTTGCTATCTCTTCCATTTCCACAACCAAATTCAACTAACCTTTTTCCTTCTTTTAAAAAAGGTGTAACAAACTCCGCAAATGGAGAGCAGTTAGAAGGTTCTCGGTGCTTAGAGTAATAATTTTCCCAATAGGATGATGATGAATTCATGTATGGATATTTTTCTTATTAATTTTTGAATAGTAATATTCCTACTCTAGTTATTACGTTTTTTTTATATGTATAAAATGCGTGCAAAGTTGCACTATTTTTTTTAATTTTTTTATTCATGAACTGTATTCTAAATAACTTTTTGGGAATAAAGGCAAAATCAATTTACCTATTTTTAAAATCGCTAATCAAATCAAAAAAAGCTGCTGCTCTTTTTTGTTGACTATAATTTTCAATAATTCTATTCCTTGCTTTTTTCCCTAAATCCTTAGACGATGAATTCTGCAAAATGGAATGTAGCAATTGTTCTAAAAGTGCTGCATTTCTTTTTTCCAAAACAAAACCTGTCTCTCCAATTATCTCTGGAAGTGCATTTATTTTAGAAACGATCGGAATACACTCACACAACATTGCTTCACAAAGTGCTACTCCAAAACCTTCATAATTGGAAAGTTGAAAATAGTAGGTAGCCGCTTGCAACTTCTCTTTTAATTTTTCGGGAGCAAGCCTGCCATGACAAATTATATTGCTAGGTGTTTCTCTTTTTCCCAAATCATTTATTCCAACAAAATGAAAAGTGTAATCAGGAAATTTATCAGCCACTTCTAAAATCAATTCACCACCTTTTAAAAAGAATTGTCCATTTGATAATACGGTAATAAATGATTTTTGATTTCTAATGATGGTTTTATTTGGTTCCCAACTCGATATTTTTAATCCGTTAGGGATTACTTGATAACCAGTTTTTACGCTTGGCAAATGATGTTGGAATCCTTGAAGAATTGGATAATCCGCAAAGTAATTATTTTCATAAAAAACTAACGATTGACTCACCGGTAAAAGTTGACTACACCATTGATATGATTTTTTTAAAATAAATTTCAACCAAGGTTTTCTCAGATCCCCATAATTCAATTCTGGAAATGCTGCGCAATCCGTTCCATTTAAAATAATAAAAGTAGGAATATTCCTGACCTTACCAATTAATGATGGTAAAAATGACCAATACCCTCCAAAGGAAATAATAATTGCTTCACATGTGGAACTATGGAAGAGGACAAAAAAGAATTGGTGAATGATATATATAGGTGTGAAGTGTTTTTTTGACCAATTATAAATATTGGGAATCGTATTATATTTTTCAGATAAGAAAGATATATCTTCTTTGACAAAGGTGCTCCATGAAGGTGCGATGTAGATAATTTTTTTTTTATGAAAATCGGTTTCCATTAAATCAAAATTAGCGAAATCAATTTGTTAGAAATTTTAAATTCAAAAGTAGTAATTTAATAATTACGAAAAGGAAAATACTCCTCGGTTTAGCAAAAAAAAACTTGACTGAATTCTCAGTCAAGTTTTTTTAATTTTACTTGTGTCTCAAAATGTACTAAGAGTCGTACATATCTGTTTTTTTGAATTTTTTAGCAAGCAATGCATAAAAAATCGGACGGTGCTTTGTTCTATTTTTAGAACCCATTTTTGCACATACGTCAAGAATAGCTTTGTCTAATTTTGGATCATCTTCTAGTCCTAATTTTTTAACTAGGAAGTTCTTTTTTAAACGATCTCTCTCTTCTGCTTTAGCACAAGCTACTAGTTGAGAGTTCTTGTTGTAAATAGATGGACCCAAAGATTTTGCAACAGCTGTAACCAACTTCATGCTTACTCCTTTGATTTCGTGTTTGTCCATTGATGCTTTGTACTTGACAATTAATTCATCAAATTTACTCATTACGGATATGTTTAATTAGATGTTAAAAAAAAATAAAAGTGCTTTTTAAAAAGTCTTCTATATTATCACAGTAAACTTAATGTTTTTCTTTAAAAACTAAAACTATAATGCTAAAATGTTTTCCACATTTTGTAAGTTTTTGTATATGTAAATGTATTGTTACCATTGCTTGAATAGTTTGATGAAAAACATAAGCCATTCGTTTGATGAAATACTTTTATTCTTAGAAAATAATTTGATGTTATTGTCTATGAAAATTACTTTCTCTTTGGATATTGTTTATTTTATAACAATACTCTTACGGTTAATTTTGTTTCGTTCTAATCTGGTAGAGTAAGTGCAAAACATCAAAAGAAAAGTCATCAGTTTTTAATGAAAAAAATAAAAAGAAACGAAGCAACTTGTTACCTTCGTAAAAAAAATAAAAATGAAGTACGAAAATATTTTAGTGAAAAATGTTAAAGGAATTATAACCTTAACTATTAATCGAGAGAAGGCATTGAATGCCTTGAACAAACATGTTTTTAATGAGCTGGAACATTTTTTTGCAGTATCTGCGCCTAAGAGAAAAACTTTGAAAGGAGTCATCATCACAGGGGCAGGGGAGAAGGCTTTTGTTGCAGGAGCTGACATCAAAGAATTCTTAGATTTTAAAGGTGACGATGCTATGGATGTTTCCGCAAGAGGTCAAGGTGTTTTTGATTTGATAGAAAATTTTTCGAAACCAGTTATCGCTGCCGTAAATGGCTTTGCTTTGGGTGGAGGATGCGAATTAGCCATGGCTTGCCACATGAGAATCGCAAGTGACCGAGCAAGATTTGGGCAACCAGAGGTTAATCTTGGAATTATTCCTGGCTATGGAGGAACACAACGTCTCCCACAGTTAATTGGTAGAGGTCGAGCGTTAGAATATTTGATGACTGGAGATATGATTGGAGCAGAGGATGCTTATCGAATGGGCTTAGCAAATCATGTGGTACCTCATGGAGAAGAAGTAAAAAAAGCAAAAGAAATCATTGAGAAGATCGCTTCGAAGGCACCAATTGCTGTTGCCAAAATTATTGAATGTGTTGATGATGCCTTTAATGGTGTATTGGATGGATTTGATTCGGAAGTAAGATCATTTGGAGCTGTTGCTCATTCAGATGATTTTAAAGAAGGAGCAAGCGCATTTGTGGAAAGAAGAAAAGCAGAATTTAAGGGGAAATAATTTTCCTTTGGATTTATTTAAAATAGTAGGGCTGTTAGCGTTTTGAGCGTTAACAGCCTTTTGTATTTTTAATAATTTTTTTAGAAAAATTTGCATTGTAATTTTATTATCGTACTTTTACGATTAAATAATTCAATATGGCTGTTGCTAAGAAAAATTTATTTACAGAAGAAGAGAATAGGATTGCAGATTTGGCAAAAGCAATCGCTCATCCTGCACGTGTATCTATATTGTTATATTTAATAAAAAAGAATAGTTGTGTGTGTGGAGATATTGTTGATGAATTGCCGCTTTCACAATCAACCGTTTCTCAGCATTTAAAAGAATTGAAGCGGGTAGGAATTTTGCAAGGCGAAATTGAAGGAACGAAAACATGCTATTGTATTAATCCAAAAGTGTGGAAAGAGATGAGCAATTTGTTCAGCGGATTGACAAAAAAATATGATGGCTGCTGTTAATTTTTAAAAGATTTTTTTTGACTTTAATTATCGTTTTTATACGATTAATATTTTTTAAAATAATAAAATTTCAAATTATGAATACTGGAGAATTTTTAGAATTACTCAATCAAAATGAAGGCAAAGAATTGATGTTTGAATACAAACAAAATCAATTTGTTCCAATGGCTTATCACATTACTGAAATAAAAAGTAAGCATATTGATTCAGTTGATTGTGGTGGTATTGCACATTCTTATGACGAGACCGTTGTTCAACTTTGGATTAGTGGAGAAGAGGAAAAAGAAAGAGCAATGGAAACTGAAAAAGCACTTAAAATTTTCAACATCGTTGATGCAAAAACTACACTCAAACGAGATACACCTATTTTCTTCGAATGGGGACATGGAGATTTGTTGACTTCAGTTTATAAGGTGGTAGCAATAGAAAATAGTGATAATAAAATCATAGTGAAATTATTTGTTCCGCCGACAGTTTGTAAACCTAGAGTTGCTTTGGAAATGGCGCAAGGAAATGTGGAAGGTTCATGTTGTGGTAGTCCTGCAACTGGCATGGTTGAATTAGAACAAGCTGCTCGAAAATGCTGCTAAATGAATGATTGAATATCCAACACTCAACAAGGAAATCTGAAAGGTTCCTTGTTGGGGGTGGATATTCAAAAAAAGAAACTCCATGAAAATCCGTCCCCTCCAACCAGAAGATTGGCCATCCGTTCGACGAATTTACCAAGAAGGAATTGAAACGGGACTTGCAACTTTCGAAACCGAAGTACCCGACTGGGATGTTTGGAATACTAAATTCTTACCTATGTGTAGATTAATTTTAGAACATGAAAATAAAATTTTGGGCTGGGCCGTTTTATCTCCCGTCTCAAAAAGGTATGTATACCGAGGAGTTGCTGAAGTAACTATTTATCGAGATTTAAAATGTACTCAAAAGGGAATTGGTTCCATTTTAATGTCAGCGTTAATTGAATGCTCAGAAGAGGAAAATTTTTGGACATTGCAATCGAGTATTTTTCCAGAAAATAAACCAAGTCTTTATTTACATGAGAAATTTGGTTTTAGAGTTGTTGGAAAGCGAGAACGAATTGCACAAAGGAATGGAAAATGGAAAGATATTATTTTTATGGAGCGTAGAAGTTCAAAGGTTGATTGACAGTCAATGACTTATACAACTGGTTTTTGCTTTTATGAAAAAAAGAGTACTTTTGCAGTCAGAAATTAAACATATTTTATTCCCATCTCCCCAGAATGGAAAAGTAGGGAAACCGCAAAATTTTATAACATGGCGTACGACGTAGCTTCTAGTATAAATGAGTTGCTATTTGAAAAGAACTCAGTTATTGTACCTGGCTTTGGTGGGTTTGAACTTGAACAACAACCTGCGAATATTGACCATATCAAATCGACTATTTCTCCACCTAATAAGGTTCCTTCTTTTAATAAAAATTTGACTATTAACGATGGTATTTTGGTTAACTATATTCAAAACCAAAATAAATGTACGCTAGAACAAGCCAATTTAATTGTAGCAGATTTTGTAGCGGAGGTAGAAAGTAAAATTGAGAAAAAAGAAATTGTTGAATTCCCTAAGGTTGGAAGAATTTATAAAGACTATAATAAGGCACTTCAATTTTTGCCATACGATACTAATTTTAATGTCAATGCATTTGGTTTGCCGACCATTGAAATTCACCCTTTTTCAAGAAATGAATCTGTCAAAAAAGAAACGGCTACTGTTGCTGCTGCTGCTCTTGATTTGACCAATGCACCTGTTGAAACTACTAAAGTAAAAACTCCCAGCTTTGAGGCACCAACTTCAGAATCAAAACCAATACGAGAAGAAATTAAAGTGGGAGGGATTCCAGTAGGAGATGATAAAGGCTTTAAATGGACACAATTGACAATGCCGTTGTTGATTTTTGCTTCTGTTGTTTTGATAGCATTAAGTTATTTTATACTTCGAGATAATACAGCAGAAACTAACAAAGGAAATCAACTAGCTGAGTCTTTGGTAGATAATGATGATAAAAAAGTAAATACAGCTCCTTCTATTGAAGATGCTGAAATTACCACTTTGCCGGTTGATTCTGATTCCAAGAATGACCAAAGATTAGAAGATGATATATCTACTGGAAATTCTATATCAACTGACATAGAAGACCCGATAAATGATCCAGAAGAAAGTTCTGGCACTTCTGATAACGCTACTGGTGATAAAGAGTGTATCGTAATCGTTGGCCAATTTGGAAGTGAAAGTAATGTGAATAGAATGATTCAAAAGATTGAAACAGATGGCTACGAATCTTATGAAGGTTGGAGTGAAGAGAAAAATTTAAAAACGGTTGGCGTAAAATTTACCTACTCAAGTGATAGTAAAAAAGAAAGAATGCTTCGCAAAATTAGATCAAAGTATCATCCCAATGCTTGGGTCTTAGGCGAGTAAAGAAGTTTTGGAAAAAACACTTTCCTAAACATCGATTTTAAAGCGCGTAGCAAGACTTTGGTTTTGTTACGCCTTTTTTTTAGACCGCTGCGCTGACAGAGGACAGACCTTGCGCTACGCTTCTTGTCAGCGCAGCGATCTGTCAGTAAGCGTAGCGCAAGGTCTGTCTTCTGTCAGCGCAGCGGTCTAAATTCTCATAAATTTTTGTAAAAATTCTGAGAACAAATTTCCCATTTTCCATTTCTCTGGCGAGTAACCTTCACTTGTTTCCCATTGTGTGTTTTTTCTACAAAAAATTTCAATCCGAATTTTTCAATTGGTTTTGCTGCGCAGAGATAAATCAAAATCTCTTTCTCCAAGATTTCAAATTGAAACGAAATTGGAAAACCCAAATTATTCAGAAATCTCAAATCTTTATGTCCATAAACTACAGTCGCATCTGAACCAATTGGAGTGTATCGAGAGGTTTCCGTATAAATATCCAAACTATGTGGATGTCTTTCCAAAATATCTAAGCCCGCTTCTAAAACCAAATAGTACATAATTCCACTCAATTGACAAAGTCCGCCTCCGTAATCTAAATCCAATTTATTGCCAACTAAGTTGCGCCCTTTTTTAAAACCATTTTGAGGAGTTGGTTGAGGAATCAAATGCCAATAGGAAAAAATTTGGTGAGGTAAAATCTCTACCTTTTCAATATGCTGAATTGCAAGCCGCAAATTGTGTTTTTTATTTTCTGAAAAATCATTTTTGCGAATTGGTTGACTCATCGATAATTGTCTGGGAAGAGAAATAGGAGTAGCCGTTTTTTTTACGAAAGAAAAATAGCGAGCAGAGAGTACATCTTTTACAAAAGTAAAAAGAACTCGAAGTTGAAGACGAAAGTGGGGAGGAATGAGTTTTTTCAAATAAAATCTAATTAAATTTTTTTCCTTAAAAATACAAAATGATACGAAGCCCATTTTTTCAAAAAAGATTTACACAACCAAGAATCAATTGTTCTGAAAAATGATCGCAAAGCAACCGGAACTCGATGAATTGGAAAAATCAATACTCCTTCGTATCCCTCCATTTCAAATACACCACCAGTCAGTTGCTGAATTGAATTTACATCCAAAGCAGTATTGCCATGCCACCCTTCCTTTTTATAATTTATCAATTCTCTTCGAGCCCTTGATGGGAAATCAAAAATAAGCATCCCATTTGGTTTTAAAATTCGATGAGCTTCTCTAATCGTTTTTTGAATTGTCTCTAGATCTAAATGCATAAAAACATGTAAACTATAAATCGCTTCGAATGATTCTTTTTCAAAAGGCATGTTTGAAATATCGCTCACTGTCAAATGATGATTGGGAAATTTTGCTTTTGCCTCTCCAAGCATACCCTCGCTAAAGTCAACTCCATTTTCTGCAAAATCTAAAAATCGACCGGTTCCACATCCCATATCTAAAATCATTTTTTTGGAAAGATGACCCAACCTCTGCACTAGAATTTGTCGTTCCTGAAAGTGAAGGTACTGTCCATAAGAGTTGTTAAAGCGGTCATCATCATATTCTGAAGCCAATTGGTTGTAGTAATTTTTAATAGCCGTTTTTTCTTCCATTTTTAACAAAAAAATTGAATTTGGTAAGATATTTTAAAACCGAAAATATATTTTTTTAATCTTGTGTTTATTGAATTATAATTTGTTTTTGGTTTAATTTTAGAATTAAATTCTGTTTAGTGTATTTTTTTACTTTTTATTTAGAATTTTATTTCGATAAAAAGCTTTTTTTAGCGAACTATTCATTCTACATTTGTGTTATAATTACAAAATATATAAAGCAATATCTGATATGCAGAAAGTTGCTTTTTTCTAAAAAATGAGAAAATTCTTGGTCTTAAAATTTTACTAACCCTGATTTTTTTAAGAACCTAGAAACGATAGTAGGTTTGTAATGTTTATGAAAACTCAAAATGGTCTTATTCTCGCAAAAGCGTAAAAGTTTATTGAAAAAAATCAATCGAATTTTATACTTTACAACTAAGCGTTTTTGCGAGAATAAAATTTTATTTCCAAAAACACATTTCAAAAATAACATATATTTTCTTTTAAATGAAGTATTGTTTATTTGAAAAAGTGAAGCTGAAAACACGAACACTAGATTTTTATAAATCATGATTTGTGGTTCACTTATTTTAATTTTCTTAATTACAAACCTAACAAACGATGTTGAACCAAGTACCAAAAATTAAATATTTAGATCGGAATCATTTTTTCTTAATTGCTGGACCTTGTGCTATTGAAAGTAGAGAAATGGCTTTTGAGATAGCCGAAAAAGTAAGCGGAATTTGTGAACGATTGGAAATTCCATATATTTTTAAAGGATCGTATCGAAAAGCGAATCGATCAAGATTGGATTCTTTTACAGGCATTGGAGATGAGAAAGCGTTAAATATTTTGAAAGAAATAGGGGAAAAGCTGCATTTACCTGTCACGACTGATATACATACAGAGGAAGAAGCAGCAACGGCTGCTCAATATGTTGACATTCTTCAAATTCCTGCTTTTTTATGTCGGCAAACTAATTTGTTGGTTGCTGCAGCCAAAACTGGAAAAGTTGTCAATGTCAAAAAAGGACAATTTGTAAGTGCTGATGCAATGAAATTTGCGATGGACAAAGTGGTTCAATCTGGTAATGATAAAGTTTGGTTGACAGAGCGAGGAACGACTTTCGGTTATCAAGATTTGGTAGTTGATTTTCGTGGAATTCCTCAGATGCAAAGTTTTGGAGCACCTGTAGTTTTGGATTGCACTCATTCTTTGCAGCAACCAAATCAGGCAAGTGGAGTAACAGGCGGAAAACCGGCCTTGATTGAAACCATAGCAAAAGCGGGAATTGCAGTAGGAGCGGATGGATTATTTATCGAAACTCATCCACAACCGTCTGAGGCTCAATCAGATGGAGCAAATATGTTGCCTCTTGACCGTTTGGAGAAAATGCTAGAACGTTTATTAAAAATTAGGCAATCTTTGTAATTTTAAGAATTTAATTTTGTAAAAATTTGACATTGCGTAATATTAAGCTTAATTTAAAACTAAATCATCAAAACACGTTTATTATGAAAACACTAAGAATTTTTACCACAGTATTGTTAGCAATAATGATTGCAAACACAGCAGTAGCGCAGCAAGCAGAAAAGATTTTAGTAAAATCATTTAACCTGAAAGGTAACTCAATTGTATTGATGGATGTAGATGGAAATGTCGAAGTAAAAGAACATAAAGGCGACATTATTCGAGTCCAAATGGCAATTGAATTGACAAATGGTACTTCTTCTATTCTGTGTTCTTTGATCAAAGCCAAAAGATATAACTTGGTTGGAACTGTAGTCGATGACGAATATGTATTAAGTATGCCAAGTTTAGAGAAGCAAGTAAAAGTAGGTGGAAAAGAGTTAACTGAAAAAATTTCATATACTGTTTTTGCACCTGAAGATGTAGTAGTAAAATTATCAAATGAATCTTCAGCGAGTAAAGCGGATGATAAAAATTCGTCTGAATTATAACAACATCGTTTAATCTTCGTTTTTAGAAGGGTATGACATTTAGTTAAATAAGTGTTATACCCTTTTTCTTTTGTTACAATTAGATTAATTTGGAGTCAAATTTGTGAAACAACACTTGGATAAACTAACATTGTATGAAATATATTATCGCCTTATTAATAATTACTATTCCATTTTTTGGCAATGCCCAAGTCAAAAAAACGGTTCATCAAACCTTTGAATTATCTGATGAAAATGCAGATGTAACGCTGGATATTTTTGATGAGTATGAAGTGGAAAAATGGTCAAGTAACAATATTATGATTGTTACAACTGTAACATTAGAAAGTGGCATCCAGCATGTTTTAGATTATTATGTTCGAGTAGGCAGGTATGATGTTGAAAAATCAGGAGAAGAAACTTCATTGGTTTTAACATCTAAAGACAAGGTTAGAAAAGGAATGAAATATAAAGAGACTATGATCTATGAAATCGTGAAAATGAAATTATTCATTCCTGATAATTACGAACTAAATGGAAAGGATCGATTAGTAAAGAAAGTAGAGGAAACAGCTTCTACGTCTAATCAATAATTGAAATAATTTTTACAAAAAAAGCATCTTGCAAATTACTCGCAAGATGCTTTTTTTTGTTAATTTGAATTATCAAGATTATACTGATAAATTGAAGAAAATCTTAACCACCTCATTCAATCAATCTTAAGAAATTATGAAAGCGATTTTATTTTATTGCTGTGTTTTTAGTTGTATTGCATTATTCGAAAGTTGCCTAGGAGCTGCTCCTTCAGAAGAATTTACTCATGGATCAACGGATAATTATTATGAAGAAACCCCAAAGGGTACATTGATGTATGACTTTTCTAATAATGAAACCTTTGAATCTTTTATTGAAAAATTCTCATCAGATAGTTTGTTTCAAGAAAGCAGAGTAGTGTTTCCATTAAAGAAAAGATACTTGAATGAGAATTCAAAAGAAGTAGAAAGAATAGTGGAAGCTGCAGATTGGTGGAGAGTAATTTTAGAAGCAACGAATGATTATTCCATGCGATATTTTGAAAATAAAAAAATGAATCAAGGTGTCGTAGAATTTAGAGGAATCGAAAATGAAATTAGTATTACCTATATTTTTGAGTTAAAAGATGGTGAGTGGTTCCTAGTGGAAATGGAGGATTTATCGCATTGATATATATTGTAAAGTATTGATAATCAGATAGATAAGTTTTAATAGAATAAAGAAACTACGAGATGTATTCTTGTAACTTCCTCAGAAAACCTTTCAAGGCGAAGTAAAACTATACAATTTTAAACTACCTAAGCATTAAGTGTAATTTCTATGAGCGCTTTGGCACAATCTTCACATACCTTAATTAGGAAATAAACTACCTGTACGTATTTACTTTTTGCCCAAAAGAAATTATCTTATGAAGGTAAACTAATCATCTCTCCGATTAATTTCCTCCAATCAAGTTAATTTAATGTCTCCTCGTCATTTACGAATCTTCCCCTCGAAATGAACTTACAACTATGCAATTTCCAAAACTTAAATTAGCACTTGTTGCATTTTTTCTTTTCTTTTCTATTTTTCAATCCAATGGTCAATCGATTGGTTGGGATTTACTTCGTGAAAATCAATTACTAAAAGCAAAAAAGGAATTTGTAAATGCATTGTTACAAAATCCTCAAGATGAAGATGCCTTATGTGGAATGTTGTTTATTTCGGAAGTTTTACAAGATCACTTGAATTATAAAAAATATGCTAATCAATTAATTGAAGCAACCTGGGGTGATGAATATTTTGCGCTGTTTAAACATTTATACGAAGGTTCACCTGACCAAATTTTAGCCCACGATCTTGACCCATCTTTTAATCTTAAAGCAACTCTAGCAAAGGCAGAGATTCAATATGAAAATAGAAGATTCGAAAAAAGTTTAGCCACTATCCAATCGGTGACTCAAGATTTTAATTGGAGTGTGATTGGTGCTTTTGAGAATGTCTCAGGAAGTGGACATATTGAGCAACAGCCATTAGAAATCGAAAGTTTTAAACCAAATAGAATTTATAAAAACGAGCAGGGATTAGAAATGAAATGGGTTCAACGAATACTGCGAGCACCAAATGGGGAAATTAACTTTAATGAAAATCTAGCTTATCAGCGGAACGGAACATATTATGCCAATACTTTTTTGACCTTGCCAAAAGATGAAACAATTCAGCTTCGAATTGGTCGGACGACTCCCATGAAAATTTGGATGGATGATGATTTAATTTTTGATCAAAAAGATAATTTAAAATATTGGAGAGATGGAGAAATTATTGAATTGGCATTGAAAAAAGGAATGCATAGGATTCTTGTGAAAGCTTCGACTTATGTTGAAGAAGGAAGTAAAAGCAAATTATATTTGAGTTTTAATGATCAATATGATGAAGGTGAAATCAATGTAAATATTGAAGAGAGTTATCATGGAGATTATTTGAAAAGTAAAACATATAGAAGTCGTGGAAATCAAATTGCTAAGTTTGCTTTGCGAGTGACGGATACGAATGGGAATTTGGTAGATAATATTTCAAGTGATTTTTTCGGAAAAAATAAAACTCGAAAATACCAAACAAAATTAATTGAAAAGCAATGGATAAAATTGCTCCAAAATAAAATCGACAAGGATTCAACTGATTGGAAAAATTATTATTTACTAACAAAAATGTTTTTGTTGAAGGGGTTGAATGAAGAAGGAGAGGAGTGGTTTTTTCCAAAAATGGATACTCATAAAAATGATTTTTATTTTAAATTTTTATTCGCAAAAATACTAGCTGCTAATGATAAAGGTGAAATAGCTGAAGCCATTTTGAGTGATATTAATTTGACGAAAACGCCTTTAATTGCAAGTCTAATTAACCAATTAGTGAAAGTAGACCGCAGAAATGATGTAGCCAATTATCATTCTAGATTAAAACAAATTTTGCACTTTTCTCCAACACATCAAGATGCCTTGATGGCATATTTGAATTGGTTAAATGAGCATGGGGAAGAAGGGGGAACAAAAGATTTTGTGCGGAAATTTTTAGCAGATTATCCTGATTCGGATTATCGAGATTTATTTTTAAAATATTTGACTGTTAATAAAAATCAAGAGATTGATTATGAAGGTGAGTCAAAGAAGCAAATTGAAAAAAATGGAATTGCTGCAATAGAAAAGATGAAATTTCAATTTAAGGAGTATGATTATTTAAACGCAATTGCTTTTTATAAAGAAAAAAAGAATGATAAAAAAGTACTTAAATTATATGATGAACTGATAGAAATATTTCCCTATCGATCATATTATTTGAAAGAAAAAGCAGAATTTTTAATAGAGCAAAAACGATGGGATAAAGCAATCTCTTTGTTTGAAAAAGTATTGGTTATAAATCCTTTTCACTCTCAGACAATGGAGAAAATGGGTGATATATATTTAGAAAAGAAGCAAGAGAAGACTGCTTTGAAATATTTTAAATCTGCAAAAGAAATAGATTTAGCTACCCAGAAAGGAAATTATGTGCTCAATAGATTGCAAAAAAAGATAGATAAAATTACAGGAGTAGAATCGGCGAAAAAATATTTTCAAGATTTTGTAACAGTACAATTACAAAAAGACAGGAGTTGGGAAAAGAAATATCAAAATGCAGAATCTTTGATTTTGATGTATAATGTACAAGCGACTTTGAATGAAGAGAATCGGTTGAATTATCATCAAAAATTATGGATAAAAATATTGAATTCTGCAGGAGTCAATTATTGGACAGAAGCTGATTTTAGTTTTTTGGGAGAGATCGGAAAAGTGAAAGTAATTAAAGCAGATGGCTCAGAAGTAACACCTTCTCGTAATTGGAATTTAGTAGTTTTTCAAAATTTGCAACCAGGAGATTTGATCGAGATTGAAGGTTTCTCGAATGGAGATATGACTCGTGAAATTCCTAACGAGATGTATCACATGGCTTGGTTGTCGATGGAAATTCCTATCTATAAAAGTGTCTTTGAAATAGTTTTACCGAAAGGGGAAACGCTTAATTACGTTTGCAATAAAGTGAATTGTGATCCTGAAATCAGAGAAGAAAATAAAGTAAAAATTTATACTTGGGAAAATAATGAGACTCCTAAGAATGAACATGAAGAAGCTGTCTTGGATAAAATGGATAAGTTCAGTTGGTTGATGCTGAGCACTCAATCTGACTGGAAAAAAGTAGTCGAATGGTATGAGCGAAAAACTTATCGCAGACTCGAAGCGAACTATGAAGTCAAAAACCAGTTGACACAAATCACCAATGATAGTATGTCGGATGAAGAAAAAGTGAGAGCCATTTATAATTATTTGACAACTGGGATAACCTATTCTCATGTTTCTTTTTTGAACTCGAATTATGTTCCAAAGAAACCTTCCAAAACAATCTGTGGAGGAATTGGAGATTGCAAAGATGTGGCGTCTTTGATGATTTCAATGTTGCGTGAATTGGACATTGAAGCATACTATACATTGGTTCGTACGAGCAATTTTACGCAGCAAGAATCTCGGCCTTCGGTATTGGCGTTTGATCATGTGGTAGTGGGGTATCGACTGGAAGGGAAGGAGATGCGGTACGCAGATTTAACGACAGATTATTTTTCTAACAATGTACTTCCAAGATTTGATAATGATCAATGGGCGCTTTTAATTAAACCTAATGAAAGTGAATTGTTTCGTTTGCCTAACGATCAATTAAATGCTTTTAAAAATTTTGTAAAAATAAAAACCATTGCTCGAATTGTAGATGAACGTAATCTTGAATTACAAGTGAAAATGGAAAATAAAGGTGTCATTGCTGGCGAATGGAGAGAGACACTTAATAATAAAACTACTCAAAATGATCACCTTCTATTTTTGAAAGAAAATTTAGCTTCGGCGGAATTTGACCATTTAAAGATTCGAGATTTTTCTTTTGATCACTTGCAAGAGATTGATTCCAATTTGATGACTTCTATTGAATTGAAAGCATTCCACCACTTGGAAAAGGTCAGTAATTTTCAAATTTTACAAATTCCAATTTTACATCCAATCACCACTCGGACAGCTCTATTTGGAGAAGTTAGACATAATAATTTAGCGTTGGGCGAATTGTTTAATTTGGCACCAAGCGAACAAGTTGTTGATTTACAAATACCAAATGGCTTTGAGTTGTTAGAAATTCCGAATGATATTATTTTGGAAAATGAGTTTGGTCGGTATGAATTGATTTTTAAAAAGCAGAAAACTGGAATTCAAATTTCACGAAAATTAGTTTTTAAACAACACTTCGTTTCGAGTGATGCTTATGCTGATTTTAAAATATTTTATCTTGAATTATTGGATGGCGATCGAACAAAATTGGCTATTCGGAAACGGGCGAATTTAGTGCGTCAGTAAATTTTCTTGATCACAGACTAAAATCATAAACCTTTTCTCTCTCCAAATGTTCCATTCTTAGTTTTTTAAAATAAAAAAAAATATCAAAACTATGTTTGGATTTTTCAAAAAAGACCCAGTCAAAAAATTAGAAAAAGAATACTTAGTACTCATGGAAAAAGCGATGGAAATCCAACGCTCCGGTGATCTAAAACATTATGCTCGCCTGATCGAAGAGTCAGAAGCAATTCAAATGAAAATTCAAGAATTGAAAAATGGAAAATAAAAATTACCTAGTTGTCGGAGGTAGTTATGGGATTGGTTTAGAGGTAGTGAAAACGTTGACGGAACAAAATGCTAATGTTTATGTTCTTGCTCGAACGAATGAAAATCTCCCTGTTTCTTCCAATATTCATTTTCAAGAATATGATGCGTTGAGCGATGAAAAAATAGACTTGCCTGATGCATTGCATGGGGTTGTTTATTGTCCTGGAAGTATAAATTTAAAACCATTTCGATCTTTAAAGCCAGATGCATTTCGATCTGATTTTGAAATAAATGTGGTTGGAGCGGTAAAAGTTTTACAAGCGACGCAGAGACTCTTACAAAAAACAGCGCATTCGAGTGTGGTGCTTTTCAGTACGGTCGCTGTTGGTCAAGGGATGCCTTATCATGCTTCGGTGGCTGCATCGAAAGGAGCAATTGAGGGGTTGACAAAAACGCTTGCCGCAGAATGGGCGCCAAAAGTGAGAGTGAATTGTGTAGCACCTTCTTTGACTGATACGCCACTTGCTGCTAGATTATTATCTTCAGATGAAAGAAGAGAAGCATCTGCTCAAAGGCATCCGCTCAAACGTGTTGGGACTGTTTCCGATATTTCAGAGGCGGTTTGTTTTTTACTTTCTGAAAAAAGTGGATGGATGACGGGACAAGTTTTAGGAGTAGATGGAGGGATTTCTGCGTTGAAAGTTTGATCTAAAAAAAAAGAACTTCCAGATTTTTTAAATCTGGAAGTTTTAAGGAATAGTTTAAGTTTCCTAAATGACACTATTTGGTTATACTTCTTCTATGCCCTTATTTTTATAATAATAGTAAGTTGAAGTTTGTGAACGAACAGGCATTGCTGAATTACCTTTGCTAATTAAGTTTTGATTATTCCGATCAATAATCCTTGCTTTGACATTGTCTTGCAATTGGATAGCAATTATTGACTTTATTTCTTTTTTCAATTCCTTATCATAAATCGGGAAAGCTGTTTCAATTCGTTTGCTCAAATTTCTATACATCCAATCAGCTGAGGAAATGTAAATTTTTTCTTCTCCGTCATTATGAAAAATAAAAACTCGGCTATGTTCTAGAAACCGATCAACAATACTAATTACCTCAATATTGTCGCTCAACCCTTTGATTCCCGGAGTTAGACAGCATAATCCCCGAACAATCATTTTTATTTTTACACCTGCTTGACTCGCTTCGTATAGTTTGATAATCATCTCTTTATCTTCCAAACTATTCATCTTCAAAATCATCCGAGCCGTTCTTCCAGCCTTAGCATTGTCTATTTCTTTGTTGATCATTTTTTTAAGATCAGGTCTTAAATTAAATTGTCCGACCAATAAATGTTGAAAATCCTTTGGACGATGATCGACTGATTCTAAAATGGAAAATACTTCATTCACCTCTCTTGTTATTTTTTTATCTGAGGTGAAAAATCCTAAATCAGTATAAATTTTTGCGGTGTCTTCATGAAAATTTCCAGAACTTAAATAGGTGTATATTCTAGTTTTTTCATTTTCTTCTCGCTTTACTAAAGCTAATTTAGAATGAACCTTTAGTCCTGGAAAACTATAATGAACTTTTACACCTGCTTTCTCTAAACTCTCTCCCCACTTTAAATTTGCTTCTTCGTCAAACCTTGCTTTGATTTCAATAAAGGCAAAAACTTTTTTTCCAGACCGTGCTGCTTTCATCAATGCTTGCATAATTCTAGATTTTTTTGCCACCCGATATTGAACAATTCTGATTTCAGTTACATTTGGGTCATTGGCCGCATCTTCAAAAAATCTAATTACAGGTTCATAAGTATGATATGGAAAATGAACCATATGGTCCCTCTTTTTGATCTCCTCAAAAATACTTGATTCAGGCGTAAGCGCGGGGTAGGGAAGCGGAGGAAGCGGGGTGTTTTTCATATGATCTTTTCCAAAACTTGGGAATTTGAAAAAATCAAAATTATTATGATACCTTCCTTCTGGCAACAAATCATATTTGTCCAACTCAAAAGATTCAATCAAGAAATCCAATAGTTGAGGAGGCATATTAGCGTCATATACTAATCGAGACGCAGGGCCAACATCACGTTTTTTTAAGCTGTGTTTTATTTTTAATAAAAGGTCTCCCGAAAATTCATCGTCAATATATAACTCCGCATCACGGGTCAGTTTTATAGAAAAAGAATCAACAATGTGATAGCCAGGGAACATCCAAGTGACTGCTCGACGAACAATATCATCCAACATAATAATGTCATGCCGACCATTCGAGTTAGGCAATTCAATAAATCTAGGCAAATATTCTGACGGAATTTTAAGAATGGCGTAGTGCTCATTCACCTCTGCCAATCCTGCACTTTTATCTTTTAACAAAATAGCTAAATACAATTCCGAATTATTTAGAAACGGGCGTATTTTATTTTTCACCAAAAGAACTGGTTGGATATGCGGCTGTAAATCGTCTTGAATATAATTATTGACAAACTCTTTTTGTTCCTCTCCTAAATCATCATAGCGCAATAAATGAATATCATTTTTGGCCAATTCAGGGATGATTTGTTCGTTGAAAATTTTAGAAAATCTTTCTTGTTGCTCGTTAACGATTTTTAAAACTCGCTTGATTATTTCCTTTGGATCGTAGTCTAATTTTCGTTTTGTCTTTTTTCCTACTCGAACTAAGTTTCGTAAATTGGCTACTCGCACGCGAAAAAATTCTCCTAAATTATTGGAATAAATCGCCAAGAATTTAATTTTTTCAAACAAAGGCATTTCCAAATCTTCTGCCTCTTGAAGCACTCGTTCATTAAAATACAACCAGCTTATATCTCGATGGATATAAGGATATGATTTTTTATCTTCAGTAATATCTTTCGTCATGTCTTAATATTAAAAGTTTTTTGACAGTCCGTCCAAAGTAAAACGTTCAACGTCTAACGTTCCTATGTCTTTGCATTTTCAATCGCTGACTCACTCCAAGCAGGAGCATTTTTCATCGCTTCAATTAAGTCCTCCAATTGAGTAACCTCTGTCCAAATATCTCGATGTTGTTTTCCCATAAAATTTTCTTCAACACAAGTTTCCAACATCTCAATGATTGGATTATAAAACCCTTGGAAATTATAAATGATGATCGGTTTAGTAAAAAGCCCCAATCGCTTGGCACTCAATACTTCAAATAATTCTTCAAATGTTCCCACACCTCCAGGCAAAGCAATCACCGCATCAGTTCCTTCGATTAGGATTTTTTTTCGCTCCGCCATGTCCTCAGTTTCAATCATCAAGTTGACTCCTTTGTGATCCCATTCGACTGCTTTCATAAATCGTGGAATAACGCCAATAACTTTTCCATCATTTTCCAAAGCACTATCTGCCAATGTTCCCATCAATCCAGATGAACCACCACCATAAATGATGGTGATATTTTCCTTGGCAAGGAGTCGTCCAATTCGTTTGGTTTCCTCATAATATTTTTGAGGAAGGGTATTACTTGAGGAGCAGTAAACTGTTACTTTATTTATCATTTTTAAATTTTTATCTGTACCAAAGGTTTAGCTTGAACCTTTGTAATAGGAGTTGTTTTGGTTCGTGTAATTATTGTTTTTTTAGAAAAAACGTCCCTGCATAAGCGCAGTCAGTCCACATGGAGTTGATTGCCGTTATATGCAATATTCGCTACTGCTTTCTTTTTTATTTTAAGGTTGATTCCAATTTTTAAGATTCAGTTGTTTTCTTATCTCTTTATGTGATGTAAGAATTTTAACTTCTATATTTTCACTTTGACAATGGCTTAAAATTCGAATTATTTCTTCGTCTTTATTTTTACCAATAATCAATGGAATATAACCAGATTTATTTACTCGAATATTTAACCTGATATTTGATTTAGGATAAACATAGATTCTACTTTCGTTACCTGCTCTTAAACTTGTGGTAAAACCATCTTCAAATCTAATTTGTGCTATTTGAGTATACTTTATTTCTTCTATTTGTTTATTTGAAAATATTCTAAAAAACTCTATTCCTTTATTCCCAATTTCAAAATTATATTTAATTTTAAAAACAAATGCAATTAATAAAACTCCAATTACAATTGTGATTATTCCTAAATATACATTTTTGATTATTCCAAAAGTAAGAACTGCCCAAAAAATAGTTAACCCAATTATTCCAATTATATCTTTGAACCCTTCATTTGTCTTTTGAAAATCAGCTTTTTTTCCACTTGATTTTTTTACTTTCAGCCAACTATATGCTATGTAAACCTACATGATAAAGAATATCCTAACTTCAATTTTCAAAAAACTTCAATTTTCAAAAAAGAGACATTTGCTTCCCATCATCTTCCTCATAAAACTTGGGCCCTCTAGTGATTACTTCAAAATGTTTTTGAAGCTGGTCAGTCAAATATAAAGATAAATCAGGAGCTAAAATATTATCAGGTTCATGTGGGAAAAAATAAATTTTGGAAAGTCCCTGTGCCGACCAAGCCTTCAATTTTTGCACCCATTCGTCGATTCGTTGATAATCAGTTGGGTGTAAATTATTTCCAACAAATCGAATCATCGCAATATCTGTCGTCAATTGTAGATGCAAAACATCTCTTCGCCCTGCAACATCGGTATTTACCCAAGCAATATTATACTTTTTTAATAAATCAGCGACCACTTTTTGATTTTTTTTATTGGAAAAAATGCTTTCATGTCGCAATTCAATAGCTAACCGAATTTCTGATGGGAACCTTTTAAGAAAATGCTCCAAAACTGCCAAACGATCTATCCCAAAATAAGGAGGTAATTGCATAAAACAACAACCTAATTTCTCCTCCAAAAGTAGAATGTTTTTGCAAAAATGATCCAAAGCATCATTATTTAATCCCAAGCCTGAACTATGACTAATCACTTGAGGAATTTTTGGACAAAAACGAAAATCGGCGGTAGATTCATTTTTCCATTTTTCGATATTCGCTTCACTCGGAATTCTATAATGCGTAGTGTTCAATTCAATTGTATTGAATTGTTTAGCATAGTGTTTTAAATAATCTTTAGCTGGAGTTTTTGGAGGATATACTTTTCCAACCCATTCTTTCATGCTCCAACCGGTACAACCGATATAGATTTTTGGAGGTGTATTTTGTTTGGGAAAAGAGGAAAAGGTATTTGTATTTCCCTCAGGTTCATTGGGAAGTGAAAAATTGATATTTGAGATGTCAGGTAGTTTTCCGAATTTCATGTTAAACCCCCAGCCCCTAAAGGGGAGCTTTTTTTCAATGCCTTTCGGCAAGGGAAAAAGCTAATTGCTTTAGTTGCCCATCTGTGGGGAATTTTTTTATTTAAAAAATATTTTTAAAATTGTATTATTCCAAGAATTTAATACTCGAACTCATACTTTAAATTATACAGTCAATCAAACAATGTTTAACTTTTTTCCTTGCCGAAAGGCATAGAAAAAAAGCTCCCCTTTGAGCTGGGGGGTTACTTTAAATAAACCGCCTTTTCCCCACGTCCACTAATCTGCACATCAATATCATCCTGAATCGTTGTAAAAAGTGATGTTCCTACATAATCCACCTTGATTGGAAATGACTTATGTTCTCGATCCACTAAAACGGCCACTTGGATTTTTTTAGGTAAAACCTCCAACAAAGGTTTAATAGCATAAAAAATAGTTCTTCCAGTATTCGCCACATCATCGACGATTATGATGACTTTATTATTCAAATCTTTTTCAGGAATATTAATAGTTACCTCGGATTCTAAAGGATTAGCAGGACTAAGATTGATGGAAGTTAAAGTAATTTTATTCTCAGTCAATTGCACTATCTCTTTTTCCAACATTTTGGCGAAGCCCAAACCATTATTATTAATGCCTGCTAGAATAATTTCTTTCTCTCCGAAATTTTGTTCTAAAATTTCGATAGCCAACCTTTTTATCTTTTGCTTAATTTGTCTTGCATCAAGTAATTTCATGAAGGCAATTTAGGGAAAATGACTTTAATTAAGAATCATTTTTAATTAAAAAAAAATCAATTTTATTATATCTATTTAATTTCAAAACGTATAATTACCAGTAAATTCGGTTTTTTAGATTTTTCAAAACTCAAAACATTCAAAAGGATATTTCTTTTAATATGTTTTTAAGTAAATTTGGAAAAAACAAACTTCAACTTTTTAATAGATGATTCAACAAATTATTTTTGCAATAGTCACTTTTGCATCATTTGGTTTTGCAGCCAAACAATTTTTAAAAATCCGTCGAAATATCTTTTTAGGAAAAGACAAAGATATTTCTGACAATGCAGGTGAGCGATGGAAAAACGTTTTGCTCATTGCATTTGGTCAAAAGAAAATGTTCAAACGATGGATTCCTGCAGTTTTACACCTATTTATATATGTGGCCTTTCTGTTTACCCAAATCGAATTAATCGAAATTTTGGTAGATGGCTTTTTTGGAACACATCGGTTTTTTGCAGAACCTTTAGGCGCACTTTATACGGTTGCGATTAGTAGCATTGAGTTACTTTCAGTTGCAGCATTTTTTGCGACATTAATCTTTTTGATTAGAAGGAATTTGCTGGCAATTCCTCGATTCCAAATGGATGAGATGACTGGTTTTCCAAAATTTGATGGAAATATGATTTTGGTTTTGGAGATCATTTTATTGATTGGCGTATTTAGTATGAATGGAGCAGACAAAGTGCTGCAAAGTATGGGAGCAGATCATTATCATATGACAGGAAATTTTGCGGTGAGTACCTGGCTAGGACCAGCTTTGTTTGGTGGATTGTCAGAATCGTCTTTGATAGGTGTCGAAAGATTTGGCTGGTGGTTGCACATTATGACGGTTTTTGCTTTTTTAAATTACCTACCGATTTCGAAGCATTTGCATATTATGTTGGCTTTCCCAAATACTTATTTTGCGAAATTACAGCCAAAAGGAGAAATGGAAAATATGCCTGAGATCATGAATGAGGTGAAATCCATGATGGGCTTGATTGAAACGGATCCTGATGCGCCGATGGATGATTTGCCAGAATTTGGTTCAAATGATGTGATGAGTTTGGATTGGAAAAATGTCTTGGGAGCCTACACTTGTACCGAGTGCGGAAGATGCACTTCTGTTTGTCCAGCGAATATTACAGGCAAAAAATTGTCTCCTCGGAAAGTGATGATGGATGTTCGAGATCGAGCAACAGAAATTGGTCAAAAATTGGACAGCGGTGATATGCAATGGGTAAAAGAAGAACTCAGAGCAGAAGCGACGACTTTGACTAAAGAAAATTTTGATGATGGAAAATCATTATTTGATTATATTTCCAATGAAGAATTACATGCTTGTACCACTTGTAATGCTTGCGTAGAAGCTTGTCCAGTTTTGATTAATCCGTTGGATATTATTATGAAAATGCGTCGATATGAAATTTTGACTTTGTCAGCAGGCCCAGGCGATTGGTTGCCAATGTTTACGAGTATGGAAAATTCAGGATCAGTTTGGCAATTGCCAGATGCACGTGACAAGTGGGCGGAGGAAGCGACGGCACAAGGGAAAGGCTAAACTCTTAATGGTTAACTATTAACGGTGAATGGTTAACTTGACGAGAGCTACTTAATTTACTTTTTTGTAAAAAATAAGTCACCGATTTTTTCAAAAGTTTAGGGTTAACCATTTACCGTTAATCTTTAACCATTAAAAAAAAATTATGTCTAAAGAATATAAAATACCAACAATGGCAGAAATGGCTGCCGCAGAAAAAACACCTGAAGTTTTATTTTGGGTAGGATGTGCAGGAAGTTTTGATTCACGTGCACAAAAAGTCTCTGTTGCTTTTACCAAAATTTTAAATGAAGCGGGAGTGGAATTTGCGATTTTGGGAAAAGAAGAAAGTTGCACCGGTGATCCAGCTCGACGAGCAGGAAATGAATTTGTTTTCCAAATGGTTGCCTTGCAGAATATCGAAACCTTGAATTTGTATAAGGTGAAAAAGATTGTAGCGACTTGTCCCCATTGTTTTAATATTCTAAAAAATGAATATCCAGCATTGGGTGGAAATTATGAAGTGATGCATCACACACAGTTTTTGCAATCATTAATTAATGAAGGACGCATCAAATTGAAAGACGGAGGAATGTTTGAGGGTAAAAAAATTACCTACCATGACTCTTGTTATTTGGGAAGAGCGAATGGTGTTTATGAAGCACCTCGATCTGTTTTGCAAAATTTGGATAATGAGTTAGTGGAGATGCAACGAAGCAAAACCACGGGACTTTGTTGCGGTGCAGGTGGAGCGCAAATGTTTAAAGAAGATGAGCCAGGAAAGAAAAGAATCAATATCGAACGAACGGAAGAAGCATTGGAAACTGGAGCTGAAATTGTAGCGGTGAATTGTCCATTTTGTTTGACCATGATGTCAGATGGAATTAAGGAGAAGGAGAAACAAGAGTCAGTAATGGTTTATGATTTGGCGGAATTGATTTTAGGAAAAATGTAAAATTTAACTTTAGTCTAAACTAAAAAAACTTACCTCGATTAATTATCGAAGTAAGTTTTTTTTTTTGAAAAAGTCTATTACATTATAAGTTTATTATTAGAGTAGTCCCTTCAATATGATCTGAAAATTCTATCTCATCATCGCAAACTCCATTATTAATTGCGTTGGGATAAGAAAAATTCAGATCACCAAAAGTACCTTGATTTGGATTAATTGGATTACCAAAAGTACCATCGGTATTTAAGGTATCAACAATTAAGAAGCCATCAAATGGAACATCGCAAGAAAAATTATAATTAATATCAGCATTGGAATCGGTACATGAACGAAGTGTCGGTCCAGTTGGGCTGCCTATCTGGAAGCATCCTGAATAAGACAAAGTATCATTTATGATGTCCAAAGGGTTACCTGGATCACCTACTAAATTCGGTTTTATAAAAAATCCACCTACCGAACCAGAATTACCTGATTGGATTTGAGGTAAACTAATATTGGTTATATTCGAATTTTGAATATTGGTGTTTTGTAAATCCAAATCGATAACCTTATAGGTATCTATTCCATTAACATGATCAAATTCTAATGAGATAATTCCTTCCAAATCATTAACTGAATTAATGATGAAATCTTCATTTAATTGGATACTTACAATTGCTCCAATGGTGTTTAATTCACCCTCAATAATGATAGATGCAGTACCTGCGTAAGCTGTATTTCCTATGGATGTACATCCAGTTCCATAATCTAAAGTGATGGTATGAATAGCAGTACTACCGCTATTATTACTTGAGAGACTACTCGAAGGACAACCGGTACGAGTGGTCGCAATTGAATTATTAAGCCCATAAACTTGTGGATAAAAAGCGGTTTGCAAGAGTGATCCAAAGGTTAGATTTCGAATAACACTTTCTACTTCCAAGATCAATTGATGGTCTGGAATGTTGTTTTCATTGACAACTTCTGTTAAGATTTTAGTGGTTTTAATTTTTAAATCTTCATTAGGAAGATCTGTTGGATTGGTTGGTGTGGTGGTTTCTTGAAAATCATTTAGATTTTCTTTTTTACATGAACATAAGGCTAGGACGAAAAGTAGTGTTAGTTGCATAAATTTAATTTTATTGCAACTCATAAGATTTAATTTTGGTTAAAATGGTTATTTTAAATGGTTAAAAATATTGTTATTGAATTTTAGAATGTTCAAATAGTTTGCCAAAGAAAAAGGGAAGATGAAGAAAGAAGTTAATTAGAATGTTTAATTTAAAAACGGTTCCAGATCTACTGTATAAATAAATTGAGGAAGACCTAAGGTTTCAGACTCATGCGAAAAATAGAGATTTTTTTTATTACCAAAACAGATTGCTTCCATTTGAGTTTTTATTTCAATGTCTAGTTTTTTTGTTTTTCCCTCAAAGATTTTATTCTCCTCGAAGTCATACAACAGCCAAATAAAAGGATCAAATTTTTCTACTTGGTTGACTACTTCTTTATGATACCCTAACAATGTAATTACATTGTTATCTTCGCTAATTGTTGCGCCTGTAATTAATCCATCAGCATTGAATTCTTGAAGCAAGTTGGCGGTATGACTTCCTACGTTTTTAGAAAGAGAATAGAGTTTGGTTTTTTGATCTAAATGATTTTTGGAAAAAAGGAATAGCTCATTTTCAAAACTAATAATTGCTTCACAGTCAAAATTATGAACTTCAGTTGGGGAAAAAATTTCTTGATCAGGGTATTCAAATTCGATGATTTCAGCAGCCACAGAATCTTGAATTTCCAAATCGTTTTTTGAGATTTTATAAATTTTTAAATCAGTTCTTTGCCCTAAATTATTTCCCGAATCAGAGACATAAATATATTCATCATCTTGAGCCATATCTTCCCAGTCGAAGTTAATAGCATTGTAAATTTTGATGTTTCTATTGACCTTTTTTTCTGTTAAATTTATTTCAAAAATTCTTGCTCCTTGCCCTCCGTCGTTGTGTGCAAATACACTCATATCATTTCGGAAAACCATCCCCGAAATTTCATTTAAGGAAGTAGGAACTTCAACTAATTGAAGTTGATTAAATTCAAGAAGGGCTGGAAGTGTTTTATCATTTCTACAAGAAAAAAAAATGATAAAAATGAAGATGGTAAAAAGTGCTTTTTTTGAAATAAAATTCAACAGGAATGATTATTTAAAATTTTAAAAAATTAATGTATCAATTTTATAGATTGGATATGATCTTCAGTTTGTAAAGATATAATATAAATTCCTTTATGTAAATTTCCGAATTTCAATTGAGTAGATTGCGTTCCTGCATTTCTGATTTCCTTAGGGAAAGCTTGAATTAGTCTTCCCAAATTATCATAAAGATGAATTTCTACTGTAGATATTTTTTCCAAAGAGAATTCAAGTTCAAGATTGTTTTGAAACGGATTAGGGAAAGCTGTCAAATTAAGCCCTTCATATTCAGCTTCAAAGTAGGCAGTAATCTCGTCATCTTTTTCAAAATTATAACTGATCGTTTCGCTTGGATTTTGATCTAAGATGGTATGAATGGATTCCCATTTCTTAAATGTAAAACCATTGTTAGGGATGACAGTTAAGGTAACAGGAGCACCATTGTAATAATGTCCTTTCCAAGGCAAATCTTCAGGTGTGATGGTACTTATTTTTACTAATCCAGCACCTTCAGGATAAGTATTGATTTGGAGTTCCACAGTGTTTTCTAATTCAAAATATTGGCGAATAAATTCTCGTTGATATTCGGGACGTTCTTCAATAAAAGTAAACAACCCAGGAATCCGTTCCTCTTGCCAAACATCATAACCAGGCCAAGTCCATTGTGCAAAATGTCGCTTCATTTCTTCATCAATTTCAGCGATGGTATTTTCTGTTTCTTTTGCAAAATTTTCTGGTGTAAAAATAGTATTCATCAAATCTGCATAACGATTGATGAAGTAATTGCGATAGTTTGTATTTTCAAAAAAGGCTTTAATGATATTGATAAATTTATTGCTATCAGGGTTTTCTAACCGCCAATTAAAGTTATCATATTGTGCTACAGTCCAACCATATCTTCCCATCCCCACATCCATATCAAACAGGATATAGCGCCACTTGCCTCCTTCTTTTTTTGGTTGCCAATATTTAATATTGTTGTTGGGGAAATCAGTATTGTTCACATAAGTTTGGACAATGAAATAATCTGCTAAATTGTTGATGTCAAAATATGATTCAGCAATTTCAAAATTAGATGGAATGCTTAAATCATTGTTGACTAAAAAATCATAGTTCTCTAAATATTCCTCTTTTGAACCTTCGATGGTTACTAAATCTTCTTCCAATAAATCAAAGCTATCTTTCTCCATTCCATAATTTTCATTGAGATAATATTGATCAATTTTTTCCCTCAAATTCATTACTCCCCAATAAGTTCCATTGATATAAAGAACGATAGGTTGGTGAGCCAGAGCATCCAAATCCAATTTTTCATTAATAAAATATCGATGCAAATAAGCATCCCGAAAATGAGTATAATTAAAATCGCCACTCGCATTTCGAATCACCAGCCTTCTGAAGTTATTGATGTTTTTATTTTCAAAAAAAGAATAACTCATTCCTTCTGATTCAAAATTTTTATCAGTCAGTAATCGCAATGCTTTTGCTGGTTTACTTCTGGCCGCTTTCCCGCCATGGATTTTTGTTCCAACATCAAATTTGGCTACTAAATTTTGGTCTTTAAAATATTCTAAGTGCACAGGGATCTCGATATCCTTCCAAAAGTTAGCTCCAAAATGAGGATAAACTGGATCACCATTTGGTCCTAAAATGAAGATGCCATTTTCCCATTCCCAAAAATTATCTGGCTCACTTGTTAACGTTAAAATTGGTAACGTGTGCATCGTGTTACAAAAAAAAGTTTGAGTGCTTGGCGCAGAAGGATAGAGGTTGTTAGCAAAAGTAACAGCTCTGATGGAAGTGGTCGTATCTATTTGAAATGGGGAAGAATACAAGGATGAATTTTCATCAGGAATACTTCCATCACGTGTAAATCTAATTGTGCAATCAGGCTCCTCACAAGTCAACTCTATCGTAGAATTGACTGCATTAAAGTATTGTTGTGTCTGAAATTGAGGAGATTTTGCAAAATCATAATTCGAATTATTATCATTTGAAAACTCAGGAGTGGGAGTTGCAAAAAATAGAAAATTACCAGTTCCGTCGGGAATTCTTCCGTAGGAATGATCTTCTACAAGTGAAGGAATTTCGATTCGATTAAGTTCGATTCCAGCGGCATCGGAAAGAATTAAAGTCTCTCCAGAGTTGGATAATTTAAAATTGGTATGACAATAAGTTTGAATTAAATCATTGTTAGAAGCGAAAACTAAAAGGTAAGATTGTGCAGGAATTACTTTATTGGGGAAGACCCATTTTTGAGGATTGTCTTCTTTGTCAGATAAAAAATATCCTGCTAGATTTATATCTGTAGATGTATTGTTATATAATTCTATCCAGTCAGAAGTCTCTCCAAATTCATCTTCAATGATCGAAGTGTTTTTTGAGCAGACTTCGTTAATCACTAATTGAGCATTAGTGGAAATAACCAAAAATAGAAGTATATAAGTCAATGATAATTTTCCAAATATTTTCATTCTGTATCTTTAAAATTTAGATACAAGATAAGTGTTTTGGGCATAGAAATATGTTGGCTAAAGAACAAAAAGTTAATAGACTTTATTTAAAGGAAAAAGTGGTGTTAGGACTATAAGTCCTATCACCACTTATTTATATTAAATAGAATAATCTCTAATCTTCTGACTTAAATCCATGCAAATTCTGATGAACAAAGTCTTTGGGGAATTTCTCCATTCCAGGGAATCCTAATTTGATCGTTCCACTATCTTCAGGCACATAACTTGTCCCAAAAATATAGTCCCAAACACTAAGTGAAATACCAAAATTAACTCCATTGCGTCGGTCTTTTGGCAGGTCGTATGAGTGATGCCAAAGGTGCATGACTGGATTGTTGAAGATATATTTCAATGGGCCATAAGTCAATTTAATATTCGCATGATTCAAGTGTCCAATAGCGATAGAAAGATAATAAACGATGAATGCACTTGCCGGTTCAAATCCAAAAAACAGCATGACTACAATATATTTCATGGGGGTGTAAAATATGTTCTCCATCCAATGATATCGAAGATGTGCGGCAAATCCCATCTCTTCTACAGAGTGATGAACCTTGTGAAAACGCCATAAAAATTCATATTTATGTAACTGAACATGAGTAAACCATTGGATAAAATCAGTCACCACGAAAAAGACCAGCAATTGAATCCATAATGCATATCCACTCATATTGAAAATGGCAAAATCTTTAAATTCACCGCCTAGAACATTCAAAAAAAATTGAGAGGTTACATTTGAAAACGCCATAAAAATGATCAATTTGAAAATGTAAAAATTGAAAAACATATAAAATGTATCCAACCAAAAATCCTTTCGAAAGACTGATTGATTTTTTCTCCATGGAAAGAATACTTCCAATGCCCAAACAAAAAGCGATAAAGCAATCAACCAATAAAAATAATTGACATACCATGGAGAGACTTGGAAAGTAATTTCATTCCACATGTAGCCTCCAAAATCTTTATAAGATTGAATGAATAAATCTAGGTAACTCATGTTTTATTTTTTTGTAAAAGTAACTGATTTTTTGGAGATGGAAAGTGATGAAAATCACATTAGCTTAAACATTGTAAAAACCAAAATGTTGGGATTTGAAACAAAAAAAGCCTTGCAACCATAAATTTTGCAAGGCTTCCTGAAAGTAAAATGGATTTGGAAATCCAACTTACTGAGAACTCATAATATAATAAAGTGCTCGTCGGAATCTTAAATTTCCTTTTTCATCTTTGACATCTTTTAATGGTCCAATGGATATTACTTTACTCGCTAAAGTATTAGTTGATTTGTCAAAATACCAATGTTGTAAAACTCTCATAAAATCGAAATCTTTAAAATTTAATTTTGAGTTTTTAACGATGGAAGTTTCTTCTGTAAATGTCTCAGGATCGAATGTAATAATTGTATCCTTGGTAGCTGACAATAAGTTATTAACCTCCTCTTTGTCAATTGGTTCAGCACAATAGGGATACCAACCATCATTTTCCAATACTCTAATTTTTCCTTTTTTTGGATCTTTGTACACAAGATTTTTTAATGTCTTATTCGTTCGTCCTTTGACCTTTTTGACCTTGTCGAATGAAAGAGTCGAAAGTGTTTCTTTTGCCCAAATGACTCCTCGATCATTGTAATCATAATCTTTTTTGGAGTCTTGAATCATTTCTACCCAGAACAAAGCTGTGCGAGTAGTGGAACCATCTTCTCGCTCATCAATTAGAATTGGAGCGATAGCTCGGACCGTTGAACCAAGGCTTTCTTTTTCGTTATCATAGTACCACCATTGTCGAACTTGGAAAGCTTTAATTTGAAATTTTGGATCAGTATGAACGACTACCAGAGATTCTTTATTTGTGATTGGGTCAAGGACTTTGGTGGTGTCTTTTGAAACTGTTCCAATGGCATTTTGAATTTGAGAAATCGTCATGGGTTTTCCTTTTAGGGAAAAAACTTTTCGTCGATTTTCTAAAATTTCGTTGATAATAAAATTAGTAAAATACGTTTCTGTGCCAAATTCACAAGTTGCAAATGGATCTAGTTTGATCGTTCGAGTTTCCTCTTGCATTTTATTAGCAGGTTCAAAATTGAGTCGATCATAGTCTTCCAAATAATAAGTGAATTCTGTTTCACCCACCCAACTAATTGCCTTGTTTTTATGGTAAAAAGGTTTTTGGGAATATATTGTTATAAAACTGGAAAATAGAAAAGTGAAAAGCAGCAGAAATTTTTTCATATTTAATTTTTCAGGTTCTTAGATAATTCACTAAGAACGATTTTTCAAAATTATTGACTCATAAGGTTCTAATTCAATCTGTTGTTTTTTAACCAAAAAGGAAGTCTTTTTATTGCTCAAATTACAAGCTGCCATGAATCGTTTTCCACCTTGATTAAAAGAAATCAGATACTTATCATTCGTCAAATTTTGTACCTCTTTTACTTCACTATTTTGGAGTTGATAAATTAACTCAAATTCGGCCCATTGTTCTGTCGTATATTCGGCTGCTAAATCGGAAGTAAACACTAAGTTTCCACATAATCTGTTGATTATCAGTAAGGTATATTGTTGAGTAGGAGTTAATTTGTTATTCTCGTTTCTCAAAATAAATACATCTGGATCATTATGGAAAACACGATTATTCAGTTGCCATCGACCCAAAGTAGACCGTAAAGACAGCAAAGTAGATACCCGTTCTCGATTGCCATTGAAGCGTTGTAAGCGGTCTTCCCATTGCAAATGTACATCTGCACCAATGCGGCAAAAGTCTACTTTCCCAAAAGCACTTCCTAAGGGAACACCACAACCTAAAATCATTTTATCCCCAGCTTGAATTTTTAAAAACTCCATCGCATCATGCATGATTTGTCCACGTGTTTTATTCTTAGTGGGAAGAATACAAACTGCATAAAGGAAGTCTAATTTGAGAAAATCGAAACCCCATTTTTTAGTAAAAAATCCGATGACTTGGATCAAATAATCTTGTACTTCTTTTTGGTAAAAATCTAACACATAAAAATTCCCGCCCCAAAATTTAATGTCACCAGCAACAAAAGGATTTCCATTTTTACCATTGACTAACCAATGTTTTTTTTGTTTAAAAATTTCAGATTTTGCATCGCAAATAAATGGAGCCAACCAAATTCCAGCTTTGTAATTAGCTTGTTTTATTTTTTGAGCGACGTGCGCCATACCATTTGGAAAGGACGGTTTGATACTCAACCAATCACCGACTTGAGTTTGATAACCATCATCAATTTGAATGTAATCAAGTGGCGTATTTTTTTCAGAAAATGCATTTAGATTTTTTAAAATAATCTCTTCCGAAATATCTGTATAGTAGTTATACCAACTCGTCCAACCTGTACTGGGTTGTGCTCGAAGCAGAGGTAAATCCATTTCATTTTTCCATTGATCAAAAACAGGTTGCTCTTTTCCTTGACCAACGAATAAATCCAAAATAGGGAAGGAGTGACTCAATTCTAAACCGCTGCAATCTTTCTCTACAATGAGTTGCTGTGCATTTTCGTCATGAATAAAATAAGTGAATGCTGCATTCTCTTTGAGAGAACCTAGGAATGTGAAATTATTGCCTGCCTGCCGGTTAGGTAGGTTATTTTTGATGTAAGTATATGTCCAAGAATGGAGGATGTTTTTGCCTCTAGGAATTTCTTTGATATGCTCATCGCCAAAATATTGACGATTTTTTGCCCAGAATTTAAGTGTTGGAATTTTTTCTCCAAATTGATATTCTCGACTTTCTGACCAAGATTGATATCCATTGCAAAAAATACGAGGATCCTCATTTGATAAATAAGCATGATTAAAAACTAAGGATAATTTTTTGATTTGGATGGTCTGCTTGGGATGGATGGCGAGGTGGTAAGTCTGATAATTCCCTTGGTCGATTTGCTTAAAGTCAACGTACAACTCATCGAAAAAAGTCATTTTGTTAAATGGAAATTCTACCGTTTGGTCGTCGTATTGAAGTATGGCTTTTGCGAATTGCATGATATCAGTTTTTCAGTAGGCAGTTTTCAGTAAACACTTGGCAACTGCATACTGCCTACTGAAAACTGTCTCCTGTTAGTCTACTACATTTAAAGTTGCTGCAATTTTATCATATTTTTTCAAACGTAATAACTCTTTGGTAATAAATTTATTCCATTTGATTTGATATTCTTTCTTTTGAGAATGGTGAGTTTCTTCATCGTAGCGTTCTTGTTCTTTGGTGTATTCCTCAAAGTTTTCATTGAACATTTTCCCCACTTCATTGCTAAAAGAATCATATTTGTATGATTTTTTAGCTTCTAGTTTTTTAATTAATTTTCTTCGATATACTTCGCAAAGGTCAAAATGCTTTCTTTCGTGGTCTAATAAATGATCTGTTTTTTCCCCAGATTTCACCCAACTTTTATTTTTTTCAAAATATCCAAAAACTCCCATATCGACTTTTCCGTCTTTTTGACCAATCACTTCAAGGGAAATTCCTAGCATGGTATAAGCATCTAACGAACTCGTATTATTTGCTCGGCCTTTAAAATCATTCCATTCAATTTGTTTATTTTCTTCCCAAGCAATCCGGTTGGAATTGTTGGCTTCTACTGGTAAATTTTCCGAAGAAGAAAAAAGTAAAATGGAAATAGTAATAAAATATTTGAAATATAGCATGTTTGGTATTTTTTCCTAAAAATAGAAAAGTTGAATGGTTTATTGAACCAATTGAGGTATTTAAGAAAGATTTAAGATTATTAGTTTCAAACTCATATGGTTTCAGTAATATTCAATGAGACTATTAAGGATCATTTTATTTTTTAATCTCTATGTGTTTAGGGACTCGCCTCCTTGAGATAAAACCAGGACTATGTCCCCAATCGAAATCTTTTTTGTAATTTGATTTGATATTTGGTCGACCACTATCTGCTCCATAAAATTCTTCTTGAAGAAAGTCTTCTTCATCTTTTGTTAGTTCTCGGACCGTTCCGTCAGCTTCAACTGAAACATATTCAGTTCCTACTTCTTTTGGTCTGAGCGGTCTTAAATATTTCAAATAAATATATAAGAATCCTACTCCAATTAAAGCTAAGATGAAAAGTAATAGGTATAAAGCAATTTTCATTAGAATAATTTGCAGGTATTAAAAAAAAATTACTCCCGCAAAAAAATCAATTCCTCCTTTTCCGAAAATTTAGCAATTACTGAAGGTTGACTCAACTTCTTTTCCCCTTGTTTCCATTTAACAACATAATCCACACCAGTAATTACATCAGAACTAATTCCTCCAAAATTCGCAGGAAATGGTTTATCATTAATATTCGCAGAAGATGCGATTAATGGTTTTCCAAATTGTCCAATCAACTCTTTGCAAAAAGAATCCTGCACCACTCGAATGGCCACACTACCATTCCTATCATGAGAAATAGCAGGTAAGTTTTTAGCACGATCATAAATCATCGTAAGTGGCTGCAGATGATGTATTAGTAAAGTTTCGATTCTAGGATGTACATGCTCGACATAATTTTTGAGCATTTCGATGGAGTTGACTAGAATGACAAAAGGATTGTCGTAAGGTCTTTTTTTAAGGTCAAAAATTCGTTGGACAGCGTCTTCATTAGTAGCGTCACAACCAATTCCCCAAATCGTATCAGTTGGATAAAGGATCAATCCACTATTTTCTAAAGTTGTAGTAATAGTTTCCAGATTGTCTTTTCCAAACATTAATTGTTGTAGGTCAGTTTGCATCATTGTTAAGTAGATTAAGGTCTATAATCAGGTTTTTTATAAAAAATTAGGAAATAGGGAAATCAAAAAGTTACAAATGTTGGTTTTGAGGGAATTGTTTCAGTTTCATATTTATTAACGGAAAGGAAGCTTTCAAAAAGTATTTTTTTTGTCAAAACTTAATCAATTAGTCAGCTAGGCGCAATATATTAATTTTTTAAAGTGTTAATTATTCAAATTACCCAACTGTTATTATATTACTTTCACGTCTTAAGTTATAATTAACGTTTGCTCTTGGAAGAATGTTATTTTTTATTGAAAAAATTAATATTTAATTTTCTCTTATTATTTTTGTGAATGATCCTTTCTCAAATAATGGTTTTTGAAAAGTAAAATTAAAGACAAAATATTCGTTTCTTTAGCTGTTGAAGCAACGTAACTCAAAAAAAATGATTCTAATAAATAGAATGATTAAAAGAACTATAGAAAGTAATATCACCAAATAGCTATTCACCTCATTCAACTAAAACTTAACTTTGAAAGTATTGAAAAAGTTAGCCATTATAATCATCTCATTTTTAGCGTTTTTTAACGCACAAGCTGCTCACATTATCGGAGGAGACATTACCTATGTTTGTTTAGGTAACAATCAGTATGAATTTACAATGAAAATTTATAGAGATTGTGCTAGCACGGGTGCTTTGTTTGATTCTGCTCCAGGAGCATTTACTGTAGGTTCGGTTACCGTTTATAAAGATGGAACAGTTGTGCCACATATTCCTACAGTAACATTAGCTGCTCCAGTAATTACTGATATTCCGGCTGATGTTTCTAATCCATGCCTGATTATTCCAGAGGATGTTTGTGTAGAAGAAGGAATTTATGTTTTCACCTTGACTCTACCAACTGACCCAAATAGTTATCATATTGTTTATCAGCGATGTTGTAGAAATAATTCTATCAATAATATTATTCTACCTGGAGAAACAGGTGCTACTTATACGATAGAACTCACTCCTGAAGCACAACAAACTTCAACAGGATGTGTGAATAATAGTCCAACTTTTAATAATTTTCCTCCAATAATTATTTGTGTCAATGAGCCAATTGATTTTGATCATTCGGCTTCAGATAGTGATGGAGATCAACTAGTCTATAAATTTTGTAGTCCTAAAGTAGGAGGAGGAACAGATGGAACGATGGGAGGAGATGCGAATGCTTTTACGGGAGTAGCTCCTAATCCAGATTCTCCACCTCCATACTCAAATGTTTCTTTCATTGCCGGAACTTTTAGTCCACTCAATCCGATGGGAGGAAATCCGCAAGTAACGATTGATGCAACAACTGGTTTAATTACAGGAATTCCAAATGCCGTAGGACAATATGTGGTTGGAGTTTGTGTAGAAGAATATCGAAATGGAGTTTTACTAAGTGTGGTCAAACGAGATTTTCAATTTAATGTAGAAAGTTGTGAGCCAACTGTTTTTGCTCAAATCCAAAATGATGAAGTGGTCAACGGAAATGAATTTGTCGTTAACTCTTGTGGAAATAATACGATTACATTCATAGATGAAAGTTTTGATCAAGCATTTATAAATACCTATGATTGGAGTTTTGATTTGAACAATGGCGATACAGCGACTTCGACTACCCAAAATACGAGTATTACTTTTCCTGGTTTAGGAACTTACCAAGGTCAATTAATCTTAAATCAAGGTTCGCCATGTGATGATACCGCAAATATTTTTGTCAATATTTATCCTGAAATAAATGCAGATTTTACTTATGCTTATGATACTTGTGTAGCTGGTCCAGTAAGTTTTAATAATCTATCTGCTTCAGGTGCTGGTGCGATTACGGGTAATCTATGGGAATACGGAGATGGAAACTCAGGCAACGATGTTAATCCAGATTACCTCTATTCAGCACCTGGAAATATTCCAGTAACGTTGACTGTGGAAGATATGAATGGTTGTATAGATGATACAACTCAAGTAATTGAATGGTATCCTGCGCCGCCGATTTTGATAATTGAACCAAGTATTTACAAAGGCTGTATTCCTCAAAATGTATTTTTTAATAATCTCTCCACGCCAATTGATGATACTTATGATATTGTTTGGGAGTTTGGAGATGGTAGTACTAGTGGCGAAATTAGTCCATCTTATATTTATGAGACACCGGGAGTTTATGATGTTTCTCTTACAGTAACTTCGCCAATTGGTTGTTCGATTAGTGATTTTTTCCCGAACTTGATAACGGTGGAACCATCACCTGTAGCGAATTTTACTTTTACTCCAAATGCTCCTACCAACTTCCAACCAGAGGTAGAATTTACAGATTTGTCGATTGATGCGGTGCAATGGTTTTGGAGTTTTAATGAAACAGAAACTTCATTTGATCAAAATCCTACGTATATTTTTCCAGATACAGGTTTGCAAAAAGTGACTTTGATTGTGACTCATGAATCAGGTTGCCAAGATACTTTGACACAATGTATTGATGTAATTCCGAAAGTAGCTTACTTCTTACCGAATGCATTTACTCCAAATTTTGATTCTATCAATGATGAGTTTTTTGGAAAAGGCTTTTTTGTTGGAATGGAAAATTTCAATATGACCATTTGGAATCGATGGGGAGAATTGGTTTTTGAAACATCCGATCCCTTTGAAGGCTGGAATGGAAAAAAATTAAATAATGGAAAAGATTCGCCCCAAGGGGTTTATGTCGTAGTGGTAACTTATACTGGTCCAAGGGGAGGAGATGTGGAATTGAAAGGGTTTGCGACGATTGTGAAATAGGATAAGAATAACGAATATCGAACAAGGATTTGTGAAAATTGACGATACTTCTCAAGAAAGAAATATATAAGTATTGTCAGTTTTCACAAATCCTTGTTCGATATTCTTCAGAAACTGCCGCCATTTGTACTTAATTTTTAATAGTTTTTTATTTCAAAACAAAAAGGGTGGATTTTATGTTAAAAATGCCGAAATTACATAGGTAATAATCTTGTACCAATCTATTGAAATAACAAATTCCCGAATTTTTCTATTGTTTTAACAAAATCAACAGCTGGATTTTTCATAAAATCCAATAAAAAAACAAGTGATGAAAATAAATCTACAAACACTTTTCTTGTTCCTATTTCTCTTTCCATTAGGATATCTTCAAGCAGCTCACGTTATCGGTGGGGAATTAACCTATGTATGTTTAGGTAATGGTGATTATGAGATTACCATGAAAATTTATCGAGATTGCCAAGGGAATGGTGCAGGATTCGATGGCCCAGGGAATGGCCGGATGTCTATATATAATGGTAGCGATTTGTTGAATGAGTTTGATAAAATAGTCATGCCAGAACCTGTTATTACAGATATCCAACCAGACATTAATAATCCATGTTTGATTTTACCTTCCAATGTTTGTGTAGAACAAGGTTTATATGTTTTTAATTTAAGTGATTTTAATATTGGTAATATTAATTTACCACTAAGCACAGATAGTTATTACATCATATATCAGAGATGTTGTAGAAATAATTCAATCAATAATATTATTGACCCAGGTGGAACAGGTGCTACTTTTTATGTAGAAATTACCCCTGAATCGCAAGCTTTATGTAATAATACGCCAACCTTTAATGAATTCCCACCTATTGTAATTTGTGTTAATGAACAATTAACTTTTGATCATTCTGCTACAGATATAGATGGTGATCTATTAGTATATGAATTATGTAGTCCATTGAAAGGAGGAGGAACTGCGGGTTGGCAAACACCAGGAAATGCTGCAGATTTTGATGGAACTAATCCAAACCCAGATGCACCACCACCATATGATAATGTTACTTTTGTTTCCGGAACTTTTGGGCCACTTGATCCAATTGGTGGAGATCCGCCCTTAAGTATTAATCCAACAACAGGAGTTTTATCAGGAATGCCAGATGCCGAAGGACAATATGTAGTTGGAATTTGTGTCAAAGAATATCGAAATGGAGTTTTATTGAGTACGATTCAAAGAGACTTTCAATTTAATGTAGCGTTTTGTGAACCGACAGTAGTTGCTTCAGTTGATGGAGATGATTTGATTCAGACTGATCCGTTATTTCAATTTTATAATTGTAATGGAGATACGACCTTTAATTTTGTAGCACCGTCCTCTCAATTTATCAATGAATATTTGTGGGAGTTTGATCTAGGCGGATTGAATCCACTTTCGCTTAGTCAGCAAAGTGTTGATATAACTTTTCCGGGATATGGAGTTTATGAAGGGTTATTGATATTGAATCCAGGAACTGATTGTGGAGATACTGCTACTATTTCAGTAGAGATTTTTGAACCACCTACTGTAGATTTTACTTTCGAATATGATACTTGTGTGGCTGGGCCCGTTGTTTATACAGATATGTCAACAGGGGTAACTGCCGGCATTGCTGAATGGGATTGGGATTTTGGAAATGGAGAATTTTCTGATACTCAAAGCCCAGTATTTAATTATACTGACCCAGGAGTTTACAATGTATCACTTACCGTAATAGATGAAAATGGATGCTCGAATGAGATTATTCAAGAAGTGACTTGGTTGCCTGTCCCACCATTAATTGTCATTGAGCCAAGTTCTTTTACAGGATGTGCTCCTTTGGATATTTTCTTTAATAATTTATCCACCCCGATTGATGATACTTATGAAATTATTTGGGATTATGGAGATGGAGGAATTGGAACTGATATCAGTCCATCTTATACTTATGATACACCTGGGAAGTATACGATTAATGTAGGGATTACCTCCCCGATTGGATGTTATACGGAGAGAAATTTTCCTAATTTGATTCAAGTTGATTCTTTCCCAGAAGCAGATTTCTATTTTGGCCCTGATCGAATTACGAATTTTATGCCTGAGGTAAATTTCTTTGATAATTCTCTTAGAGATTATAAATGGCAATGGGACTTTGCAGGACAAGGTTTTTCCTATGAAGAGAATCCAACGTTTTCGTTTCCAGATACAGGACTTCAAATTATAGAATTGATTGTGACCACAGAAGCTGGTTGTATGGATACTATTCAAAAAGTAGTTGATGTGATTCCAGAAGTTCGATACTTTTTACCAAATGCATTTACACCAAATGATGATACGGTTAATGATGAATTTAAAGGTGTGGGATATTATCGAGGTATGCGAGATTATTCCTTCCAGGTTTGGAATCGTTATGGTGAATTAGTTTTTGAAACACGTGATCCTGATGAAGGTTGGAATGGCCGAAAATATAATGGAGGTGGAAAAATGCCTCTTGGAGTTTACGTTTGTCAAGTGAGTTATAGGAGTCCCAGAGGGGTCCCGAAAGAAGTGCAAGGGTTTATAACTTTGATAAAATAAATATTTTTAAAGAGTCGTCAAGCGTTTCTTGTTTTCCGTGCTTACTATTTTAACGCAAGCCTTAAGACGAGACAATTATAAAAAAAAATGCCCACCGGTTCTGAATTGAATCGGCGGGCATTTTTTTTGAAAAAAATTATTATAGTTATTTTTTAAAAAACGAAAAATGCAAATTTTCTTTAAAAAATGCCGAAATTAGATCATGTAAAGTTGACTAAATTATTAAAAGATAATTTCCCAGATTTTTCTTTTTTTATAAAAAACAATTCGCAATAAGATTTTCAACAAAATCCTATTTAAAAAAAAAGTGATGAAAATAAAACTACGAACAATTCTTTTCTTATTCTTTCTATTTCCATTAGGTTATATTCAAGCTGCTCATATTATTGGAGGAGATTTGACCTACCGTTGTTTAGCAAATGGAGATTATAGAATTTATTTAAAAGTTTACCGAGATTGTCAAGCATCCAATGCAGCAGATTTTGATGGTACTCTTAATGGAAGGATGTCCATTTATAATGGATCAGATTTATCAACTGAGTTTGCTAAAATCATTATGCCTAATCCAGAAATAAGTATGATTAATCCTAATCTTAATAATCCCTGTTTGATCTTACCATCAAATGTATGTGTAGAACAAGGTGACTACCAATTCAATTTGAGTGCATTAGCTGTTGGAGCAATAGATTTACCATTGAGTACGGAGAGTTATTATATCATTTATCAACGGTGTTGTAGAAATAACTCTATTTCTAATCTTATTAATCCAGGTGCAACAGGGGCTACATTTTATGTGGAAATTACACCTGAGGCTCAAGCGTTGTGTAATAATGCACCTGCTTTTAATAGTTTTCCTCCCATCGTTGTCTGTGTTAATGAAGAGTTAGTTTTTGATCATTCTGCTACAGATGCAGATGGTGATTTATTGGTATATGAATTATGTAGTCCAATTACAGGAGGGAGTACCAATACTCCTAATCCAGATCCAGATGCACCGCCGCCTTATGATAATGTTACGTTTGTTGCGCCAACTTATGGACCGCTTGATCCGATTGGAGGAGATCCTCCGTTGAGTATTAATTCAACAACGGGCGTTTTAACAGGAACACCAGATGCCGAAGGACAATATGTAGTTGGGATTTGTGTCAAAGAATATCGAAATGGAATTTTATTAAGTACGATTCAAAGAGATTTTCAATTCAATGTAGCATTCTGTGAACCAACTGTAGTTGCTACGGTTGATGGAGATTATTTTATACAGAGTGATTCAGTATTCCAATTTAATAATTGTGCAGGAGATACGACTTTAAATTTTACAGGACCTATTTCCCCAATGATTACAGATTATTTATGGGAGTTTGATCTTGGAGGGTTAAATCCACTATCCTTAAATCAACAAAGTATTGATGTGACATTTCCAGGTTATGGAATCTATGAAGGATTATTAATTTTAAATCCTGGGACTGAATGTGGAGATACTGCTATGATAAATGTGGAAATTTCTGTACCACCAATGGTTGATTTTTCATTTGACTATGATACTTGTGTCGCCGGACCAGTTACGTATGCTGATTTATCAGCAGGTGTAGATTCAGATATTGGGTTATGGTTTTGGGATTTTGGTGACAATGGAATATCGACTGAAGCGAATCCAGTTTATAGTTATACCGATCCTGGCATTTATCCAGTTACTTTAATAGTAACTGATGAAAATGGTTGTTCCAATGAATTGATTCAGGAAGTCACTTGGTTACCAGTACCACCCTTGATTGTTATTGAGCCGAGTTCATTTAAAGGATGTCAGCCGTTGGATATTTTCTTTAATAATTTATCTACTCCAATTGATGATACTTATGAGATCATTTGGGATTTTGGAGATGGAGGAATAGGAACAGATATTAGTCCATCGTATACTTATTATGAACCAGGTGAATACACCATTCATGTAGAAATTACTTCTCCGATTGGTTGTTATACTGATAGATTTTTTCCTAATTTGATTAAAGTTGATTCTTTTCCAGAGGCAGATTTTTATTTCGGCCCTGATCGAATTACGAACTTTAAGCCTGAAGTAAATTTCTTTGACAACTCTCTCAGAGATTACAAATGGGAATGGGATTTTGCAGGACAAGGTTTTTCTTATGAAGAGAATCCAACGTTTTCATTTCCAGATACTGGACTTCAAATTGTAGAATTGATCGTGACTACCGAAGAAGGCTGTCGAGATACTATTCAAAAAATAGTTGATGTGATTCCAGAAGTTCGATATTTTTTACCAAATGCATTTACGCCAAATGATGATACGGTGAATGATGAATTTAAAGGAGCGGGATATTATCGAGGTATGCGAGATTATACTTTCCAGGTTTGGAATCGTTATGGTGAATTAGTTTTTGAAACACGTGATCCTGATGAAGGTTGGAACGGACGGAAATATAATGGAGGTGGAAAAATGCCTCTTGGAGTATACGTTTGTCAAGTGAGTTATAGGACTCCAAGGGGAGTGCCGCAAGAGGTGCAAGGATTTATAACTTTGATAAAATAGAATGAAATTTTTAGTGAAAAAACGCCCAACGGTAACATTGTGAATCGTTGGGCGTTTTTTGTGAAAAAATAAAACCTCCACAATGAATCATTATAAAATAACTGCTTGGTCAATCGTCATTATTTGTTTTTCTTTTTTTGGAAAAATAAATGCTCAAACGGAATCCGCATCGTTTGAAATTTTATTTAAAAAAGAAATAGTTGTTTTAGAGGAGAATTTTAAATCACTAAAAGGAGATGTCCTATTTGGAAAAGAAGAGGTAACTGAGGGGAAATATTTTCGGCTGATTCAGTTTTATGAAATCCCCAATTCAACTATTCAAAGAGAGATGAAAAAACTTGGAATTGTATTGTTAGAATATCTTCCCAATAAGGCATATTTCGCAAGTTTACCTGCCGATTTAGATTTTTATGCATTTAAGAAATTGCCGATTCGAAGTATCTCCAAAATAAAATCGAATTGGAAAACAACTAACCAATTTCAAAATAAAGACTTTGGTGCGTGGGCATTTGATGGAAAAAATATATCACTTTCGGTTTTTTATTTTAAAAACATATCTAAGGATTTTGTGAAAAAAACTTTTGAGAAAAATGGATTTCAAGTTTTAAATGCATCAAAACATTTTCCAATTCTTAAAATAAAAACACCCATTCATTCTGTTGATTTAATTGCAGCATTTCCTTTTGTTAGTTTTGTCGGTCAAATTTCTGAACCAGGAAAACCCGAAGGCGACCCTTCTCGACATTTACATCGGAGTAATATTTTGGATGCTGATTTTCCAACAGGAAGACATTATGATGGAACTGGAATTCGGGTAATGGTTCGAGATGATGGAGCAGTTGGACCACATATTGATTTTCAAGGAAGGCTTACTCAGGGAACGAACTATGGCGGTGGACATGGTGATGCCGTAGCAGGAATGGTCGGTGCCGCAGGTAATTTAGATCCCACTCAACGTGGAGCAGCTAAAGGAGCAGAAATTTATGTGCGAGATTATCAATCAGATTTTTTGGATGGAATAATTGATTTGCATCAAAATGAAAATGTCTTATTGACCAATTCATCCTACTCTGATGGATGCAATAATGGATACAATGATAATGCTTCGACGGTTGATTTTCAGGTTTTTGAAAACCCCACTTTGATGCATGTTTTTTCTGCAGGGAATGCTGGGGAGTCAGATTGTAATTATGGCGCCGGTGCCAACTGGGGGAATATTACGGGCGGTCATAAAATTGGGAAAAACGTTTTTACTATCGGCAATGTCCAATCTGACGGAACGCTTGAAAGTAAAAGTAGCCACGGCCCAACCACCGATGGAAGAATCAAACCAGACCTTTGTGCCAATGGTGTGATGACCACGACAACTGCTAATAATCAATATACCAGTACGAATGGAACCTCTTTCGCAGCGCCAGCTGTGATGGGAGTGATGGCTCAACTATATCAAGCACATCAAGAGTTACAAGGTGAAATTCCAACCTCTGCGTTGATTAAATCAATTATGCTTAATACCGCAACTGACATTGAAAATGAAGGACCTGATTTTCGATCGGGATGGGGAGTCGTCAATGCACATCGAGCCGTTCGTTGCTTGGAAGATGAAAGATATTTAGAAGATGAGATAGAACAAGGTGAAATTAATTCTCATAACATGACACTTCCAAATGATGTTCGACAACTCAAAGTCATGTTGTATTGGGCTGATGAAGAGGGCATTCCAAATGTAGCAAAAGCATTAGTAAATGATTTGGACTTAAATCTTACAGCTCCAGGTGGAGCGGTTTATTTACCTTGGATTTTGGATGAGTCACCTGATCCGATAGCATTAAGTTTGCCTGCCACTCAGGGAGAAGATCATCTCAATAATATGGAGCAAGTAGTCATCAATAATCCAGTTGCTGGAGTTTACAATTTTAATGTTGAAGGATTTGAAATACCTTTTGGAAATGTGAAATATTATATTTCTTATGAAATCGTTACAGACGAAATGACTTTGATTTTTCCAAATGGGGGAGAAGGGTTAGTACCAAATGAAATAGTGAAGATTCATTGGGAAGCTTACGATCAATCAAATAATTACCTCTTGGAATATTCAAGTGATGAAGGAAATACTTGGAATAATATTGCTTCGATTGATGGCGGAATTCGGAGTTATGATTGGGAAATACCAAACTTAGCAACTGGCAAAGCACAAGTAAGAATAAGTAATAACAATACTTCAGATATAAGTGATGCAAATTTTTCTATTAGCTCAATTCCTACAAATTTGGAAGTCGAGCAAGTCTGTTATAATTCCATTCGACTAGTTTGGGAAGATCTACCCACAGCTAACTTTTATGAAGTTTTTACATTGGGAGAAAAATATATGGAATCCATTGGAACAACCTCAGAACTATTTTTTGAGACTTCCATTGCGGATCCGACCGCAGATAACTGGTTTGCAATTCGAGCATTGGGTGATGATGAAATGGTGAGTAGAAGAACGCTTGCCATTTTATATAATAACGATATTTTAAACTGTCCAACTGAATCTGATTTAGTGGCAGAAGAAATAATTGCGCCAGTAGCAGGAGTGGTAACACTTTGTGATGACTACGTGGAAACAGTTATTTTTAAAATTGCAAATGCGGGAATTACCACACTTTCTGATTTTGAAATGTCTTATCAATTAAATGATGAACCTGTTGTGACTGAATTATATTCAGGGTTTTTGGGAAGTAGTTTTATCTTTTCTTATATTTTTAATACACCTCTAACTATTTCATCATCAGGGAATTATACATTAAAAATGTGGGTAAATGATTTTACAGATCCTGCTAAATATAATGATTCCCTTTCGGTTGATTTTGAAGTAATTATTTCTCCACCTGCAGTTTTAGATATTTTTGAAGATTTTGAATCAACTGTTTTTCCTCCTACTAATTGGGGCGTAGATAATTTAGACAACGGAATTACATGGGCTGAAAAGATAGTCATTGGAAGCGATGGGAATATGACGAATACAGCTTGGATAGATAATTTTAATTACAACGGAAATGGAGCTGAAGATGAATTAATTACGATGACCTTGGACTTATCTGATATTCCAATACCAGGCTTAAGTTTTGATTTAGCTTATGTTCCTTATTCTCAATTTAACTTTGATTCGATGAGAGTGGATGTTTACACAGATTGTGGAAACGAATATGTAGAAACAATATATGGAGCATCTGGTGTGGACTTAGCTTCCCTCCCAACAACAAATACTTCGGACTGGCAACCAGCCAATGCAACTGATTGGAAAAATGAAATAATCAGTTTAGCTAATTTTTCAGACCAAGTGATTACGCTCAAATTTATCAATGTCAATGGTTTTGGAAATAATTTGTATTTGGATAACATCAATATATTTAATTCGACTGCTCCACCTATTGTTGATTTTAATTCTTCCGTTTTGACAGTTTGTATTAATGATACCATTACTTTTTATAACAATACAATTACAAATAGTGCAGCCAATTACCTTTGGGACTTTGGAACATCAGCCATGCCTTATAATTCCTCAACAGAAGAAGGTCCCCATGATATTGTTTTTTCAAATGTTGGAACTCAATCCGTTTCCTTGGAAGTCACTAATGCTTATGGCACCGATTTTATTTCAAAGGAAGTTTTAGTAGTCGATGAACCTTCTGCCGCATTTGATTTTACAGCGGTGGATGGTGTTTTGAATTTCCAAAATTTATCTCAAAACGGAACAAGTTACTTTTGGGATTTTGGAGATGGAATGACTTCAGAAGAAGAGCATCCAGTTCATACGTTTATAGAAAATGGAACTTACACGATCACTTTAACGGTGATTTCTGAAACTTGTAATAGTAATGTTATATACTCAGAGGAAGTGGTAGTTATTGCGACAAATGTGGAAGACTTAAAAGAAAAAATGGAGGTTTCTATTTTCCCAAATCCGAACGATGGACTTTTTTATCTGAGAATAGAAAGTGAAGGAGTAGAGAATTTCGAAATTGAATTGTTAGATGTAAATGGACGATTGCTAGATCAATTTTCAGTAAAAGAAAAGAATGAGGAATACATCCAATTGGTTGATTATCAGTATTTTATAACTGGGATTTATTTGATTAAAATAAAAAGTGAACAAGGAATTATGATCAAGAAGATGATCGTTCAATAAGTCAAAAGTTAAAATAAAATATGAAATATCCTGAAGTTTTGATCTATTTAAAAAACTAAGATAATTCATATTTTATTTTTATAATCCTTCATCTCATCAGCGCTACGTCGCCACAGAAAGTTTTGATTTCACCATCCAAGTATTCAGTTTCTACACAATAAACATAGATATTTGGTGCCAAATTTTTTCCATCAAGAGTTCCATCCCAACCATTCTCAGCATAATGTGGAGAAAAGTCAAAAGCCTCATAAACAACTCCACCCCAATTATCTAAAACTTGAAATTTATTAATTTTTACAACAGAGTTTCCCCCATAAATATAAAACCGGTCATTGACTTCATCACCATTTGGAGTAAATGCATTTGGAATAAAAATATCATCAAATTTTTCAACCTTCACAAAAATAGAACCTGCTACAATGCAATTTTCATTTTCCAAATAAACATAAAGAGTATGAGAATTAATTGGCAAATAAAGAAGATCACTTCCATTGTTATTAGGATTAACTAAAGGGTTTTCTAAATCAGTTGAACTCCATGAAATTGTTTCATAGGCTCCAAGGATTAGAGCAGGAACTTCAAGCTCATTTCCAAGATCAATTGAAATGTCATCTCCTAATTTAACTTGTAAAAGATTAGGTTCTGAAAGAGTAATATTTTTGGAATTATCACAACCATCTGCATCTTGAACGACAATGTTGAAATTTCCAGCAGAAAGATTCCTAATAAAGTTTTCAGTTGAAAAAGTTGTTCCATCATCAAAGGAATAAACAAATGGAGAAGCTCCATCGGTTACCGTGATAGTTATTTTTCCATCGGAATATCCTGCACAACTTGGTGATCAAGTTCAACATCAAAAACAACATTACAAGCTGAACAAAGGCTTTGTTGAAGGAAAAAGAAGGCTAAAAAGAAAATGTAATTGTATTGTTTTAATTTGTACATAGCTTTTAATTTTAAAGTGAAAAATTAAGTTTTGACCGGCGGATTATCTTTTAAGAACCTTAAAATATCTTTAGGCTCATCTGATAAGTATAACATCTTATGATATTCTTTTCCATAGGATAATTGCTTTAAAAGCGGGAAAATCATCGTATCAATTTCGTATCGTTTTTTCCCTAAAAAAATCATGGGACTATAATAATTAAAGGTGCCATAATGATTTTGTGTAGCATCCATAAAAATTTCTTGCGTAGTTCCCGCACTTCCAGGGGAGCAAATAATTCCGTACAAACTGATGGCTAGCAAAGTATCCTCTCTAATACTATTTGAGAAATATTTAGCAATATGTGAGGCAAATAAATTGCTCGGTTCATGTCCATAAAACCAAGTTGGGATAGCTAAACTATTTCCACCTTTTGGATATTTTTCTAATACTTTTAATGATTGACTATGGAAATTTTTATCTGAAAAGTGAGGTGCTTTTTGCAACATAGAAATTGCATCTAACAATTTTTTATTTGACTTTTTGGCAAAATAAGCTCCAAGATTTGTTGCTTCCATAATCCCTGGACCTCCGCCTGAAACCACTAAATAGCCAGCCTCCGCCAACAACTTAGCAGTCAAAGCCGTCTTCGTATAAAATTCATCAGTTCGTAAAGTACTATGCCCACCCATAAAACCGACACATTTTTTTTCAGTCATTCCATCATTCCTCGGTTCAATCAAATCACGTAGAGCATCATCCATCGCATGGTCATGAATTCGTTGCCAAAGTGCTTCGTTGATGCTAGGGTTAAATTTGGATTTGGAAAAATGTCGATAAATATGATAGTCAACACTATTATCTTTTTTTGGCGAAAAACCTTCCATTAATTCTTGCCAATTATATAATGATTTTCGGAAAGGAAAATAGGGTAGTTTTGGTGGACAAGGAAAAATGGTGGCTCCCTTTTTTTCCAAAAATGTTTTATCCTCAGGTTTTAAAAGACAACCGAGAAAGGTAGTATTACTAAATTTAAAAGTTTTCCAATTGATATCTAAATTTCTGAAATCTAAATCTTGCAAGGTGCAGTTTTTCAAAGAATTTCCTCCTTGAATAAATTGCTGGAAAGATTTAATCTCTTTGATAAAAATTTCTTGAGTGTCGAATTTTTTAAGGTGCATATTTTTTAATTAAAATTTTGGGGAAACTAGCGGTTCTAAGGGTATGTCTAAAATTATTTCTTCAAAGTTCGTAACAAGTGGAATAATTTTCCATCAGAAATCAAACTTCCCCATTGCATCATTTGAAAAATTTCTTGCTCCCGATTATCATCTTTGTATTTTTTATCGGCAGAATATAATTGAAGTTGTGCGTCAGAAGTTTGAAGTTTTTTCATCATCTCTTCTGAGGAAATATCATCGGTAAGATTCAAGTCAGATTCCCCTTCTATTTTTAATCCCATCAATTCGATGTTCTCTTTATTGCATCGAAAAATTTTCAAATCTTTTGGCGTTTTCATTTCTAGATATTCGATTTTCGAAATGGTTTTTTCAAAAACGATGTCGCTAAAAATTTCAATTAAACCTTCTGCTCTTTCAGGATTTTCTTTTTTTATTTTTTCCCAATCATCACCAGTTACCGTATTTGAAACCAAAAATCGAACAAATTCCGTTTCTAATTCTGCTAATTCCTCATTGGTTAATCTTCTATAGTTCATATTTGAAAATGAGTTTTTTAAATCTATATTTAAGTTTTAAATCGTTTTATTACTGAAATGCAAAAGTATTGAATAAATTAGATTTTGGTAGTCAAAGGTGACTATTATCTTTTCTAAAAAACAAAACATGAAAAATTCAAAACCTCTATTTTATTTTTTTGTAATTGTATTGTTATTTTTTTCGAATGCTAATTACTCCTTGGCTCAATCTCTGAAAAATAAAGATGCCATATCTTTCAATGTCGTTGGCTTGGACTATTATGGTTTATTTAAAAATGACTTTGCTGGAGGTGAATACGTAACGAATGGTTTGAAAATAGGGTACCATCGAAATTTAGGAAGTGATCGACTTAATTTGGAAATTCCATTATTTTTCGGAGGATCGAAAGTCCCGATAGAACCATTGCCGAATGATCCATTGGGAGATATTTCTGTCAAAACGCTAAAGATTTCATTTGGAGGACTTTTACAAGTTCAAGCATTTAAGGAAAATAGATTTGTCGTTCCCTATCTTTCAGGAGGTTTTGTGATTACCAATATTTCGGATGTAGGAGGATTGCATGCAGAATTTCCACTTGGAATTGGGTTTGATTTTAAATTATTCAAAAGAAGTTATTTTCACATTAGACCTGAATATCGATTTGGAGTACTTGAAGAAAATCGAGATAATGTGAATTTAAATATTGGGTTGAAATTTTTATTAAACTCGGCGAAAGAAAAAACGCCATCTATTGAAGAAGATCGAGATCAAGATGGAGTGCTGAACGAAGTGGATAAATGTCCAGATATTCCAGGCTTGGTTTATTTGCGAGGTTGCCCAGATTCAGATAGTGATGGAATAATTGATGAAGATGATTTATGTCCGACGATTCTTGGTTTGGCGAAATTTGGTGGATGTCCTGATTCGGATAATGATGGAATTCCAGATCCTAATGATAAGTGTCCCAACGAGGCTGGTCCAATTCCAAATGGTGGTTGTCCCAATGTAGATTTAGATTCGGATGGTGATGGTGTAATGGACAAGGTCGATGAATGTATCTATGCACCTGGATTGCCAAAATTTAATGGTTGTCCTGATACTGATGGTGACGGAATTTCTGACAATGAAGACGGTTGTCCCAATAAAAAAGGGCCTGCGATTTTTGGTGGATGCCCTGATTCGGATAAAGATGGAATCATTGATAAAAATGATAATTGTCCAAATGAAGCTGGTCCAAAATCAAATAAAGGTTGCCCTGAAGTAGTGAAGGAAGTACAAGAAGCGGTTAATTTGGCGGCGAAAAATGTTCAATTTGAAAATAATAGTTCGCAGATAAAAACGAAATCGTATGTTGAGTTGGATAATGTTTTTAATCTTTTGCAGCAATATCCTGAGTATAATGTTTCGATTGGAGGACATACGGATAGTGCTGGAAATGAGGATTATAACCAAAAATTATCAGAAAGACGGGCAACAGCATGTTTGGATTATTTGGCAGAAAAAGGAATTAGTAGGAGTCGAATGAGTTCAGCAGGTTATGGAGAGACTCAACCAATATCGGGTAATTCCACAAATTCAGAAAGAGAAATGAACCGACGAGTTGAGTTTGTTTTATTTAAAAAATAAATAAGGTTTTCATAATTTATTTTAATGCCCCCAAAGCTTTTAGGTTTTGGGGGTTTTATTTTTTTATAAGGAAAAGTATAAATTACTGAAATTGATAATGTGTGACCGATAAAGATAGCTTCGTCTTAAAGTGGAATTAAAGGAATTGGTAGTTTTATAAAAACTATATAATTTAACCTTATGTTCGATTTTATTCAAATGTACCCAGATAAATTTTTTAACATAAAAAAGACGTAAAATGAAGGACTTAAAAGTCGTAATTTTAACTATCGCCACAGTATTTTTTCTAATGCTGTTTTCTCCAAATTCTTATTCACAATACTCCGGAAGCCGAGATGCGATCTCGCTGAATGTTGTTGGTGTAGATTATTATTCCTTGTTTAAGGATGATTTTCTAAATACAGATTATTCCACTTTTGGTGTAAAATTAGGTTATCATAGAAATTTAGTAGGAGACTTACTTAATTTAGAAATACCTTTTTCTGTAGGATCAGCAATTGTTCTATTAGAACTAAATTATGTGAGTACAAGAGATTCAATATCTGGTAGAAGATTGAAAACCTCTCTTGGTGGATTACTTCAATTGCAATTATTTGATGAAACGAAGAAAGTCGTTCCATACTTATCTGCAGGAGTTGTTGGAACATACATTGCCGATGAAGGGGAATGGCATGCAGAAATTCCGCTAGGTATTGGATTTGATTTTAGATTGAAAAAAGGTGCATATCTTCAAATCAGACCAGAATATAGAATAGGATTGGTGGATGATGATCGAAGTAATTTAAACCTAAATGTTGGATTTAAATATTTTCTTTCAGGTGAACCAACCCCTCCACCACCACCACCTGTCGATAATGATAGAGACAAAGATGGGGTGATGAATAGTATGGATGAATGTCCTGACGTGTTTGGAGTTGCTGCTCTAAATGGTTGTCCAGATTCTGACAATGATGGAATTACAGATGGTGATGATGCTTGTCCAACAGAGGCAGGAATCGCAAAATTCAATGGATGCCCTGATACAGATGGAGATGGATTGGCAGACAATAATGATAAATGTCCAAATGATGCTGGCCCAGAAGCAAATGCAGGTTGTCCTTACGGAGATTCAGACGGAGATGGTGTAACTGACAATATTGACGATTGTCCTTCACTTGCAGGAATGGCAAAATTCAATGGTTGCCCAGATTCAGACGGAGATGGCATTGCTGATAATAAAGATGCTTGTCCAAAGCAAAAAGGTTTAGCTCAATTTGGAGGATGCCCAGATACAGATAAAGATGGCATTGCTGATAATGATGATAAATGTCCAAATGAGGCTGGCCCAAAATCAAATAATGGATGTCCAGAAGTCGTAAAAGAAGTACAAGAAGCTATTTCATTTGCTGCAAAAAATATACAGTTCGAAACCAATAGCTCAAGAATAAAATCTAGATCTTATAAAGATTTAGATAATGTAGCTGGTATTTTAGCTCAATATCCTGAATATAATGTTTCGATTTCAGGACATACTGATAGTGCTGGAAATGAAGATACCAATAGAAGATTGTCAGAGAAAAGAGCAAAAGCTTGTTTGAATTATTTGGTTAAGAAAGGGGTGACTGCCACTCGAATGGCTTCAGCCGGTTATGGTGAGTCTCAACCAATTGGGGATAATAAAACTAGTGAAGGACGAAAAATGAACCGACGAGTTGAGTTTAGTCTTTATAAAAGATAAAATACAATAGATATTGTAAATATATTGTTAAGCCCCAAAAAACCATTAGGTTTTGGGGCTTTTCAGTTTTTTAGTTTTCTATTTTTTATAATTAAAAATAGAAAACAATCCCACAAAACTGCCAACACCATAACTTATATGTAAAGTAAAAAACGATAATAGAAAATAAGGAAATGTTCCTCGTGCGGAATTTTCAAAACTTAATTTTACGGAAAAAAAAGAAATGATTAAAAAGTAAAAGATAATTGGAAAAATAAAAATTAGCCATATCCAACTTCCACCAAAAAGCATTATTTTAAAAAAAGCAAAAACTGAAAACAATACATTTACAAAAAAAACTAAAGGTACAAAATGCCGAATCGAAAGCGAATCAAAAGTACCTGTAAACCAAGAAGTTAGAATTACCCACTTTCCATTTCCATAATTATTTTTCCAAAGTTCCTTAAAAGTATCTCTGGCAAAATAAGTACATTCCACATCTGGGACTAAAAATATTTTCCCTCCTTGGCGTCTAATTCGTTTGTTGAGTTCGATGTCTTGATTTCGTTTTAATCGAATATCATAGTTTCCATATTTCTCAAAAACCATTTTTGGATAACAACCAAAAGGAACGGTATCGACTTCTTGCGGCTCAGAAATTCCCATGCGATAAAGTGCATTACCAACTCCAATTGGGTGGGAGAGGGTACGTGCGATAGCTTTTGCTTTGATGGAATTTGATCGTGGTTGGATGTTCCAGATGCCTCCCACATTTTCTGCAGGTAGTTTTTTTAGCCAAAAAAATAATTTGGAAATATATTGTTTTGGATAAGCTGCATGAGCATCGAGTCGGATTATTATTTCACCTTGAGCTTGGTTGATTCCAAGGTTCATGGCTTGTGGGACAAATTTATCAGGGTTTGGAATTAGTTTTATAAAAGGTTGATGCTTAGTGTATTGTGAAATTATTTCGATAGTTTTGTCGGTACTCATTCCATCGAGAAACAGAACTTCCATGTCTTCTTGAGGGAAGTCTTGATCCAAAATATTTTGGATGACTGCTTCGACAAAGTCTTCTTCATTGAAGCAAGGAATGAGAATGGAGACTGTTGGTTTTTTCAAAATCAATTATTTAATTTACTCCATAGCAGGACTCTCCCGAGTCCCGTCTCAAAATGCGGAAATCAGGAGAGTCCTGCTACGGAAGAATTTGTTCGTAAAGTTTAATTAATTTTTCTTCTTCTTGTTTCCAATTAAAAACTTCTTGAACAGCTTTTTGTCCATTTTTTCCCATTTGAATGGATTGCTCTTCATTTTCTAACAATACATTTACAGCTTTCGCAATTTCTTTTGGTACTAGTGGATTAGCACAAATCCCAGCGTTGTGTTTGGCGACAATCTTTTTCCAAAGTGGAAAATCAGAAGTTATGATGGGCAAACTTGCAGCCATATATTCAAATATTTTATTTGGTTGCGCATTAATATGATTGGGTTCAGGATGAAAAGTAACGATTCCCATTTTGCTTTGCGATAAAATTTTAGCGACTTCTTTTCGATTTCTTTTTCCTAAGAAATTTACTTTTTTCCAAGTCGGTAAATTTTTAATAAATGTTTCTTCCTCCTTCGATTGAAATTCACCAATCAAAGTCATTTTTGCCTCTGTAAATTCCAACATTTTAATCATTTCTTCGATGCCTCGAATCTTACTCATTAAACCAACATAGCAGATGTCATGAATCTTTTCCTTGGGGATTTCAATATTAAATTTTTCGAAAATAGGGTAATTATTTACATCAACGGTATTGGAATTTATTTTCAAAAAGCGATCTCGAATAAATGGAGTTGCCGTGATGATTGCATCCATTTTTGCTGAAATGCTGTTTTCATATATTTCAAAAATACCTGCAACAATTGGCCGGATAAAAGAAGGAAGATAATATTTAGATAAAATCTGACGTGGCACATCTTCATGCGTATCGTAGATGACTTTTTTGCCTTGCTTCTTTAATTTTGATCCAACTGGCAATAATTCTGGATCATGAAAATGATAAATATCTGCATCGATTTCCATGGCTTTTTCGAAGGCAACTTGAGTTGTTTTTCGCATTCGTTGTAGCCTGCCAGAAGTTGTAGATGTAATGTTATGGATTTGAACACCTTGGTCAATTTCGCTTTTTTGATTTGCAACTATCAAGTGCGTTTCAAATCCATGCTTCGCCAAGGACACACATTCCTTTTGGAAAATACGAGTATCTTTTGCGTTGTGAACGGTGGTGATATGGCAAATTTTTCTACCCTTTGAGCTCTTCATAAATTTGCAACATTATTGTTTCTTGATTCTCCCAATTATATACTTGAGCAGCAAGCTGGAGTTCTTTCTTATAATTATCAATTCCATTCTCTAGAATGGTATCGATCGCTTTTTTTATTTCTGCCGTCGTGTCTTCTTTTAAAACATAACCCAATTTATTTCCAATGACTTCACGAGTAACAATTAAGTCAGAGGTAATAATTGGTAAACCTGCATGAATGTATTCAAAAATTTTATTCCCCAAACTCATATCATGACTTCGGTTAGTTTTTTGAATAATGTAAGTGCCGATATCTGCAGAAGAAGTGTAGGCTAATAATTCATGTGGAGCAACAGCAGGATGGTAAAAAATATTATTAACTTTTGCC